>CALRWM010000012.1:0-125093 GCA_943371875.1 Prosthecobacter debontii | reverse complement strand
TGCTCGAAAAGCCCGCCCTCATTTTTTGCCCTTTTTCGCGCCTCTTAGCGCGCACCTCATTCTCCGCCCATCGCAGAGCCCCACATTGAATCCTGAATGGAAAACTCTGTGGCCATCGTGCCTCTGTGGTTAATGCAAAAGCCCCTCAGCATTTTCCGTCCCCTTTCCTCCTCCCAATCCTCCCATTTCCCCTCCCCCTTTTTCTCCTTCTTTCCCCTCTTTCGGCCAGCCAAATTCTGCTCCACAGATCGTAACCCCCTTTCATGAAAAACCTCTGTCACCTCGCCCTGGCCGCACTGCTCGCCCTCCCATGCCTCGCCGCTGACGAAACACCCGCCAAGACCAAAGCCAAGACGCCCAAGACCGCGCCCATCAAATCCCCCCTCGAACTCCACCGCTGGTCCGGCACCCTCAACGTCCCCGATCCCGTCGCCGTCACCGTCGATCCCCAGGGCCGCATCTACGTCTCCGCCACCACCCGCCGCAAAGTCGCCGACCTCGACATCCGCGAGCACACCCAGTGGATCCCCGACGACGTCGCCCTCACCAGCGTCGAAGAAAAAGAAGCCTTCCTCAAACGCGAGCTCGCCCCCGGCAAAACCCGTCTCCCACGCGGCTCCCTCACCGACCACAACAAAGACGGCTCCATCGACTGGAAGGACCTCACCGTCCACAGCGAGCGCATCTACCAGCTCCGCGACACCGACCACGACGGCACCGCCGACAAACTCACCGTCTTCGCCGAAGGCTTCAACAGCGTCGTCACCGGCATCGCCGCCGGCATCCTCTATCACGACGGCTGGGTCTACCTCACCGTCGCCCCCGACCTCATCCGCCTCCGCGACACCAACGACGACGGCGTCGCCGACGAACGCGAGATCGTCGCCCACGGCTTTGGAATGCACATCGCCTACGCCGGACACGACATGCACGGCCCCCGCATCGGCCCCGACGGCCGCATCTACTGGAGCATCGGCGACAAAGGCGTCAACGTCACCAGCAAGGAAGGCAAGCACTTCTACCACCCCCACGAAGGCTGCGTCCTCTGCTGCGAACCCGACGGCACCAACTTCGAAGTCTTCGCCCACGGCCTCCGCAACGTCCAAGAAATCGCCTTCGACAACTACGGCAACATCTTCGGCGTCGACAACGACGCCGACCTCCCCGGCGAACGCGAACGCTTCGTCTACATCACCGAGCGCAGCGACTCCGGCTGGCGCTGCAGCCACCAATATCAAAAAGAAGCCAGCCGCTGGATTCGCGACGGCATCTGGCAGCCCGCCCATCCCGGCCAGCCCCTCTTCATCACACCCCCGCTCGCCAACTACTCCAACGGCCCCGCCGGATTCATCCACGAACCCGGCACCGCCCTCGGCGCATCCCTCCGCAATCACTTCATCCTCGATCAATTCCCCTCCGGCCAGATGACCGCCTTCCAGATCGTCCCCTCCGGCAGCACCTTCAAGATGCAGAACGAGCGCCTCATCCACTCCGGCCTCATGGGCATCGGCCTCGCCCTCGCCCCCACCGGCGAACTCATCATCGCCGACTGGGACGGTGGCTACCCCCTCGATCAAAAAGGCGCCATCTGGTTCGCCGACGACCCCACCGCCAAAAACAGCACCGAGCGCCAGGAAACAAACAAACTCCTCAACTCCGACAACCTCGACACCACCCACCTCGCCCACCCCGACCAACGCGTCCGCCTCCACGCCCAATTCACCCTCGTCAAAAAAGGTGATTACACCCTGCTGCAAAAAACAGCCCACGACAAAAAGGCCCCCCAACTCGCCCGCATCCACGCCATCTGGGGACTCGGCCAGGGCATGCGTTCTGGAAAGGTCGATACCGCAACTCTTTTGCCCCTGATTGCGGAATCCGACACAGAGATCATCACCCAAGTCCTCAAAATGCTCGGCGATGTCAAAACCTCCGGAACCCCTCTTGTTCCACTCCTTGCACATCCCTCCCAAGGCGTGCGCTTTCACGCCGCCATTTCCCTCGGCAAGCTTCAAGAATCCACCGCTGTCACAGCCTTGCTAAACCTTGCCCCCAAGGAAAGCGCCGATCCCTACATGCGCCACGCCATCGTCACCGGCCTCGCCGGTTGCGCCGATGAAGCCACCCTCGCCTCTCACCTAAACGACAAGCAGTCCCTCTGCTGCCTCCTTGCACTGGCCCGCCAAAACTCGCCACGCGTTGCCGATTTCCTCCAAAATCCGACCCTCGCCGCCGAAGCCGAACGCGCCATCCACGACGACACCGGCATCCCAGCCGCCCTCCCCAAGCTCACCACCCGCCAAACCCCTCGCGGCCTCAACGCCTGCCTCCGCCTCGGCATCGCCGAACCCATCATCCAGGCCGCATTACAGCGCACCCCGCTGCAAGCCGAAGCACTCGACGTCCTCCTCACCTTCACCCATCCCCCACGCCTCGACCGCATCGACGGCATGGCTCACCAAACCCTGCCACGCGATGCCAAAGCCTTCGCCAATTTGCTACAACCCCACCTCGATGCCCTCCTCGCCATCCAGGACGGCGCCCTCAAAGCCAAAGCCGTCGAACTCCTCACCCAGCTCCAGCTAAAAGTCGCCGCTCCAGTCCTCCAGCAGATCATCTCAGATGCCACCGCTCGCGCCACATTGCGCGCCGAAGCACTGAAACTCATGGCCTCGCAGCACGCTGCCACACCCGAGTTCGCCACCACCCTCGACCTCTCCCTCGCCAAAACCTCCCCCGCCGAACTCCGCCGTGAAGCCCTGCGCCAGCTCTTCACCCACCAGCCCGACCGCGCCATCACCGAAGCCGCCGCCGTGCTTGCAAGCAGTGACACAACCTCGCAACAACTTGCACTGTCTCTCCTTTCCACGTCCAAAGACGACACCGTCATCACCCAATGGCTGGACCGCCTCATCGACAACAAAGCCCCCGCCGCCATCCAGCTCGACATCCTCGAAGCCGCCGCCACCCGCGAATCTTTGAAACCCAAACTCGCTTCCCTGCAACTCAGTGCATCTGAACTCCTCGAAGGCGGAGACGCCACCCGCGGCAAAGACATCGTCACCAACAACCTCGGCGCCAACTGCATCGCCTGCCACACCGTCGAAGCCAAGGAAGGCAGCCAGGTCGGCCCCAACCTCAAAACCATCGGCAGCCAGAAAGACCGCAAATACATCCTCGAATCCCTCCTCAATCCCCTCGCCCAGATCGCCCCCGGCTTCGGCATCGTCGCCATCACCACCAAAGACGGCAAATCCCTCTCGGCCATTTTGGGGAAAGAAGACGCAAAACAAGTCACTTTACGCCTCCCTGATGGAAAAACCCAATCCATCCCCCGCGATCAAATCGCCACCATCACCCCACCCATGACCGTCATGCCCCCCATGCTCGGCATCCTCACCAAGCCGCAAATTCGTGACGTGGTAGCGTACCTGGCTGCATTGAAGGGAAAGAAGAAGTAATCACATCGGCCCCGGCGGCAGTTCCTTTTCTGGCGCGGTGATCAGCGCCATGGCTGGTGTGCTTGTCCCTTTGCCGAGTCGCCCGCTGTAGAGGTCGATGGCGCGTTTGGCGATGATGTCGATCACGGCAGGTTGCAGCGTGCGGGCGGCGACATTGGAGACGGCCATGCCGGCCCACATGATGGGGGATTTGAAGCGCAGTACCTGCCAGTAGGGCAGCAGGCGTTTGTACCATTTGTTCGCCGTCTGTAGTTTTTCGTGTTTGGCGATCTTGTGGGTCATTTCCCAGGTTTTCAGCGCCGTGCTGGCACTGACATCCACGAGGCGGCCGATGGAGCGAGTTTGGAGAAAGTCCGCCACATCCATGGCAGCGAGGTGCACGGCGCGGGAGAACTGGCTGAGGCCCGGGGCCAGCAGCGCCTCCTGCTTGCCGGGATGGTAGATGGCCGCGATTTCGCGCACCAGCTTCGGCACTTCATCCACCAGCGGCGGCAGCCACTCGGGGTTGAGATTCTTCTGCCAGCGCAGGCGGTTTTTGCAGGCTTCGACGGCTGCATGGGCCTTTTCGTCCGCCAAACCGCATTCGGGGTAGACGAAACTTGCCAGCGCATGCCGTGCCGCGCGCAGATCTGCAGCGAAACGCAGGAGCTTCCAGATCACGATTGAAGCCGCGCCGATGAGGACACCGGCAAAAAAGGTCATTATGTGGCCCCAAGGCATGCTGGTACGGGAGAGCACCCCGGGCAGGGTGTCAAGATGACGAAAGTGGCGAGACAGCCTGCTTGCGGCGGCGGGATGACACGCCATAGATGCGCTCCTAACCATGTCCTCCATTTTCGAACTCTTCTCTCTTCAAGGCAAAACCGCTGTCGTGATCGGCGGCACAGGCGAACTCTGCGGCGCCATCGCAGAAGGCTATGCATCTGCGGGTGCGGAAGTCGTGCTCGTTGGACGCGATCAGACTAAGGCCGACAAGCGCCTGGAGACCATTCAAGCCGCAGGCGGTCAGGCCTACTTCGTTTCCGCTGACGCCAGCCGCAAAGCCGACCTGCAGATTCTGCTGGATCAGGTGCTGGAGCGCTCCGGCGGCTGCCACATTCTGATCAATGGTGCGGGCGTGAATTCTGCAACGCCGTTCCTCGATATTCCAGAAGAGGAATACGACCGGATCATGAACATCAACACCAAGGGCGTGTTCCTGGCCTGCCAGGTGTTTGGCAAATACTTCGTGGATAACAAAATCCCGGCCTCCATCATCAATCTGGGATCTATGTCCGGCCTGCTGCCGCTGAGCCGTGTGTTCACGTACTCCATGTCCAAAGGGGCGGTGCACAATCTCAGCAAGAACCTTGCGCGCGAGTGGGCTCCTCTTGGCATCCGCGTGAACACCTTGGTGCCCGGCTTCTTCCCTGCCGAGCAGAACAAGAAAGTGCTCACGCCTGACCGCGTGGCGAAGATCATGGGCCATACGCCGATGAACCGCTTTGGCGAAGCCAAGGAGCTTGTCGCCGCAGCTTTGCTGCTCGCAGGTGCAGGCAGTTCCTTCATCACCGGCCATGAGATGGTGGTGGATGGCGGGTATTCGTCGCAGACAATCTGATGAGCGCGGCGGGGCTTGTTGCAGACGCTGCTGGGAATCACTCGATGTGGCGGGGTGCTGGGTTTGCTTTCCGATTTACTGCGAGGTGACCCAGGGTCGCCTCGCTGAGGCTCGGCTGACCCTGGGCTGAATTCCACAGCCCCGTTGGGGCTGGTGTGGCGCGGAGCTTCGTTGAGAAAGATTGAGCTGTGTTTTTACGGAGCGTTCGTCCCGGTCGGCGCAGCACTGCGGTCCGCAGCCGTTTTATTTCTTCGACACGATTGATAAAAACCTCAGCAAGGCCTCGTAAAAGCCAGTGGTAAGACCTCTAACCACATGACTTTTTCATCCATCAAACCGCAGCGCAACCTTGTTGAAGAGGTGTGCGCACGCATTGCATCTGAGATTCGGGACGAAGGCGGCGGGGGGAATGGGTGGCTGCCGCCGGAGAGGGATCTGGCATTGAAACTTGGGGTGAGTCGGCCTGTGGTGCGGGAGGCGACGAAGCGACTGGAGTTGCAAGGGCTGCTGGAAGTGAAGCATGGGGTCGGCACGAAGGTGGTGGACAAGCTGCACAAGCCGCTGAACGGCTCGCTGGCGTTGCTGATTCCCGATGACAAGGAGCGGCTGCGGCAGCTCATCCAGGTGCGGTTCATGCTGGAGCCGGAGAATGCGCGACTCGCAGCCACGAATGCCACGGTGACGCAGATTCGCAGGCTGCGTGCGGCTTTGCAGGAACTGGCGGAGACGCAGGATTTTGAGACTGCGGTGGAGGCTGACATGGCGTTCCATCGGGAACTGGCCGCAGCTTCGGGGAATCAGATTGCGAACTTGCTGCTGCATTCGCTCTCCGAACTGATTCAGACGAGCCTCCAGCATGGTTACAGCCGTACCTCGACAGACAATGCGGTGAGGCAGCATGCGACGGTGCTGAACGCCATCGAGAAACGAGACCCCGCCGCCGCCGCGAAAGCGATGCGTGAACATTTGATCACCGCCGAGGCCGATCTGGCCCTGCCGAAAGCCAAGAAAGCCGCCTGAGCATGAAATCACTTCCTTATTTTATTTTGCTCCTCGCGGGCACAAGCGCCCTCTCCGCCGAAACGGATGCAGCCAAGCTATTCCATGAGCAGGTGGCACCGATTCTGGCGAAGAACTGCGTGGAATGCCACAATGACGTTACGACAAAAGGCGGCCTGAACATGGGCACGCTGGCGGATGTGCTCAAAGGCGGTGACGACGGTCCGGCCTTGGTTCCGGGCAAAGCCATGGAGTCAACGCTCTACACGATGATCGTACCGGAGAGAGCAGGCGAGAAAGCGGAGATGCCGAAGAAGAAGCCCGCGCTCTCCACCGCCGAAACCGACCTCATCAAGCGTTGGATCGACATGGGCGCGGCGTGGCCGCAGGAGATCGTGCTCAAGGAGAAGCCCAAGGGCGATATCACGCACTGGTCGCTGCTGCCGCTCAAGCCATCGAAGCTCGCATCCATCGACGATTTTATTGCTGGAAAGCTGAAGGAGAAAAACCTCACGATGAATGCGCCGGCAGATGCCCGGACGTTCATCCGTCGTGCGAGCTTTGATCTGACCGGACTGCCGCCAACTCCAGAAGAAGCGGCGGCTTTTGAGAAGGAATTCAGCCGGGATCAAACAGCGGCTGTTAAGAGCTTGATCGACCGCCTGCTGGCGTCACCGCGTTATGGGGAGCGCTGGGCGCGACACTGGCTGGATGTGGTGCGCTTTGCGGAAAGCCATGGCTTTGAGATGAACCGTGTGCGGCCCAATGCGTGGCCGTATCGCGATTATGTCATTCGCGCATTCAATGAGGACAAGCCGTATGACCAGTTTGTGCGTGAGCAGATCGCCGGGGATCAACTGGGCACGGATGAAGGCACGGGATTTCTTGTGGCCGGTTCCTGGGATCAGGTGAAGGGCCAGGACCCGGTGCTGCGGGCGAATCAGCGGGCTGATGAGATGCATGACCTCGTCAGCACCACGGGCAGCACTTTTCTGGGGCTCACGATTGGCTGCGCGCGCTGCCATGATCACAAGTTTGATCCCATCTTGCAGACCGACTACTATCGCGTGCGCGCCATGTTCGAAGGCGTGCAGCATGCAGAGCGTGAACTGCGCCCGGCAGATGCTGATCAACGGCTGAAGCAGGCGGAAGGCGTGCGGGCAGAGATCGCGAAGGTGGATGCGGCACTCGCACGCTTCCAACCGCGCGCCCAACTGACGAGGCGTGTGCTGGTGGATGATGATCTGCCGCCGCCAACGAAGCCAGATGCGATCGGCTGCGTGCAGATTGAACAGCCTACGAATGGCAAGCCCATCGAATACTCACCGGGCACAGAGCTGGGCCAGGCAGCAGATCCGGGTGATGCGACACGCCTGCCCAACGTCGGCGAAAGTTACCGCTACTGGAAGGCCGAGAAGGATGCCGCCGCGAAGGATTTCTTCTCATGGAATCCGCGTGTCTCTGGCAAACAGCGCATCTGGCTTTCGTGGGCGGCGTGGACCACGCATGCAAAGGATGCGCGCTACATTCTCGATCTGGATGGCGATGCGAACACGAAAGGCGACCAGCAGGAAATCGCCAGCGTGGATCAAAGCAAGTTTGCCGACGGCAGCGGTGCGATCCCAGAGCAGAAGCGCTGGAGTGGTTTCAAGTATGCCGGAACGTATGCGGTGACGCCGGATTCCATCCTCATTCTGCGCAGCGGCAAACTCGGCGGGCCGACCGTGGCTGATGCGGCGCTGTTTGAAGCCTCGGACGGAACCCAGCCTGCATCACAGCCGCATCTGCGCGCGCCTGTGACGCATCTGGCGAACCGAGAAAGCTTTGATGCGGTGAATGCGAAGTTTCTTCGCTTCATGATTCATGCGACGATTGGCGGGCAGCCGTGCATTGATGAGCTAGAAGTGTTTTCCGCCGGGAAGCTACCGCGCAATGTGGCGCTGGCGAAGAACGGCGCGAAGGTGACGGCTTCGGATGTGTTCAGTGATGGCACGAATCCGATCCACCAGATCGCGTATGCGAATGACGGTCTGTATGGCAACGCAAAGAGCTGGATTTCGAAGAATACGGGCGAGGGCTGGCTGCAGATCGAACTGCCGCATGAAGAAAGCATCAGCAGCGTGGTTTGGAGCCGGGATCGCGGAGAGAAGAAGGGCAAGGTCTATGAGGATCGTCTCGCCACGGATTATGTGATTGAGACTTCGCAGGATGGGAAAACGTGGCAGGCGGTGGCTTCATCGGCTGACCGGCTGGGTGTGGAGTATCGTGATCGCATCCGCGATATTCCGACTCTGAGCGGAGTCTCTTCTGACAATGCTGCCACGGTGAAGAAACACAGCGAGCAGCGTGCCGTGCTGCAGCGCAAGCTGAAGGAAATGACGAGTTTTCCCATGGCCTACCTGGGCAAGTTTGAGCAGCCTGGGCCGACCTTCCGCTTGCAGCGTGGCGACCCGATGACGCCGCAGGAAGAAATCGCACCGGGGGCGCTGACTCAGATTGGCGCGAAACTGGATCTTCCCAAAGACACACCGGAAGTGGAGAGGCGCATGGCATTGGCGAAGTGGCTGACCGATCCGCAGAATCCGCTGACGGCACGGGTGATGGTGAACCGGCTCTGGCATTATCATTTCGGGACGGGCATCGTCGATACCCCGAGCGATCTTGGCTTCAATGGCGGCAAGCCGTCACACCCTGAGTTGCTCGACTGGCTGGCAGCGCAGTTCATGCAACGAGGCTGGAGCATGAAGGAGATGCACCGCCTCATCATGAACTCAGCGGCTTACCGGCAGTCGAGCACGGCCAATGATGCCGGAATCCTGGCAGATTCGGGTGCGCGGCTCCTGTGGCGCTTCCCGACGCGGCGACTCGAAGCGGAGCCGCTGCGCGACACGATCCTGGCCGTGAGCGGAGTGCTGGACCTGACCATGGGAGGACCGGGCTTCGATCTCTTTGTGCCCAATGACAACTACGTGAAGGTGTATCAGTCGAAGCAGGAGTTTGGTCCCGACACGTTCCGGCGCATGGTGTACCAGAGCAAGCCGCGCGTGCAGCTTGATGACACGTTTGGAGCGTTCGACGTGCCGGATGCGGGACAGATCGCCCCGCGCCGCACCTCCAGCACCACGCCGTTGCAGGCGCTGAATTTCCTCAACAGCACGTTTGCGATGCAGCAGAGCGAGCTGCTGGCGGCACGACTTAAAAAGGAGGCGGGCGTGATACCGACGCTCGACGATCTCCCCTTTGGCGGCTTGAACACAAACGGTGCAAAAGCGCGAGCCAAGAAAAGCGCAGACGCATTCGTAGCAGCGCAGGTAAAGCTCGCCTTTCAACTCGCCTACCAACGCGATCCGAATGCGGACGAGCTGGCTGCTTCCACGCAGCTCATTTCACAGCATGGGCTGGCGATGTTTTGCCGCGCGCTGTTCAACACGAGCGAGTTCATGACCCTTTATTGATTCTGTTATGCAAAACCATCTTCTATCCCGTCGGAATTTTCTCAATCAAGGCGTCAGCGGATTGGGCAGCATCGCTTTGACTTCGCTGCTGGCACAGAAGGGCCTGCTGGCGAATGACCCCATTCGTCCGCGCATTGATCCGGCGCATCCCTATGCGCCACGCCCGCCACATTTCGAGCCTCGTGCGAAGAATGTGCTCGTGATTTTCTGCTCGGGAGCGATGAGCCATGTGGATACGTTTGATTACAAACCGGAACTGGTGAAGCGGCACGGCATGCCACTGCCGGGTGCAGCGGATTTGATCACCTTCCAGGGAGCCCAAGGAAATCTCGTCAAACCCATCTGGGAGTTCAAACCGCGTGGACAGAGCGGCAAGATGATCAGCGAGCTGCTGCCGAACATCGCGGGGCTGGCGGATGACATGTGCTTCATCCATTCGATGACGGCGAAGTCGAACACGCACGGCCCGGCTGAGAATCAGATGAGCACGGGCTATATTCTCGATGGCTTCCCCGGCATGGGCTCCTGGGTGACGTATGCGCTCGGCTCCGAGTGCGATGACATGCCGGCCTTTGTGGCGATCCCTGATCCGCGTGGCGTGCCGCAGATCGGTCCACGACACTGGAACTCGGCATTCCTCCCGGCAGCATTCCAAGGCACGGCGTTCAACGCGAGCAAGCCGATCCCCAATCTGATCCGCCCTGCCAGTGTGAGCGAGGCGGCAGACCGTGACACGCGTGCGTTTGTGAATCTGCTCAATCAGAAACAAGCGCAGGAGCATCCGGCGGACAGCGACCTGGCAGCGCGGATTTCGTCCTACGAACTGGCGGCGCGGATGCAGATCGCCGCTTCAGAGGTCGGCAACATGTCGAATGAGAGCAAGGCCACGCTGGATCTCTACGGTGTGAACGATGCCAACGAGACGAAGGCTGGTTTTGCCAAGAACTGCCTGTTGGCGCGGCGCCTGATCGAGCGCGGGGTGCGGTTTGTGCAGCTTTTCAACGGCTCCTACGCCATGGGCGAAGGCGTGGGCAACTGGGACGGGCACAAAACGATTGAGCAGCAGTATTCGGTGCATGGGCCGATCCTGGACCAGCCGGTGGCCGGGCTGCTGAAGGATCTGAAAGCACGCGGACTGCTGCAGGACACGCTGGTGGCCTTTGTGACGGAGTTTGGGCGCATGCCGACCTTCCAGAAGGGTGCCAATGGCCGCGACCACAACCCGAAGGGCTTCACGGTCTGGCTGGCCGGAGCTGGGGTGAAAAAGGGCTTCAGCTACGGGGCAACGGACGAATTTGGCTACAAAGCCGCCGAGCGTGTAAGCACGATTTACGACCTGCATGCCACGATTCTGCACCTGCTGGGCATCGACCACGAGCGTCTGAGCTACTATAATAATGGCATCGAAAGACGGCTTACAGACGTCCATGGGCATGTGCTCAAAGACGTGCTGGCATGAGCCGACCTGAGAATGAGGGGGAAAAAACGTTTGATTTCCTTCTCAAAGTCTCCACCATGCGCCTCCCCAAAACCTGACCCCATTCCCGTACCCGCACCATGGCAGTTGTCATCCGTCTCCGTCAAGAAGGCCAAAAAGGCCGTCCAGTCTTCCGTATTGTTGCGGCTGACCAACGCTTCCCAAAAGAAGGCCGTTTCCTCGAAATTCTCGGTACCTACGATCCTCAAAAGGGCGTCAAAGGTGCTGTCGTGAAGCTTGATCGCGTCAATGCCTGGATCTCCCAAGGAGCCAAGCCCTCTGACACCGTCAAGAGCCTCATCAAGCACGCCGCTTCCGTAGTCCCAGCATAAGCTGCCATGGACGCGCCGGAAGCCCTCCGCGAGTTCCTCTCTTATGTGGTGGCGAATTTGATCGACCACCCGCAGCAGGCAACCATTGCCATCGGCACTAATATCAACGGTGCCGTGGCATACCGTGTGCAACTAGCACCGGAAGATGTACGCCATGTCATTGGCAAGAATGGCATGACGATCAGCGCGATCCGCTCCTTGCTCAATACAGCGGCCGCCAAGCACGGGATCAAGATTTCCCTGAAGGTAGGATCCGCACGCGAAGACGATGCGGAAGCAGCCCTCGATATGCCTCAGGCTGAAGCCTGATCTGATCAGGCCAGCTTGCTGCCCGCCCACCAGCCGATGGCTGCGGCGGTGATGCCCAGCAGAATGCTGCCAATGGCATTGAGCAGCGCGAGCCAGGAATGCTGGTTCAGCATCAGCAGCCACGAATCGTTCGCGAGCGTGGAGAAGGTCGTATAGCCACCGAGCACGCCTGTGGCGGCGAACAGCCACGGGCCGCTGCCTTTATCCTTCATGGCAGGCAGTGCGAATAGGAAGCCCAGGATGAAACTGCCGAGGATATTGGCCGCGAGCACTCCCCAGGGAAAGACGGCCTTTGGCAGCAGGCGCGCCATGCCGATGACCGTGCCATACCTCAGCACCGAACCGAGGCCGCCACCGAGAAAGATCAGCAGGATGTTCTTCATAGGAGGTTGCTGATTGTGATCATGCCGTCACCGCCTGCTCACGTCTGGAGCCGCCGATCGTCTGCGGAGCGATGCGCGCCCGCCACACGTAGCGCTGGAAGAGCACCTTGACCGAGGCTGTGAGAGGCACCGCCAGGATGGCGCCGAGCAGACCGCCCAGCAGCAGGCCCCACACAAACACGGAAACAATGACCGTCATGGGGTGCAGTCCCACGGCTTCACCGACGATTCGCGGGGTGATGAACAGGGCATCCACCTGCTGCACCAGGGCGAAGACCCCGGTCACGGCCAGCGGCATGACCCACCAAGGGTCTGCAGAAATCCACGCACTGCCTCCCTGCACGGAGGCGATGATCACCGCCGGGATCCAGCACAGGACGATGCCCAGATAGGGGATGATCCCTGCAAGGCAGAGCGCCAGACCGATGAGCAGGCCAAAATCCAGCCCCACGATCATCAGCCCGATGCCCGTGGCGATACCATTGATCACACTGACAAAAAGCTGGCCACGGAAAAAGGCCACGAGGTAGCTGTTGATCTCGTTCAGGCAGTTCACCAGCTCGTCTTTGAAGGCCGAGGCCCTCAGTGGCAGGTAGTCTGACCACCGCTCCTGAATATTCGCACTCTCGATCAGGAAATAGTAGAGGTACAACGGCACGATGATGAAGGAGAGCAGGAAGCCGAAGACGCCGAGGAAACCACCCACACTGGTCCTGAGGAAGGTCCAGACGATGCCGGGGACTTTGGGCAGCGTTGTCTTCACCCAGTCACCACGTAGCAGGGCCTGAAAATCTGCGTCTGGTGCATCGTTGCCCTCTTTAACTGACGGGGTTGTCCCCTGCCCCGCAGGCACTGCTTCAGACGAAGGCGCAGGAGTCACGGTCGACTCTATACGGGGCAAGAGTTTGATGTCGTAGTCCTTTTCGATCTTCGCTGAAAAGTCGAGCACAGCCTTTTGCGCCTTGGCGTAATAAACGGGCACGCGGTCTGCCAGATGGTGGGCGGGATCGTCCAGTTTCACCACGATCCACCAGCCGAGACCTCCCATGGCCAGCGTAAACACCGCAAAGGCCAGCAGCACAGAGCGCTGGCGGTTTAGGCCGCGACGCTCCAGCCACTCCACACCGGGCTCCAGCAGGTAGGCAAGCACGCCCGCCACGGCGAAAGGCACGAGAATGGGCTGCAGAAAGGCCATCACCTGCGTCGCGAGATAAATCAGCCCGATGGCCAGCGCACCGATGATGGTGATCGACACGGCGGTGATGGCTGCCCATAACGCATTGCGCTGAAAGACGGTGGGAAGATTCTTCATAGGGGAGAATGGCGCGCAGACTAGCCGTTCACTGAGGTTTGGGTACTCCAAAGATAGCCTCAAATTGGACAGCTCGAGCTCAATGCGTATCGTCGGCCATCATGTCCCGCCCTCAGCCCCAGCCCGTTGATCCCGCCGAACTGCCGCAACTCGCGCAGGCCACCATGCGCGCCGCGAAGTTTCCCATGCTGGCCACGGTGGATGGCGACCAGCCGCGGGTGCGCCCAGTTTCACCGGTGCGCACGGACGGCTTCACGGTCTATGTCGCCAATTTGCGCCGCTATGGCAAGACTCACGAGCTTGCGTGCAATCCGAAGGCCGAGTTGTGTTACAAGGATGATCAGGACAACCAGGTGCGAATCACGGCTGCGGCCGAGATCGTCACGGAGCGGCCTCTTCTGGAGGAAATCTGGGCTGCCAATCCTTTGCTGCGTGCCTATCTCGGCAGCATCGACAATCCCGAATTGATCATCTACCGCTTTGTTCCCAGCCAGGTGCGCTACATGCGCGAATGGGCTTTGGAATATTTTGAAGTGCCCTTTTCAGCACATTCATAAAGTTGATACACGCGTTGGCCTGAGCTGTGCGTTCACGTCGTGGAGTGACAAACGTGCCACCAACTGTGAATAACTTCGTCTTTGTGAATAAGTTCTTGCCAGCCACTCCACGTTCTGACACTCTCCAGCAATTACCGTGATTCATTCAAATAATCACATTTCGGGATCGGTACGTTTGGCTCTCCCCCGCGCCAACGAAAAGCTGTCCCCGCCTTTTTCTCCGCAGGCAACCACTACACCAACTCAACTACCATGGACCGTGACGACCACCCAGCATCGGTAATCTCTTCTGTCATTTCCACCCGCGCTCCTGACCCTGGTCCTGTTTCTGTGAATTCTGCTTCCCCTTCCTCCTCCCGCCGCCGCCGCAACGCCCCCGTTACTGCCACCAAGACTTTCGTTCTCGACACCAACGTCCTGCTGCACGATCCCGCCTGTATTCACCGCTTTGCCGAGCATCACATTTGCATTCCAGTCGATGTCTTGAGCGAACTGGACCGCTTCAAAAACGAGATGACTGAACGCGGCTCCAATGCCCGCGAGGTGCATCGGGCGCTGATGAAAATTTTCTCCAACAAGGGCGCGTCCGTCACCACGGGGGTGCCGACTGACGGCGGCGGCAGCATCCGCGTGGCAGTCTATGATCCTGCTGAGGCGCGCAAGCATGCCAGCGTGCAGGGATTTGAGCGCATCTTTCACGATCTGGACAAAGCTGATCACCGCATCCTGGCATGCACGCTCTGGCTGAGTGAGCAGGTTTCACCGCCGGTGATTCTCGTCAGCAAGGACCTGAACATGCAGCTCAAGGCACGCGCAGTGGGCATCGAGTGCGAAGATTACCTGCACGACAAAGTGGAGCCGCGTGAGGTCGCGAATTTTGACATCGCCCGCGTGGAAGTCAGCCAGCATGAGCTGCAGCGCTTCGCGAGCAGCGGCTGTCTTTCCGTGCCAGAGACCCGCACCGTGGGGATGGTCGTGAACGACTACGCCCTGCTCACCGCCGGAGACAAAGCCACGATGCCTGCGAAGCTGAGCACCAATGGTGAATTCGTCCGCCTGCACCATACGCCGGAGTCGATCAAGGTCGGTCAGGGCCGTGCCATCAAGCCGATGAATCTGGGTCAGGCCTGCTTCCTGGATGCGCTGCTTGATCCTGAGATCAGCCTCGTCACCTGCTACGGTCAGGCTGGCACGGGCAAGACATTGCTCGCTGTCGCAGCCGCCTTGCAGCAGGTGTTTAACCGCACCTACCACGGTGTCACCGTGAGCCGTCCAATCGTTGCCATGGGTCAGACCGTTGGTTTCCTGCCCGGATCCTTGCAGGAAAAAATGCGCCCCTGGCTGCAGCCCGTCTATGACGCGCTGGATCTCCTGATGCGGCCCATGGAAGGCACGCAGCAGGGCCCGGCACGCAAAAAGAACCGCTTCATGCCTGAACCGCAGCAGCAGATGGCCGCGCCCGCCGCGCCGTATGACCCGCTGATTCAGCAGGGCGTGATCGAGGTGGAGGCGCTCTGCTACATTCGTGGCCGCAGCATTCCGGACCGCTTTTTCATCCTGGATGAAGCGCAGCAGCTCACGCCGCTGGAGGCCAAGACCATCGTCACCCGCATGTCTCGCGGCTCGAAGCTCGTCCTCGTCGGCGACCCGGCGCAGATCGACAATCCCTACGTGGACAGCCGTAGCAACGGCCTCGTTTATACACGCCAGCGCATGCGCGGGCAGACGTTTGCGGCGCACGTTCCTCTGGTCAAAGGTGAACGCAGCGCCTTGGCGGAAGCGGCGGCGCGCTTGCTATAGGCTGTATTCATTACAGAAAATTGCGCTTAGAAAATTCCTCTGAGAATTTTTGAAATGGAATGATCGCCGCGTCGTTTAACACGCCACGCGCCGGACTGGGCCTCCCAAAATCCAGCGCTCATTATCTACAACCCAATATCAACTCACATGAAAGTTATCACCTCATTCCTGGCCATTCTAGCAATCTCCGCCGTCACCTCCTTCGGAGCTGATGCCCCCAAGAAGCCCAAGATGACGCCAGAAGAAATGTTTACCAAAAAGGACGCCGACAAGGACGGCAAAGTCAGCAAAGAAGAGTACCTCAAAGGAGCCAAGGATGCTGCCAAGGCCGAGGCGTCGTTCACTGCCAAAGACAAGGACAAGGACGGATCTCTTTCCAAGGAAGAGTTCACTGCTGCTCCCAAGAAAAAGAAGGCCGCATGATCCGAGCTTTGCTCTGACCTGAAAAGTCACCACGCCGCACCCGCTCCGCGCGAGTGCGGCGTTTTGATGTCTGGATCAGGGGGGGGGCTGATGCTGTTCTCAAAAAACAGTGTTCATTTATCGAAACCAAACGGGCATCTTCTCGTTTAACACGGCAAGCGCCGGACTGGGACATCCAGAATTCCACGCCCTTACATCAACAACCCAACATCGACCTACATGAAAATTATTACCTCGCTCCTCGCCATCCTGGCTCTCTCCGCAGTCACCTCCTTCGCCGCTGAAGGTGATGCCCCCAAGAAGCCAGAAGGCGACAAGGGCAAGCCCAAGATGAATCCCGAGGAAATGATCAAGAAACTCGACACCGACAAGGACGGCAAAGTTTCCAAGGCAGAATTCCTGGCCTCTCCGAATGCCAAGAAGGATGAAGCCAAGGCCACCGAACGCTTTGGCAAGATGGACAAGAACAGCGATGGTTCCCTCACGCTGGAAGAACTGACCCCGAAGAAAAAGAAGGACGCCTGAGCCGTCTGAATTTTTGACTTTCAAAAGTCTTCAAGGCCGCACCCGCCCCGCGCGAGTGCGGCTTTTTTTGTGGATGTGTTCGCCAGAACGCGGAAGAAGCCCCCTGCTCTCCAACGTACCTTCTGTCCGTCCCGCTTCTCCTTTTTCGAATGCTCCGCTGCACCTTCATCACATTCCTGCTCTGCATTGCCGCCAGCCATGCGGCAGTGGACTACACCACGCAGATCAAACCGCTGCTGCAACAGCACTGCGTAAAATGCCACGGTGCGACCACGCAGAAATCCCAGCTCAAGCTCGACACCGCAACCGGTGCGCACACCGGCGGCAAGCATGGTTCTGCATTGCCCGATCTCCTTGTGCAGGTCGTCTCTGGGACTCACACTGAAATCCCGCAGATGCCCTACAAGCGCGGGCCACTGGATTCTGCACAGATCGCGCTCATCAGGCAGTGGGTTGCTGAAGGCGCGCACGCACCCGCTGAGGAAACTCCGAGCGATGATCGACACTGGGCGTTCATCGCCCCAGTCAAAGCACCGCTGCCGCAGAGTGACACCAAACATCCCATTGATGCCTTCATTCGCGCGAGTCTCAGCAAGGCAGGACTGGAGCCATCGCCTCCTGCAGCACCTGCCACACTCATCCGCCGTCTCCATCTGGACCTCACCGGCCTGCCGCCGACGCCTGCTGAAGTGGCTGCTTTTCTCAAACAGCCAAAATCAAACAATGAGGAGCTGGTAACAAGACTACTCGCGTCCAAGCACTATGGCGAACGCTGGGGCCGCTGGTGGCTTGATCAGGCGCGCTATGGAGACAGCAACGGCTATTCCATCGACGCGCCGCGCAGCATGTGGCCGTATCGCGATTACGTCGTCAACGCCTTGAATCAGGACAAGCCCTTCGACCAGTTCACGCTGGAACAACTCGCGGGAGACATGCTGCCGAAGCCTTCGCGCGAGCAACTGATCGCCACGGGTTTCCATCGCAACACGCAGATCAATCAGGAGGGCGGCATCGACAAAGAACAGTTCCGCATCGAGAGCATCTTTGATCGCGTGGCCACCACCGGCACGGTCTGGCTCGGCCTCACCATCGGCTGCGCACAATGCCACGATCACAAGTTTGATCCCATCAGCCAGCGCGAGTACTACCAGCTTTTCGCCTTCCTCAACAACCAGGACGAGCCCACCCTGCCCGTGCCTGATCCTGGGCAGGATCTCGACAAGCTGAAAGCCGAGCACACGCAGGTGCTCAAGCAGATCGATGCGCACATCAAGGCAAGAATCGCCGTGCTGCAGGAGTGGGAAAAGACCCTGGGTGACCAGTCCAAGAAGCTGGTCGATGCCGAGGCGCTGAAGTCTCTGGCCAAGCCCGCTGCCAAACGTGGTGCTGCTGATCAGCGCATTCTTTTCAAAGCGATGACCGGCACGGCTGACAGCGTCTTCAATCCGCTCTACGACCGGCACCTCGAACTCGACAACATCTTCAAGAACGGCACCACGACCCTCGTGATGAAGGAACTGGCACAACCGCGCAAAACCACGCTCTTCATCAAAGGTGATTTCACCCGACCATCCGATGAAGTTCTGCCCGGCGTCCTTGCCGTGCTGCCACCGCTGCCCGCCGGGGCCAAGGCTGACCGCCTCGCCCTTGCACGCTGGCTCATTGATCCGAAGAACCCGCTCACCGCGCGCGTCATCGTGAACCGCGTGTGGCAGCAGTACTTTGGACGCGGCCTTGTCTCGACGGAGAATGATTTCGGCACCATGGGCCGTCTTCCCACGCACCCGGAACTTCTCGACTGGCTCGCTGTTGATTTCATGGAGCACGGCTGGAGCCTGAAGCACCTGCACAAGCTCATCGTCACCAGCGCGACGTATCAGCAGACTTCCACTATTCAGCCTTTATCAGCCCGCATTGATCCCAACAATGACCTGCTCTGGCGGCAGAACCGTCTGCGGCTGGATGCGGAAGTCGTGCGCGATGTCTGCCTTGCCACGAGCGGCCTGCTCTCGCCCAAGATGGGTGGAGCGCCCGTTTATCCGCCCATACCTGAAGGCGTCATGTCCCTTGGGCAGGTCAAACGCGCCTGGCCGCTCAGCAAAGGCAGCGACCGCTACCGGCGCGGCATTTACACCTTCATCTTCCGCGCCACTCCGCCTCCTGCCCTCAGTGTCTTTGATGCGCCCGACGGTTTCAGCACCTGCACCCGGCGCATCCGCAGCAACACGCCGCTGCAGGCCCTCACCCTGCTCAACGACAGCGCCTATGTCGAGTTCGCGCAGGCTTTGGCTGCACGCCTGATCAAGGAAGCCAAAGGCGACGATGCCCGCATCGCCCACGCCTGCCAGCTCTGCCTCTCCCGACCGCCGCTGGATCGTGAACGCCAGACGCTCACACGCCTGCTTGCCGCCGAACGTGAAGCGAATGCCAATGAGACTCAAGCCTGGCAGGCGGTGGCCCGCGTGATGCTCAATCTGGACGAAACCATCACGCGAGAGTAGCAACAGACGCGGTCACCCGGCCATTCCTCAAATGCTCTCCCAAGCGCGCTCGCCCACAGGGTCGCGACCTTCATCATACTCGATGTGGTCGATGAGGGTCTCGATGGGTTTGCCGCTGAGACCGCTGTCTTGAATGCGCTGGGGAAGCACGGCGGAGCGTTCATCACGCCAGCCGAGTTTGGCGATGAAGCGGTTCCACATGTGGCACTCCTCATCTGTGCGGACGGTGCCGCGGGCATGCACCCAGGAGAGAATGTCTTCATCGCTGCCGCCTGCGAGAGCATGCGTCTGGATCTCCGCATAAGGGACTCCGAGGAAACGGCAGCAACGACCGTCGAACGTGTAATACTGCGTGTCACCCAGCTGCGCCGTGTAATCGGCAGGGAGGGTGGCCGCAGCGTGCAGTCGGATCTTGTCGAGCATGCGGCCGAAATAGATGAGGCGGCCGACCTTGGCGTAGCAACTGCGGAGACCTGGGACGTAGGGCATGATCACCATCTTCTACATCGCACAGCCATTTGGCAAGCCATGAACCTCACGGCGGTGGGAGAGGCACATCATTGATCCTTGGCGCAGCGGGTCTGGATGCACCACCGGGGACCGGCGCGGATGGCGGAGGAAGAATCGGATTGGGCGGCAGGCCTGTTTGCACAGGCGGGGTGTTCATGTTTCGACGCTGCGGCATGCCCCCGCCTTGATTCGGTGCTGCAGACTGCTGCGTGGGAATGGCACTCCTGACCTCGACGGGTGGTGCGGCGGAAAGATCGGCAAAACTGATCCAGCCGGCCTGATCTCCCTTTTGCAATTGAATGCGGGTTTTGTCCACGCTCTCGCCGGGTTTGACCGCGCGGATCTTGATGCCCATTTCGTTTTCCGAACCGATGCGTGCCTCCATGACCTGAGAGGTGGTGCGATCCACTAGTACGGCGACGACACCGCCGTCGATCTCATAGATGCCGGAGAGACTGAGGTTGTCAGCGAAATTAGGCCCTGTCGGTGCATCGGGTGAAGGCAGGTCCTTCGTGGTGAAGATGGAGCGCTCCCACAAAGGGGCGAAGTGCTGCAGTTTTGGAAACGGCACAGGCGTTTCGTCCTGCTTCTTGGGTTCCTGGCCAGACGCATTCGAGGCAATCATCGCCAGACCCAGCAGAGAGAATGATAACGTGGAAAGTTTCATGGCTAGTTTGCTTTGCTGACCTTGGGTGCCGATTTCTCACGGTAAAACTGAGTGAACTCGACCTCGGCATTGATGGTCTTGTTGGTGCCGCTGGGATTGATCTGCATGCGGGTGATGCCGAGGAAACTCTGCGGCTGCTGCAGCGCATGCAGCCAGCCGAAGAAGGCCTGCTCCTGAATGCCTGCGAGGGTGATCTTCACGGTGGCTTTGTCAAAGTAGCCGAGGGTTTCCTCCAATGGCAGACCGTCAGGCCCGAGCACGCGTGCGGCTTCGATGAATTCCTTGCCGCCGATGCTGATGCCCTTTTTTTCCGCATCGCCAGTGATGACTTCAAGCAGCTTGGCTGAAGCCTCCTGCCGGCTGGTGAAGTTCGGGCAATGCTCTTCAAGCCAGCCGTACTTGTCCGCCCAGTCCGCGCCCTGCGAGATGGCGAGGTTCATATCGGCGAGACGATCGCGCAGGGTGTCGTTCTCCTCGCGGATGGACGTGTAGTTGTTGAAGGCGTACATGAGCCCGCCACCGCCGATGATGGCGAGGAACAGAAAGGCGAAGACGCCAAGCAGCACTTTCTCACTCTTCTTCATTCGCCCGGCCCTCCCTTCATCTCAAAGCTGGCGCTGCCGTCGCTGGCAAAGGCTGGCGGCGGCCCGTTCAATGCGAAAGGAGCGAGCGCTTCGATCGCCTTGAGTTCCTGGGTGTACTTGAACGCCAGGGTAGCGTCGGGCATGCGGCCGCGCAGGCTCATGCGCTCCGGTGTCCATTCCCAATGTGTGATGGAAACTTCTTTGGATGATTCCGGCTCCATGAGGTGCAGCAGGATTTGCTGCGGCCAGGTGGTGGGATCCACGGCAGGCGCGACCTCCTGCCATGCTTTTTTGTGGTCCATGACACGCGAGGCACGCGGCGTAAGAACGGCGACTTTTTCGCGCAGCAGGTTGCGCTCCTGCAAGGCCAGCGATGTGAGCGTGGCGACGAGTGCAATGGCTGCGGCGATCACTGTTCCGGCTGCCAGCGCCATGAAGCGTGTCTTTGCGCGGCGCGTCTGGCTTTGACGCTCGGCAGTGACATCCTGCGGCATGAGCAGGCTCGAGCCGCGCTCAGGCATGGTGGGTGCCGGCATGTCGCAGCGGTAGGCGGCCAAACCAGTGACGCGCTGGATCTGCGTGATGTCTCCCTCGTCAATCCATAGCACGATGCTTTCGAGCCTGCCAAGCACGCCCTGGAAACCGAGCTGCAGGCAGATGTTGTTGAGCTCCGCGAGTGCATTGACATCGAGTTTGTTCGCGGAAAGCGGAGTGCAGTAAACCAACTGAGACCCGCTGGTGATGGCGACAACGAGACGGCCCAGCTCACGGAAAATGGTGAGGCTGTTTTGCACCATCGGGTAGCACAGTGCGTGCAGCGTGACTTCCTCCGGCAGCCGTGCGGTGTCGGTAAGCGGCGACGGCAGGTCTTTTAGCGCGAGGATGCGTGTGAGATACGCGCCTTCCTTTCCCTGCATGTTGCGCACCTGCACAGTGGCCTCGTCATCTTCGGCTTTGATGCCCATGCGTTCGAGATGCAGCAACGCCATGCTGCGCAGATGCTCGGGCTGCCCTTTGAGCCAGGCGGGCAGGGCCCAGAAATGAACGGAGGGAAGTGCGAGAACCCGACGCTGGGCGTCTTTGCCAAATCTGGCACCTTCGGCGCTTTGCTCGGCATGCAGCAGGCATGAAGCGCCCTCCGCACCCATCCAGCTTTGCCAGAGTTGTGCGCCGGGGAGCAGCAGCTCGCAGGGTGGTTTACGTGTTTTTGCCATGGGCGGGGATTTCACCACGCCAGACGGCCTTGCCGTCCTGCGTGATGAGGATGAGTTTTCGATGCAAAGGGCCGAGCGAACCGACGCTTTCGATGCGGCGAATGGGACCGGCGAATTGAATCCATTGAGTAAGCTGTGCGAGAATCTGCGGCTGATAGACGCCCAGCAGCTGCGCCACCTGCGGCACGCTGCTGAGCCGCACATCATCCTGCGTGTGCAGCGCGCCATCGCGACCGGCACGCAGCGTGAGCAGCGGCTGAATGCGCTCCAGCGGCAGATCTGCCAGCAGCGCGATAAGCTCCGGACGTGCGTCATTCACATCCACACGACCGTCGCCAAAAACAGTGAACCACTCGCGCCAGTCGGGCCGTTCGATATTGACGATTTCCATGCCGCGCACGAGGAGCATCTCCTCGACTTCTTTGAACGGGCGATTGAACGGCAGGCCCTCGAAGCCCATCTTTTCGTATTCGCGTTTTTCGGCGCCATTGAGGCTGACATTGGCGTCTGCATCGACCCAGTCCTTCAGCGCATCGCACAAGGCGGAGACAAACTGCTCCTTGAAGCCCCAGCTGGTGAACAGCCGACGCAGCAGCACCTTGTCACCGGTCTGGATGAGATGGTTGGCGTTCAGCCGCGCCTCTTCGGCCACGAGCTTGACGTTGTAGCCGCCGCCGTCGTCTGAATTGAAGTGCAGCAGCGGATCGTCCTCCCGCATGACGGGATGACGCGCCACCTCAAGGCCCATTTCCGCATAACGTTTGGCAAAAATACGACCGCGCATCATGCGAGTGTACTGCGAGTCAGCCTGCAGAGACTTTGCTCCTGCAAACATGACCATGCCCAAAACCGCGATCATCCAGAACACCACGATGAGTGCGGAGCCGTTTTGCAATGACGCCTGACGCAGAGTGACTGTCGAAGGAATGACAAAGCCGCCGGATCTTGTCGATCGGCTCCCCATCTCTTCGGTTACTGGAATTTCATTCGTCATTGCGGCGGTGGTGCCTGCGGCACGCTGACCTGAGCCAGGTCGTTCGCGATCCAAAAGGTGTACTCGTGCTCACGAGGGTCGGCGGTGAAGGCAAACTTGAGCTTCATGAAGAGCGGCGGCTGCGGGCGCTTCTTCGGATCCCAGCTAGTGAACCATTTCTTTTCCTCCGGCTCATAGAACTGCCACTGCATCTGCTTGAGCCCGTCGAGGATCGGCAGTTCGGCGATGAGGTTGTATTCTCCCGGTGTGCGGACCTTGGGGTTGAGCTTGAAGTGACGGACCACGAGGCTGAGGTCTTTGGTCGCCCGATTGCGCACAACGCCAAACTCGACGGCGTCGGCTAGCTTCAAATGACGTTCCCAGGCGAAGGGCATGTGGCCTCCGGCGATGAACATGTTTCCCGAGGCACCGCGTGCCGCTTTTTCCAGCCCTGCGCTGAGCTGGATGCCGGGGTCCATGGTTTCCAGATAGTCACGCCACTGGGTGACGAAGTTGCTGATGCGGGTCTCAGCCACGCGAGCGGTGCTCATGGATTTGCCCAGCTGCATGGCACCGTTGGCCACGCCATAGACGGCGCTCAGGATGAAGCCGATGAGCGCCATGGCCATGATGACTTCGAGCAGCGTGAACGCGGCCTTAGATCGGACTGTGGGGCGAATACACATAGGTTTCCATGCTGCGTTTCATGCGCCGCGTGCGCCCGTCATTGATCCATGCTTCGGCGCGGATGCGAAACATGTGGTCGAGCTTGACCTTGTCTTTGTTGATGAGTTCAACCTTCTCGATGGTGGCGCTGGCGTCGATATGATCGGCGGTGGGATTGAAGGAGATGCTGGCGGCTTTGAACTCGGGCTGGTGCGCCACTTCTGCGAGGACCGACTCCAGCACGCGCAGCACCTGCGCCTCCTGACGCGCGGAGGTGGAGGCCTTGGCGATCTGCTCAATCGCCTGCGTCATGCTGACGGCCACAAAGGAAAACAACGCGAGGGCGAGAATGATTTCGAGCAAGGCGAAACCGGATGCATTGGATGATGAGCGCGTGTGTTTCATCCTTTGACTTGAATGGATTTGCGTTTCGCACAGGCGGTGAGTGGATCGAATCCGATCTCGATCTGCCCTGCCGGACCGCTGATGCGAACCTCGATGGGTTCACAAATACCGCTGGGACTGAACTCCCAGGCTTCGCCGCGTTTCGGCTTGCGGAAGGCGGCTTCGCCATAGCGGCGAACCTGCAGCATGCCGCTGAACTCATCGCTCGTGCCAAACGCACCGGCGGAAAGCTCCATGCGTACTGTCTGCTGGGAGTTGAGCGCCTGCAGCATGTTTTGCCGGGCGGTGGTTTCGATCATGGCCGCCGCACGCCGCAGCTTGTCTTCAGCGCGCACGCCGGAGATGCTGACGGTGGCAATGCCAATGATCAGCAGGGTGATCGACATCGCGACGATGATCTCCAGCAGGGTGAAGCCCGCTGCGCGGGAATGACAAATGCCACGCTGAGGATTCAGCGTGGTTTGCACGGTCTTGGTGATGGACTGGCAATTCGTCATTCTCGTTTCGTCGTTATTGATCCCAGCTGCCGATGTCGTCAGCGTTGTCAGCGACGCCATCCGGTCCGGCCGAGTAGACATCGAAGCCGGTCTTGTCCTTCACGCCGGGGCGGCGGTAGTGGTAAGCGTTTCCCCAGGGGTCGATGGGCAGCTTCTTGAGCTTCGGACTCCAGCTGGTCGGTGCGGGACGGCTGGTCGGTTTTTCCACCAGGGCGGAGAGGCCCTGTTCCGTGGTGGGCAGGAACATGTTGTCCACTTCATAGGCACGCAGCGCCGAGCCTATGCTGCTGATGTTGCCTTTGGCGGTGGTTTTTTTGCCGCCTTCAAGTACACCGCCAAAATTGACGATGGCAGCGCCCACAAGGAGCGCCACGATGGCGAGCACGAGGATCATCTCGACGAGGGTGAAGCCGGACGTCGGGAGGCGTGGTTGGGTTTGGGTGTGTTTCATGAGGATGTGTGGATGAGAACCGGGCGGCTACTTGTTGATGCTGGAAATGGTCTGGAAGATGGTGGTCATCATGAGGTAGGCCATGAGGCCGACCATGCCGGCCATGAGGCAGACGATGAGGGGCTGGATGAGCGCGGCGAGCGTGTCGATCTTCTTGCTGAGCTCGCGGTCAAATCGCTCGGCAGCACGTGCGAGTGCGGCGGGCATGTCGCCGGTTTGCTCGCCCACGTTCACCATGTCGATGAGCAGCGGGGGGAACTGAGCGCTGCGATCCAGCGCGCGGGAAAGCGCGACGCCTTCGCCCACATTGCGCATGACGCTTTCGAAGCCCTGCTGCAGGTAAGGATTGTCGATGGCCTGATGGGTGAGCTGCATGGCCTGCACCATGGTGAGTCCGTTTCCAAGCAGGTTGGCCATCGTTTCCAGGAACTGGACGTAGAAGCGTGCGCGGAAGATGCCCCCGAAGAGTGGAAGACGAAGTTTGAAATGCGCCCATGGGATGGCGGACTCGGGACGAGATACCCATGCCTTGCCGAGAATGTAGGTGGCGATGCCGCCGAGGATGACCATCCACCAGGTGGCCTTGAAGGTGTCGCTGATCTTCAGGATGATCTGCGCTGCAAACGGCAGCGAACCGCCGGTCGAATCCAACATTTCCGTGAGTTTCGGAATGAGATAGACGACGAACAGCAGGGTGACGGCAACAGCGGCAACGATGAGAAAAGCCGGATAGAGCAGCGCGGAGAGCACCTTGGACTTCAACGCCTGCAAGGAGCGCATGTACTGTGCCTGACGCTTTAAGATGGTGCTCAGCGAACCGCTGGCCTCACCCGCCGAGACGAGCGCGCAGAAAAGTTTGCCGAAGCTGGGACTCGTGGCCGCGATGGCTTTGGAGAACGCCATGCCATCGCGCACTTTGCTGCGCAGTACCGTGGCGAGTGTTTTGATGCCGGAGAGTTCACGGCGGCGCTCCATGGTGGCGAGTGCGGGCTCAAGTTGAATGCCAGCACCGACGAGGTCGGAGAGTTCCTCGATGAAGAGCACCACCTGAGGCAACTTGAGCTTGATGGGGCCTCCCGGAATTGTTTCTGCTGCACTCTGCTTGGCCTTGGCGGCAGTGCTTGCGGATGTCTTGACGTCACCTGCGGCTTCGAGCTTGATGGGCTGAATTTTCTTTTTCCCGAGCAATGCAAATGCTTCGCTACGATCCGACGCAGACAGCTCTCCGGTGATGAGACCGGAAGGACCGTGCGCGCTGTAAACGAAGGTGGGCATGGGTTAGGCGGCTAACCGAGTGGGGGGCATGGTGGTCGTCTGCGGCGCGTGATTGCGATCGCTGGCGGCGGTGACGCTGAGGACTTCTTCGATGGTGGTTTCACCACTGAGTACTTTTTGGAAGCCGTAGCCGCGCATGGGGATGTAACCATCCTTGAGGGCCTGCTTGTGAAACTCGGCAGGATGGGCGCGGCTGTTGATGAGATGCTGCAACGCGTGAGTGACGAGGCAGACCTCATAAATGGAGAGTCGGCCTTGGAATCCGCTGCCACGGCAGGCCTCACACCCCACGGCACGCATGATGTTGCCGGAAAGATGGGACGGAAAGCCGATGGACTTGAGGTAACTTTCTTCGACCTCTGTGGGTGTTTTGCACACAGGGCAGAGTTTGCGAACAAGACGCTGGGCAAAGAAAGCGCGCACGGCGCTGGAGACGAGGAAGGGCTCCACGCCCATGTCGATGAGACGAGTGATGCCGCCGATGGCGTCATTCGTGTGAAGGGTGCTGAAAACCAAGTGACCGGTGAGAGCGGCGCGCACAGCGATCTCGGTCGTTTCGAGGTCGCGCATTTCCCCGATCATGACCACGTTTGGATCGCCACGCAGGATGCTGCGCAGTCCCGCTCCGAAGGTGAGGCCGATTTCAGGCTTCACCGCAATCTGCACGATGCCGGGCATCTTGTATTCCACGGGGTCTTCGATGGTGACGATGCGGCGATGCGTCTGATTGAGATCGGTTAGGAAAGCGTAGAGCGTGGTGGATTTACCACTGCCGGTGGGGCCGGTGATGAGGATGATGCCGTTGGGCAGCTTCAGCAGTTCATCTACGACGGGACGGATGTTGTCGGTCAGACCGAGGCGGTTCACCGTGACCTGCTGCTGCGCGAGAAGGCGCAGGCTGATGCTTTCACCTTCGACGGATGGAATGGTGGCCACGCGTACGTCAATGGAGAGGCCGTCAAGCTCGAGGCCGATGCGGCCATCTTGTGGCAGACGCTTCTCGGCGATGTCGAGGCGTGCCATGATCTTGAGGCGGGCGATCACCGAGGCCTGCAGTGACTTGATGTTCTCAGGCACGGGCAGTTCTTCGAGGCGGCCGTCAATGCGGTAGCGAATGCGCAGGCGATCCTGCTGCGGCTCCACGTGGATGTCCGTGGCGCGTTGTTCGAGTCCACGGCGAATGATTTGATTCACGAAACGAACCACCGAGGCCTCTTCGTCTTCGGGTTCATCAAGCACGGTGACTTCATCCTTCAAATCTTCCGCGCCCCAGTCGGCACGACCACGCAGGATTTTTTCAAACGTGTCCGCACCCAGGCCATAGAGCTTTTGCAGGCCTTCGACAATGCGGGTGCGCTGTCCCACATGCCAGACCACCGGCATCGAAAGACTCGCGGCTACTCGCTGATGTGCCACGAGGCTGAGGGGATCAAACGTGGCGATGTGCAGCGTGCGCTCCGTTTCCGAGCCGTCGTCGTTTTTCGTTTCTTCCGTGAACACGGGCAGCAAGCGATGACGGAGAGCGATCTCCGCCGGCAGCATGCGGCGCATCCCCTGCTCTGTCGGCTGGTCTTCATCCTTCGGTTCCCACCATGGCAGGCTGAGAGTCTTGGCCAGGGCCGTCAGGAAATCACGCTCGCGCACGCCTTCACAATCCAGGACGGCATCCACAAAGGAGGTTTGATTGAAGCACGCCTCTTCCACCGCCTGCCGCACAGCAGGAAGATCGGCACAACCCGAGTCTTTGAGGATCTGATCGATGAGTGGAAGCATGAGGACGGAGCACCTAAATTCGGCCTTATAATACCGTATAATTATGGTTTTTCATAGAAATGGCAAGTTTTTAATACTTCTAAACCATTTAGAGAGCCGAAAAATTGAGGTAACCCAACCCTCGGTTAACCCCATTAGGGAGATCTACCCTGCCCCGACCGCCGCCTATTTCGCGGCGGTGATCTGTGCCAGCATCGCATCCAGAGAGCCATTCTTGATCGCGATCAGGCCCTTGGGGTCGATGAGATAAAGGGTGGGGAAATTACGCAGGTTGTAGAGCGTGGTGTTGGGGCCGCTGCTGGTGTTGTCGAGCACGTTGCGGAAGCTGACCTGGTAATCAGCGAGCGCTTTTTTGGCCTCGGTTTCGATGTCGGTGTTCACACCGATCACGACGGCGTTTTTGTCTTTGAGCTGCGCAGCGGCTTGGTTCATCAGCGGCAGAGTGCCGTGGCAGGCATGGCACCAGCCGCCCCAGAAGATGACGATGACGTATTTGCCACGGTAGTCGCTGAGCTTGAAATTCACGCCATAGGCATCTTTGCCCTCGATCTCCGGTGCTTCACAGCCGACCTGCAGGCTGGTCATCTCAAAGAACATTTTGGCAACGGAATCCGAGAGCTTGAAGCCCTGGATGGTGACGTCCTCATAATCGGCGTAGAGCTGCTGAAAGCACTCAAGCGCCTTGCCCTTTGAAGCGGCGGCGGAGTCACGATCGGCAGAGGCGTCGAAGTTTTTAAAGTGGATGGCCCCCAGAGCATAGAGCGCTGCGGCTTTTTCGTCTCGGTGCGTGTTCTTTTCGATCACAGCCTTCAGCACCGGCTCGGCTGGCAGGCCGTGGTATTCGAGCTGTTTCACCGCTTCGGCGATGCCCGCGCGATCCGCGAACGTGGTGCCGAGCATCTTCAGCGCTTCCTGCCCTTCGGGAAAACCCGCCGCGCCTGTCACGAGCCAGTTCACCCCCTTCACCACATCCGGCTGATCCAGGTTTGCCTGCACCAGTTTCATCATCTTGGTGGCATAAGGGCCAGCGCTGGGAATGCTGGCGCGGAATTTGTTCTTCTCCTCCTCGGTGGCTGCGGCGATGAGCTTCTGCGTATTGGCACGCACCGAGTTTTCGTACTCATCAATGATCGAACGGATCTCCGTGGCAAGCGGTGCAGATGGAGTCTGGGCCAGGATGGATGCAACGGACAGAAGCAGAAGGGCGATGGATCTCATGGTGAATCAACAAAGATGATGACGTGAGCGGAACCCGAACAGCGACAGGCCTGCAACAAGACACAGCAGCAGGCTTCCCGGCTCAGGAACAACGGCGAACGACTCGTAGACATTGTCATACACGAGCACGGGGACACCGTAATTGTCAGTGTGCTCAGTGAGCGTGAAGGTCTTGGCAGCAAGGCCGGTGTCGGGGGCTTCCACGCGATAGACAATACCATTGGTCAGGCCGGTGAGCGCGATATTGAAACCGCCGGCGCTATTGCTAAATCCGCTGGCCACGAGGATGCCGGTGAGGTCGTTGTAAACATTGATCGCCTCACCAGCCAGCCCTTCTCCGGGCGTGTAAAAGGCGTCTGCCAGGATAGTGTCCTGATAAACCGAGCCTGTCAGAATGGCATCTGAAAAGTAGTTGATGCCATCGTAGCGAAACTGCGATGCCAGATGCTCAGTGATGACGTACGGCCCGATTGCGGTGGCATTGCTCCCCGGAATCGAGATGTCTTGGAAGCCGATGCCGATTTCCTTCATGCTTGCATCGAGCAGGAGATCGCGGTGTCCGGCCGGGTTCTGAATGCCGTTGCCATAACCGGCCGTCGCGTCATTGCCATCTCCCCAGTCGACCACGAATGCGGCATGCGAATGAAAGGGTGACTGCGCCGCGGCAAAAAGATTCTCGCCGGCATTCAACCAGTTGGCGCTGTAGCCGCCATTGACAATGCGCTGATCCAGGCTGTTCGCGTCCAGCGTGTGAGACTGCTGATCGGAATTCACCATCAGGTTCGAATAGCTGGTGGCAGAGACATTCAAAGCGCTGCTCCATGCCAGCGGTGGTGCCGCAGTGAGACTGGAAAACTGCGTGGCCAAATCTGAGGCGCTGGTGCCAAAGAAGTTCAGTGCATAGGCGATGCTGGGATCGTTCGACTTGGTGGGAGCCCACACACCTGGTGAAGAAAAATTGACCAGCTTGGCCAGCTCACCCTGGGGATCACTGCGGAATCGATTGGTGAGTTCGAGCATGTACTGCTGCTCTGCCGTGGGATCAGCGCCCCCTGCCATTCCAGGCAGAAGAATAGCCGCACACACCACACCGGCGCACCAGCTTCGCCAAAAGGGGTGTGTCGTTTTGCGCAAGATTGACGCGGAATGATTCACTTCTCTTAACTTATGGTAATTATATTAAACTGCCAAGCCTGTTTCGTGTCGATCCACAGAATCATCACTTTGTGGCGCAAAGTTTTACTTGCAGCATTCACTTTGGCGCGCAAAGTGATTCACATGAGCACGACCGAAGCAGCCTTGGAGAACCTCCGCATCATTCGTTCCCTGATGGAAAAGGCGCACATCTACCGCGCCGTCTCTGCTCCTGCGGCGCTCACTGGCGGTGTGTTGGCGCTCGTCGCTTCCGGGTGGCCGGTGTGGCACGCCGTGAAAATGCAAGGCGATGCCGTGATGTGTGACATGTGCTTCCTGGAAACCTGGCTCATCATTCTGGCCATCGCATCCGCCTTGAATGTCTTCCTGCTCGCCAAAGAGGCCAAACGCCGCAACCAGCCTTTCGTTTCCGCCGGCATGCGCATGGCTTTGCGTGCTTTCGTTCCGCCGTTGCTTGTCGGCGGCAGTGTGGGCATTGGTTTGATCGTGTTCCTGCACAATCTCACCCTCGCCGCGCTGATCTGGGCGCTTTGCTACGGTCTGGCCCTGCTCAGCACTGCCAGCTTTTCGCCGCGCTCTTTGGTTCGCCTTGGGTGGGCTTTTGTGATCACGGGTTTGCTGACGTTCTTCGGCTGGGCTGCTTGCAGCGATGTGCGCCTGCTCTCCAGTGATCTTGGCCCAGCCTCTCTCGTCATGGGGCTCACTTTCGGCCTGCTGCATGTCGTTTATGCCCTGGCCGTGTTCCTCAGCGCCCAACCTGCGGAGGTGCAGCCGTAATGATCGACTTCGATCAAATCGACAAGCTCATCCACGAAAAGGGCCGCCTCTCCATCATGACGCTGCTCTCCACGCGCGGCGAATGGGCCTTTCAGGATCTCAAGGCAGAGCTCAGCATGAGCGACGGCAATCTCATCTCCCACCTCCGTACGCTCGGCACTGCCGGGTACATCAAGGAAAACCGCGACGAATCCGGCACCCGTCCGCGCACCAGCTACGAACTCACCCCCGCCGGACGCACGGCCTTTAAAGACTACGTCGAAGTGCTCGGCGAGATCGTCAAAGCCGCTCAGCAGACCTGACTCGCAGTTTTTGCCCATTCACTTTGCCACACAAAGCTAACACCATTATGAACATCATCCTCGCTCAACATCACGGCATGTGCTTCGGCGTCCGCGACGCCCTGCGCACCACCCACGCGGCCGCCCAGCGCGCTCCGCTTACCATCCTCGGTCAGCTCGTTCACAATCCATTGGTCGATCGACATCTCGCCACCCTTGGTGCACAGCGCGGTGAGCTCGATGATTTAAACAGCGCCAGCACGCAGCAGGTCGCCATCACCGCTCATGGGGCTTCAGACCGACATCGACAGGCCTGGCAAAGCGCCGGACACACAGTCATCGACACCACCTGCCCTCTCGTCAAGAAGGCGCATCATGCTCTCGCCATGCTGGTGAACGAAGGCTATCAGCCCGTCGTCATCGGCCAGAGTCAGCATGTAGAAGTACGTGGCCTCATCGGCGATTTCCCTTCCGCCGTTGTCGTTCTTGAAGAAGCGGACCTTCATCTTGTGCCAGCTCACCCACGGCTCGGCATCGTGTCACAAACCACCCAGCCGGTCGAACTCGCCTTGCGTCTGGTGGATGCGATCAAGCGGCGGCATTGCAGCTCCGAAGTGCGTTTCGTCGACACGATCTGTCATCCCACCAAGCAACGGCAGACGGCGATGGATGATCTTCTGCGCGACTGCGATCACATCGTCGTCATCGGTGGGCGCAACAGCAACAACACGCGGCAGCTTGTGCAAAAAGCCACGGCACACGGCGTGCCTGCGATCCAGATCGAAGGCCCCGGAGAACTCGATCCTGCCTGGTTTGGCAAAGCCCGCAACGTGGGTGTCACCGCAGGCACCTCCACCCTTGATGAAACGGTGGATGCCGTCATGCAACGCCTCCGCCAGATCGCCGCCGAAATGCGCAGCAACCCTGTCCATGAATTCCTCCGATCCATGCTCCACGCCGCCTAACCCACCAAACAACCATCCTTATGAACACCCAACATTGGATCAGCCACTTCGAAGCCAACACCCGCCTCAATCACGAGCTGCAACTGCCGGACAGCGCATGTGATTTGCCCGATAGCGTGCGCGCCGGCCTTGCACGTTCCCTCGCTATTTTCCAGCTTGGGGAAAGCGGTGGAGGCACGCGTTTGCGCCGTTACACGCGCAGCATCTCTTCGCTGGAAAATCTGAAGGGCTATCAGCGCGCCGTGGACCTCTTCGTCGCGGAGGAGCAGAGCCACGCCGCACTGCTGGCACGCACCGTGAAACATCTGCGCGGCACCTTGCTGCAAAAGCAATGGACCAATTCCATCTTCCGCTGGATGCGCGATCTGGTGAACCTCGAGTTCAACATTCAGGTGCTCCTCACTGCAGAACTCATCGCCGAAGTTTATTTCGGCCTGCTCTCTCTGCGTTGCAGCGATCCCGTCGTTCAGACCGTCGCCAAAAAACTCCTGCGCGATGAGATGGGGCACCTCTCCTTCCAGCGCGACTTCCTGTTCGAGCGCCTCAAGACACTCACCCCTGCCATGCAGCGTCTCTGGCGCTGGCAGTTCCGGGCCATCCACTTTGCGACCGCCTGCGTCGTCTCCTGGGATCACCGCGACTGCCTGCGCAGTTTGAATGTCACTCCCGCCGACTTCCGCTCCCGCGCCCTGCGCTGCTGGCAGAGCTTCCAGTCACGGCTTGAAAGACGTCTGCATGAAGACACAATGCTGAACGGATCGCGGGTTTACAGCCCCACGGTATCCGTTTAACTTCGGCGGCATGCAAACGGTCTCTCCAATGCCGCAGTTCGCCATGATGGCAAATGATCCCCCGCTGCGGTTGAAAGCGCAACATCTGGGACTCCATGGACCGGAAGAATGGAAGGATGAGGCCGTCGCACGCGGCTGCTTTCACTATCTTCAGGGACGCATGCCACCGAAGCAGCGCGTCAGTGAGGAGGCTTTTACCAATGAGGAACTCGCACTTGTGTTGCTGGGAACAGCAAATGATCCATGGCTGATCCGGCTGGGAGCCATGCTGCTGGGCACAGAAACAAATGACCCCAAGCGAATCGCACGGCTGGCATCCGCTGAAGGCTGCACACCCATGGTTCGTGCCATCGCTGAAGCTGGTGCTCGATATGAACCCGAACTGCCATTTTGGAGCACCCTTCTTGCGGAACTCCCTCCCGTCATGCCACCGGCCGGTGTGATGCCCCACCATTCACGTTATGTATCGTTGCCGGGACTGATAGCCCCCCGCACTCAAGGCAAAGCCGTGTGGCTGCGCCCCCAAAAGATCAAATCATTCGGTTATGCCGGCTGACAATCCAACCCTCATTCTTCAGACCCTCGATGCGCGTCTGGATCATGTGGTGGAGCTAACCCTGATAGGGAAATCGGCGCTCTGGCTGGGCTTTGACAATCCGCCAACGGACTACGGCGTGACTCAAGATGTGGACGCAGTGGTGCCAGGACAACAATCGGATCAAATGAACGAAGATCTGGCCTTCTGGGATGCCCTCACCTCAGCCAACGCCGATCTGCAAGCGCGGGGAATCTATCTCACGCACATCTTCGAAGAATGGCAGATCATCCTGCGACGGGATTGGTTCGCAAATCGTATTGCCATTCAACGCCCGCAGCTAAAGCATCTAAGGCTCTACCGCCCGGCCACAGTGGACCTCATACTCAGCAAGATGATGCGTGGGGATGATCCGCAGCACATGGAGGAGATTCGTTGGATGATTGCCCACGATGAAATCACCCGGAGCGACATCGAAGCTGCGTTTGCCGCCGCCCACATTCCTGATGATGCTGAGATCGTAGAATCGTTTGAGATCGCCAAAGCCAAGGTTCTCACGATGTACCCTTGATGCAATTCGGGCCGCGATTTAAGCCCGCCACGAAGCCGCATCCACACCCGGATACAGCCGCTCCAGCAGCGCCACCATGCAGTCTCCGGTGAGCTGACGGGACTGGCGTGAAAGCGCGGCAGGCTGGGTGTCTTTTTGCACACCGGACTTCCATAGATGATCCAGCGCATCGGAGTGCAGATCGGTCACTGCATCCACGACTTCCTGCCAGTGCTGCGGCTGCGCGCTTTCCTTCCATTCACCGCGACCACGGCCAAAATGGCAGATGGCCAGATAGGTGAGAAAGGCCAGTTTGACCTGCTCACGAAAATGCTCGCGTGACCAGCGAAGGCGCTGGTCACTGCCACGCACGAGGTTGTAGCTGCGGATCAAAGCATAGGCACCAATGCCGGAGGCAAGGCCGCCCAGCAGCGCGCCCCCGCCGAAGGTCATGCCGCCCAGTTTGAGATCGGCAATGAGTCCGCCCATGGCACCACCGGCGAAACTTCCCAGTACACCCCAGATGTTTTCAGACACGGCTTGGGGCAGATGAAAATGCTCGCGCGCGATCTCATTGAGCTCATGTCCGGCCTGACCTTTCAGACCATGGGCTTCGATCAAATTGTTCGTCGTCTGCTCGGTGCGGTCCGCAAGCTGTGTGGCCAGCTTTTGGCGCGCGTCATTGTACTCGCGGTTCAGGTCATCGCGCTGCCATCCCACGCGTTCCAGCAGCGTTTCAGAGCGCACATCCACGCCGTCAAACAGCGCGGCGGTGAGCTGCTCTGAGATCAGGCGCACCGAAGCTTGAAACACCTCCACATTGCGCTGCGCCCAGGCACGTTTGATCTGCAGGAAGGTCGGAATTTTGGAGCCCTGCATCAGCGGTGACAGCGAATCCATGAGGATGTCCTCCTGCACCCAGCAGCGGGCAAAGGCATCCAGCGTCAGCACTTCGCGCACGATCTCAAACTGCTTCAAATGTGTCCGCCAGGATTCCAGCTCGGCGGCTTCCATGGATGAGCTTCCCGGAAGCCCGGTCTGATTCAGCAGCACGACCACTGGTTTTTCCACCCAGCTGAGGATTTCCATCTCAGGCCCGATGTACGCGGCAGCTTCAGGCGGTTCGGCGGCATTGACGAGATACAGCACCACGTCCGCTTCATCGCGCACATTTTTCAGAGCTTGCTGGCTGCACCACAAGGGCCGGTCGGTGATGCGGTCCCAGGTCTGCGAGAGAAACCACAGTACCGGGCTGCGTTCACGCTGGAGGCGCTTCAACAGCCGCGCACTATCGCCGAAGCCCGGGGTGTCCCACAGCCGCAGCATGAAGCCGCCTGTTTCGAGCAGCGTGTGTGATTCATTGAAAAGGGTGACATGCGGCGCATCCTTCACTTCGCCCACATCACGGCGCAGCAGGGTGCGGGCCAGGGTCGTCTTGCCCGCGTTCGTGTGCGAAATGAGGCTCAGCGTGACGATGTCTGAGGCATCACGCACGTTCAGCTCCGCCGACTGTCGGTCAGAGGAGCTGGCAGTTTTGGTTCTGGAAAAAAGAGCGGGCACTAGAGACGAAAACTTCATGAACATTACGATGCCGGAGGCTTTGCGCGTGTGGATTCTTTGCGAACAGCCACAATCACTTCAGAGGCCAGGCCTTCGACCATCTGCGACCATAACTGCTCACGCCCGGCGATTTTTTCCGGTGACCAGCGTCCCGCAAGACTCGTGCCGTCCAGCAGCACGATGAGCTCCGGCTCGGCATGCTTGGTGAGCAGCCGCTGGCGCACATCGGAGACCAGGCGACGCTGCACCTCGGCCTCGGGGGTGGTGGCCATGTTGAAAAGCACCACCAAATTTGCGCATACGGGCTGCCAGACGGCGGCAAATTCGTCCTCTTCCCCGGCCGGGATGCGCACATATTCGGCACGCGCCATGCCACCGAAACGTTCCCTCACGCCACGGTCCCACACTTCGCGGTGATGGGCCGTGGGCTCAATAGCATGCACGAGCACCTGGATGCGCTCGCTGCCGCCCTCCACCGCTCGCAGCAAGGCACGCAGGTAGCCGCCCCAACTCAAGGCACGGGCCGGTTGTGCGACCACCCGGCAGCAGCGCGCCGCCCCAAGTCCTGCCAGCAGGAGACGTGGCAGCACGATCAGCACCAGCAGCGTGCCTGCGTACAAATGAATCCACGGCAGCGCAGGAGCCGGTTTCGCCACCTTGCCAAGAGTCCGATGCATGCCTGCGATCTGGTCCAGCGGCACGGGGGTTCGCAGCACCTTTGTGGCTGGTTTAAACAAGGTCTCAAAAAAGGCCGATGCCTCGCCCTCTCCCAGAAGGGTGCTTTCCCACACGGCACGATATTCGTGCGACCAGCCACGGGCATACAGGGCTGCCGCGCCACCCAAGGCCAGCAGTGCCGCCGCCACATGCAGCCACATCCGCAGCCGCATCTGCAAGCGCCGCCAGGCCAGCGGCCAGGCCAGTTCTTCATACCGTGCGCGAACGGTTTCAGCGACACCGCTTTCGACCTCCTTGGTCGCTTTGCCCATGCGTGAGATGCCATGCGCGAGAAATTCCGCCACCCAGCCACCCCGGCCAGCCACTGCGGAGGTCGGCATCAGTTCGCACAGCAAGCCGAGGACGATAACCACCGCATTCCAGGCCAGCAGCCCGACCAGGGGCAGTGCCAGCAGATTGAATTCGCCCGCCTGCCCCAGATCGGTAAACCAATAGCCAGTCACCAGCGCCAAGCCCCATCCTGCCAGCGCCCAGGACCAGCGCCCTTGGGGTACACGCAGCAGATCGAGCACATGGATCAGGTCGCCGCGCCAGCCAACGGCCTCGCGGTCCAGCCACTCGGCCCGTTTGTCCAGAAACGACTCTGAGCGCTCCTCCAGCACATCTCCGGTGATCTCCTCGGAGGCCAGTCCGGCGCGCGTATGGGCCGTGGCCTCACGCCGACGCTCCGCATTGACGAGAACGCCATCGGCATCGCCTTCTTCGAGTGCGCGCCATTTCAGGACGCGCTGCCAGTCAGTCCAATCCATGCAGGGGGTGTTTTTGGGATACTAAACGCAGCTTCGGCGGGATTCCAACCGCACAGTGAAAATCATCCCTTCGATTCCACCTCCAGCCGCCCTGCCACCATTCGCAGATGCAGGGTGCCGAGCGCAGCCGCTTCACTGCTGGAATGGGTGACGTGCAAAACAGTGAGTGAATGCTCCTGCTGCACGCGCTGCAGCAGCGTCACAGCCTCCGCGCGCATGCTTTCATCGAGCGCGGAGAGCGGCTCGTCGAGCAGCAGCAGCTTGGGTTGTGCCGCCAGAGCACGCGCAAGAGCCACACGCTGCTTTTCGCCGCCGGAAAGCATGTCCGGCAGTCGATCCAGCAGGTGAGCAATGCCAAACTGCCCCGCCAGACGGTTCACGCGTTGATTCAGTTCGTCAGGGGCCATGCCGCGCAATTTCGGGGCGAAACCGATCTGCTCACGCACACGCAAGCCCGGGAACAGCGCCAGATCCTGCGGCACGTAGCCGATGCCGCGCTCACGTGGTTCCAGATCGGTCACGTCCACGCCATCCAGCAGCACGCGGCCGGAGGTCGGCTGGCGCAAGCCACAGAGGATTTCCAGGAGGGTGGTTTTGCCGCAACCTGTCGATCCCATGAGCACCGCGTAGGTGTTGGCCGGGATCGCCACTGTCACGTTCTCCAAGATCGTGCGGCCAGAGACCTTCCAGGTGAGTTGTTCGAGCTGGATCATACTTTTTCCCCCGTGGCACGAACCGCCACCAGCACCAGCACGGCCAGCAGCACCATGAACAAGCTCACCGCCACGGCGGCTTCGAGATTTCCCACGCTGAGTTCCAGCCAGACCGTCGTCGGCAGCACCTCCGTCTTCATGCGCGTGGCACCGGCAAAGACGAGAATGGGCCCGAATTCACCCAGGCTGCGCGCCCAGGCGATGCAGAACGCCGCCACCATGCCACGCCGTGCCGCCGGCAGCGCCACATGCCACAGCGCCTGAAACCGCGTGCAGCCGAGGGTGAGCGCCACGTCTTCAGGACGTGCCGAGAGGTGCTGGAAGGTGCCGCGCATGGTGCGGATCGCGAAGGCAGCGGCCACTACGAACTGCGCCAGCACCACGCCGCTGACTTGATAGGTGAAGGGAATCGCCATCTCGATCACCTTGCCGATCTTGGTTTGGAAAAAGATCAGCAAGCACAGACCGACCACCAAGGGAGGCAGTATGATGGGAATATCGAGCGCTGCATCCAGCCAGGATTTGCCGCGAAATTCGAGGCGCGTCATCAAATACCCCACGGGCACCGCCAGCAGCAGCGCAAAGCCAGCCGCGAGCGAGCAAGTCACGAGACTCAAAAAAGTCGCATGCCGGATTTCAGGCGACCGCAGCACCTGCAGCCAAGAATCCGGCGTGCTGTACGTCGCCGTGGCTGCGAGCAGCAACGCCCAGAAAAGGAGATACCCCGCCGTGATCAGGGCCAAGGCCAGCCAGCAGAGATTGGAGCGGTTCAGGGGCATGCAGTAGGAAACGCCAAACTAAAAGCCGCCCTGCCAAGGCACAACCTCAATCGCATTCCCTTCGCATCGCATCCCAAGGAGTGACGGCAGGCTGCAATCTGTGCCTAATTGAAAACCTTGACACAGGGGGGCGGGCAGTTCACGCTCACAATAGGTGTCGAGAAGTCCATTAATTTGAGCACTTTCCTTCCCTTGCCCATGACCACCCCAAGCCGCCACGATCAACAACGAGGGCAAACTAGAGTTCAAGTTCATCGGGCCGGACAAAGCCGCGTTCTTCCAGTTGAAGGCGCAGTGGTCACTTAGCAAAGTTTAAGCAGCACTCCACGTAAGCAGATATGAAGAGTAATCCTGTAATTCAACTCGTCTGGTGCATTGTATTGCTTGTTCCCCAAGCACACGCGCAACTCGTGGCATACGAGTCCTTTACAGGCTTAACTATTGGGGATGGAGTTTCAGGCACCGGGACAGATTCCTATGGCTGGTCATCAGGCTGGACAGGGGAGGGTGTCTCAGATGCTCGTCTTCAGATTGTCTCTCCTGTACCAAGCCTCTCCTACCAAGTTTCTGGCGGGGGCTCTTACGACGGAGGAAATCGTGCATTGCAGCTATCGACAGCTCCAGAACCCGTTCCGGTACCACTGAGCATCCAGCGCACCTTTCCCAACCAAAATACAACGATGTATTTGAGTTTTCTGATGCGATTTCCGGCGTCGGGAACTGGCAGCGACCAAATTGATGTCAACTTCCTGAGCGGCAATTCGATTATTAGAACCATTCGCTTCAAGCCTTCCAATCCTTCACCACCGGTGGGCAGTTGGGCAGTTTTGTTGAACGGGAACGGCCAAGGAAGTACGATTTCTGGCGACTCGTTGACAACTCACTTGGTTGTTTTTCAGGTCATTCCCAGTAGCGGATTCGCGTATTGGATCGATCCGGTTTACGGGGGATATAACAGCCCCAAGAGCAGCGGGTATGGCGGTGTACCGGCTGTCTTTGATGGCATCTCAATGAACATCGCATCGACGGATTCCGCTGGCCCTACTACTACCGTAATTCTCGATGAGTTTCGTCTCGGATACACTTGGTCTGACGTTGTTCTTCCACCTCCTGCCCCTTCTGTGGTGCCAGACGTTCTCATTCATCAGGCCGTCAATCTCAGATGGCAGTCGGTGGGCGGAAAGACCTACCAGGTGCAATATTCGTATGACCTCACCACATGGTTCAACTTTGGCTCGAGCATTTCCGGCGACGGCCAGGTCAAGGAAGCTTTTGATTCGACGAATACTGACACGAAGAAGTTCTATCGGATTCAAGTGCAATAGCCAATCTTTGCCGACGAACAGCGCTAGAGTCCGAGTTTGGAGGCGGATGGGAACGGGGTCAGGCGACAAAATGCTGACTGACATAATCTTTCTTGAGCCCGGATTCAGAACAAGCCCGCTGACCGGAAGCGGCGGAGGAGATCGAGCTGCCGTTGGCCCAAGGCATCCCGTTTGCGGAGGTTCAGCCGCAGTGGCATGAACTCCAGACTGGCGATGACGAATGGGGAGCCGAACATGGCCGCGGCCTGCGAGACGACCGTAGCCTAGCGGAGATAGCATCGACTATCGGTCCTTGTCTGTATGTGTCACGGCTGCGAACTGCCGTCTAGACGCTTTTCGTGTGCGTCAGTCAGACTCTCCACTTGAACTGGCATCGTCCGCGCCACATACTCGTTCTATTTCTTCGTTCGAGTTTGCCGCCGCTCCACGTTTGTGCCGACGTTTGAACGTTAGCCTACTCAGCTAAATGCGCCTAATCCTCGACACCAATATCCTGCTTTCGCGACCTCAGATACTGTCGTGGGGCGGAGATTCGATACGCTTTCTCCTGCCGCAGGCTGCCTTACAACAACTGAGATCCGGCAGATTTGCCGACCGTGCGGGCAACTTTTTGGAGCAGGCGTTTCGTGCTGGACGTCTGCACATTCTTCCCCAGCCTACCGGCGCTTCTACTGACTTTCCGCTCTGGAGGAACCTTGATTACACAGACACCCTTATCTTAGCCACCGCGCTGGACTACCAGAAGCGACATGCCGACCAGAAGGTATTCTTTGTATCCGACGACCACGCTATGCTCCGACAAGCGGGCAAGCTTGGGCTTGAGACAGCAACCAGCACGACAGTTGACGAACTCATTCATTCGGATCCGGCGGGCGAAACCGTGTCAAAGGAATTATCCGAGGCGGCAAATTTGTTCGGACGTTCCAATCGTAATTATCTAGTTAAGGGGTTCTTGCTTGGACTCGGTGTGGCAGCGCTCCTGTTTGTTGCTTGGTATTTCAAGGACCTAGCCGGTCAGACATTTCCCGTGTGGGGGCTGACGGTCGGGGCTGCGGTCGTCGGCTTTCTGTTGTTCTGGTTTCGTTCCCGATACAGACTTTCCTACGGCATTGTTGAGGGGCTGTTCGGCCTCTTTACTGCGGCACGCTTGGCCAACCCAGCGACTTATGATTCTACTTTCTTTCTCCAACTGGTGGCAGGCCTCTACATTATTGTTCGAGGCCTCGACAACACCGAGAAAGGTATCGAAGGAACAAAATTTGAACCTAAGTGGAAGCGTTTTTTCAGCCGGCGCAACGCATGAACGGGCCAGGAGCCGATTCCTGACAGCGCCCAAGCGCCCAGACTCTGAACGCCTCCCTTCTGAACGCTGCGTCTGACGGGAGCGGGAAAAGAAGGGAGGCTTTGAGATGAGGAGATGGAGAGGGGAGGCGAGTGTTCCTGGTTCCTTGTTGCGGCCAATCTTCCGGCCTCTGAAAACTCCGTTGCCTTCATTGTCTCCTGTGAGCTTTCCGGAGGGTTAGCCGCAAGAAACGCAAGAGTTCAAAAAACCGGAGCGGATCTTTTCCTTTTTTAGGCCAACCGGATTGGAACAGGAGAGAAGGGAGGGAACGGAGTGGTTGAGATACCGGGGACAGGATATCCCCGCTCCTTGATTGAATCGGCGCAATCTGCGGATGCGGGAAGATGGGATCAGGATGATCCCGCTCCTGGGGGCGGCGGATCAGCGGCTTCGACCACGCCGCGACGAGCTTCACCGACAGCAGTGTCCCGGGCGGGACTCCGCGGATGTTTTGCCGTGTGGAAGTGAAGTGAGTCAGGGGCGCTGGCTCACAACGGGCCTCACCAGTCCACATCCTGCCCAATCTTCTCGTCGAGCCACTTGCGCAGCTTGTCGAGGCCTTCGCCGGTTTCGGCGGAGACGGGATGGACTTTGATGCGTTTGAAGCGCTCTTTGAAGTGGACGAGGTTTTCCGCCGCCTCGGGGAGGTCGATCTTGTTGGCGATGATGCACCAGGGGCGTTTGGCAAGCTCTTCGGAGTAGAGGGAGACTTCTTTGCGGACGATTTCCAGATCCGAGACGGGATCGCGGCCCTCGGTGCCGGCGGTGTCGACGACGAAGAGGAGGACCCGGCAGCGCATGATGTGGCGCAGGAAATCATGGCCGAGGCCGATGTTCTCGTGGGCGCCTTCGATGAGCCCGGGAATGTCCGCCAGGGTGCCTCGGCGATTGGGGCCGAACTCAATGACGCCGACCATCGGCTGCAGCGTGGTGAAGGGGTAGTTGGCAATCTTCGGCTTGGCGGCGCTCAGCTTGGAAAGGAGCGTGGATTTGCCCGCGTTCGGGGCACCCACGAATCCGGCATCTGCGATGCTGCGGAGTTCGAAGTGGAAGTCACCTTCTTCACCAGCGGTACCGGGGGTGAATTCACGTGGGGCCTGATGCGTGGAGGTCTTGAAATGCACGTTCCCCTTCCCGCCTTTGCCGCCTTTGCAGAGCACGTAGGTGGAATTGGTCTCGGTCAGGTCGGCCACGGGTTCGTAGCGAGTGACGAGTTCATTGGTTTCGTTGTCGTATTCCTGAGTGACGCGACTGATGAGGGTGCCCGGCGGCACTTTGTACACCACATCCTTGCCACTGCGGCCGGAGCACTGGGTGGCGCCGCCCTTGGCACCGTCCTCGGCGATGAGCTTGCTGTTGAAAACGTAATTGCGGAGGCTGTCCGTGCTGGGATCCACCAGCAGGATGAGGCTGCCCCCGTTCCCGCCGTCGCCGCCGTCAGGGCCGCCTTTGGGACGGAATTTTCCGCGATGAAAATGGGCGCTGCCATCGCCGCCTTTTCCGGCGCGCGCATGAACTTTGATTTGATCGACAAACATGTGACGGTCCAGTTAACCGGGGATGGGCACGGGAGCAAGGGTTAGCTTCATGTCCCTGCTACTGCGCGGCGGCTTCCCTGTCCCCGCCCGCCACCTTGGCCGGAACGGGGTAGAAGAGCTGCATGGCGCGGCGAATTTGAGGACTTTTCAGGCTGGCCGCATAGATGGCGTCCGGGATTTTGCGGTTTTTGGCAAACAAATGGTAGGCGCTGAGAGCCTCAAAGCCGGCATTCAGCGAACCTTCCATGGGCAGGTAGCTGCGGCCATCGACATTGAGATTTTCCACCATGCCCCACGGGGGGAAGTAGCTGGCCTTCTCCATGCGCTCAAGGAGGTCAAACGTCTTCTGTGCCTGCGGATTCAGCGTGGAGGACATCAGGATGTAGTGCGGATGGATGAGCTTTTGATTCGGCAGATCGACTCCGCCCACGTAGTAGCCGTTCCCTGACTCATTTTCGCCGGCAGAGAGACCGTAGATGCCGTTGCGTGCGGCATGGGACTGGGGCCAGCGTTTGGGGATGTAGGCCTGCTGCGCTCCCAGCATGGAGCGGCGCACGCTGAGCCAGCGAACACCGTCATGCGCATCGGGCACGTCACTGTCAAAATCGGGGTGGAGCAAACTTTGCAGCTCGGTGATGAATCCTGTGCCCTGCCAGGCCTTGCCCGGAGTGCGCATGGGTTGCGGGCGGTGTTCAGGGTTGGCGATACCTTCCATGAGCATCACCAGAGTGGTTTCGCCACCCCAATCCTGCCAGCCATGCGGCAGGAGGGTGATGCCGTCGTCAGCAAGGCCATGCGAGAGATGGCCATCTGGCAGGTGCAGCAGGTCGTAGTCGATCTCTTTGATCTGTAGAATCAGGTCCTCGGCCACAGCGGGGACGTCCAGCATGATCGCCGCCTGCAGCATGGACTGAGCGTAGATCGCCGTGTCCACGGTGCTGTACTCAGTGCCCGGATGGATGCTATAAGCGTTCTCCCGCCCATGCCGGTGCACAAAATGGGGCAGCAGGCCGCGTCCAGTTTTGAGCTTTTTCACCGCCTCATGCGTGCGTGTGAGCACCCAGCGTGCGTAATCTGCCGTGACAATGCCCAGCGACTCCTGCGCCGCCGCCGCCGAAGCCAGGACATACATGCCCGTGGCGGAAACGGACTCAAATGCCCCTTCCTCAATGTGAGCGCGGTCACGCACGAAACCGGTCCCGATGGAATAACTGCGGGCGATCTTCGCGTAGGAGGCGAGGAAGGCATAGGCATCCCAGGGGATCTGGGGCTGCTCGATGCCGAGAAACAAGCCGGACACTTTCACTTCCGACCCAGGCTCAGCCGTCCAAATGATGGTTTTCCCATCGCGCACCGACTCAGGAGCCACAGGATGCACAAACATGCGGTATTGCGGCTCGTTGAGCTCGACCACCTGAGTCCAGCGCTGTTCGTCAGTGGGAGATTTGATCTCGAGCTTGATTTTGCCGCGCCCGGAGGCCCTGAGCATGACCGCCGTGACACGCGGCTGGTATTTGGCGGTGACCGGCTCGGGGTAGGCATGCGTGAAATCCATCACGCGGCTCGCATTGCGCGCCTGCCCGGCCAGGCTGTGCCACATGCCCGCCCATGCATCAGGCTGCTGGCCGAGATGCACCACGACTTCATCGGTGAGCCATTCAATTTCATGCTCCGCCGGCCCATGGAAACCGAAGTCGGTCCCTATGTGGGTATAAGCTGTGAACGAATTCAGCCGCTTGGTGCCTGCAAGCACCTGCTGCCCTTCATCACGATGAATAAAATACTCCTGCACCGGCTGCCACACGAGACGTGTGGCAGGCTGCGCCATCACCTGCGTGCCGAGCATCACAGCGACGGCTCCGACGGTTGAAAGGAGACGCATGAAGCATCTACGTTAGTGGCAAACACAAAGTTTTGCCACCTTTGCAGCATTCAAAATTAGTCCTGCCAACCTTCAGGTCAGTCCAATCAGCGCTCGTCAATCGGCACGACTTTTTGGCCGTAAGGCTTGCCGACGTACTGGCTGAGGGGGCGGAAGAGGCGGTTTTCGCTCCACTGCTCCAGGACGTGGGCGGTCCAGCCGCTCATACGGGCGATGGCGAAGATCGGAGTGAAGAGGTCGGTCGGAATACCAAGGCTGTAGTACACCGTGGCGCTGTAGAAGTCGACGTTCGCATTGAGGCCCTTCTGCTCGCGCATGATCTGGGCGATGCGTTCGGACATCTGGATCCACTTTGACTCACCGAGCTGGCTGGTGAGCTGGATGGCCATCTCACGCAGATGCGGAGCGCGGGGGTCGAGGACCTTGTAAACGCGGTGGCCAATGCCCATGATTTTCTTCTTCTGGGCCAGTGCGTCGGCGACCCATGCGTCCACCTTGTCCGGGGAGCCGATCTCTTCGAGCATGTGGATCACGCCTTCATTGGCACCACCGTGCAGCGGTCCTTTGAGAGCACCGATTGCGGCGCTGATGGCGGAGAACATGTCGCTCAGAGTCGAGGCCACCACGCGTGCGGTGAAGGTGGAGGCATTGAAACCGTGCTCGGCATGCAGAATGTAGGCGATGTCGAGGGTCTTTTCGGCTTCCTTGCTCGGCACTTCGCCGTTCATCAGATAGAGAAAGTGTGCGGCTTCGCTGAGGTCCTTGCGCACGGGCGGCAGTTCCAGCCCCTGACGTGCACGGTGGTAGTAGGCGGCAATCACGCCGATCTGCGAGGTGAGGCGGATGGCGTTGGCCATGTTTTCGCTGACTTCGAGGTCGTAACGGCTCAAGTCATAGCAGCCGAGCATCGAGACGGCCGTGCGCATGATGTCGATAGGCTTGGCAGTCTTTGGGGCGGCCTTGAGGAAGTCGATGACACCCTGGGGCAGCTCACGCTCGGCACGCAGCGCCGTGGTCAGCTTGTTGAGTTCGGTGCGATTCGGGAGCTTGTTGTAGTAAAGCAGGTAGACGACCTCTTCGTAGCTGACCTTGACCAGTTCGTTGATGTCGTACCCACAGTAGAACAAGATGCCATCCGCTCCATTCACCTCCCCAAGACGGGTTTCGGCAGCAACGATTCCTTCAAGACCTTTGGATACAACAGACATGGGGTGGGCGTGGGGTTTAGGTTTTGGTAGCAGATAGCGTGCTCAAACTACGGCTCAACCAAAGACTCGTTAACAGAAAAAGAAATCTTCCGTCGGGGGATGCCCGGCATCCCCTGAGGACAGGAGGTGGTTTTGTTTGTGAAACGCCTTTCACTGGCCTAGCTCCCTCGATGGCCGCCCCTTATCGCCTCCTTTTTGTCTGTCTGGGTAACATCTGCCGCTCACCTGCGGCAGAGGGTGTCATGCGTGCTTTGATCGAATCTAAAGGGTATGCTGATCGCGTCTCGATCCGCTCGGCGGGCACGGGTGGCTGGCATGCGGGCAAACTGCCTGATCAAAGAATGCGCACCGCAGCGCAAAATCGGGGATATGATCTCAGCAGCCGCGCCCGGCAGGTCACGGAAAACGATTTGAGCGAGTACGACCTCGTCCTCGTCATGGACCGGCAAAACCTGCGTGACGTGCAGTCTTTTGACCGCACATCCCAGTTCAGTTCCAAAATCCGCCTCTTCTGCGAATTCTGCACCGACCATCAGGAAAGCGAAGTGCCGGATCCCTACTATGGCGGTGAGCAGGGTTTTGAACTTGTGCTGGATCTGCTCGAGGACGGCTGCCGTGGCGTGCTGGCGCACATCAGTTCATCCCTCGCGTAAAATGGCCTCCGCCACTCGCATGCCGTCAGCAGCGGCGGAGATGATGCCACCGGCATAGCCCGCGCCTTCACCTGCAGGGTAAAAATGCTTCACGCCGGTGCATTCCAACGACTGCGCATCACGCGGGATGCGAGCGGGCGAAGAACTGCGTGTTTCCACGCCCGTGAGCACCGCTTCGTCCAGGGCAAAGCCCGGCAGGTTTTTGTCGATGCGCGGGATGGCCTCCTGAATCGTCTCAATCGTGTATTCGGGCAGCACCTCGCACAAATTTGACCAGACCACACCCGGCTCATAGGATGGCAGCACCTTGCCCGGGCCGGTCGAGGCGCGTCCTGCGAGGAAATCGCCGAGCAGTTGCGATGGGGCGTGATAATTACTACCACCGAGCACAAAGGCCCGGCGCTCCAGATTGCGCTGAAATTCTATACCGCTCAGCACATCTCCGGCAGGCATGTCCTCGGGCCGCACATCCACCATGAAGCCGCTGTTGGCATTCGACTCTTCGCGGGCGTAGCTGCTCATGCCGTTGGTCACGACCATTCCCGGCTCCGATGTGGCCGCAACGACGAGTCCGCCGGGACACATGCAGAAACTGTAGGCCGCGCGACCCGTACCGCAGTGAGCCACGAACTTGTAGGGCGCTGAACCGAGCCGCTTATCCCCTGCCCATTTGCCGTAGAGACTGCGGTCGATCAGTTTCTGAGGGTGCTCGATGCGCACTCCGATGGAGAATGGCTTGGCCTCAAATGGCACGCCATGCCGATGCAGCATGTAAAACGTGTCCCTTGAGCTGTGGCCAATGGCGAAGATGAAACGCGAGCCTTCGATCGTTTCACCATCCGCGAGCGTCAACGCGCGCATCACGCCGTCTTCGATCACCACATCCGCCACGCGGGCGCCAAAACGCACTTCGCCACCGAACGCGATGATTTCTTCACGCACATGCCGCACGACCTTGATGAGCCGGTCTGTGCCGATGTGCGGCCTGCTTTTGATTAAGATGTCCTCCGGGGCCCCTGCGGCCACCATTTCACGCAACAACCAAGGGATGCGGTGCTCGCGGTCCCGAATCTGCGTGTAGAGCTTGCCGTCCGAAAAGGTGCCAGCACCGCCTTCACCAAACTGCACATTGGATTCAGGATTGAAATCCCAGCCGCGCCGCCAGAAGCCGGTCACATCGCGTGCACGATCCCCCGCAGCCTTGCCACGCTCCAGCAGCAGCGGCTTGAGTCCCGCACGAGCCAGCAACAGGCCGCAAAACAAGCCGCATGGGCCGGTGCCGACGATTACGGGCCGCGCAGAAGCAGAACGTGCCACGTTTTGCGCCACCTCCTGATAGATCTCTTCGGGAGCCGGGCCGATGCGCGGATTTTTGCCGATGCGCTTGAGCATGCGCGCCTCGTCTTTCACTTCGACCAGGAGCGTGAAACTGAACTCCACATGCCCGCGCCGGGCATCAATCGCCCGCTGCTTCACTTTGACGCTGACGATGTCCTCATCGCGTGCGCCCAGCTGTTTCACCACTGCACGACGAAGATCATCCTCTTGATGATCGACGGGAAGGAGAACCTGGGAGAGCTGCAGCATGGGGGCGGGAATTGGCGGCAGTGCCAATAGCCCACGTCCAAGCCATATCAACCCTACTTCGTGCTCGCCGGCTTCTCCTGGGGAGGTGAGTACCAGCCGAAGACTTTGTCGCCGTTGAACAGCTTGTGATGCTCCGGGGTCATGCCGCCGTAGTCGGCGATGACTCCCGCATGCTCCACCGTGCCCACGCGCAGATTGGCATACACATCGCCTTCATCGTAGAGCACATGCAGCGGATCGCGGCTGTTCAACTGCACGCCTTTGACCGGTTTGACGACGGTGAATCTCCAGGTGGTGTCGATGTGCTGAATGGAACCCAGTTCCTGGTACGTCAGCGCCTTCGGCACCTTGCTAAGATCATACTGCGCCACATTGTTGGCACGCCATGGGTCATAAGCCGGGCTGCCCGGATTGGAGTAGTCACCGGTCCAGAACCGCTGATACGGGGTGGGATCAGGCTGCGCGGCACGGATCGCCGCAGGGGACTGCGTGACCGGGAAATTGTGGATCACTGGCAGCGGATCGATTCGGTCCGCAATTTTGCCCACGAGCGAGAACACATCACTCATCCGGCCATAGGTGAAGAACTGGTGGGAATCCATCAGCTCTGAAGTCGAAACACGGGTCTTTTTGACCGTCAGCCGATGCTCATTGGCGTTGGAAAACAAATTGAAGCTTAGCAGGTAGTCGATGTCCTTGTCGAGCGTCGGCACCTTTGCTGGTGTGTCCTTGGGCAGAGCCAGGGTCTGTGTGCCGGTCGTTGTCTCCTGTGTGGTCAGATTAAACACTCGCATCTGACCGCGACGCAGAAGGTTGGTGCTGAGACTGTCCGCCAGCGCCCGGCCCAGATCGGGGCGGCGAGTGCCGTCCACCGTCACATCTTCCGCAAAGATCGCCACCTTGGGGCGTTCCGCGCTTTTGACACTCCAGTCGCCCTCGGCATGTATTTTGGCGGAGATGACCGTACTCAGGAGAGCAGCCAAGGCGAAGGTGATTCGGTTCATAGACATGGCCTGTTGGAGTTCAGGCGATGTTAAAGGTTCAAAAATCGCTTGGGAAGCGAAATTTCGCCCCCCCTCAGGGGCGTGGACCGGGACGGTTTACGAAGGCTTCATGCTCCGATTTTTCCAGCAGGCCATCGCTATTTTGATCGATCCACTGGAATAGCTGTGGCGGACCGCTGAACTCCGCTTTGCTGACCTTGCCGTCCTTGTCCTTGTCATCCCGGCCAGCGATGACCTCCCAGGAAATGCCCCGCCGCCCGCCGGCCGGAGGCATCCCTTTGCGTGGATCACGCTCCATCATCGCCGCATCCGCAGTGCTTTCGGTGGTCAGGGCTTCGGCCTTTGCCGAGATGCTTTTCAGCCGCTCGGCGAAGAACTGGCTGACCATGTCGTCAATGTTTTTGCCGGAAAAACCCGGCCCGCCATGTCCGGCACCGTGAATCGTGTGAAAATGCACGCTGACCTCCGATTGCTTGAGCGCATCAAACAAGAGCTGGCTCTGATTGATCGGCACGGTGGGGTCCTTGTCGCCATGCACGATGAGAAAGGCAGGATCACCCTTGCTGACGTAGGTGATCGGATTCACTCGCGCGGCCTTGTCTTTGTTTTGCATCACTGCCCCGCCGATCAGTTTCGCTTCGGGCGAAGCATCCGTGGCATGGCTCTCGTAGCCCGGAGTGGTGACGAAGACGGTGAAGTCCGTCGGTCCATAGTAATCGCACACGGCTTGCACGCGGCTGGATTGATCCAGGTTGGCCCCCACATCGAACTCCTTCACATCACCGCTGGTGCCGATCAGCGCCACCAGATGCCCGCCTGCCGAACTTCCCCACACGCCAAAGCGCTGCGGATCGAGCGAATACTCCTTGGCATGTGCCCGCAGCCAGCGGATCGCGGCTTTGCAATCGTCGATCTGCGCCGGGAATACCGCGTGGCCGCTCAGGCGATAATTGATGCTGGCCACCGCATAACCCTGCGCGACATAACCGGCACGCAGTGGCGGGCAGCCATCCTTGCTGCCGTTCTGCCAGCCGCCGCCATGCACCCAGATAATGAGCGGCAAGGGGCCTTCGGCTTTCTCCGGCAGGAAGAGATCGAGCTTGTTCCGCTCGTGGCCGCCTTCGACGTAAACGAGATCACGATGCGCCTGCACTCCAGCGATCTGCCCCTGGGCAGAAATGACAAGACTCAGCGCTACAAAGAAGGAGAGGATGATGCATCTCATGGGCCTGATGAATGCCCGGCCCCGCTGAAAGTTGCGCCGCAGACTCAAGGTTTTTTCACCAAAGCCATCACTTCCACCGCAGCAATGGCCTGATGAAACACCATCTGGGTGCCCAACTGATGAATGACTGTGGCCTCACTTTTCTTTTTCCGTGCCGGCAGTGCATCTTCGATCACGGTCTGAATTTCCGACACATGCCCCACCGCATTGCCAAACTGGTCCATCAACGCCGAGCCACTTGAGCCGGGCGCCCAGTCGGTCGTTGTTTCAAGCCACACAGGCTTGGGTGCCTCGGAGCCTTCGGGCAGCTTGTCCGTCTCCTTTTTGGTCATGAACGAACGCTTCACAAAACGACTCACAATGCCCTCGCTGAAGTAGCCGCGCTTGCCGCTCGGGTCGCTGAAACACCACACGGAATCTCCCGGACTCACGTCCAGACTCAGCGGCAGCGGGGTGAGTGGCTGGCCGGACTTCACCCGAAGGATGGCGCAATCAGTACCCACGTTGCAGGCGAGCACTTCCGTGACGGGCAGGATCACATCCTCCTCCGTGGCCACCACCAGCCAGCCCTCTTTCATATTGGGTGGCGTCGCAATGACATGCGCACACGTGGCCACCGCGCCATCGGCCGTGATGGCATATCCGCCCGACAGATCGAGATGCCATTTGTCACACTTGGAACACAGGTACAACTGCCCCACGCGAAGGTGCGACATGCGCGCACGCTGCCAGCGTTCGCGAGCAGTCATGGGTTTTGAATCAGCGACCGGCAGGGTGATGTCGCACTGCGTACGCAGCGCCTGCTCCAGAGCTTTCGTCATCGACAGCAGCTCGGAAGCTCCCTGTAGCTTTTTCGCCTGCTCCATCAGCACCGCATTCGGGCGCGCTCCACGCCCTTCAGCATAGACCGGCACACCAGGAGCCTGCGCACAGGCGATGCGGGCGGACACCAGCAGGAGCAACAGGGCGCAGGCTTGTTTCATGAAGATCAGCCGATTTTCTCAGCACCGAAGTGACCGCGCAGAGCCTCAGGAATCAGGATCGTTCCATCAGCCTGCTGATACGTTTCGACGAGTGCCACAAACAAACGCGCCAGCGCTGTGCCTGAGCCATTCAATGTGTGAGGGATGCGGTTTTTGCCGTTCTCATCCTTGTAGCGCAGGTTCATGCGACGGGCCTGGTAGTCACCGAAATTCGAGCAACTAGACACTTCGAGATATGTCCCCTGCCCCGGTGCCCAGACTTCAATGTCATAGGTCTTGGCCGAGCCAAATCCGATGTCTCCCGTGCAGAGCTCGATCACGCGATAATGCAGGCCGAGCAGTTGCAGCACCTTCTCCGCATTTGCGGTGAGGCTTTCCAGTTCAGCCATGCTCGTCTCCGGAGTGACGATCTTCACCAACTCAACCTTGTCGAACTGATGCATGCGGATCAGTCCGCGAGTGCCAAGCCCCGCGCTGCCTGCCTCACGACGGAAGCAGGGCGTGTAGGCCGCGTAATTGACCGGCAGTTTTTCGAGAGGCAGAATTTCATCGCGATGCAGATTCGTCACCGGCACTTCAGCGGTGGGGATGAGATAGAGATCGTCTGCGGCGCTGTGATAGACCTGATCACCGAATTTGGGAAGCTGGCCGGTGCCGACGAGGCACTCCGACTTCACCAGCAGCGGCGGGCTGATTTCTTCATAGCCATGCTGCGTGGTGTGCAGGTCCAGCAGGAAGCTGATCAAGGCGCGTTCAAGCTTGGCTCCAGCTCCGCGATACACCACAAAGGCGCTGCCGGAAATTTTCACCCCGGCTTCGAAATCGAGCATGCGGAGGGCTGCGCCAAGCACGGTGTGATCCTTTGGCTGGAAGTCATACGTCGGCTTCTCGCCCCAGACCTTCACTTCAGGATTCTCCTCCGCAGTGCTGCCCACGGGGCAGGCTTCATGCGGCAGATTTGGAATGCTCAGGAGCAGATCGCGCTGGCGTGCATCCGCCACATCGGCCTCGCGACCGATTTCTTCAATGCGGCTGCCGATGACACGCACCTCCGCCTCGATGGCGCTGGTGTCCTGGCCGTTCTTTTTCGCGATGCCGATCTCCTTGCTGATGCGGTTGCGATCACTCTGCAGCTTCTGCCGTTCCGTCTCTGCGGCGCGGCGCTGAGTGTCAATGGACTGCACCTCATCCACCAATGATGCGAAGTCGCCGCTACGGTTGGCGAGGCGCTGTTTGACCTGATCTGGGTTGTCACGAATGAGGCGGATGTCGAGCATAAGGGCCGGGAGGTTAGCGGGAGTGTGCGTCTTGTCGAGTGCCGGAAGGCGTATTGACAGCAGGAATCGCAGTCCGACCTTCTCCCCGTGATCTACCTCGACGCCAACGCCACCACGCCGGTCGATCCAGCAGTGCTGGAGGCGATGCTGCCGTTCCTGCGCGAGCACTACGCCAATCCTTCCGCGAGCTATGCCGCCGGACGCAGGGTGCGCCGCGCCATCGAGCAGTCACGAGCCCAGGTGGCAGCCCTGCTCAATGCCAGCCCGGTGGAAATCATTTTTACCAGCGGCGGCACCGAATCCATCAATGCCGTGCACGCCTCCGTATGCGCCCTGTGGCCGGACAAGCCAGAACTCATCATCACCGGCACGGAGCACGCGGCAGTCATGGAATCCGCCCGGCGCTGGCAGGCCCAAGGAGGCCAGGTCACCACCGCTCCCGTGCACCCTGACGGCCGTGTTGATCTGGATGCCTTGCACGCACTCGTTCAGCCAGGAGTCACCGCGCTTGTCTCCATCATGTGGGCCAACAACGAGACCGGCGTGCTCGCCCCCATGCACGAAATCGTCACACTGGCTCACGCCGCCGGCGCGCTGGTGCATACAGATGCCGTGCAGGCCGGGGGAAAAATCCACCTCGATGTACAAACGACGCCGGTCGATTTTCTCAGCCTCAGCGGCCACAAGATGCATGCGCCGAAGGGCATTGGCGCACTCTTCATCAGCCAGCGCGTCCGCTTTGCGCCGCTGATTGTGGGAGGTGGTCAGGAAGACGAACGGCGTGGCGGCACGGAGAATGTGCCCGGCATCATCGCCCTCGGCAAAGCCGCCGAACTCTCCAGCCAGCACCTCTCAGACGGCAACAAGGCCCGCCTCAAATGCATGCGCGACCGTTTCGAGCACCTCATCCACGCTGCGTTGCCAGACATGCGGATACATGGCTGCCCGACGCACCGGCTTCACACCACCAGTTCCTTCTGCCTGCCTGAGATGGATGCCGCCGGGATGCTCATTCTGCTGGATCAGGCAGGCATCGCCTGCTCCGCCGGTTCCGCCTGCCACACCGGCGCACTGCATGCCTCGCATGTGCTTGAGGCCATGGGTGTCAGCGCCCGCGATGCCGCCTGCACGCTGCGTTTTTCCTTCAACCGCTTCAACACCAAGGCGGATGCCGAAGCTGCAGCGCATGCGGTGATCGAGTCCGCCCACAAAATACGCGAGGCGCAGGGGTGTGAGCTTGCCGTCATCTCCCACTAAACCGCCACCGTCATGAAATTTACCCCAAGGCTCCTATTGCTGCTGGCGCTTCTGCTGCTCCCAGGCTGCGCTGCGGGAGGACTGAGCAGGGCCTTTGCCGGACAATCGCTCACGTTGAATTATGATGACTTCGGCCCCGAGCGCATGGCCGCGCCGTTGCTGGGGCCACGCGGTTCCCGCACAGTCATCGTCGCGCATTATGGATACAACGACCTCACCCCTTCGGGGCCTGAGGATGTTCGCTACGTGAATGTGCTGCAAAGCCTGAACTTCCTGCGGCAGGAAGTGCACAAGCTGCCGCTCACTGCGGCCAATGAACCCCTGCGCCAGCGCCTGCGCACCACTTATTCCCTGCTCTACCCGCTTCAGCTCCGGCGCCACAACCTCGCGCTGAGCGGTTCCTTCATCCAACCGTTCGGCGGCATGAATCGTAGGCTCATGCTCCCGGCACTTCCGCCGCCGCAGATTTGAAGGCGATGAGTGTTTGAGAATCCATCATCCACCGACTAATCATCCCGCCTCATGGCCCACCGTTTCACCTGCATCGAGCGCGTCCAGTTCTCTGACACCGACATGGCCGGCATCGTCCATTTCTCCAATTTCTTCCGCTACATGGAGCGCGTGGAGCATGCCTTCTTCCGCAGCCTCGGTTTCTCCATCGTCGACAAGCCGGTGGAAGGTGAAGAACGCGTCGGCTGGCCGCGCGTTCACGCCTCCTGCGACTACATGGCCCCGCTGCGTGTCGAGGAGGAGTTTGAATGCGAACTCCTCGTGGAAGAAGTCCGCAGCAAGGTCATCCGCCATTACATCCGCTTTTGGAAACTGGACGGCACCCTGGCTGCCGAAGGCCGCATCACCGCCGCCTGCGTGCGGAAAGACCGCGAGACCGGCCAGATGAAGGCCGTCGTAATTCCCCAGCGCTTTCGCGACAAGATCGAAGCCGCGCCGCCGGAATTGCTGAAACGGCCGGACCGAAAGTAGAGTCTTCATCAGCTTCTTGGGCCTGCTCTAATTTGCATAGGATGACGGCTTATGCTCGGCATTGCGAGCCTGGCTCTGGCCACGTCGTTTTTTCGTTACCATTATTCCAGACGGAGAGAATTGTAGACCGTGTGCTGTCGCATAGCCCGCTCAAAGTCCCCTGACCATAAAAAGTGAACAAAGCCGTTGTGAGAGGCGTTCTCCAAAGGCAATTCATTGCTCACTCCCCAACTCTTGTGAACTCCCAACCCCGATCCAAAATCATGCAGCCCTGGCTCCTTTACGCTCTTCTCACCGTGCTCTCCTGGGGCGTTTATGGCGTCATTCTTCATGCAGCACGCTCCAAGATGCCCATGGGGGCGGAAACCCCCAATGCCAGCCTGAAAGCCTTTCTGTTTGTCTGCATCGCCTACGCTCTCATCGGCATCGTGACCGCGCTGGTGCTGAAGGCCCGGGGCACCAATTGGAGCTTCACTGGTGAAACCGGCAGCGGCATTCCCCTCAGCCTCATCGCAGGTATGGCAGGTGCTCTGGGTGCGCTCACACTGGTCCTCGCCCTCGGCGCTGCCGCCACTCCCATCATCAAAGGTGGCGGTGGTTTTGGTGTGGCTGCGGCGGCGGCTGTCATGCCCATTGTCTTCGGTGGCGCACCGGTGATCAACACCCTCACGGCCATGCTCCTCCATCGGCCGGACAAGGCCATTCCTCCGCAATTCATCATCGGCTGCGTTCTGGCTGTCGTAGGCGCTGTCATGGTGGCCAAATACGCACCGTCCAACACCGGTGCTGCAGCACATCCACCGGCCTCAGCCTCCAAGCCACACTGAGATGGCTCGCCTGCTTCTTTTCGACATCGACGGCACGCTGATCGACAGCAATGGCGCGGGCGGCGCAGCCATTCTCGACGCCGCCGAAGAACACTTCGGCATTCAGCGCGAACAGTTCCCGCCGCTCCAGCTCGCAGGGTCCACCGACCCCGCGATTGCCATGGATGTGTTCGGCCACATGAGCCGCCAGCATACGCCGGAGGAAGTCATCGCTTTTCTTGACCGCTATCTGTCCCATCTCCAGCGCCGGCTCCAAGCGCCGGACTTCAGCGGCTACACCCTGCCCGGTGTGACGCAACTGCTGGAAGCCCTGCGCAGCGAAAGCGACGCGCACCTCGGTCTGCTCACCGGAAACGTGCGTCGCGGTGCGGTGATCAAGCTCTCGCGCCACGGCATCTACGAGCATTTCCTCGAAGGCGGCTTCGGCAGTGATCATCATGACCGCAACCAGCTAGGCCCCGTAGCGCTGCAGCGCATGCAGGATGCCACCGGCACGACCTACCACATCGACGATGTGATCGTCATCGGTGACACCCCGAAGGACATCCGCTGCGCCGAGGCCTTTGGTGCCAAGTGTCTTGCCGTCGCGACAGGTCAGTATTCCCATGCTGAACTGAGCGCCCTGAATCCCTGGCGCTGTGTCGAATCGTTTGCTGATGTGCCCGCCATCGTCGAGCTGCTGCTGCGTGACTGATCCCTCATGAGCAACACCTCCGACGCCACGCGCGCCATGCGGCTCTCTCTCGCCGTGGGGTTCCTCATGGTTGTGCTCAAAATGGGGGCGTATGTGCTGACCGGCTCTGCGGCGATCCTTGGCGATGCAGCGGAGTCTGTCGTGCACGTCGCGGCTGTGATGTTCGCGACCTTCAGCCTCGGTGTGTTGCACAAACCGGCCGACGCAGACCACCCCTATGGCCACAGCAAGATCGCGTTCTTTTCCGCCGGAATCGAAGGCGGGCTGATCATCCTTGCCGCCCTGTTCATCATTTATGAATCGGTGCGCCGGCTGCTGCTGCACCTGCCACCCGCCAATCTGGACCAGGGCCTGGCACTGACCGCGCTGACGATCGTCATCAATGCCGTTCTTGGTGCGTATCTCATCCGCACCGGGAAAAAACAAGGTTCCCTGATTCTCGAATCCAATGGCAAACACGTCTTCACCGATGTGTGGACCAGCCTGGGGGCCATCGTGGGCCTCGGCCTCGTCGCCTTGACCGGCTGGCACAGCTGGGATTCAATCTGCGGCCTTCTCATGGCCGCCAACATCATCTGGACCGGCTACGGCCTCATGCGCCAGAGCGTCGGGGGTCTCATGGACACCGCCGATCCGAAACTGAACACCATCCTCGATGCCGCGCTGCGCCGCGAAACTGAAAAACACGGCCTCCAGTTTCATGCCCTGCGCCATCGTGATGCCGGCGAAATGCACTACGTTGAAGTCCATTTGCTCTTTGCCGATGACATCATGCTGCGCGACGCCCACCGCATCGCCACCCAGATTGAAACAGCCGTGCAGGACAGCGTGGCGAATCCGGTGCTGATCACCACGCATCTTGAATGCCAGGGTGACCATGATGAACTGCATCAGCACGGCGAGGCCAGTGATCCGCACAGCATCCGTGCATGATCTCGCTTGATGCCAGCGCCTTGAACGATCCCGCCCTGCCGTGGCACATCACGGTGCTGGATGAAGTTGGCTCCACCAGCGACTGGCTCAAACAAAACGCCGCCACTCTCCCGGTCGGTGCCGTGGTCTTCGCCGAATCTCAAACCACAGGCCGGGGTCGGCGTGACAATCGCTGGATCGCCCCACGTGGCAGGGATTTGATGTTCTCATTGCTGCTGAAGCCTGCAGCTCCCATGGAGTCATGGCCCCGCATCACCACCCTGGCAGCACTTGCTATCTGCAAAGCCATCGAGGCAGAGCTGCCGCTGCAACCGCGCATCAAATGGCCCAATGACGTTTATCTGAGCGACCGCAAGGTCAGCGGCCTGCTGGCGGAGACTGTCTCCACCCGTGATGGAATGCGCATCGTTCTGGGCATCGGCCTGAACGTGAATGCGCGCGACTTTCCGCCTGAGATCCATGCCACGTCATTGCTGCGGGAACTCGCCAGCCCCGTGGTGAGCGAACTCGACCGCAACACCCTTGCCCACCGCCTGCTGAGCTCTTTGCACATGGAGTTTGCGCGCATCGAAGATGATTTCCCCGCAGCCATTGCCGAAGTCCGTGAGCGCAGCTGGCTTTCCGGCAGGCAGATCCGCTGCCGCGCCGAAGGCCGTGAAGTGCATGGCCGTGTCCTTGATTTGAATGAGGAGGGCCACCTCCTGCTTGCACTGCCAGATGGCAGCACATTGACGCTCACCAGCGCCGAAGAAATCCGCGATGTGAGAATGTGACGAATTTCAGCTAAATTGGCGCAGGATCAGCTTCCTAAGCACAGCAACCTGTCACACACTCTCAGCTTGAGCTTTTTCCTGAATGAGCTTTAGGATGCATCTAGCTGTCCACAACTATCTCTGCATGAGCGACGAAACTGAATCCCCGATCTCTCCTGAAGAAAAACCAGCCGAGGGCCATACCTTCCCAACGCTGGAGGAAATGGCCGCGCTGCTGCCGCAGTATGAATTTCACGGCATTCTCGGCGTCGGAGGCATGGGTGCGGTGTATCTCGCCCGACAGGCGGCGCTGGACCGCTGGGTGGCCATCAAACTCGTGCCGGAATCCGCCTCTCAGAATGAGGAGGATGCGCGCCGCTTCATTACGGAAGCACGATCCATGGCCAGACTCACGCATGTACACATCGCGGCGGTTTATGATTTCGGCCAGACCACGCAGGGGCACCTCTATCTGGTGATGGAATATGTGAACGGCATGGACCTGCACCGCCTCATTCATCGCGATGAAGTGACGCCGGAGCGTGTCCGCAGCCTCGTGCCGCAGCTGTGTGACGCGCTTGCCTACGCCCACAGTCACAACATCATCCATCGCGACATCAAGCCCGCCAACATCCTCGTCACCGATGACTGGCAGACGAAGATCGTCGATTTCGGCCTCGCACACGATAAGGACAGCGAAACGACAGGCGAAGCCGAGTACGGCACACCTGACTACGTGGCTCCCGAACGCCTGCAGAGTGGTGCCACCGTGGATCACCGCGCTGACATCTACGCGCTGGGGGTGGTCATTCATGAAATGTTCACCAAGCTGACGCCAGGTACGGCGGGAGCCTCGGCAGGCCAGGGTCTGCCGGCAGCTTACGCCAGTGTCGTGAGCCGCTGCATGATGGCGGACCCCGCCCGCCGCTTCCAGAACTGTGGCGAAATCAAAACCTTCCTCCAAGCTGCCGCCACGGCAGCCGTAGTTCCCGCACCGTCCGTGCATCGTGCACCGCCGCCGCAATTGCAGGCGCGGGTACGCCCGCAAGGATCTGTCCATGCGCCTCAAAAACAAAGTTCGTACGGCTGGCTCTGGGCTGCCGCCTGCATTGCTTTGCTAGTAGCTGGCGGATGGTTCATCCAGCAGCAGGGCAAGCCTGACTTGGCTGCCCCGTCCAAACCAGATGCGAAGGTCGCAACAACGAGTGAGGCGGATTCAAAGAAAGGCGCGGCCTCTCCAGCTCAAAGGGCGAATGCGGCCACCGCTCCCACACCCGCCATCATCAGCAATGCGCCCGCCGGGCCGTTCAAACCCGAGGCCGGTGACTTCGCCATCCTCAGGCGCCTCAAAGGACACAAAGAACTCGTCTATTCATGCACCCTCCTCGCCGACCAGCGGCGCGCCGTTTCAGGTGGTCATGATGATACGCTGATACTCTGGGACGTGGCCACAGGCGCTGAACTGAAGCGCTTCCCCTCTCCTGTCGGTGATATTCACGGCATTGAGGCAGCGGCTGATGGCAGGCGCATCCTGGTGTATTCATTTCGCTCACAACAGGTCGCCATCTGGGATCTCGAACAGGGTAGAAGGATCGCCAGCGTCAAAGCCCCTGCCAACAGGCTGACTTATGCCACATGGGCTGCTGACCAAAAAGGCATCTATCTGCTCTGCAATGACGCAAGCGGCGGCGTCTATCACTGGGACCCGTCGAAAGGTGCCGTGCTGCAGCAGTTCTCCGAATGGCCGCGCGCGGCTTATCACCTCTTCCAGCTGCCCACGATGAAGCCTGACGAGGCGTCCCAGCTTCTGGTGGTTGGCAGCACCATGAAGCCCAATCCGAACCAGGGCCCAGGCTCCACTCAAAGCATCATCATGGACAAGCCTTTTGCGGCGCTGTTCTCCGCGCCGGACCATCGCCACATCCGCGACCTGCCGGGCTACACCAATATTCGCAACCGCCTTTCCCTCTCTCCGGACGGCAGCACGATCGTCGGCGGCCTGGGCCCTCTCTACCTGCTCGATGTTCCGGCACTCACCCCGCGTTTCCTCATCAATCCCCCCGCCAGCCTCAGCTGTTCCAGCACTGCGTGGGCGGGAGCCGGCCGACTCCTCGTCTGCGCCTACTCCAATGGCAGTCTTCTCATCCGCGAAGCCGACACCGGGGCTGAACTGGCCAGCCTCGACATCGGCATGCGCGCCAATACGATCCGCATCTCCCAGGATGAAGGCTGGATGCTCGTTTCCGGGTTCCCGCTCGACATGAAAAATCCTCAGCCGGATGACTTCGATGCGCTGGTCGTTCGCCTCCCGGATCTGAACAGGCTCGGCACAAACAAAAGCTTCCTTTCCTTGGCCACGCGTCAGATTTCCCGCTTGGAAAAATTTGATCCGGAACTCGCCGCGTTGCGCGCTCAGTCAGCTCCGTCCGACTCGCTCGTCAACGATGAGCAGTTCCGCGCCCAGATCCGCGACCTCACCAGCAAATACGGTGCAGCATTGCTCCGCTCCGCCGCCTCTGCATCTCCCAAAGACCAGCTCGCCATGCGCGCTGAAGCGAACGCCATCGCCGCCGGACAGCCCGTGCCCGATCCCTCCACCGACGCCGCGACTTCGGGTGATCACAAACGCTTTCGTGGCATCTACCGCCAGCAGACCGAGCAGCTTCAAAACCGCCGCATGGAATCTGCAGAGGCCCTGCGCAAGAACCTCGAATGCGGAGTCAAAAACCTCGCCTCCAAACGCCAGCAGTCGGGAGACCGTCTTGGCACCGCCCGCTGTGATGCTCTGCTCGCCAGCCTGACGGCCTCAAAGCCTCTCAACGAAGTGGCTTCTTCCGGCGCCCCGGCTCCAGCCATGGCGGCAGCCAGACCGCCTGTCACCCCTCCCCCTGCACCGCCCGCCATCACGCCCGCTGCTCCCATGCCGATCAACACGGCGGCTCCCAAAGTCCCCTTCGCAACCGGTGTCAAAATCGAAGTCATGATAGGTCGGCCAGCCAAAACCGAGGGCGGTGACTTTGACGACGAGATGCAGGTGATCAATCCGCGTGTCAAATTCACCAACACTTCGACCGCTCAGGCCTACGATGGCTACACGGTGAGCTTCATTCTGCTCGGCGAAAGCACGGTGGACATGAAGGTGGCCAAAGTCCTGCAGCGGGTGGATTTCCCGGTGTCCCTTCCCATCCGCCAGATGTATGAAAACAAGCTGCCTAGCGTCACCACTCAGTTTGACACCACCGGTGCTGTGTTTGGCTTCAAGTATCAAGGCTGGGTGGTGCAGGTCACGGATCCGAATGGCGTGATCGTCCTGACCAAATCCACTTCGTCGGCTTTTGAGAAACTGGCGGAGAAGGTCAAACTGATGAAAGCGGACGAGTGCTACGACAAGAAGCTCACGAGCGTCACAGACCCCGATCGACGTTTTTAGGCCGGACGGCAATCAACGGTGTTCGTGATTGAACTGCCCGTCACCTCATACTATGAGGCAGGCCACCCATGTTTCGCGCCCTCCTCACGTCCCGTCTCCAGGCAGCTTTCACCGCCGCCGGCATTGATCTGCCTGAAGGTTTCACCCCCGGCATCGTCATCGCATCAGACACACGCTTTGGCGACTACCAGAGCAATGCGGCGATGATCCTGGCCAAGCAGCTCAAGACGAATCCACGTGCTCTCGCGGAACAGATCAAGGCGGCGCTCCAAGTTGAAGACCTGTGCGAAAAAATCACCGTGGACGGCCCGGGCTTTCTGAACCTCACGCTCAGCCCTGCCGCACTGGCCCAGAGGCTCTCCGTCATTGTCAAAGATGCCAACGTCGGCGTTCCCCAAGTGGAAAAGGCCAAGACCATCGTGGTCGATTTCTCCGCGCCCAACATCGCCAAGCCCATGCATGTGGGCCACATCCGCAGCACCTTCATCGGCGATTCTCTGGCCCGCGTGGCGCGCTTCATCGGCCACAAGGTCATCACCGACAACCACGTGGGCGACTGGGGCACGCAGTTCGGCATGATCATCCACGGCTGGAAGACGCAGCTTGATCAGTCCAAGCTCAAAGCCGACCCGATCCACGAACTCGTCAGCGTTTACAAAGCCGTGAACGCCGCCGCCAAAGCCGATGAAGCCGTGCTCGAAATCTGCAAAGGCGAACTCGTCAAACTCCAGCAGGGCGATGCCGAAAATCTCGGCATCTGGAAGGAATGCGTGCGCCTCACCTTGGAGCAGCTCGAAAAAGTGTACGGCGCTCTCGACATCAAGTTCGACCACTACCTCGGCGAGAGCTTCTACAATGACGCCCTGGCTCCTCTCGTTGCAGAGATGCTCAATCAAGGCATCGCCACGATCAGTGAAGGCGCCACCGTGGTCTTCAGCGATGGCAGCGTGAAGCCTGAAAGCGACCCCTTCCTGATTCGCGACAAGGACGAGTGGAAGCCCGCACCCTGCATCATCCGCAAAGGCGACGGCGGTTACCTCTACGCCACCACCGACCTCGCCACCATCGACTACCGTGTGCAGGAATTCCACGCTGACGAAATCTGGTACGTCGTCGGCGCACCGCAGCAACTGCACTTCCGCCAGGTCTTCGCCGCCGCTCAGCGTCGCGGCATCACCACGAAGATGATCCACATCGCCTTCGGCAGCATCCTAGGTCCGGACGGCAAGATGTTCAAAACCCGCAGCGGCGAAACCGTGGGCCTCCTCGAAGTCATCGACGAAGCCATCGAGCGTGCCCGCGCCGCTGCCGATGAAAAAGAGCAAGGTCTCAGCGACACCGAGAAGGACGAGATCGCCCGCATCATCGGCGGTGGATCCGTCAAATACGCCGAGCTGAGCCAGAACCGCCTCACCGACTACAAGTTTAGCTGGGACAAAATGCTGTCTCTGCAAGGCAACACCGCCCCTTACCTGCTAAACGCCTACGTGCGTACCCGCGCTATCTTCCGCAAGCTCGACAGCGAAGTCACTCTCACCGAAGATCTCGCCATCACCGAACCTGCCGAGCGCGCCCTCGCGATGAAGCTGGCACAGTTCGCTGAGAACGCCCACGACATCCTCGACGACCACCGTCCGAACTTGCTCGCGAACTATCTCTACGAACTCGCGGACACCTACCACAGCTTCTACGAAGCCTGCCACGTCCTGCGTTCCGAAGGCACCGCCCGCAACACACGCCTCAACCTCTGCGAAGCCACCAGCCGCGTACTCAAGACCGGCCTTGGCCTGCTGGGCATTCAAACGACGGAGCGGATGTGATCAGGCAGACCGTGCATCATCAACCGTGCGCATGAGAAAAATTTCCAGCCCGTGGTCCGCTCTCAGGAGGAGGTGGGCGGCTGGCCCAAACTGACGGATTAAGGAATCGCTGGCACGCCCGCCATTCGTCATTCATCATTCTGCCTTCGTCACTTTTTCCTCCCATGCCCGTCCCACTTCTCGACGTCAACGCCCAGAACCTGCCCCTCGAATCCGAACTCCAGGCCGCCTTCACGCAGGTGCTGCATCATGGCAGGTTCATCATGGGGCCGGAGTTGGAGACCTTTGAAAAAGAAATCGCTGAGATGGTGGGCGTGAAGCATGCGCTGTCAGTCTCCTCCGGCACCGATGCCCTGCTGCTGGCCCTCATGGCGCTGGACATCAAGGCGGGTGATGAAGTTCTCTGCCCTGCGTTCACCTTCTTTGCCACCGCGGGAGCCGTCTCACGCCTCGGCGCTGTGCCGGTGTTCACAGACGTCTGCCCCATCTGCTTCAACATGGATGTGAACGACGCGCGGAAAAAGATCACCGAAAAAACCCGCGCGATCATCCCCGTCCATCTCTTCGGCCAGTGTGCGGACATGATTCCCATCCTCGCTTTGGCCAAGGAACACGGCCTCAAAGTGATCGAGGACGCAGCGCAGTCCATCGGTGCCAGGTACCGTGGCGAAAGCAGCGGCACGCTGGGAGATTTCGGCTGCTACAGCTTCTTCCCCAGCAAGAACCTCGGCGGCTTTGGCGACGGCGGCATGCTGGTGACGAATGACGACGCACTGGCCGAATACGCCCGTGTGCTGCGTGTGCACGGCGGCAAGCCCAAGTACTACCATCACTACGTGGGCGGCAATTTCCGCATGGACACGCTGCAATGCGCCCTGCTGAGCGTGAAGGTGAAGCGCTATGCGCAATACACAGCGGACCGCCAGCGCAACGCCGCGCACTACATCGAGGCACTGTCAAAACTTCCCGGCGTGGTGCAGGCGGATCCTGCGCACTGCAAATGCGTGAGCACCCAGGACACCTGGCTGACCGCGCAGAATGCCAAGATCGTGCTGCCCGTAAGCTACGCCCACAACGAGCACATCTGGAACCAGTTCACCATCCGCGTGCTTGGCCACCAGCGCGATGCTCTGCGCGATCATCTGGTGTCCAAAAAGATCGGCTGCGACATCTACTATCCCGTCACGCTCGATCAGCAGACCTGTTTTGCCGATCTCCCAGCTGCTTCTCTCTCAGGCTGCGAGGTTTCCCATCGCGTCGCGGGGGAAGTGCTCAGCATTCCGATCTATGGCGAACTCACGGAAGAGCAGCGCAATGAAGTGATCGCGGCGATTGCTGAGTGGCTTTGATACATACTCAAAGCCGTGAAAGCCATCGCCACCTGCTTCATCTGGATATTCGGATGCGGCATTGCGTTGGCGGACGGGCCTCCTGATCCAAAAATAGAAGGGAGCCACTCCCACTTGCTTAACTACAGCCTCGTGTTCGAAGCCGGCAAAGGTGACAAGAAAGCACACTTCGTGGCGACACTGACCAATGTCTCCGATCAGAAACTCAAAGTCATGGTCAACGACAAGGAGTTCCACGCCACCCTTCACATCAGCAGTCACGGTGGCCAGCCGTATGAGGCCTACGATGCAAAGTACCGTGGACTGCTTCTCACCTCGGTGTGGAGCGCTCCTGTCATTAAGCTGGAACCCAAAAAATCGATCACCTGGGTGGTACCGTTGAGTATCTTGCGGACTCTACATGACAAGGAAGTCACTCACGAGTCCTTGCAGGGCTGCACATTGTTCAGTGAGATGAACATGGCGGTGGTCCCATCTGATGGGAGCTATATCGCTAACAATGCCCGTCAGAAATCCAACCCACTTGTCATTTCAGACAAGGAGTGATGCACTCCACTTCAAGGCTTCGGAGCCTGTTCGGTGGCTGGTGCTGACGGTGTCGGAGCAGATGGCGCAGCCGGAGCAGGAGTTGCTGGAGGTGCCGCTGGAGCAGGCGCTGCAGCTGCAGGCGGTGGCGTAGCCGGGCTTGCTGGCGCGGCAGGAACTGGAGCGGCAGGCGTAGTCGGAGCAGCGGACGGTGCCGGTGTGGAAGGAGCAGGAGTGACCGGAGCTGGCACAGTTACAGGCACGGGTGCTACCGAAGGAGCGATGGTGGCACCGATGCCGCTGTTGGCCGCATTCAGCTTGATGTTGGGCAGTCCTGGGACGGCTGCGGCAGGTTTTGGCTCCACTTTGGGTGCAGGAGGCGCATCCACTTCCTTGGTCGGTAGTGAGGCAGCGATCCAGCCGAGACGGTTTTGGCTAATGGTTTGGAATCCAGGCATGTCAGGAAACTTCACGGCAAGCTCTTCGTAGGCTTTCTTGGCCTCATCGGCCTTGCCCTGCGCCCAGAGGAGGTCACCCAGACGGACTTGCGCCAGGGGAGCAGCTTCGCTGGAGGCGAACTCGTTGGTGATGCGCTCAAAAATGGCCTGAGCTTCCTTGGTTTCACCCATGGCATCCAGCTTGGAGCCAAGACCGAGCAGTGCAAAAACGGCCAGAGGATTGCTGGCATCCTTGGTGGTGAATTCCTTGAGGGCTTCCACCGCGGAGGATTTCTTGTTCTGGTCCCAGAGCAGATCCGCTTTCAGCAGCAACGCGTTGGCAGCGGCATTGGAGCCGGGATAACGCGAGATGACGAGATCGCAATCCTCCACCGTTTTGGCTCCCGTGAAGGCTTCCGCAGCCTCATTGGCCTTGAGGGTGTTTTGATGCTTGATCACGCCAAAGGCGATGATCGCGACCACCGCGATGATGAAAAGCCAGACGAGCTTGCGGGCATTGTCCTCCAGAAACTTTTCCATGCCAGTGGCCGGGAGTTCTTGGGAGATGGAATCGAGTTGGGACATAAAGGATGGTTTTCTAGAAGCGGTGAACGGCTGGTTCAGAAGAGTAACGAAGGGAGACGATGCCAGTCACCCGTCAAGGTGTCCTGGCATTCGGGATTCATTCGTCATTGCGAGGCTCACGCCCCCACTTTGGCACGGGCTTCGTCAGCCAGCGCGGTGGAGAGGTAGCGCTCGCCGGTGGAGCAGGCGACGGTAACGATCAGCTTGCCGGCATTTTCAGGACGCTTGGCGACTTCGATGGCAGCGACCACGTTGGCACCGGTGCTGATGCCGACGAGGATGCCTTCTTCCTTGGCCAGGCGGCGTGCCATGGCGAAGGCTTCGTCATTGCTGACCTTGATGCACTCGGTGATCTGAGCATTTCCGGCGCTGTCTTTGAGATGGAGATTGCCAGGAATGAATCCGGCACCGGTCCCCTGGATCTTGTGCGGACCGGGCTGAACGGGCTGGCCGGCGAGGGTCTGATTGATGACCGGAGATGCATCTGGCTCGACGGCGATGGCCTGGAAGCTTGGCTTGCGCGGCTTGAGGACTTCGGTCACGCCAGTGATCGTACCACCCGTGCCGACGGCGGCGACGAGGATGTCGATCTTGCCATCGGTGTCTGCCCAAAGCTCTTCAGCAGTGGTCTTCGCGTGGATGGCAGGATTGGCGGGATTTTCAAACTGCTGAGGCATCCAGGCGTTCGGCGTGGAGGCGACGAGTTCGGTGGCCTTGGCGATGGCGCCTTTCATGCCCTGCGCACCAGGGGTGAGCACGAGGTCGGCCCCCAACAGCGCAAGCAGCGTGCGGCGTTCGAGCGACATCGTTTCAGGCATCGTCAGGATGATCTTGTAGCCCTTCGCTGCTGCGACAAACGCCAAGGCGATGCCAGTGTTGCCGCTGGTGGGCTCCACGATGACGCTGTCAGCATTCAAAATGCCGCGCTTCTCGGCGTCCTCGATCATGGCGGCACCGATACGATCCTTCACGCTGCCGAGCGGATTGAAGAATTCACACTTCAAAGCGATCGTGGCGTTGAGGCCGGCGGTCACTTTGTTGAGCTTCACCAGCGGTGTTTTGCCGACGGTTTCGACGATGTTGTTGTAGATGCCCATGATGTTTGGAGGTTAGCAGTTGAAGTCGAGGCTGGCCGTTTAAAGCAACGGTGCGGGATTAGTGCTGATTGCAGAACTCTTCGAAGCGGTCCATGCCGGCGTTGATCACGTCCAGGCCGGTGGCGTAGCTGAAACGCACGGTGTGCTCGGCACCGAATGCGACGCCGGGAACGATGGCGACCTTCTGCTTGCTGAGCAGCTTTTCACAGAAGTTCACGCTCTTGATCTGCGTCGGCTCGATGTCGACCAGGAAGTAGAAGGCACCCATTGGCTCGACCACACGGACGTTCTTGATGTTGTTCAGGCGGCCCAGCATATACTGACGGCGCACGTCGAACTCATCACGCATGTCGCTGACGATCTGCTGATCCATCTGCAGGGCGGCCAGTGCACCATATTGGGCAAAGCTGGTCGGATTGCTGGTGGTATGGCTCTGAATGGTGTCGATGGATTCAGCGATCTTCTTCGGAGCGGCGGTGTAGCCCAGACGCCAGCCGGTCATCGCATAGGCCTTGGAGAAGCCGTTGATGGTGATGGTGTGGTCGTAGATGTCCTTGCTCAGGGAGGCGATGCTGATGTGCTCATTGCCGCCGTAGACCAGCTTCTCATAGATTTCGTCGGAGAGGATGACGATGCCTTCGCCCACGGCGATATCGGCCAGCGCGGTGAGTTCTTCGCGGGTATAGATGGAGCCGGTCGGGTTGCCGGGGGTGTTCAGGATGATCATCTTCGTCATCGGGGACATGGCGTCCTCGAACTCATCCGGAGTGAGCTTCCAGCCGTTTTCGCGCTTGGTTTCGACGATCACCGGAATGCCGCCGACGATGCGCACCATCTCAGGGTAGCTGGTCCAGTACGGAGCAGGAATGATCACTTCGTCACCTGGATTCACACAGGCAAGGATGGCGTTGTAGCAGGAGTGCTTGGCACCGCAGTTCACGCTGATCTGGGAGGCTTCATACTGCACGTTGTTGTCCACCAGCAGCTTTGCAGCGATGGCTTCACGAAGTTCGAGGATGCCGGCGCTTTCAGTGTAGCGGGTTTTGCCGGAATTCAGGGCTTCGATGGCGGCGGCGATGATCGGTGCAGGCGTGTCGAAGTCGGGTTCACCGGCTCCAAAGTTCAGCACGTCCACTCCCTGCTTCTTCAACGCCTTCGCCTGGCTGGTGATAGACAGGGTCATTGAAGGAGCTACTTCGGCGATGTTCTTGGCGATAAAATCCATGGTCAGGTGTGGTTGGGCGGGTGAAAAAGGCGGGGGGCCATCTATAAAGGCGGGGGCGGGAAGTTTGTCAATCATTCCTCCCACCGCAGACAAAGGGCGGCTTGTGTCCAGCGCCACACCGCCTTAGTCGTAAGCCCCATGAGTCAACCACGCCCGCCTTCCTCGTCCCGCCAGCCCACCGTCCCCATCCGAGGCATGGCGCTGGATGTTTTGGGCGAATGGTCCGGAGGGGAGCGTTTTGCCGCCGATTTGATGGACCACATCCAGCGCGACAACTTCCTTAGCCTGCCCGATGCCGCCTTTTTGCGTGACATCGTCCTCACCACCCTGCGCAATCTTTCCCTGCTGGATCACTGGATCACCGTGATCACCGAGGACAAGCACCTCGACCACCGCAGCCGCTGGGGCCTGCGCATCGGCCTGTGTCAGGTATTGATTCTCAAGGTTTCAGAATATGCTGCCGTGAACGAAACCGTCGCCGCCACCGGTCGCGCACGCAGTTTGATCAATGCGGTGCTGCGTCGTGCCTGCCGCGAATCCGAAGAACTGCTGGCCATGACCGCCACTTTGCCGCTGGAAACGCGCACCTCGCACCCGAAATGGCTCATCGAGCACTGGCTCGGCCTCTACGGCGAAGCCAAAACCACCGCTCTCTGCGAGTGGAACCAGATCCCCGCACCCATCTGCGCCCGCATCAACCGCCTCTACCCGCAGATGACCGAGACGACGGAAGACTTCATCGTCTGCGACCACCTGCCGCGTGAAGATTTGAGCGTAGGCAGAGTGTACATGCAGGATCCCAGCACCGCCATCGCCCCGCGCCTGCTCGCCCCACAGCAGGGCCAGCGCGTGCTGGATGCCTGTGCGGCCCCCGGTGGCAAAACCGCCTTGCTGGCCCAGCTCATGGAAAATACCGGCGAGATTATCGCCTGCGATGTCGCCCCAGGCCGCCTTCGCCGCCTAGAGGGCAATCTGCACCGGCTCCATGTGGCCAACACCCAAATCGAGCAGCACGACTGGGCGGACCCGCAGATCCCCGATTTTGCCAAGGCCGGATTTGATCGCATCCTCCTCGACGTCCCCTGCTCCAACACCGGTGTCATGCGCCGCCGCGTCGATGTACGCTGGCGCTTAACGCCCGCAGACATCACCGCCCAGGTGGAAACCCAGACTCAACTGCTCAAAAACTGCCTCCGCGTCCTCAAACCGGGCGGTATCCTCGTGTACAGCACCTGCAGCATCGAGCCTGCTGAAAACGAACTGCTCGTCGCCAGCGTCCTCGAAGCCACCCCCGGTTACGAACCCGTCAAACTCCGCCACAGCTTCCCGCCGGATGATCAGATGGATGGGGCCTTCGCGGCGGCAATTCGGCGTGTTTAAAGTTCGTGCGTGACATTTTCGCCGTCATTCCTCAAGAATCCTCCTCTCCATTCATGAAATTCACGTCCCTTTTCCTCGCCCTTGCGCTCACGGCTCAAGTCTTCGCCGCCGACGCTCCGAACGCCGCCGGCCTGCAGCTCTACAGTCTGCGCAGCCAGTTTACCCTGCGGGGAGTACCATGGACGCTCGACCGCGTGAAGGAGTTTGGCATCAAGGAGGTCGAACTAGCAGGCACCTACAATCTCAATGCCGAGCAGTTCAAAGCCGAGCTGGAGCAACGCGGCCTCAAAGCCATCAGCAGCCATTTCCCCTATGCGCGCTATAAGAACGATCTCGACAACGTCGTGAAGGAAGCAAAGACGCTCGGCCTCAAGTATGCCGGATGCGCCTGGATCGATCACAAAGACAGCTTCGATGAAGCGGAGTGCCGCGATGCCATCGCCGTTTTCAACAAAGCCGGTGAAGCGCTGGCCAAGGAAGGCATCACGATGTTCTACCATGCCCACGGTTTCGAATTCGAGCCCTACGGCGACGGCACCCTGCTCGATCTCTTCCTTAAGGAGACCAAGCCCGAATTCGTCTCCATGCAGATGGACATCCTGTGGATCATCTTCCCCGGCCAGAACCCGGTGAAGCTGCTGAATAAGTACAGCGGCCGCTGGAAGCTCATGCATCTCAAGGACCTGAAGAAAGGCGTCGCCACCGGCTTCCTCACCGGCAAGACCGACGTGGCCAACGATGTCACCCTCGGCACCGGCCAGATGGACTGGACCGCCATCTTCGCCGCCGCCCGCAAAAACGGCGTGAAGCATTATTTCATCGAAGACGAATCCCCCTCTTCACTGGAGCAGATTCCCAACAGCCTGACTTTCCTGCGCGCCAACGGCTTCGAGTGATCGCATGTCACGTCGCCTCCATGCCATCATCCTGCATGGCGTTTTCATCCTCTCGGGCATTTCAGCGCTGATCTACCAGCTTGTCTGGCAGCGTGCGTTGCTGACGATCTACGGCAGCAACGTCGAATCCGTGGCGATGGTCGTGGCGGCCTTCCTCGCCGGGCTCGGCATCGGCAGCATCGCAGGTGGCTGGATTTCCAAATCGACCCGTGCGCCGCTCGTTCTTCTGTTTGGTCTCGCAGAGCTGGGAGTGGGTGCCTACGGCCTCATTTCTTTGAAGCTGTTCGACGCCGTCGGTGCGCTGACTTCCGTGCAGTCACACGGTCTCACCACGGGTGCCTTGGTTTTCCTGCTCGTGTTTCTGCCCACTTTTCTCATGGGAGCCACGCTTCCGCTGCTGGTGGCGCATCAGGTGCGCGACACCGCACACGTGGGCCAAAGCGTGAGCCGCCTCTACTTTGTGAACACGCTCGGTGCTGCACTCGGAGCCTTCATCGCCGCACACTGGCTGCTCGGCAGCTTCGGCATGAGCGGCACCACGCGCATCGCCGCCTGCTTGAATGCCGCTGCGGCCCTCATTGTGCTGCTTGCCTTGAGAAAACCGGCTGTTGAATCCAACGATAGAGCAGCCCCTCTCACTGCCACTCCGACATGTGAGATTTCTTTCCGCACCGCTTTGCTGTGGTCTGCGCTCTCCGGCTTCCTGGCGCTGTCATGGGAGATCATCTGGTCACGTGTGTTCAATTTTGCCAGCGCCTCCAAAGCCCCTGTGTTCGGCTACATGCTCGGCAGCTACCTGCTCGGACTCGCGCTCGGCTCGCTTTTGAGTCCACGCCTGCTGAAGCAAGTCGGAGAACTGCGCAGCAAGCTCGCGCGTTGGGTGATGTTTGCGAGTGTCGCAGGATTCCTTGTCGCGCCCTTCACCGCCATCGTTTCCACGAACATGTTCTGGGAATGCGGTTACGCCTTTGTCATTTTCGCCGGAGCGTTGATCGGCCTCACTTTTCCGCTGCTCTGCCACGCAGCCATACCTCCGGGCAAGGACACCGGCAGCCAGCTCTCACGACTTTACCTCGCTAACATCCTCGGTTCCGGCGCGGGCAGCCTGTTGACCGGATTCGTGTTCATGGAATGGTTGAGCCTGCATCTGCTCAGCGTGCTGCTCCTCGTCCTCTCATGGCTCTGGGTCGAGAGTATTGCGCGTTTTCAACTGCCTGCCAGGATGCGATGGCAGCCGCTGTTCATGGTGCTCATCACCCTGAGTCCGTTTCAGAGCTTTTATGAGCGCCTGCAATACAAGCATGCATTCGGCCACGGCATGCATTTCGCCCAGATCATCGAATCACGCCACGGCGTCATCACGGTGGACACCAGCAATGCGGTGTATGGCAATGGCGCCTATGACGGCATGATCGGCACGAAACTGGAGCCAAAGTCCTGGCTCGTTCGGCCTTACTTCCTCTCTGCCGTGAGAGATCGCATTGAAAATGTCCTTGTCATCGGTGTGGCCAGCGGATCGTGGACGCAGATTCTGGTCAATCACCTGCAGGTGGAAAAAGTCACCGCCATTGAACTCAGCCACGGCTACCTGGATCTCATCCGCGCGCGTCCTGAAGTCGCCAGTCTGCTCACCAATCCCAAGCTTGAGCTTGTCATTGATGACGGGCGGCGCTGGCTGCGCCAGCATCCTGATGCGCGATTTGACGCCATCGTGATGAACACGACGCACCACTGGCGTGAGTTCGCTTCCGCACTGCTCTCACGCGAATTTTTGACTGAGGTCAAAGCGCACCTCGGACCCGAAGGCATCGCCTTCTGGAATTGCACTGAATCGCCTCGTGCTGCACGCACAGGCATGGAGGTGTTTCCGCATACGATGATGGTCATGAACCATTGCTTGGCCAGTAACATGCCGATGGAGCCGGATCGGGACCGCTGGCACAAGGTCCTTGCGGCTTACCGCATTGATGGTCAGACCGTTATTGCGACGGATCAGATAGAAGGCGTGCTCGACTTCCTCAAGGGTGAAGCCCTTCCGGTCCCGGGAAACATGTGGCACTGGTGCCGCCGTCCGGCTATGCAGTCCGCCTGGGGTAGTGCGGAGATTATTACGGACGATAATCTGGGCCATGAGTATCCTTGAGCCGTGATTTGCGCTTCGTTGCGCTTAGGTTCATCTATCTGCATGTCTGACATGACCGCCCCCCCCAAAAATCCTGACGTTCTCGTCATCGGGGGTGGCAGCGCAGGCGTGGCGGCGGCTTTGGCGGCGGCACGTTGTGGCGCGGAGACGCTTCTGGTGGAACGTCATGGCATTCTGGGCGGAGCAGGCACGGCTTCTTTAGTGCATTCATTCTGTGGATTGTATGACCTGCCGGTGACGCCAGACGCAGCGCCTCGTATTGCCAATCCAGGGCTGCCGGTTGAGCTGGAGCGGGATCTGCTGGCACAAGGCATTGGTCACGGGCCGGTGAGAATGGGGAGGGTGGATGTGCTGATGCACCAACCGCAAAGGCTGGCTTTCTATCTGGACAAGCTGTGTCGGATTCAGCAAAAACTGCAGGTTTTGTTACACACCGAGGTCGCCGGATGTGTGGTCGAAAATAAGCGTATTGTGGAAGTGACGCTGCAATGCCGGGGTACGACCTGGAAGGTGAGTCCGCGCAATCTTGTGGATGCCAGCGGGGATGCGGTGGTGGCGGCGTTTGCGAACCACCCATGGGATCAGACGCCGGAGCATGAGCTGCAGCGTCCGGCCTATATTGTTGGACTCGGTGATGTGGAGGCTGCCGTCCTCAGTGGCGATGGGCCATTGAAAATCGCCGGATGTCTGGTGCGGGCGATTCAGGAGAAAAAGCTTCCGGCTGAGGCTGCGGGTGCGCATTTCCGCGCCGGCACGGCTTTGAATGAAGCGTTCCTGACGGTTGATCTGCCCGCTGATTCGTTTGATGCGACGGATGCGCGCCGGTTGACGGAGATCGAGATGCAGGGGCGGGAAGTGACTTTTGCGATTGTGGAGCATTTGAAGGCGAACCTGGAGGGTTTTAGCCAAGCGCGGATCACGACGCTGCCGGTGCGCGCTGGCATTCGAGAAAGCCGGAGATGGATAGGCGAAGTTATTTTAACGGAGGATGACATCCTGGAAAGCCGCAGCGATGCGCATGCGGTTGCGAATGCGACGTGGCCCATGGAGCTGCGTGAAACGGCGCGGGGGCCGCGACTGCTGTATCCGAATGAGCCTAAGGCCTGTGGCATTCCGCTGGGGGCGCTGCGTGCGCGCGATTTGCGGAATGTGTTCATCGCGGGACGCTGCATTTCCTCGACGCATCGGGCGCAGGCGAGCACGCGGGTCATGGGCACCGCCCTTGCGACCGGGCAAGCCGCTGGCATTGCTGCCGCATCCCCTGAACAAGACACCGCAAGATTGGCGCAGCAGGTGTGTGCCATTTTGAGCCAACTGGAACCCGCCAAGTGAACATCGTCGATCTTATTTTTGCACGCAGCACGCCCACGCATTCAGCCGTGGTCAGCCCGGAACTGCAGCTCACGTTCGGTGAACTGGAGACACGCATGAAGGATTGCGCAGGGCGTTTGAATGAAGACGCCCATTGGCCAAAGAAGGCGCGGCCGCGCATCGGACTGAACGCGCCGAGCGGGGCGGACTACATCGTGGTGGCGCTGGCGATTTTGCAGCAGAATGCATGCTTTGTACCAATCCCGAATGAGCTGACGGTCATTGAGCGGGCTCAACTGGCCAAGGCGACAGCGCTGGATGCCATCGTGCATGCGCAGAGTGCGGAGGAGTGGAGGGTAGAAACGGTAGTGCATGATGTGCCGCCGGCTTTTGATGAAGCGGCGCTCGAGGCTTTGAACCCTGCGTTTATTCGTTTCAGCAGCGGGACCACGGGTGCATCGAAAGGGATTGTGATTTCGCATGAGACGCTGCTGGCGCGCATCACGGCGGCGAACGAGGGATTGCGGATCGGTCCGCAGGACCGGGTGCTGTGGGTGCTGCCGATGGCGCACCACTTTGCGGTTTCCATCGTGCTTTATTTGTATCATGGAGCCACCACGATCCTCGCTCCGGCGAGCGATCCCAAGGTGATGATTGAGATGATGCAGGCGCATGGAGCGACGGTGATGTATGGATCGCCCTATCATTACACGATGCTCTCCGGCCTGCCTGATGCCGCCAGTCTGGGGGCGCTTAGGCTTGCGGTTTCAACGGCGTTTGCGCTGACGACTGAAGTGGCTGAGCTGTTTGCCGGTAAAACGGGGCTGCATCTCACGCAGGGCATGGGCATCATTGAAGCCGGGCTGCCCATCCTGAATTTGCAGCATGCGAAAGACAAGCCGACTTCCATCGGCCAGCCTCTGCCTGCGTTTGAGGTGAAGCTGGACGACGGTGAGCTGATGCTGCGCGGGCCGGGTGTGTTTGATGCGTACCTGACGCCGTGGCAGCCGCGCGAAAGTGTTTTGCGAGACGGATGGTTTGCCACGGGAGACATTGCCGAAATGGATGAGGACGGCTGTCTTTTTCTGCGTGGCCGGGTGCGCAGTGTGATCAATGTGGGCGGCCTGAAGTGCTTTCCGGAAGAGGTTGAGGCGGTGCTGTGCAGTCATGCGGGGGTCAAGGCCGCGCGTGTGTCGGGACGTGCCCATCCCGCACTGGGAGCCATGCCTGCGGCAGAAATCATTCCGCAAAACGCCGAGGCGCAGCCAGGGGCGATTGAGTTGAGAAAACTTTGCCAGGAGCGACTCTCCGCCTACAAAGTCCCGCTGTTCTACACTTTCGTTTCCGAACTGCCGCTGACTGCCAGCGGCAAACTCCGCCGCTACTGACTCATGAGCCAATCTCCCCGCATTGCCATTCTCGGAGCCGGACCTGCAGGCAGCGCGCTCGCCGCGATGCTGGCCCGGCAAGGAATCCAAACGCTGGTCTATGATGATGAAAAACGTCCGGCGCTGCTGGTGGGCGAGTCGTTGATTCCCGCGATCGTGGCGATTCTGCAACGGATGGGCATTGAAGACCGGGTGGCGGCGATCTCGCAGTTCAAGCCGGGGGCGAGCTTCATTCACCACCTGGGCACGAAGATGAATTTCAATTTCCGGTCCGTGGAGGGCCGCCTGCCACCGTATGCATACAATGTGCCACGCCCCGGTTTTGATGATGTGTTGAAGGATTATGCCAAAGAGCTGGGCGTAAAGTTTGTGAAGCATCGTGCCGGACTGGTGGCGCATCTGGGTGGCACACCTGAGCTGGAGCTGGATGCGGCAGCGCTGGAGGCCGGTGGATACAGCAATGGTGCGAAGCCGGATCTGATCATTGACTGCAGCGGGCGCTCGCGCACGTCGGCGAAGCTGCTGGGCATCAAGGCGGCGACAGGGCAGCGCCGGGACACGGCGCACTTCGCGCACTTCACCGGCATCGAACATCCGTATGAGCCGGGGCAGATTGCGATCATGTACCACCGGTGGGGCTGGAGCTGGCGGATTCCGCTGCCGGACAAACTGAGCTTCGGCATTGTGATGAATCCGAAATCGCTGCCGGAGTTTGGCACGACGGGAGAGGAACGTCTGGACAAGGTGCTGGCGACTGATCCGGTGATTTCACCGCTGACGGCCCACCGGAAGCGCGTGACGGATGTTTACACCTACACCAATTATCAGCTTATTTCAGACCGCGCTCAGGGTCGGGGCTGGGTGTCGGCAGGAGATGCGTTTGGGTTTGTGGATCCGATGCTTTCGCCCGGGGTGTTTCTGGCACTGGATTCGGCGGAGTCTCTCAGCGGAATGTTTGCCAAGCATGGGGAGAAGCTGCTCGATTCACCGGAGCGACTGGCCAAGGAACTTGGCCGCTATGAGCAGCGCCAGCGCGGCTGGCATGAGGCCTGGCATGAGTTGATCGAGTACTTTTACGATGGCCGCATTGTGGCTTTTTATGAACGAGGCAGTCAGCTCAAGGCGGATCATCCCGGCCGCTTCAGCAACATGATGGAGCACCTATCCAACCGCGTGGTCGCGCTGATGGCGACGGGTGCGGGGACGCTTTCCATCTGGAACCGGCTGTATTTGAAGGGCTGCTCCAAGTGGCTGCTGAAAAGCGGACGTGCGGAGGAACTGGCGCTGCCGTAAACTTCCTGCCCTGATGTTTGCACGCCTGCGCACCTCCTCCACAGCAGCCTACGTGCTGCCCCTGCTGCTGTTCACGCTGCTGAACGGAGTGCCCGGGTTGTTTCGCATCGAAAACTCTGAACTGCCATGGCATGTGCGTGCGCCGGAGCACTGGGCCTATCCGCTGCAAACGGTGATTTGTGCGGTGGTGCTGGTGTGGTTCCGGCAGCACTACACGTTCAGACCGTGGAGAGGTTTTGGGATGGCGTTTATACTGGGGCTGGTTGGAATTGCCGTGTGGGTGGCGCCGTCGGTGCTGCGTGAGAGCTTGATCCAGCAGGGGCATGAACCTGCTGCGTGGTGGAACTGGCTGGGACTTGCGGAGCGCCAGGAAGGGTTTGATCCGATGATCGCGCAGGAGTCACCGCTGTGGTTCGGCCTGGTGGTGGGCATGCGCTTTGCGCGCATGGTGCTGGTGGTGCCGTTTGTTGAGGAGCTGTTCTGGCGCGGATTTTTGATGCGCTATTTGCTGACGGAGGACGGGCGGTTTGAGCGCGTTCCTTTTGGCACGCACCGGTGGAAGGTGTTTTGGATTGTGACGCTGGCGGTGATGCTGATTCACAACACGGAGGACTATTTGGGAGCGTTCGTGTGGGGGGCGCTGGTTTATTTTGTGGCGGTGCGCACGAAGAGCCTTGGGGCGTGTGTGTTCATGCACGCGGTGGGGAATCTGGCGCTGGGACTGTATGTGATGAAGACGCAGCAGTGGGGTTTTTGGTGAGTGGTTGGGTGGTGCGCAGGCAAGGCGATTGGTTTGTATTTGGAAGTGGTGGGATGTGCAAATGCCGTGTGGAAGTGCGCGGTGGAGCGTTTTGCAAACGCTGCTGGGGGGCATGGGGCACGGCGGAGCGGAGCACCAGGGTAGCCTCGCCAAGGCTCGGCAACCCTTCGCTATGTTACGAAGCCCCTTTGGGGCTGGTGTGCTGCGGAGGTACAGTGGTGAAAGCGCGCGGCAGGTGTCTCGGAGATTTTGTGGAAGCGAGAGTGATGCGGCAGGTGATGCTCAAACGACTAGCTGTGGGGCTGCAGGATTTTCCAAACGGGTATTCGAAAAGCGGGCTCGGCGATATTTTGCTTCGAAGCTGATGAGACGTTCGTTTTGGCCGCAAAGGGGCAGAGATGCAGAGGGAGCAGAGAGTGTGATCCATCGCCTATCAGCGCATAGCGTTGCGTCAGGCTACACTATTGAGACTTGTGCAATCGACTGACATCTGGCCCAAAGTTTCACTGGTGCCTGAGTGGCGTGACTTTGTGGACGGTTGTCCGGAACCGCCTGAAGGCGGGACTACAATACGTAAGCTGGGTTTGCGATGTCGTGGAGCGAAGGGAAAGAGATGTGCGCCTGCGCAAGGTGGACCGATCAAGCGCGGTGGGCCCAAGCTCTTTTTGAAGGGCTTTTGACTGAGGGGCCAGGGTGATCAGGCCGACTTGCCGCCGGCAATTTGGGCGGCAAGTTCCTTCACGCGTGCGACTAGCTGGGGGAGGCGGTTGATGCCGGCGAGACGGCGCTTTTCTTCACCCACGGGGATGGCGGGAAAGCCGAGATAGGTCTGGCCGCCGGGCAGGTCGCGGGTAACACCGCAACGTGCGGCCAGGGTGCTCTGCGAACCGATATGCACATGCCCTGCGATACCCACCTGTGCGGCGATCACCACGTAGTCACCAATGGTGGCACTGCCGGCAATGGCGGTGCAGGCGACGACGATGCAATGTTTGCCGATGACCACGTTGTGACCGATTTGCACGAGGTTGTCGATCTTGGTGCCCTCACCGATCCAGGTGCGGCCAAAGCGTGCGCGATCGATCGTGCTGCCAGCGCCGATCTCCACATCGTTGTCGATCTGAACGATGCCGGCCTGACGCACTTTGCGGTGGCGTCCGTTACCAAATTCATAACCGAACCCATCGGCACCGATGACGGCGCCGGAATGAAGAAACACATTTTCTCCGAGGATGCATTCGGCATGCACGGTGGAATTTGCATGGAGGCGGGAACCTTTGCCGATGATGACATTGCGCCCAACAAAACAACCGGGGCCGACCTCCACTTCATCACCGAGTTCCACACCCGATTCGATGACGGCATTGGGCCCGATGCACACTTGAGCGGGATCAAATTTGACACCGTCAGCGACCACTGCGGATGGATGTACTCCGGGTTCGAAGGGGGCGGGCTGGAAGCCATAAGTCTCCACGATCTTTTCAAAGGAGCGGGAAGGGTCTGAGACTTCGATGCAGGAGGCGTTTGGCGGAAACTCTTTCCAGCCGAGGGGCACGAGGATGGCACTGGCCTTCGTGTTCACCAGTCTCTCGTTGTAGCGTGGGTCGTGAAAGAAACTCAGATCGCCTGGAAGGGCTTCTTTCAAGGATGCAAAGCCTGTGATCTGCCCGGTGGGATCACCGCACAATACAGTCCCCCCGACGAGGGTTGCGAGATTGGAGAGAGCGATTTTCATGAAAGGTATCTTCTCATTTTTAGAGCTGCATTCCACGCCAATTTTGACTGGCGTTCGATTTGCCGATCCAACCCCTAGCCCTGCAAAGTTTCCACGCGCATCCAGCTTGGAGCGCAGCGCACACACTTGAGCTGACTGATGGCGGCGAGTGCCGATTTCATGTCTCCCAGACGCGCATCGTGAATCATGAGCACGAGCGAGGTTTCGCCACTGGTGTCTTCGAGATCTTCCGGCTGGATCATGGAAGAAATGCCAATCCCACGCTCGCCAAGCGCTGTGGCGACCTGAGCCAGCACACCCGGAACGTCGTCAACTGTCAGCCGCAGGTAGTAGTGTGAGACGGTGTCATCCACGGGCTTGGATTTGCCGTAGAGACCATGTGGCACGAAACCGCTGTGGCGTGCTCCGTGCATCAAAACGGCGGCGGCTTCGCAGAGATCGCTGATGACGCTGCTGCTGGTGGGGTCCTGACCGGCACCGCGTCCGTAGAAGAGGGTCTCGCCCACGATATCACCGTTTACGAGCACTGCATTGAAGGCACCGCTGACATTGGCGAGAACATGCGAGAGCGGCACCAGGGAGGGCTGCGTGCGCACCTCGACGAGGCCGTTTTCATCTGCACGGATGACCGAAAGCAGCTTGATGGTGTAGCCAAGGCGTTCGGCAAAGCGGAAATCAGTGATGTTCACGCGGTCCACGCCTTCCACATGGACCTTGTCCTGCGGAATCCAGAATCCGTAACTCAAGGAGGCGAGAATGATGGCCTTGTGCGCGGCATCCCAGCCGCTGACATCGAGGGTGGGATCTGCCTCGGCGTAGCCCTTGTCCTGAGCCTCCTGCAAAGCATCTGCATAGCTGAGGCCGGCCTGTGACATGCGGGTGAGGATGTAATTGCAGGTGCCATTGATGATGCCGTGGATGGAACGGATGTGATTTCCAACCAGCCCTTCCTGCAGGACCTGAATGATGGGAATCCCGCCTGCGACAGCCGCCTCAAAGTAAATCGGCACACCGCATTCCTCTGCCAGGGCGAACAATTCTTTGCCGCGCTCCGCGAGCAGGGCCTTGTTTCCGGTGACGACGATTTTTTTGGCCCGCAAGGCGGCAGCGACCAGATCGTAAGCGGTGGTCGTGCCGCCGATGAGTTCAACGATGACAGGAATGGCAGGATCATCAACCAGCACCTTCCAGTCTGTGGTGAGCAATTCCGCAGGCACCTCAATATCCCGCGGACGGGAGAGATCACGGACGGCTATTTTGGAGACATGCAGTTCGGCACCGATGCGCTGACCGATCAGGGAGCGATTCTTTTGGAGATTCTTGAACACTCCAGCCCCCACGTTGCCTAAACCGGCCAAGCCTATGTTGATGACACGCGGAGTACTGACGTTGGACATGATGGATAAGATGCCGGAATTGGGGGGCCGTAGTCATGGCGGAGGCGCAGGGTGCGCGCAAGCAAGAAGGCGTGCATTGAGAAACCCGGCAAAAATCTTACTCATCACCGAGCAAAGGGCTGAAACAGAGACTTGTGCATCAAAATCGGAACAAAAAAAACCTTGTTCGAGGTGGGGGAGATCTGATAAAGATTAATTTAAATTCATGTCCGTCCGTTCCTTTAGTTATTGGTTAGCATGCAGCATAGCTGCGGCCATGGCTGTGGGGGCGACGGAACCTGACACAACTGGACCGCTGGATCTTACGGTGCCGGGAGCTGCCATCAGCAGCGTGATCGCAGTGCCAGAACCCAGCCGGGCATTGCTGCTGTTTGCAGGCATCATGGCCATGGCTTTCACCTACCGCCACGCATGGCTGAGCTGGAAGCGCAGTGCGCAGTCCTGAAGCCTGCCCACCTGATTTGGTGTGCCGTTTTGATTCGACGCATCCGCTGCCGCGGCTAGCATCGGTGGTATGAAAGTTCTGGCCGCCCTTGTCCTGCTCTCCTCCTCGGTTTTGGTTGCTGCAGATGCCGCGTTCCCGAAACACGCCATCGCGACCGTTCATCCACTGGCGACTGAGGCGGGCCAGCAGGCGTTTGAAAAGGGTGGAAATGCCATTGATGCGGCCATTGCGGCCGGACTGACGCTGGGCGTGGTGGATGGGCACAACTCCGGCATTGGTGGTGGCTGCTTCTTTGTCATTCATGCGGCAGATGGCACGGTGACGTGCATCGATGGCCGTGAAATGGCTCCCGCCAAGGCGCAGCGGGACATGTATGTGATCAATGGCAAAGTGGACGATGAAGCCAGCAAGACCGGTGCTCTGGCCTCCGGGGTTCCCGGTTATCTGAAGGCCTGCGCCGCAGCCCAAGCGAAGCATGGGAAACTCAAGCTGGCCGACGTGCTGCTGCCAGCCGCTGACATTGCGGAAAAGGGGTTTGAGATTGATGCGGTGTATGCGCGCAAGCTCGCGGCCACGGCGGCCAAACTCGCGATGTTTCCGTCCTCAGCGGCCATCTTCCTCAAGGATGGCAAGCCGCTGGAGAAAGGCCAACTGCTGGTCCAAAGCGACCTCGCAAAAACTTACCGGTCTGTGGCGGAAAACGGGATCGAATGGTTCTATGGCGGTGAATTTGCGCAGAAGACCGCTGAATGGATGGCGGCCAATGGCGGGCTCATGACGGCGCAAGATTTTGCCAGCTATCAGGCGCCTGAGCGTGCGGCGATCCGCTCGAAGTATCGTGGCTACGATCTGATCACGATGCCGCCGCCGAGTTCGGGCGGAGTACATGTGGCGCAGATCCTCAATATTTTGGAGCACTTCCCGATCCGCCACTTCCGCGCTAGCAGCCGGATTCATGTGATCACGGAGGCGATGAAGCTGGCGTTTGCGGATCGTGCCTACTGGCTGGGTGATCCGGATTTTGCGCCGGTGCCGAAGGGTCTGGTGGATCCTGCTTATGCGGCGGAACTGGCGAAGAAGATTGATCTGGATCACGTCACCGTTGTTTCAGGGCACAACATGCCGCCGCATTGGGAGGGAGATGTTTTCGGCAAGCACACCACTTTCCTCTGCACGGCAGACGCCGAGGGCAACTGGGTGGCGCTGAATCAGACGATCAACACCGGCTTTGGCAGCAAGGTGGTCATTCCGGGGACGGGTGTGCTGATGAACGATGAGATGGATGACTTTGCGGTGCAGCCCGGTGTGCCGAATGCCTTCAAATTGGTGGGAGCGGAGGCGAATGCGGTGGCGCCAGGCAAGCGCCCGCTTTCGAGCATGAGCCCGACGATTGTGCTGAAGGAAGGCAAGCCGGTGATCGTGACCGGAGCGGCGGGGGGGCCTACCATCATCACGCAGGCGCTGCTGCTGCTGACGCACATCATTGATGATGGCATGCTGCCGGCTGAGGCGCTGGCGGAGCCGAGATTTCACCACCAGTGGAATCCGGACGAGCTGAAGATTGAGAAGGCTTTTGGAGAGGGCACGCTCACGCGAGTGAAAGCGCTGGGCCATAAGCTGGCGGAGTCCGAGGGGTTTGGGGCTTGCCAGGCGATCTATTTTGATGCGGACAAGAAGCTCTTTTTTCCTGCTAATGATCCGCGAGTGCCGGGGAAGGCGGATGGGAGGTGAGTGTGATTACCTGTTACAGCTTTGTGAACGTTCGTCCGGAACCGCCTAAAGGCGGGACTACAATACGTGGGCTGGGTGTGCGATGCCTGGGGGCAAAGGCGAAGAGGGTGTTTACTCTTCGCGGAGTTTTCGGCGGAGGGTGGCGCGGTTCATTTTCATGGCGGTGGCGAGGCGGGTGGGCTTGCCGTCGAAGCGCTTGAGCAGTGTGTCCAGCATGGTGGCCTCCACCGTTTCGAGCAGGGCATCATACGCTGGCATCATTTCATCGGTGCCGGTGGTCTTTTGATCCAGCCATGCGGAGATGGCACGTTTCATCGTTTCTTCGAGGTGATTGGACTCCTCGGTCTTCACGATGCTGGCGGGCAGATGATGGGGTAATATGGTGCCGCCGCTGCAGACGGCGGCGGCGTGCGCCATGGCCGTTTTCAGTTCGCGAACGTTGCCCGACCAGGTGTGGGCTTTGAGCGCAGCGAGAGCCTCAGCTGAGAGCACCTGCCCGCTGAGAAACGAGACTGCCAAAGCCGGGATGTCCGAGGTGCGCTCACGCAACGGGGGCAGGAGGACCTGAAGGACTGCGAGCGCGTAGAACAAGTCTTCACGCAGATGTGGTGCGGCCTCCTGACTGGATGCGCTGAAGAGGCGGGCCTTGAGCATGCCAGAGCTGAGGCGATGCATGAGCGCTGCCTGGAGGGGCTTTGACCACGCGCTGATTTCATCGAGAAAAAGGACGCCGTCACCTGCCTTGGCGATGGCTTCATCCAACGCGGCTTCGGCACGATCTTCGGACCATTCATCGGCGCGGAATATGACCAGCGGTTTTTCAGAGCGAGCACTGTGGCGATGAATGACCTGCGCGGCCAGGCTCTTGCCGCTGCCGGGGGGACCTTGCAGGAGGACGGGCGCATCATTGCCACTGGCCTGGGCAATGACGGCGAACGCACGCTGCATGGGCTCACAGTTGCCGATCATGGTGGTGTCTGCACGCTGCTCAGTTTTTGCCGGTGCGAAGACTTCGCGGATGGCCCGCTGGATGTCGGCGAGATTGAGCGGCTTGAGGAAATACTCGCGAGCGCCGAGACGCTTTGCCTCAAGGGCGGTGTCCAACGTGCCGTGGGCGGTGATGATCATCACCGGGGGCGGTTGTGGGAGAGACTGGATTTTCTCCAGCACCTTCAGGCCGCTCATGTCCGGCAGGCCGACATCGAGAATGATGAGCGCGAAGGATTGCGCCGCGAGCTTGTCGATCCCGCCCTGCCCTGAAGCTGCCACGACGGGTGTGGCATCCAGGCGGCGCACCACGGTGGAGAGTGCTGCGGCGAGGGCGTATTCGTCTTCGATGATGAGGATGGAGGGAGTCATGCGGGGAGCAAGGGGAGCAGCACGATGATCACCGCTCCGCCCTTGGGGTCATTTTGCAATTTTAAGGTGCCGCCGTGTGCGGTGATGATGCTGGAGACGATGTTCAAGCCGACGCCCATGCCGCCTTCTTTTTCGGTGAAGAAGAGCTCGGTGCCTTGTGCCAGCGCGAGTTCGGAAAAGCCGGTGCCGGAGTCGGCGAAGCGCAGCTCAAACCATGAGCCGACAAGCTGGCCGCCCACCATGAGTTTGCCACCGCGAGGCATGGCCTGGATGGCATTGATCATGAGGTTTCGTACGGCCTGGGCGAGGCGCTGGGCATCGCCCATGATCCAGGTGGGAGAGGGCAGATTGATTTCGACTTCAACGCAGGCGTGGCGGGCCTGAGCCTCGATGTTTCTGGCCACGCCGCGAATGCAGTCGGTGAGATCGAGCTTGGTGAGTTTGGGTGGGAGCGGATTCGCGAGGTGGAGCCACTGGTTCACGAGACCGGCGATGACTTCGGATTCGTTTTCGATGAGCCTGACGGCCTGGGCGTCTTCCTCATTCTGAGGGGTCATCAACTGTGCGTGAAGCTGAATGGAGGCTAGCGGGTTTTTGATGTCGTGGGCGAGGCTGGTGGCCACGCGGCCAAGCATGGCGAGGCGCTCGGATTGGGCTCGCTTGAGGCGCTCGCGGACGAGGAGCCAGCCGACGACGCCGGAGATGAGCCAGAAGGTGATGAAGGCATTGAGTGTGGCGGGATCGCGGAGAGACAGTGACGACACCACGGGAGTGCGGGTGAAGATCATGTCGTTTTTTTCATCCAGCCGGATGGTGAGGCGGTCCTCGGTGTTAGCCGGCGCTGTGCCTGCCGTGCGAAATTCAATCTGCATGCCGAGCAGTTGTTCGAGATCATTCGCGAGCTTGCCGCTGCGCGGGAGATTCATGCGCCGCACAAATTCGGCATCGGCCTGGGCTAGGGCCAGGAAGAGGTGGTTGGACTCCTCGCGCTCGCGCTGACGCAGCCACGCGAGAAGCAGCAGAGATCCCGCGATGATGAAGGCGAGAAAGCCGAGGCCGAGGGTGAGGCGGAGCTTGGAGGAGGACGATGGCACGAGGCAATTTTAAAGTGGTCATGGGCTTTAGCCCGTGAAAACTCACGCTGGACCGCAACGGGGGCGAAATAACAGGCGCGGCCGACACTGAACGAGCTGAAGCTCGGAACTACTTTTACGGCTCAGGCACCGGAGCGGTCTTATCAATCGGTTTGTCTTCCTACACCACTTTTCGTGAATTACCTCGACCACATGTGCGCTCAGCACCACTCGCCGATACTTCGCCGCACAGACCAGATGGCACATCAGAATCGATACAGTATAACTCTTGTGGATATTGCGACAGTCCATCTCCTATCCTCTCCAACCCAAGCCGAAACAAGCTTCGGGGTATCAGGCCCGCAGCAAATGGAATGCCCAAATTTTGTCAATCAGCTGAAAATGGGCGCGACCCGGTTCCCCCCGGCTCAAGCTGATATCTCTGGTATTCGGCATTGTTCTGCATTGAGTAGTCGTGTTGTTCTCGTTGACGAATGGCAGCAAATTACTACTTCATCTTTGTCATTCTTACGCCAGTAATTCCATCGTAACGATACATTGTGCCATCACCTGCATCTCGCCAAGGATTATCAAAAGGGCCCAAGGGCTCCTCAGCGGAAGGCTCTTTTTCCGGATTATGTGTTGTCAGCTCTTTGAGCAAGCCTGAGAAAAAAGATCGGGCCAGCGCACCTGGATCGTCCTTTATTTTTTGGAGTGCTTCGGCATCAGTCATTCCGCCTCCGTTTTGGGTCTTAACTTTATTGCCAAGGGCCAAAGCTTTCGTTTCAAACTCCTTAGCCTTAGCTGCATCGCGCGCTACACCACGTCCATACTGGTAGCTTATCGCAAGGTTTTCAAACCCTCGGGCCTCACCCATATTGCCAGCCCTTTCGAATAATAGATTGGATTGTGCGAGATCCTGGTTGACGCCGTGGCCTTGGACGTAGCTTATAGCAAGCATGTTGTAGCCTGACCCGGAGCCAAGCGCTCCAGCCTTTAGAAAATAGGCGTTTGCCCGCCCGTAATCTTGCGGAACTCCAGTGCCACTGTTGAATGCCAATCCAAGGTTTGTATATCCTTCTCCAAACCCCAAGTCCCCGGCTTTTTGAAAGAGTTCGACAGCTTGACTGAGATTCTTGGGCACTCCTTCCCCAAAAAAATAATTGCGTGCCAAAGAGTTGTAGCCCTCACCACAACCCAAGTCACCAGCTTTACGGAAAAGCGCGTTTGCTTTGTAAATGTCTTCTTGGACCCCCTTGCCGTGTAGATAGCTCTCACCCAGTCTATTGTATCCCTCACCACACCCCAGCTCACAAGCCTTCTGGTAAAGTTGATTCGCCTTGTCAATATCTGGAGGCAGACCGTCGCCCTTCTCGTATCTTATGCCCAAGGTGACAAGTTCAAGAGCAGAGTATTTTCTTTGGGTTGGCTGATTGGCGTTTGACTCATTGGCTTGTGCTGATGCTTTCCGGACACCGCCTTGCTGCGATGACGTGTCCAACTCTGATGACGCAGATGATTTAGCCACTTTTGCCGTCCGAGTAGTTTTAGTTCCGATGTTACTTGAGTCGGTCTGGTCATGCGTTCTGATGAATTCTTGTGCATCCGTTTCGCCCTGGCTGGCCGCCAAGCGACACCATTTTAAGGCTTCCTCCGGATTCTTTGCGACTCCGTGGCCTTGATCATAGCACATTCCCAGATTGTATTGAGCTTCAGAATAACCCTGCTCAGCGGCTTTGGTATACCATTTTACGGCTTCCTTCGCATCCTTTGTGACGACATGGCCTTCCGCATAGCACAAGCCGAGGCTGAATTGTGCGGTTCTACTGCCCCTTTCGGCAGCCATACGGATATATTTTACACCTTCCGCCTCCATATTTCGGGTGCCAGGGCCGGTCTGAGCGGTGCCAGTCTGTGCGGCAGTTGTGTCGGCTTTGGAATCACTTGGAGCCGCATAGCCTCTTCGACTCTTCTGTGCATATAGGTTACCAGGCAATAGTTGAATGGTAACTAGCCCTACCAAGAAGATCACGAGCATCTTGCATCGCATATTTTTCAGATTGTGAGTTGGGTTTTCCGGCAAATCTGGAGACTTCTAAAATACAAGAATCAATCATATTTTCCGCTAATCAATCCTAAAAAAACAGTTTTAGTAGTTCCCAATTCCTGGATGAGTGGCTTCTTGGCCGCGTTCAAATGCGGCTCTGTTCTCCCTCGCGTATTCTATATTTTGTTGGGCTATTCCATCGCCAAAACTCGCCATTCTAGCATCATCAGTTGAGCTATTGCTACCAGCAGATCCCCCTCCCAATAGTGCGGCGATGAAAACACAGCCCAAAGCGGCCATGGCGGCACTTTGACGGTTTTGTTCTTGTTGCGCAGAACGAGCGTCTGCGGCGGCTTGCTGGACGTCACTGCTGTCACCATATCCTGCGCGGACAAACCGCTGCGCGAGGCTGAGTTGGTTCACTCGGGCGGCATTGTAAGCAAGGCTTTTACCGTCAAATGAGCTTGGGGCACCCCGCTCCAAAAGGGCAAACGCCGCCTGTTCGTCACCGGAAGCGATGGCGTACTGCAGTGGGTTGTACCATTGACCATTGCGCTCCTGGATCTGAAGTTTGCCACTGTAAGGCTGCATCAGACGCTGCGTTGCCGCGCGGTTCCCTGATTTCACTGCGTGTGCAAAGGCGTCGTCGCCCAAACCAGCACAACTTTGACAAAAGAGCGCTACGCAGGTGACGCATGCGGTAAACAAATGTTTGGCATTCATGTCCGTCTTGGTAGTGAGGTTAATGGTTGGAGCAATGGCTGTGCGCCCCTTTTTGAAGGTCTGTGTTTGTAGTCAGGGGCTTGCGGCAAAGGCGACACAATCTGTCACCATTTACTGAACTGCCGCCGTCTCCCCTTCTCACTTTTTCTACGGATCCATCCCCGCCCAACCAGCGCCCCCCTTGTTGGTGTCCCAGGAACCCGCCGGCGAGGGCTCCGGCTAATGCACCTTGGGTCGTATGTCCGCTCTGATGTCCCAGAATACCTCCTAGCAATGCACCACCAGCGGCTCCGAGTGCAGCCCCAGCAGGTCTGGCATGTTCGTTCGACATTGGCGCACAGGATGCTGCCAAAATAGTTATCAGCAAAATCATTAATGGTGTTAGCAGGTGTGTTTTCATCGCTTAGTTTTCGACTTCAGTATTGTTTGGTCGCTGTGTTTTAACACTAAGATGTGTTTTTTAGAAAAAAGACGATGAATCGTGGCTGTCACAAGAGTGTCTGGGTGACAATTTCGCTGCTATTGTCTGCCCCGCTCCGCCCATTTTCGAAGAGGTAACCACTTTTATGGCGAAATAGAACAGGGGACAAGACAGCGCCTTCACCACAAATACCCTGTGCACCAGAGGTGACACGGAGGTTGTTGGGAGAGGCAACCGCGCCCTACGGTTCCGGCAGAGGAGCGCTTTTATCAATCGGCTTGTCTTCCCAGATGGCTTCGCCTGTGGTGGGTTCGTAAGTGAGGATGCGGCTCTTGCTGCCGGGGACGGGGGCTTTGTCGATCTTGGGGAGCCATTTGGCGAGTTCGGTTTTTTTGGCGGTGTAGTTCGAGTCACCGGCGAGGTTGGTCCACTCGTTGGGATCTTTGGCTTCGTCGTAGAGTTCCTCGCTGCCGTCGGCGTAGCGGATGTAGCGCCAGTCATTGGTGCGGATGGTGTGATTGCCCTGGTTGTGCGTGGTGATGGCGGGCCATTCGCGGGGTGCGCCGGCGTCTTGAAACTGGGGCATGAGGCTGTGACCTTCGAGATCGGGACGGGCGGGCAGTTTGGCGAGGGCGAGGAGGGATGGGAAGATGTCGAGGAGTTCGACGGGGCTGGTGCAGACCTGGCCGGGTTTGATGCCGGGGCCGGCGAAGATGAGGGGGACGCGGGTGCTGCGTTCCCAGAGGGTGTTTTTGCCGGTCATGAGTTTTTCGCCGAGATGCCAGCCGTGATCGCCCCAGAGGACGATGATGGTGTTATCCAAGCGACCGGTGGCTTCGAGCTGGCTTATCAGGCGACCGACCTGGCTGTCCATGAAGCTGACGCAGGCGAGGTAGGCGCGGACGAGGGGGCGCCATTCGTTGAATTTGCGCAGGGTGCTGAGGCGTGGCTCGGGGAGTTTCCAGTGGAGGAAGTCGGCGAACTTGGGGAGGTCGGCACGGTCGTCTTCTTTGACCGGGGGCATTTGGAGGGTGGCGTCGGGATAGAGATCAAACCACTTCTGCGAGGCGAAACACGGGACGTGAGGGAGGCGGAAGCCGGCGGCGATGAAGAAGGGTTTGTCCGCAGGTGCACGCTTCAGTGCATCCATAGCGGAGTCGGCGATTTTCCAATCGGCGTTGTCTTGGTCTTTCTCGGGGAAGACGCCCCAGTCCATGGCGGGATGGCGGTCCGGGCCGGGGAGATGGGCGATGGGGGTTTTGGGTTTCGGCATGGGGCCGCGATTGCCCCATTCGTTGAACTCGGATTTCTGATCGCCACCGCGCATGGAGCCGTCGTGGTAGATTTTGCCGCTGTTGGAGGTGAAGTAACCGGCCTGCGTGAAGGTTTGCGGGAGGGTCACGTGATGCTTGGTCTGCTCCACTTCACGGATGCCGGGGGCGAGGCCGTAGATGCCGGTGCTGGAGGGGCGGAGGCCGGTGAGGAGCGAACTGCGTGAGGGATTGCACAAGGGCGCCTGGCAGTGGGCGCTGGCGAAGAGAGTGCCGCGTTTTGCCAAGGCGTCGATGGCAGGTGTTTTCACCTGCGGATGTCCGCCCATGCAGCCGATCCAGTCGTTTTGATCATCGATGGCGATGAAGAGGACGTTGGGGCGTGAGTCGGCGGCGTGGACGGCGGCAGCGAGCAGGAATACAGAGCAGAGACTGAGCAACTTCATGGTCGGCTTCAAACGAAGCTCGACCGATGAAAATAGCAGCGTTAAGGAGCGACGTTTGGAACGAGGTGTTCGGCGGCTTTGGCGGCTTCGGCGCGGAGCTCGGGATTGAGGTTTTTCTGCTCGAATTCGCGGCACCAGCCTTTGATCTCAAGCTCGTTGAAGATCTTGCCGATGACGCGGCGGAGGAGACCTTTGAGGTTAGGGAGTTCGACTTCCTGCAGGGAGCGGATGGCGGCCTCCTTGTAGCTTTCGAGGAGGGTCATGGCCTTCTCATGGGCACCGCTGTCGAGTGCCCAATCGCGGATGGTGGCGTTGTCAGGCTTGGTTTTGGCGAGGCCGTTCCAGAGGGCTTCCATCTGGTCTTTGACTTCGCCTTTGCCTTTTTCACGCAGGAGGGAGAGGACGATGCTGGGGCGCATGTTCCATTCGTTGCCGGCGGCGGAGTCTTCGCCGAGATCGTCGAGGTCATCGCGGATCTGATAGGCGATGCCGAGATTTTCGCTGTAGGTGTGAAGGACGTCGGCGCATTCGTCGAGCTGGCCGGCGAGAGCGGCCCCGACCTTGAGTGCTACTTCGAAGGCGGGGGCGGTTTTGCTGCGGAAGATTTCAAGCACCTGTGTGCTGCTGAGAGCTACGGGGTGACGGGTCCAGAGGAGTTCGGCGCCCTGGCCGATGCAGAGTTCGCGCTGGCCTTCGGCGGCAACGAGGATGGCGGCGCTGCGGATGTGCGCGGCGGCATCGTTGTCGGCGAGAAGGCGGTAGCCTTCACCGATGAGGAGGTCACCGATATTCAGGGCCACGGGAATGCCGTGCTCGGTGTGCAGGGTGGTTTCGCCGTAGCGTTCGGCGTCACCGTCCTCGATGTCGTCGTGAACGAGGGAAGCCTTGTGGAAGATTTCGACGGCGATGGCGGCTTTCTTGACGGTGTCGGAGATCGGGCCTTCGGGGTCTTCGCGCAGGGCCTGATAGGCTGCGACGGTGAGGAAGGGACGCCAGCGTTTGCCAGCACGAGCGAGCCACTCGCGGGCGATGTCGTCGCTGTGGCCACGGGAGGGGCCCATGAGTGCATTGAGCGACTCGATGGTGAACCAGGTTTTCACCTCGTCATGCAGCGCGTTCAGATTGAGGCGGCGGGTTTTGTCGTCGCTGGTGAGGTGGATGTAATCCCAGACCCAGTCGATATCGACGAGGGTGTCGATGCAGTCGTCCTGCAGGAGAGGAACTGCGACGGCGGGAATGGCGGCGGCTTCGATGTAGGGGAAGGTGCGCTCAAGGACAGGCAGGCAGGAAATGCCGACGATGGCCTCGATCTTTCCAGTCTGGATGAGAGACATGACGATGGCGCTGCCTTCGGCGACGAGCACGGCGTAGCCGAGTTTTTCAGCTTCGTTTTGGAAATCCTGAATGGAGCAGAGGCCACACTGCTTGCAGAGCAGGCCGAACTCATCAAAGGGGGCCGGGCATTTGCTTTCCACACGGAGGCACTTCGGCATGAGCAGCAGACGCTTTTCAAAGGGCACGGTGGCGAGGGATTCGCGCCAGGTTTCGTTGGCGAGAAGGACACCGACGTAGTCGCGATGGATTTTGTCGATGGCGTGGATGGCGACGATCTTATCCGTGTGGTCCTGCAGGTCTGCCAAGGGCACCGGGGGGACGAGTTTCTGCTCCTCGGCATAGGCGCGAACCCAGCCCAAGATTTGATCACGATCCTGCTTGGTTTGCGGGATGTTTTTCTTCGGCTGGCGGATACGGCGGTTCAGACCGGGAATGGGCGGAGGAAGGGCGGCAGAACGGACGACGGCAGCGGACATGAGAGAAAAGGGAAAGTGGCAGAATGCCGGATGAAAGGAATGGGCGGTTTAACCGTGTAAGAGGGGCTTAGTCTTGCAGATATTGCGCTAATGTGTGCGAATCTTGCGCTGCTGGAGGATACGGACTGGCTGCAAGAGTCGTTTAGCAGCGGCAAAAACCAACCTCAAACCACGGTGCCACGACCGCCTTTGGGCGTGTTTTTCTTGGGCTTGGTCTCGGGAAGGCCTTCGTCCTGGAGAATGGTGTCCTGAGGGAGAGGCTCCGCACCTTCCTCACCTTTGGGGTCGGGCTCAGCAAAGGGGGTGGCCTTTTGGTAGAGCTTGAGACGGGTGTCGAACTCCTCCTGCAACTTTTTACGATCTTCGTCGGGCAGGTCTTTGTCTTCCTTGAGGAGGGAGATGCATCGCTTCTGCCAGAGCTCGGCTTCTTTGAATTCGCCGTTGCGGGCGAGAGCAGCGGCCATGGTGTCGATCATTTCATAAGGCTGCTCATCGCTCTGGACGACTTCGGCGACGAGTTTCAAGGCACGCCGGGCGAGCAGGATGGCGCTTTCGCCATTGTGCAGATTGTCCTCCGGGCAGGTGGCCAGGAACCAGGCGAGATTGTTGGATGCCCAAGGATCCTCGGAGCGTGCGGCACGACGATACCAAGCTCCGGCACGGCGGTAGTCCACTGGAAGGCCCTGACCGGTGTAATAGAGATTGGCCAGGCGAGTCATGGCGGGAACGAAGTCCTGCTGAGCGGCTTTGAGGTACCAGAGGGCCGCTTTGGCCGAGCTTTTGTCAATGCCGTCGCCCCGTTCGAGCTTGGAAGCATAGGCGGTCTGCGAAGGGGGATTTCCCTGATCGGCGGCTTTCTTGAACCATTCCGCCGCTTTGGCCACGTCTTTCTTCACGCCTTTGCCTTCCTCATACATGGCGGCCAGACTGTGCTGTGAGAGGGCAAAGCCGAGTTCGGCGGAACTGCGGTACCACTCCGCTGCTTTGGCGAGATCCTTTTTTACGCCAACGCCGTCTTCATAAAGTGTACCCAGAACATGCTGCGCGCGCAGGTGCTTCTGCTTGGCGGCCTTCTCGACGGACTTCACGCCTTCTTCGAGATTTTTTTTCAAGCCCTCACCAGTGATCATGCGCAGTCCCAGTTCGAACTGAGCGTCGGCATCACCGCGATCCGCCCAGTCTCGAAGATCCTTTTCATCGACGCGCTGAGGCTGCTGCGCGGTCAGAGTCGAAGCAGCAAACAGCAAAGCAACGAGGAGGCCGGCAAGGAGGGGGGATGAGGACGCATGCTTCATGGATCGAAATTACGTCTGGCCGGAGCCGTCTCAACCATCAAAATGCAGGTGCGCAGTAAATTGGCGGCCCATTGACAGCAATCCGCGGCAGGCCAGATGGCCGCAAAAAACCGCCTCAAGGCGATGGCTCTTCCTCTGAAAGAGTGAAAAACCGACACCCATGTCAAGCCCGCGCTTTCAGTTTAAGTTGGGTCGTCGTTTTGACAAAACGCGGTGCCTGTGCGTGAATTACCCCGCAGCCGAAGCTGCCATTCCTTCCAGAATGGTGGCGCGGGGGACCCAACAACCCTGAGTCGAAAGACCCAGGGCGGGGCGAAGGAAGGTGGGTAACCGCCGACCAGTCCACTTCCAAGGACCAGTCCGACAGCTAACCTCGCAGGCGACATTGGAAGGGCGATCCTATGCCCGACGCGAGTGCGCCGGGACCATGGTCTCCCCAGAACCACCGCACCCGCGAGTGGACGGGAAACCGTCCGCAGACCGGGGGCCTTCGAGACCCATACCCATGAACTGCCAAGAGAACCAAAGCCCCATGACTGAGGGCCTGGTCAATCCATCTGCCCGGGACACACCGCCACCGGCTTTCCCACCCCTGAGCTGGATTCACGTGATCCACGAACCGGACCGTGAAACACAGGAACCCGACGCTGATCACGCCTTGAGCGCTGCTGATCAAGAAAGCGCCCTGCTCCGCCAAGCCGAATAACCCACCTGCTGAAACTCCATTTCCAAAATCTGAAAACATCATGACTCATCACCATTTTAAAGCCCCTTGGGGCCGTACTTTGCTCATCATTTCCATTCTCACGACGTTCGTGATGCTTGGGATTGCCATCACGCTCAGCCTCGGCCAGCAGACACCGGGATTCATCAGCCTGCCTGCACTGCCCACGCGTGCGCTGTCAGCCGCCGTTGTGCTGCTCATTCCTCTTGGAGCACTGCCGTTCATCATTCGCGGCTATGTCATCACCAAGGACGGCATCCTCATCAAACGCCTGTGGTGGAACACCGTGCTGCCGTTTGACGAAATGAGCTCCGTCGAAGTGGAACCGCTCGCGCTGTGCCACAGCTTTCGCACGTGTGGCAATGGCGGCCTGTATTCTTTCACCGGCTACTACTGGAACAGACAGCTGGGGCACTTCCGCGCCTACGTCACGGATCTGAACCGCACCGTCATTGTACGCATGAAGAACCGCACGGCCGTGCTGTCCCCTGACGATCCCGAGGCCTTTGCCCGCGCCGTCACCACCCGCCTTCATGCCTGAATCCGTTTGAACTCCTGAACCCTGAATTTTTCATCTCCATCATGAACTCCATTCTCATATTTGCTTACGAGCACTGGCTCATCACGCTCTCAGTCCTCGGCGTGATCATTCTCTACTTTGCCTCCTGCGTTTACATTCCGGAGAGCAAAGTCGGCGTGGTCATCAAACGCTTTGCCTTCAAAAACCTGCCTCCTGGTGAAATCATCGCCCTCAATGGTGAAGCAGGTTACCAGGCCGACACGCTGGCCCCGGGCCTGCACTTTGGTTTCTGGATCGTGCAGTACCACATCGAGAAAGTGCCCATGGTCAGAGTCCCACAGGGAGAGCTGGCTTTGATCGTCGCGAAAACCGGTGCCGCCATTCCTCCCGGCCGCATCCTGGCACGCACGGTGGATTGTGACCACTTCCAGGATGCCCGAGCCTTTCTCAAACACGGCGGTGAAAAAGGCCGCCAGCTCGGTGTCATCACCGCGGGTTCGTATCGCATCAATCCTGCGCTCTTCACCATCATCACGTCCGAAAATGCCCAGCAGCACGGGCTTGAACCGCAGCTGCTGCGCATCCGCCACGTGGATCCCGATCTCGTCGGGATCGTCACGACGCTGGATGGCATGCCCATTGAGCAAACCGAAATTGCTGGAGCGATCGTAGCCGGCCACGACAACTTTCAGAATGCGCAGGCCTTCCTGAATGCCGGCGGCCATCGAGGCCTGCAAGAGCAGGTGCTTCTCAGCGGCCAGTGGAACATCAATCCGTGGTTCGCGCAGATCGAGCAGGTGCCGATGTTTGAGATTCCGATCGGCCACGTCGGTGTCGTGATCTCTTATGTCGGCAAGGCGCACCTCGACATCAGCGGACCCGAGTTCAAGCACGGCGACCTCGTAGACGTGGGCCACAAAGGTGTCTGGGGCAAACCGCTGCTCCCGGGCAAACATCCGGTGAACACACGCATCATGCGGGTGGAACTGGTGCCGACCACGAACATCGTGCTGAACTGGGCCACGCGAACTGAGGCGCACCACTTTGATGCGAAGCTCAGCAGCATCACCGTGCGCTCACGTGACGGCTTCGCCTTCAACCTCGACGTCTCGCAGATCATCCACATTGGTGCGAACGAAGCCCCCAAGGTGATCAGCCGCGCGGGATCGCTGCAAAACCTCATCGACCACGTGCTGCAGCCCATCGTTGGCAACTACTTCCGCAACTCCGCGCAGGACTACACCGTGCTGGACTTCCTGAGCGCCCGCAGCCAGCGCCAGGGCGAGGCCGCCAGCCACATCGAAACCGCGCTGCACGAATACGACGTGGAAGGGATCGACACGCTGATCGGCGACATCACGCCACCCGAATCGCTGATGAAAACACAGACGGACCGCAAGCTGGCGGAAGAGAGCCGCAAAACCTATGAGATGCAGGAAGCTGCCGAGAAGCAGCGCCAGCAGCTTGTGCGCCAGACCTCGCTGGCCGACATCCAAAACCAGGTGGTGAGCGCCGAGCAGGGCGTCAACATTGCCGAACTCCACGCCACGGCTGCCGTGAAGAAAAGCGAAGGTGAAGCCGCCTCCACCCGGCTGCGAGCAAGCGGTGAAGCGGAAGCCATCCGCGCCACGGGCCAGGCCAAGGCCGATGCCTATCAAGCAGGCGTGACCGCCCTTGGTTCCGATGTGTACGGCATACTTCAGGCCTTCCAAATCATCGCCGACAAAAATCTCCGAGTTGTCCCCGACGTGCTGGTGAACAGCGGGCCGAACAGCAGCGGCATCCTCGACGCGCTCATGGCCATGCTCACCAAGCAACGTGCATCCCTGCCCATCTCCATGCGTGACACGCCTTGAAAGGCAGCATTGGCGCCGGCTGGCGCACTGAAAAAACAGCGGGCTGCGGATTCATTCCGCAGTCCATTTTGACGTTCCTGCATTCGCATTCAGTTCCAGCTATGGTATGTGGAGCGCATGAAAGCACTTCCGCACATTGCTCTGCTCGCATGCTTCAGCGTTCTTTTTCTGGTCGGCTGCGACGCCAACTTAAACGCCATTCCCGGTCCGCCGTTTGCCTATGATGACTTTGGCACAGAGTCGATGGCCAGCGATCTGCTCGGCCCCAAGGGCAAGGACACCCAGGTGGTTGCGCGATTTGGCTCCACGAATTCAACCCCTCCGTCCGGTGGTCCTGATGTGCGTTATGTGGGGGTGGGACAGGCCATGAACCACCTGCGCCACAGTGTGCGCAAGCTGGCCAAAACACCGGAGAATGAGGCGCTGTACCACCGCCTCGCTATCACCTACAGCCGCTTGTACAAGCAATATTCCTCCAAGCGAGATGCGTTTATGTCCGTGCCCTCCGCCAGTTATGGCAGGGGTGGCATGAACCGGGCGCTCATGATGCCCCCGATGCCGCCGACAATCTGAGCGGAGCGCATTTGACAATGCGGCCGCTGCCAGCCACACTCCGGCCTGACTCCAATGAGTCGCGGGTGTAGCTCAATGGTAGAGCAGGTGCTTCCCAAGCATCATACGTCAGTTCGATTCTGATCACCCGCTCCACCGAGCATCAAGGCCGCGCTTTAAAGAGAGTCGTCAGCACCTCGCCGCGGGTCATGCCGGACGGCGGTGAATCTGATTTTTCTGCGGCGTCGACGGCTGCGGCTCTTTTGCGTGGATCGTCGAACTTCTGAGCCCATGCCTTCTCTGTCGCTGTTTTCAGCGGCTCGTCGAGGCGGGCGTTGTAGTCGGCAAAGAAGCCCTGGGTGGCGAAGTATTCGGCGGCGGGGATGCGTGAGTCTTGCGCATCGACTTTGAGGTCATTAAAGAAGCTGACGAGCTGCCGATGAGCCACCAGCGTGCGCACGAGCACTTCGGCGTCGAGTTTGCCGGGAGTGGTGTGATGGGTCTTTGACAAGGCGGCGGCCCAGCCTGCGGCTTCACCGGTCTGCATCCATACGGGCTCCAGGCGGATGGCGCCCCAGGCGATGTGGGTGGAACTCAAGCACACGGGGACGAGCAAGTTGTCCACGCCTTGTGGCAGCAGCGCGCGATAAGGGATCTGCATGGGGCGGGATTCTTCGGTGAGGATGAGTTTGCCGTCGTATTTGAAACCGGGGCGTGAGTCGAGCGTGCAGGAGTGGCTGTCCATGTACCAGTCGGTGACTGCGATGCTGTCCGGATTGACGGGAGCACGCGCATAGTCGGAGGCGAGCATGCCATCGTTCTCGCTGAGGACATAACGGCCGACGATGCGGCGGGCCTCGCGAACGTACATCTCATAGGGGATGTGGCCGTTGTCGGGGAACTCATCTTTTGCAAGGCCCCATTCGCGGAATGAACTCCATTTGGACTTCATCGACTCGTCGTTCTGCAAAAACCAGATGAGGCCGAGGCCGAAGTTTTTGTGGCGCTCGATGATCTTCTCGCGCTCCGGCCAGGAGGCTTCGGGATAGGCGATGTTTTCACCCGGGAGAATGGGTGAGTTCATGTGCGACTTCAGATTTGGGCCGGCATTGGTGGCGATGCTCTTGCGATCAAAGTGGAGATATTCATCACGATTGTAGCCCGGCGGCGGGGCAGTGAGCATGAGGCGATTGGCGGGGTCCTTGGTGACGCAGAAGCGGTAGTTGTAGGCCTGGGAGTTGCCGTCTGCGGTGAAGGGGCTGGTGGGATCGATCGTGCCCTGCCGTGAGGTGTAGGCGCGGATGTTTAAGGCTTGTGCCGCGACGCTTTGCGGTGGGCCGTGGTCGATGTTCACGAAGACTTTGCCTGCGTGGGGTTCGTGGTATTCATCACGTGCCTCGCGCCCGACTCGATACGGAACCTTGGCGAGGGCAAAGAGATCGCCTTCATAGGTGGCGTCGGCAAACGTGGCGGCCTTGACGGTGATGTCCTGCGTGGTGCCATACGCGCGGAGGGTGACGCTTTTCAGCATTGCGCCGTCGCGTTCGACCGCCACGGGGTAGTGCTCCAGAAGGAGGGTGATGTTTGTTTCACGTGCCAAGAGGCGGTGACATTCGCGCTCCATGACGTGTGACTCCACCCAGCCGATGGGGTAGTGCTCGTGGGTGTAGCGCACGGTTTGATGTGACTTCGAATCTTTGCCGTAACGGGCGATGGCGTCTTTCTCGATGTTTCCGAGCAGTTCTGTGAAGAGTGCTGAGCGTGGACCGCCATAGAGGGCGTCCCATTGCATGAGTCCATTGGCCAGCATACCACCGATGTGGCGGTTGTGCTGCACGAGGAGGACGGTGCAGCCTTCACGTGCGGCACGCACTGCGCAGGCCACGCCGCTGGCGGTGCCGCCGACGACAACGAGATCGTAGGTCTTGTCATTGACCTCCGATGCCTTGGCATTCTTTTTTAATAGCACCGGCTCTGAGGAAGGAGGCGCGATGCTGGGGCCTTCCACGGTTTGCTTGGCCAGGGGTGATACTGCGGTTGCTGCTGCCATTTGGTTCTGCTTTTCGTTTGCTGGATCGGCAGCAGGCGCGGCGGCCTGAGACTGCTGCGGGGTGAATCCGGAGCCACGCACGCCGTGGCGCTCGTCATCGGCAATGGATGCGGGGACGAACTGCACGGCATCCACGACGACGTAGCCGTTTGCATCTGCATTTGACAGTGTGACGGAGGCGTCCGTGCCGGGCTCGAAGTGGAATCGGCCGAGTGAACGGGGCACTCCATTCACAAGGCACTCCTCGCGTTGATTGATGGTGACGGTTTTTGTCCCTGCTGCGCTGACGATGGTCACGGGCACATTCGTGGCGCGGTTGGTGGTGGCGGAATAGATGACGCGCACCTCGTATTCGCCGGCCTTGGTGATCTTGGGTGCAAAGCGGGCGCCTTTGGTGCCCTGCTGCCCGTGGCCGTCATGATGATAGCCGCGGCCGACGTAGCTTGCCTGCCTGGTGCTTTCCACCCATGCGCCGGTGTATTGTGCGGCGGAATCATCGACCACGATGCCTGCGATTTTGACTTCTACGACCGGCGCCGCCTTCACCTGCTTCCCCGCAAGTGATGGCTCAGCGGCGTGAAGAAGCGAGACGGCAAGCAGTGCGTGCGAAACGAGGGTTGGAAAGCGCATGCTTCCAAGACGTTGGGTGGCCGTGGTTGTTGCTGGTCAAATCAGCTGACCAGGGGAGAGCATGCCTGTTTCAAGCTGTCATGCGCGCGAGCACGGAGTCATCCACTGGTTTGCATGAACGATAGCCTTCGCCGTGCTCGGGGAGTTCAGTGAGGAAGGCGGCGCGGGCTTCGGCGGTTTGGAAATCGAGACCGATGAGGGCGCGGCCAATGCGTTCGCCGGACTGGCGGTAGTTGAAGTAGCAGAGGCTGGCGCGATCGCGGATGAGGCGGGAGAGGAAGTCGTGGAGAGCACCGGAGCGCTCGTAGAAGTCGAGACGCAGGAAGACGGGATGGGCGAGGAGATCTCCACGCAGGGGAATGGCGCGGAAGGCGACATCCACGGCTCCGGTGAGGTCTTCCCAAGAATAGCCGCCGATCTCAAGTCGTGCTGGGAGCGCGGCAAGCTTTTCGGTGTTTTCAGAGGTGACGGTGAAGACGGGCCATGCTTCATCAGTACGATGCAGGCCGTATTGGAAATCGGCGATGTTGAGACCTTCGAAGCAGGAATCCAGCAGCGCGAGCATGGCACCGGGGCGCTCGGGGATGCGCACGCGCAGGGCGCGTGAGGCGGTGTTGCTAGAGCCTTCGGACTGGGCGATGAGGCCGAGCTGCAGGAAATCGATGTTGGCACCGGTGATGACTATGAGGACTTTTTTGCCAGCGAGTGCGGCGCGATCTTTCAGCACTGCGGCGAGGCCCATGGCACCGGATGGCTCTGAGACGCAGCGCAGAGTCTCCCAGAGCACGCGGATGGCAGCGCTGACTTCGGCATTGGTGATGGTGGCTACTCGATCCAGAGAGTGCTGGCAGATGCCGAAGGGGAGTGTGCCGGCTTTGCGGACGGCGGTGCCATCGCAGAAGATGTCGAGATCGTGCAGTTCGACGGGTTTTTCTGCGGCGAGCGCGGCTTTCATGGAGGCCTGGCCAACGCCTTCCACGCCAACAGCTTCCATGTTTGGCCAGTAGGTTTTGAGCCAGCAGGAAACGGCCGAGGCCATGCCGCCGCCGCCGATTTGCAGGTAGGCGGCATCGAAGGGGCCGTGCCCGGAGAGCACGACCTCGTCTGCGAGGGTCCCCTGCCCTGCCATGACTTTGATGTCATCGTATGCGTGCACGTAAGTGGCGCCGCTGCTGCGCTCATCTTCCCGTGCTGAGGTCACGGCTTCATCGTAGCTGTCGCCTGCGAGCATGATGCGGACGAATTCGCCTCCATGGTGCAGCACGGCGTTTTGTTTCACCTTGGGCGTGGAACGCGGCATGTAGATGCGGGCGTGGATGCCGAGGGTTTTGGCAGCCAGTGCCACGCCCTGCGCGTGGTTGCCGGCAGATGCGGTGACGACGCCTTTGGCGCGCTGCTCGGGGGTGAGCTCGGTCATGGCATTGCAGGCACCGCGCCACTTGTAGCATTTCACGGGGGAGAGGTCTTCGCGCTTGACCCAGATCTCAGGGCTGGGCTCGGAGCCGGGCAGGATGAGACGCTCCATGGGCGTGGGCTGGCCGAAGCGATAGACCCGCTCACGGGCAAACAAGATTTCCTGCCGCAAGCGGCGATCCAGAGGCAAATTTTCGCGTTCCATTCGTGGCGGCATACATTCCCGCCTCGCATGCATCAGCAAGAGGTTTCACCATTTCAATGCGCGGCCTTTTTCTTGGCAACGAGGTGCTTCCATTCCAGAATCTGTCCGTCCTGCTCCAGGCGTATTTTGAGCTTCGTGTAATCCACCTGCTGCACGGGATTTTTGTCATCCATCGCGAGGCAAGCGGCGGCGGCGGCGCTTTGGCTGGTGCACATGAACACGGGCTCCATGCGGATGCTGCTGTAGGCGGTGTGACTGGCGCTGAGGGCGAAGGTGACGAGAAGATTGTCGCACTCGCTCTGCTTTGGCACGATGGCCTCGTAGCCAATGCCGTAGGGTGGTGCGCCATCGCGACCTCCGGCGGTTTTGCCTTCGCGTGTGACCACGCCGTTCTTCACGATGCGGCGGATCTCATGGGTGTCTGTGCCGTAGCTGCCGAGGCTGATGGGCTTGGGTGCGTTTTGGCGACCGAAGGTGTGGTGCTCGGTGAGCACGAGGTCGCTGATCATGCGACGGGCTTCGCGCACGTAGATCTGGTGCGGCCAGCCGCCGTTGTCGATGAATTCGTCCTTCGGCAGGCCGAAGCGTTGCATGTCTTTGCGAACCTGCTCGGGCACGCGTGAGTCGGTGGCGAGGAAGTGCAGCAGGCCGCGATGATAGTCTTCGTGCTGCTTCGCGATTTTCTCGCGCTGCGCATAGGAGGCCTCCGGCCATGCGTGTGAGGCACCGGGGAGATTGCCGCCAAAGGTCGCGGTATTGAAGTCCCATTTGTCATTCGGCAAGGCATCATGCTTTGAGAACCAGCGGAGGTCCATGGCATCGCCATTGCCGAGGCAGGCTTCGATGAAGCGGACGACGATCTCGTAGCGCTTGGGATCGTAATCGGACGGCGGGGTGATGGGGATCATGTTGGCTGGATTGGTGGTGAGGCAGAGACGGAAGCAGTAGGCCTGGACGCCGGGTGCGGGATCTCCTGGGGCGCCGGGTTCGCCCGATTGAATGAGGGGCAGCAGGCCGCTTTTGGGATCGCCTTTTACCAGGTAGGGATCGAGGGGGAAATCGCGGTCCCACACGCCTTGGCCACCTTTGAGCCGGCCGTTTGCACCGGGCTGTGCGAAGCCGGTGTGGGGCAGAAATTTCTCTGCGTAATGGATGCCGTTGTAGGTTTCGCCGTACTTTGCATTGCCCTCGCGCATGAGGGTGTAGCTCACGCCGGACTTTGCCATGAGATCGCCTTCATAGGTGGAGTCGATGAACACTTTGGCGCGAAAGATGGTGCCGTCTTCGGTGACGAATTCGGTGATGTGGGCGCGGTCTTTCTTGACTGATGCCAGTCGCGCTTTGAGGTGAACTTTCACACCGGCATCTCGCGCCATGTCGTTGAAGACCTGCTCGGCTTTGTGGGGTTCGATGGCATAGGCACCGCCGGTGGCGGGACCGCCGGCTTTGCTTTCAAAGGCTTTGTCCCAAGCGAGTATGACGCCTGCGGTGGCAGCGAGTTTGGTGAAGTATTCGCGGGCGATGCCGCCGACGGAGCGAGGATCTCCGATGTCCACGGCGCTGAGGCCCCCGCTGGTCATGCCGCCGAGATGACGACCGGGCTCGGCGATGACCACTGATTTCCCCATTCGTGCAGCCTGAACGGCAGCCGCGACGCCACCGCTGGTGCCTCCATAGACGCAAAGATCAGACTCCACCACGGCGGCAGAGGCAAGGGATGAGGAGAGAGCACAGACGAGCAGGAACGACTTCATGGGTTGTAGCATACCAGACGCGGCAAGAATGCACGCCTTGCTGGTCAAGATGGCTTACCAGCGGCGAGATCGACAAAGATAACCGAGGCTGGCTCTCCTGTGCGCAGAGTGACCTCAAGGCTGTTTTTGCCTTCGTGCAGCAGCGTGGCAGGGATGGTCCATGCACGAAGTTCGTCGGGTTTGCCGAGCAGTGAGGGATAAGGCACGAGGAAAGGCTCGGAGACGTCGATGGTCGAGGCAAGGGGCTCGCCATTGAAAGTGGCGGACCATTCGCTGCTGCCGAGGGGCTTGTCTGATTGAATGCGGATGCGTGCGTCTTGTTTCCAGCCGCCTGCGGGTGGAGCGAGATCGAAGTTGAACTTGGCGGGTTTGGCCGGTTCGATCTTGCGGGAGACGGGGAGCGGCTTCATGCCGGGTGCGCGCCAGCCTTGGGCGATGAACCAGTGCTGAGGCTTTTGCGCGAGGGCTTTTGGATCACGCAAGGCTTTGAGGGCTTCGAACGGTGGCTCGCCAAAGACGCCGCGGCCTTCGCCCTGGCCATGCTGGCGATAGTAGGCGAAATTGAAGAGGCTGATGCCGTCCGCGCCGCGTGCGTAGGCGAGGTGGGCGGAGGTGTGCAGGTGCTCGCGGGTGGCGCGGCGGAAGGGGAAGACATCGTAGCCCTTGGCGACTTTGTCTCCTTTCCATAGCGTGTGGCAGAGTTCGAAGTAGAGGGTTGCACCCTGGGTCTGTGTGCGGATCGCGGCGAGATCGTGCTGCTGGGTGGTGAAGTAGTGTGCGGAAGCGTTCACCATGTCGAGCCCGACGGCGACGAGGGATTTTAAATCGAGGCCGAGAACATCCAATGCAGGGAGATGGCAGGGGACGCGAGCGCACAGCCAACGACGTTTGCCATTACGGCTGGTTTGGTCGAGCAGCGCACGCACCTCGCGCACGAAGTTGGTCATGATGATGTGGCGTTGTTCCAGAGGAATTTCTTCGAGGCGGAAGTAGCCGTAAAAGCGGAGGAAATCGAGCTCCAGGCCGTCGATGTCGTAGTTCTCACAGAGTTCGCGAATGAGCGCAAACTTCTGGGCGCGCACTTCGGGCACGGCCCAGTTTTGGATGAGGTCGGCTCCGCGCAGTGAACCGGGTTTGAGGCGGTATTCGGGATGCTCGACGTAATGCTTTGTGACGCTCATGCCGATGCTGCTGCCGGGTTTATCACCGGGTTTGGGATCGCTGAACTCCTTGTGATGAGCGTCGTTCATGCGGATGGAGATGAAGGCAGCCTGCTGGCGCTGACGACAGCGGTCGATGAAGATCTGAACGATATCGCCGCCATCCAGCACAAACTGACCGAAGGAATCGGGCTTCTGGCCGTAGCGCTGCTTGATCCAGGCGTAGTGTTCTGCGAGCGGGAGCACCTTGCTGGGCCACATGGGCACCATGCCGAGGCCGGGCTGCAGCATGTGTGCATCCACGAGTCCTGTCACTTCATCCACCGTGGCTTCGAGCATCTCTTTTCGGAAGGGTTCCCTTTCTTTGTGAAAGGGGCTGGTGCATGAGGTGATGTTTGTGGTGTCGTTGCTGTATAGAATTCGTGGTGCGGTGCGTGATGGGGCCGCCGCAGAGAGCCTGCCGGCTGCGGTGAGCAAGCCTGCGCTGTGAATGAAATGCCGACGGGTGATCATGGTCAGTGAGACTTTTCTGCGGCTGAGGTCATCTTCTTTGGCCCCTCGTGCAACTGCTTTGCCATGGAGGCAACCGTTGCTGCATTTGCGGACTCTTTGGTGAGGTTGTAATTCTCCCGGGGATCGGTGAGTTCGTCGTAGAGTTCGGTGCCGACGAGTTCATCTTTCATGTTTGTCCATTCGGTGTAGCGCCAGCGGTCGGTGCGTAGGGAGCGTCCCATGAACTTTTCTTTGCCGGGGCGCAGATACTGGCTGAATGCGGCGGATTTCCACTTCTGCTCGGGATTGGCAAGCAAGGGCGCGAGGCTGGTGCCTTCGAGATGTGAGGGCAGCTTGAGGCCGCAGAGTTCGGCAAGGGTGGGGTAGATGTCCACAAACTCCACGAGGGCGCGGGTGCGTTGACCGGGCTTTTGCCCTGGTGCGCTGACGATGAGCGGGGCATGCGTGCCGAGTTCAAAATTCGTCATCTTGGTGAAGATGCCGTTTTCACCGAGGTGATAGCCATGATCTCCGAGCAGGACGACGATGGTGCTTTCCCGCAGGCCTAGGCGGTCCAGTTCATCGAGCACGCGGCCGATTTGGGCATCGACGAAGCTGGTGCAGGCGCGATAGCCGCGAATAAGATTGAGCGCCATCTCGTCCGGGATGCCGCCAGCAGGAGGTACGTCGCCGTAGGTGCGGAGTTCGTACCAGGTGTGCAGCGCAGGAGCGGGCACGTCGGGTGATGGCTGATAGTTGCCAGGAAGTTTGAGGGTGTCTGCGGGATACATGTCCCAGTATTTCTGCGGGCAGGTGAAGGGCAGATGGGGTTTGTGAAAGCCGACGCCGAGGAAGAAGGGCTTCTCCATGCTCTTGAGCCGCTGCAGGGTCTCGATGGCTTTGGTGGCTGTTTTGGCGTCGCTGTAAACATGATCAGGCTCGTTGGCGGCTTCAAAGGGAGGACCTCGCAAGAGTTTGGGCCTTTTGTCGGCAGGGAGTTTTTTGATGGCATTCAGCTTCTCATTCGTCTTTTTGGAGAACCAGCTACGATCCGGCACGCCATGATACCATGATGGCTCGCTCCATGACTGGGGATCATCGCCTGGCTCGCGCTCGCTGTGGTGAAATATTTTTCCCAGTGACAGGGAGTGCCAGCCGTTGTTTTTGAAGTGCTGTGGCAGTGTGACGATGTCCGGCAGTTGAGGACGCAGGAAGTGCTGATTGTCCAAAACGCCGGTGGTGTCTGGACGCACCCCGCCGAGCAGGCTGGAACGTGAGGGATTGCAGACGGCGACCTGGCAGTAGGCGCGCTCAAAGAGCGTTCCGCGTGCGGCGAGCTTGTCGATGTTGGGGGAGCGGATGTGCTTTGCGCCGTAGCAGCCGAGTTCGGCGCGGAGATCATCCGCCATGATAAAGAGAACGTTGAACTGCGCTGCGTGCAGCGTGCCCAGAGAAATGAACAGCAGGATGAAGAGTGATTTCATGGCAGTTTTTCAGCGGGGGATTTTTTGCCTTTGGAGGCTCCTTGTTTTTCTTCGGCTTCACGCAGGCGTTTGACCTTGGACTTGTAGCCTTCGGACAAATTGGTCTGCGATGAGCGGAGGCGCAGCAGCATGCTCTCGCGCATTTCATTGAGTGTTTTGAGATGCTCGGGATCAGTGGCAAGGTTGGTCATTTCATAAGGATCGGCGTCGAGATCGAAAAGAAATTCGCCTTTGTCATCCACCCACCATTTCCAGTGACCGTCCGTGGCCATCATGTTCAGAGGTGACTGGGAACCGATCTCGCTGATTGCCACTTTGCGAACCGAGGTGGTTTTGCCGGTCGCCACTGGCAGCAGGGAGACGGCCTGGCGGCGTGGTGAAAGCGTGCCGCCGATGGCCTCGACGATGGTGGGATAGACATCGAACATCTGCACGGGTGCTTTTGTATGACCGGTTTTTACGTGGCCGGGCCAGCGGACAACGAGCGGGACGCGGACGGACTCCTCATAGAAGCGGCCCTTGGTCAGCTGCCCCTGTGCTCCCATCATCTCGCCGTGATCCGCGGTGAAGCAAACCAGAGTGCGGTCCCATGTGCCGCGCTTTTGGAAGGCGTCGACCACGCGGCCGATGCAATCGTCTGCCAGAGAGATTTTGCCGAGGTAGTTGGCGAGGAGTTCGCGTGCTTCGGGATGGCCGATGGTGCGCATCTCGCGGCGGAAGGTTTCGGGCACGTTGGGCGGAAGGGTCAGTTTGCCGGCTTCATACATGGTGGCGTATTCGCCGGGGGCATCGAGTGGTGGATGAGGCGAGTGGAGGCTCATCACGACGCAGAGAGGCTGATCTGCGGGTTGTTTGCCGACGAAGTCCGAGGCTTCACGGCTCACAAAGACATCGTGGTAGTGCTCAGGGGGCACGAGGCTTGGCTTGGGCTGAAACTCCCATTTCACATAACGTTCGTGCATGTCTCCGGCCACTTGATCGAGCAATCCGAGCTTGCGCAGATAGGCACCATATGGACTGCGGTCTGTGGGGGAATCGGGCGGGCCGGAGACATCGAAGACGTAGTCCAGGCCAAGCGCGTGATGATAGTCTTCCACCTTGGGAAAGGCCTGACGCAGGCTGGCGCCGGAGGTCCAGTGGGTCTTGCCGATCTGTGCGGTGGTGTAGCCAGCGGCTTTGATGTCTTGAAACATGGTGGCCTCGGCGGGGGGCGCGTGGTAGTTCAATGCATTGCCCCAGATGCCGTGTCCGCTGTTGTGCGGATATAAGCCCGTGAGCAAAGAGACGCGGGCCGGCATGCATATTGGAGAAGTTGTGTAACAGCGATCAAAGACCATTCCCTCCGCCGCGATGCGATCCAAATGCGGTGTACGCACCTGCAGATTTTCCCAGCTCAGGTAACGCGGGCTCCATTGATCCACCAGAATGACGAGAACGTCCGGTTTGCGTGCAGGTGTGTCGCTCCACAGCGGAATGGCCATGCACAGCAGCAGAATCAAGCAAAGCGGTTTCATAAGGAGAAAAAATCACGCCCTTTAACGAAGGTCCATGTCAGCTTTCGCTGCAATTTCCGGTTTTGTTGATGGAGTATGTTACAAATTGCCCCCACCTGCCAGCATCGGCAATCAGGTGGCGTATGATGAGTCCCCCATGAAGACCGCTTTCAAATTTCTCTCTCTCGTTCTGCTGCTCGGCTGCTACCCCCTTCACGCTGAAAGCAAGGCGCCAGCAGTGATCATACCGGCGCACACGCGGACGGATGATGTGGTTTATGGGCGCAAATTCGGCGTGGCGCTGACGCTGGATGTGATCACGCCGGAGAAACCGAACGGTTTTGGTATTGTTTACATGGTCAGTGGGGGATGGGTGTCGGGATACTCGCCGAACACGCCGCCCTTTTATGCGCCATTTCTTGAGCGCGGTTACACGGTGTTTTCGGTGCGGCATGGATGTCAGCCGAAATTCATCATCCCAGAGATCACACAGGACATTCACCGGGCGGTGCGGTTCATCCGGCACAACGCAGCCAAGTGGAAGGTGAATCCTGACAAACTCGGCATCAGCGGTGGCAGTGCGGGTGGACACCTCTCACTCACGATGGCGGTGCATGGTGGCCCGGGAGATCCGAAGGCGAAGGATGCTGTGGATCGCGAAAGCAGCGCGATCCAGGCCGTGGCCTGCTTGTATCCGCCGACGGATTTTCTTAACTATGGCAAGCCGGGCGAAGATGCTGTGGGCGTGGGGACGCTGAAGAATTACAAAGGGGCGTTTGGCGCTGAGTCTGATACGCCGGAAGGCCGCCAGCGCCTGGGCAAGGAGGTATCGCCGATCTATTTCATTACCGCGCAACTGCCGCCCACCTTCATCATTCACGGTGATCAGGATTTCCTGGTGCCGTTGCAACAGTCTGAAACTTTTGTTGCCAAAGCGAAGGAGGCAGGAGCGACCGCGCAACTGGTAGTCAAACCCGGTGCCGCCCATGGTTGGACGGACCGTCAGCCTGACTACACAGCGTTTGCGGATTGGTTTGATGCGCAGCTGCGTGGCGTCAAGAAGTAGCGTGCGTTACTTGGTCGGGAACGGGTTCCGCTCGTCGAAGCCGGACTGATGCCAGTAAGGGTAGATCTTGGGTTTGTCGCTGGCGGCATCGAGCTTGGCCACCTGTTCGGTGGTGAGGCTCCAGCCGACGGCGCCGAGGTTTTGACGGAGTTGTTCTTCGTTGCGGGCACCGATGATGACGCTGGAAACGGTGGGGCGCTGGAGGAGCCAGTTCAGGGCGACCTGAGGGACGGTCTTGCCGGTTTCGGCGGCCACTTCATCGAGAGCATCGACGACTTTGTAGAGGTATTCGTCTTCCACCTGCGGCCCCATGGAGGAGCTGAGCTTGTGATTGAGACGGCTGGTCTCGGGACGTGGCTGATTGCGGCGGAGCTTGCCGGTGAGGCGGCCCCAGCCGAGGGGGCTCCAGACGACTGCGCCGACTTTTTGATCGACGCCGAGGGGCATGAGCTCCCATTCGTATTCGCGGCCAATGAGCGAGTAGTAGGTCTGATTGGCGACATATTTGGTGAGGCCAAACTTGTCGGCATGCGCGAGGGATTTCATGAGGTGCCAGCCGGAGAAATTCGAAACGCCGATGTAGCGGATTTTTCCTGCGCGCACGAGATCGTCCAAGGTGCCAACGACTTCTTCCACGGGCGTCATGGCATCGAAGCCGTGAAGCTGGTAGAGATCAATGTAGTCCGTGCCGAGGCGCTTGAGGCTGTTTTCCACGGAGCGGATGAGATGCCAGCGGGAGGAGCCGACATCGTTTGCGCCTTCGCCAAAGCGGAAGGTGCCTTTGGTGGAGATGAGGACTTGATCGCGACGGCCTTTGATGGCCTGACCGAGGATTTCTTCGGCGAGGCCGTTTGAGTAGATGTCGGCCGAGTCAAACATGTTGAGCCCGTTTTCGAGGCAGATGTCGATGAGGCGTGAGGCTTCGGCGACATCGGATGCGCCCCATTCTTTGAAGAATTCTGTACCGCCGCCAAAGGTGCCGGTGCCAAGGGTGAGTGCGGGGACTTTGAAGCCGGAGCCGCCGAGTTGTCTGTATTCCATGGGAGGTGTGGGTGGGTTTGAGTGTGAGTGAAGTTACGAATTGAAATGCTGCAGGCTTTTAAAAACATCTGCGGCGATTTCGAAGGAGTGCAGCCGTGCCTGCTGATCGTGAATATGAGCGGTGGCGATGATTTCATCTGCGCCGGTGTCATTGAGCAGGACTTCGATCTGCTGGCGGAAGGTGTCCGGTCCGCCCACGGCGGAGCATCGGGTCATGCGGGATACTTGCGTGGCTTCCACCGGATTCCAGAGAGCATTGATGTCATCGACTGGAGGCTGCAATTGTGTGGGCCTGCCGCGGATGAGATTGAGAAAGACCTGCTGGAGCGAGGTGAAGAGGCGCCGGGCCTCCGCATCTGTGTCGGCGGCTATGACATTCACACCGATCATCACATGTGGTTTGTCCAGAGCTGCGGAGGGCTGAAACTGGGAGCGGTAGATGTCGAGCGCCTGATGCAGAAGCTCTGGTGCGAAGTGGGAGGCGAAGGCAAAGGGGAGGCCCATCTCTGCTGCGAGGGTGGCGCAGAAGGTGCTGCTGCCAAGAAGGTAGAGCGGCACATGGAGCCCCTGCCCCGGCACGGCAAACACGCGCTGACCGGGCAAGGGTGCGCCAAGGAAGCCCTGCAACTCGCGCACATCTGCGGGGAAGGTATCTCCGCTGCTGCCGAGGCCACGGCGCAGTGCGCGGGCTGTGAGCTGATCTCCGCCGGGAGCGCGGCCGAGGCCGAGATCTATGCGACCGGGATAGAGTGACTCCAATGTACCGAAATGCTCGGCGATGACGAGTGGCGCGTGATTGGGCAGCATGATGCCGCCAGAGCCGACACGGATAGTGGAGGTGCCACCGGCGATGTGACCGATGACGACGGAGGTGGCGGCGCTGGCGACGCCGGGGATGTTGTGATGCTCCGCGACCCAGTAGCGGTAGTAGCCCCACTTCTCCACATGCTGCGCCAGATTCAACGAGTGGCGGAAGGACTGCGCGGCGGTCTCCCCTTTCAAGATCGGGGAGAGATCCAGCACGGAGTAGAGGAGGCCGGGGGGAGGTTTCATGACGCAGGGTAATCGGTGTAGCCCTTCGCGCCGTCTGCATAGAAAGTGGAAGGATCAGGGGAGTTCAGAGCAGCCCCTGAGGCAAAGCGCTTCGGCAGATCGGGATTGGCGAGGAAGGGAACGCCAAAGGCGACGGCGTCAGCATCACCGGCGGAGAGGATTGCGTTGCCGGATTCGAGGGTGAATTTTTCGTTGGCCACGTACAGACCGCCGAAGGCTTTCTTCAATGCAGGGCCGATGCTGTCCGGGGCCTGGCGTTCGCGTGCGCAGATGAAGGCGATCTTGCGGCTGCCCAGTTCACGCGCGACGTGGCTGAAGGTTTCCAGCGGATTGGCATCGCCCATGTCATTTGCATCACCACGCGGAGCGAGGTGCATGCCCACGCGATCGGCACCCCAGACGGAGATGACGGCATCGGTGACCTCGATCATCAGGCGGGCGCGGTTTTCCAAGGAGCCGCCGTAGTTGTCGGTGCGGTGATTGGTTTTGGTCTGCAGGAATTGATCGAGCAAATAGCCATTGGCACCGTGAATTTCCACGCCGTCGAATCCGGCGAGCTTGGCGTTTTCAGCACCTTTGCGATAGGCTTCGATGATGCCGGGGATTTCGGACAGCTCCAAGGCGCGTGGTGTTACGAAGGATTTCTCAGGGCGCACGAGACTTACGTGGCCTGCTGCTGCGATGGCGCTGGGGGCGACAGGCAGAGCGCCATTGAGAAACGTGGGGTCTGAAATGCGGCCCACATGCCAGAGCTGGAGGAAGATGCGACCGCCGGCCTCGTGAACAGCCTGAGTGACGAGCTTCCAGCCAGTGACCTGCTCGTCCGACCAGATGCCGGGGGTGTTGGCATAGCCGACACCCATGGGTGTGACTGAGGTGGCTTCAGTGAGGATGAGTCCGGCGCTGGAACGCTGGCGGTAGTACTCGGCCATGAGGGCGTTTGGGATGCGCTGCTGGCCTGCGCGGGCGCGGGTGAGCGGAGCGAGGAAGATGCGGTTCGGGAGAGTCAGGGGGCCGAGCTGAAGGGAATCGAAGAGAGTGGGCATGGGGGATTAGTTCTTTAGTTCACAATTACCGAACAATAGAATGATTGAACTGCAAGTGAAATTAATGTAGCGTGCACACATCAGACCTCTCCAACATCCTCCAGCCGATAGTTTCACCGTCGCGGGCATCATGCATGCCCTGTCAGATCCGGTGCGAATCAGCATTGTGGCCGAACTGCGCAAGGCCGAGGAAGGTCTGAACTGCGTGGAGACGACCAGCCGCCTGAAATGCACAATGCCGAAGTCCACCTGCTCCCAGCATTACCGCATTTTGCGTGAGTCAGGCATCATCTACAGCGAGCGCCGTGGAGTAGAGCTGACGAGCAAGGTGCGGCGCAAGGAGCTGGACAGCCGCTTCCCTGGCCTGCTGGATGCCATTCTGAAGGCCTGGCGGCGTGAGCATGGGGAGTGAGATTTACTCCAGGGATTCTAGCGGGCCCAGCATCTCCTGCCGCAGGGCACCATCCTGTGAAGCCTGCCAGCAGGCATTCGTTGCCACATCCAGACAGGTGAGCCAGCCACCACCATAGGCATAGGTGTCGAGGCAGACGGCGTGACCGTAATTCAGCGGCCGGCCGCTTTTCTGCGCCGTATGCCCGCAGAGCATCCGGTGCCCTGAAATATGCGGACGTGGCACACCAAAGTGCGCCCAGAGCAAGGTTTTCTCAGGCTGCTCTTCGAGAGGGAGATCTGGTACAACGTTTGCGTGCACAAAAAAAATCATGCTCTTCCTCATGATAGGAGACGGTTGATTCAATGAAGTCCCAATGCGCAGCGGGGACGTCGTCCAGCGTGGTGGTGCCGTAGGATTCCAGAGTGTCCGTGCCTCCATAGGTGAGCCACTTTGAGAAGAACGACCGTTCGTCCCGGGCCCGCAGCATCATCACTTCATGGTTCCCGCGCAATGACACGAGCCGGCAGCGGCTGCGCAATTCCAGCAGGTGCTCAATGACCGCCCGCGTGCCAGGGCCGCGGTTCACGTAATCTCCCAATGTTATCAACGTATCCGCTGCTCCGAATAACAGCTCCTGATCCAGACGCCGCAGGGCATCCGCACAGCCGTGAATATCTCCTATGGCAAACAGTCGCATCGTGAATGGATCAAGAATCAGGCATGGATCAGCAGGACGATTGTTTTGTCAGCCGCTTTTGTGCCAGCACGGAACGGTGAAAGAGAGAGCAGTCTGCTTTCAGCAGGCCGAGTTCTTTGTAAAGCGCGTCCATCTTATTGAGAGTCTCCGCATAGGAGTGGGGATCGCGCCGGCGGGGGCGACCAGTTCGATGGGGTTGCCGGCTTTTCGCATCTCGTCCGTGAAAAGCTGCGCACAGCTTCAGAATGCTGCCTCAGGGCTGGCTGGCGATGGGGTCAATGCCAAACTCCCGTGCGATAGGCAAAGCTGTGGCCAGATCATTCACGAGGGGAAAATTCACACCGCTGCTCCATTGGCGACGCAGGCCTTCGGCCGTTTCATCGTGGTAGTAATTTACCAACACGTGGGCGGCTTTGAGCAACTTGACGGATTCGGTGGGAACCTCACCTTTGCCAAGGAACTGGATGAACTGCGCCTTCCTCGCGATGGTCTCCTGAGCATAGGCCATCGAATCGCCCTGACGCTCCATGTTGCAGATGAGAATGTCCGGCACAGCGGCACGGGCGGCTTTTGCTGCATCGGCGGTGGCGGCGAGGAATGCCTGATGCTTGCGCCCCGCTTTGGCGATTACTTTGGCCGTGGCTTCGCCGATGGCAGCACCGCCTTTGAGGTGGCAGTTGAGCCAGACGTTATTTGGAAAGACCGCGAGCGCTTCTTCAAAGGTGGGGATGCGGGTGCCGGCGAAACGGGCATCCAGCTTGGCACCAGCATCGAGTGCCTTGATCTCTGCCAGAGTCAGATCAGACACCTTGCCTTTGCCATTGGTGGTGCGATTCACCGTGGCGTCAGCGGAAACAAGCATGTCGTCTCAAAAAGAGGCTCTGCGGCCGTCAGCTGGCCGCAGAGCAAGAAGAGCAGAACTGATGAAAGCGCTTTCATGGACGGAAACCGCGCATCCGTCTCACTGCGGAGCGATCAGCCAGTCCAGATTGAACCGGGCGAGCGTCAGGCGGCCCCCTGCAAAGTGGGCGAGTGCGGAACCGTCGCCGCTGCGGCCGTAGAAACAGAGGATGGTGCCGCTTTTGGTGACGGCAATGTCGGAGTACATGCTGGGACCGGGCTCGATGGTTTTGTTTACCGGCCAGGTTTTTCCTTCATCGCGGCTGAGCTTTACACTGACGTTTTTGCGGTCGCGGTTTTTGCCGGGCTCGGCTTTGCCTTTCTCTTTCTCGAGGTTGTGGGGATTGGAGAAGAGAATGAGGTTCTGGCCATTGTGGTCATAGCGCACAATGCCGCCCATGCAGATGGGTTCGAGCAGGGCGTCGTCAAACTTGGGTGTACTCCAGTTGGTTGCGCCGTCTTTGCTGACGGTGATGAGACGGCGGTGGGCCTTGGATTCGCTGCGCACATTAAGCATGACGCTGCCGTCGTTGAGTTCGATGGCGACGGTTTCATTGGGGTTGATCCATTCTTCGGTGCATGGCACTGCGATGTCGCCAGCCTTCCAGGTTTTGCCCTGATCATCGCTGAAGATGGTGGCGGTAACACTGGGGCGATGGGCATTGCCGCCAGCGCCGGTGGAAAGCCAGACGGGGACGACGAGGCGGCCGTTCTTGAGCTGGATGCTGTGGTCCGGGCCGGTGGCGAGGACTTTCCAGTCGTAGTCGTTTTTGAAGGCAGCGAAGGCGGAGGTGATCTCGGAGGGCTTGCTCCAGGTAAGACCGTCGTCCTCGCTGCGCTGGTAGAAGCAACGCTCATATTCCAGGCAGAAGAGCATGTGGACTGTTCCGTCCTTGTCGGCGATGAGCACGGGGTTGTTGTAGGTCACGTCGTTGGGATCGACGTTTTTCATCTTGAGCGCGAAGGAGTTTTTAGCTTTCGGGCCTTCGACGTTGGCAATGCTCTGCGGTGGGCTCCATGTCTTGCCTTCATCGGTGCTGCGGCGAAGCAGAATGCGGATGTCGTCCCAGTCGCTGACACCGGCGGCACGCTTGCGTGCTTCACACCAGGCTAGCACGGTGCCCTTGGCGGTGACTACGATGCCGGGGATGTGGTAGAGCTGATAGGCGGGATTATCGCCGACGATGAAGAGGTCTTGTTTTTCGATGAAGGGTTCAGCGGCCAACAGCGACGAACCGAGGAGCAGGAGTGAGAAGACGGATGATTTCATAAGGTTGAGTCTGGGTAAAAAGGTGAAAGAAATCCATGGACTCACCACTCACCGGGGCGCGCGAACTTCGCTTTGGCGTTTTTGCCGAACTGCGCGCCGGCGGCGGCGAGATTGGCCAGCACTTCCTCGCTGCTGAGACCGGCGCTGCTGCGGGCAGCGGGGATGACGGTCATGCATTCGTTGGAATCCATGAAGCGGGAGGCTTCGAGGATTTGCGGCTGGGCTTCGGGCTCGATGACGAGGAAGCCGTGCTTGTCTGCGTGAATGAGATCGCCGGGAGTGACCTTGCGGCCAAAGACTTCGACTTCGCAGTTCCAGCGAACGGGATGAACGTGTGCATGACCGACGCAGAAACGGCGGGCCAGGGCTTTGAATCCGGCGTTGGTCATTTCATCGACATCGCGAATCGCGCCATCGACGATGGTGCCCACACAGCCGAGGGCGCGGTGCATGTTGCTGTTCACCTCGCCCCAGAAGGAACCGATGGTGCGGGGTTTGTCGAGATCCTGCACGCAGACGATTTTGGGACCGGGGATGCTGGCCACGTAGCGGCGGTATTCATTCCACGCGTTCGCATTGGCTTCACGATGCGCTTTGTTGCTTGGCTCGACTACGACAGTGACGGCGTAACCAACCATGGGTCCCATCTGCGGCATGAAATCGCGGACTTCTTCGAGGTTGAAACCATCGGCAGCGGGATCGCGTTTGGTGATCTGCTCCCAGCCATTGTAGATGGTGGGAGTGTTCCAGCGTTTGAGTTGAAGGAGGTCGGAATGGGGAAGCATGAGGTGCAAAGGATGGGTCATCAAGAACGGCTCAACACTTGAAATCTCTGTGGTCATTTCTGCTTACCACGGCATCGTGGGAACTCCTGCTTATGCATGCTGTACCACCCAGACCTTCGCTCATCACTCACAGCGCCGACTTTTTACGCGAGACCCTGCTGCGCGGGGAATGGCAGGAGGTGCTGCCATCAGAGCGCACTCTTTGCACGCGACTGCGCATCAGCCGCCCGACGTTGCGGGCAGTGCTCACGCAACTGGAACGCGAAGGTGTCATTGGTGCGGTGGTGAACAAACGAAGGCAGATTCTCGCGGCACCTACGACGCAGGGAGGAAGTGTTTCATCACGCATGATCGCGCTGCTGACGCCTGTGCCGCAGCAGGCGATGCCGCCGTTTGTGCTGTTCTGGGTGGATGCACTGCGTGAGCTGCTGGCAGAGGCGGGGTATCAACTTGAGGTGCATGTGAGTCCGCACTGTTTCACCGCCAAACCTGCGGGAGGGCTGAAGAAACTCACGCAGCGCGTGCCTGCTGCGGCGTGGGTGATGTTTCGATCCACGCCGGTGATGCAGCGCTGGTTTGTGGAGCAGCAACTGCCAGCTGTCATCGCGGGATCTTGTGCTGATGACATGGGCCTTCCCTCGGTGGATCTGGACTATCGTGCGACCTGCCGGCATGCAGCGACCATGCTGATGCAGAAGGGGCACCGTCGCATCGCCCTGCTGCTGCCGGATTCAGCGCATGGCGGAGATGTGGACAGCGCCCAGGGTTTCCACGAGGCCTTTGCCACAAGTGAGGCCGTGGGCTTCGTGGTGCAACATCACGAAACGGCGGAGCAGGTGATCGAGAGTCTGAATGAGGCTCTGAAACGGAAACAAGCACCGACGGCGTTTGTAGTGGCGCGTTCGATTCACACACTGTCGGTGATGACGCATCTGCTGCGGCTGGGCCACAAGCTCCCGCGTGATTTCGCCATTGTGTCACGGGATGATGATGCGTTTCTGGATCATGTGGTGCCGAAGGTGACGCGCTACTCGGCGGACGCGGCGAAGTTTGCGAAACGGCTTGCCAAGCTGGTGCTGGAACTGGCGCAGACCGGGCATACGAGTACCAAGCCGGTGCGTTTGATGCCGGATCTGCGGCGTGGGGAAACGGTGTGAACGAAGGCGTTACGCACCAAAGGCTTCGATGAAGCAGACTTCGAGGGCGAGGCCTTCGTTGACGTTGGTGTGCAGATGGCTTTCGAGCTGGCGCAGGACGCGGATGCGTTTGGCGACATCGCCGGGTTGCCATTTGGCGGCGAGGGCGGCGGTGGCTTCTTGAAATTTGGGCAGGTCGAGATGCTCGGCGCCGGCCTGCTGGCGGGCGACGTCACCCATCCAGGAGAGAAGGAGTTCCATGAGCGAGGTGCGCTGCTGGAGGTAGTCGGCTTCGATCTGGGCTTCGACTTGTTCTTCGCGCTGCTTGAGCCAGGCGCCGTCGGTGGTTTTGGCGTAGTGGTCCTGCTCGCGTTCGAAGTCGGCTTCCTGCTCCTTTTTGATGGATTCATGCAGGGCTTCGAGGATTTCTTCGAAGTCCTTTTTCAATGAGAGTGCGGTGGAGATGCTGCCGCTTTCTTTTTTGGCCATCTGCTTGAGCACGTAGAGCAGCTTGCCCTCGTGCTCGGTGAAGAAGCGTGCGCCGTCGGGAGGCATCAGTGCGACTTCGAGCACGCGGGACTGGATGGTAGGCAGGAGCTGCTGGGGCTGGGTGCTGAGGAGCAGAAGAAGCGTGTTGGGCGGAGGCTCTTCGAGCGTTTTGAGGAAAGCGTTCTGCGCCTGGGGGTTCATGCGCTCGGCATCGACGATGACGGCGAGCTTCCAGCCGTTGGGCGCGGCGGTGCGGTGGATCATCTTTTCCAGAAAGCGGATGGTGCCGGGATCGTCGCCATCATCACCGATGGTGATGCGGCGTGATTTGCTCTGCGGGCGCAGGACGATGGCCCCCTGCCCTTCCCAGGCTTCGAGCGTGCCCATTTTCGTACCGACCATGAGGTCGAGTACCTTGGCGGCGAAGACTTCATGCTGCGCCTCCTTGGGGCCGGTGATCAGGTAGGCGTGGCCGAGGCGGCCGTTGTCACGGGCGCGGGCGAGGAGTTCAAGGGCGTGGTCGGCTTTGAAAGGCATGAAGAGGAATGACGAAATTCGAAGGACGAATGACGAATGAATCAGGCCTTGGCTGGCTCGACTGGGTTCGGCACACACCCGGAAGCATTTGACCTACTCGACATCCGCCCCGGTGCAACTGGCAGCTCAGGCTCTGAGGCGGGCAGGAATGCCCCGATTACGCACCGTGCATGCGCATGCCCGGTCATTCGTAGTGCAGACGTTCGGTCAGGCTGGTCTCCGAAAAACCAAACAACGCCTCGAACTTGTTCTTGAACCTCAAGAACGTCGTCGTCACCGGCTTGTCCGGGGCCGCCCGCTCCAAGATCTCGATCGTGCCTGAGGGCAGCAACCGCCATGTAAAAGTGGCCACCTTTACGCCTCCCCTCTCACGTTCACCTGTGCCATCCTTCTCAAACTTCCACTTCGTCATGGCGTTCGTCAGCCATGTCTTGCCGACAAACCAGCGCAGTTCAGGCAACTCGGCACCCGCCGCCGGAATGCCAGCGTTGGCCGCCGCTACCGAGATCGCCTCCGTCGGCGCGCGTTTCCCCTTCTTTGCAAAGGCGATCTGCTGATTCATCGTCGTGATCTCCGCCTGTACCACATTCGCCCCTGCCAGATTCCCGGCACGCGCATAGGTGTCCCGAAGCTTCTCCAGTTCCACGAGATATTTGTCTCTCAGCGGTGCCGTTTCCCGCTCCACAGCCCCCTGATAGGACATCTGAAGCTTGTCAAACTCCGCAGCGCCCGCATCCGCCGCCGCAACCGAACGCACGATCCCGCAGGTCAATAAGATCAAAAAAATGAACGTCTTCATAGTCCGCACTTCACTGGAAGTTAACCTTAAACGCAATCCTAAACTGTCTTGTTTCTGCGTCCTATGAATATCCTCACGCCAACCGTGCGGCAACCCGCTCCCAAACCGCCGCATGCACTGCCTCGGGCGAGGCTCCGGCATCAATGACTTGGATGCGCTGCAGCTCTGCCTGTGCGACTTCGAGATAGCCCTGGCGGACTTTTTCGAAGAATGACTGCGGCTGGCTTTCCATGCGGTCCAGTTCACGGCCGCTTTGATGAATGCGTTGCCAGGCGGTGGCGCTGTCCATGTCGAGGACGAGGGTGAGGTTTGGCAGAGTGCCGCCGATGGCGAAGTGATTGATGGCGCGCACGCTCTCAAGAGGCAGACCGCGGGCGATGCCTTGATAGACGGTGGTGGAATCGAGGAAGCGATCGAGGATGACGAATGTTCCTGCTTCGAGCAGTGGGCGGATTTTTTCGCGAACGAGCTGGGCGCGGCTGGCGGCGAAGAGCAGGAGCTCGGTCTCCGGGGTCATGGCGGCTCCCTCTTTGGCGTGTTGAAGGAGGTGGCGGATACTTTCACCGAGCTCAGTGCCACCGGGCTCACGCAGCACCACGACGTTGCGCCCTGCGGCTTCAAGCCGGGTGCGAAGCAGAGCGATCTGCGTGGATTTGCCGCAGCCTTCAGAGCCTTCGAATGAGAGAAGGAAGCCAGCGCTCATGACAATCACTCCCACTCAATGCTGGCGGGCGGCTTGGTGCTGATGTCGTAGAGCACGCGGTTCACACCTTTGACGCTGTTGAGAATCTTGTTGGAGGCGTTGCGCAGCACGGAGTAGGGCAGCTCGACCCAGTCGGCGGTCATGGCGTCTTCGCTGATGACGGCGCGGAGGGAGATGGCCTGCTCGTAGCTGCGCTCGTCACCTTTGACGCCGACGGTTTTGACGGGAAGCAGCGCGGCGTAGGCCTGCCAGGTGCGTTCATACCAGCCGCTGCGGCGGAGTTCGGCGATGAAGATGGAATCTGCATGCTGAGTGGTGGCGACGCGCTCAGGGGTGATCTCGCCAGGGATACGAACGGCGAGACCTGGGCCCGGGAACGGATGACGCCACAGGGCCTGATGCGGGATGCCGAGGCTGGCACCGAGAGCGCGGACTTCGTCTTTGAAGAGTTCGGCGAGAGGTTCGAGCACCTTGCCCTGCGCCTTGAGTTCCATGATCTTATCAACGCGGTTGTGATGCGTTTTGATCTTGCTGGCGATGGAGCCGCTGGTGGCGCTTTCGATGACGTCTGGATAGAGCGTGCCCTGTGCGAGGAGTTCGACGTTGTCGGCGACTTTCCAGAATTCTTCGACAAAGAGCGTGCCGATGATGCGGCGCTTTTGCTCAGGGTCTGTGACGCCTTTGAGCGCACCGAGGAAGATGGCGCTGGCGTCGATCTGCTCGATGGGGACGCCGACTTCTTCAAAGAGCTGCTTCACTTCCGCGCCTTCATTGAGGCGCATCATGCCGGTGTCGATGAAGATGCAGCGGACTTTGACGCCAGCCTTGGCGAGTAGGACGGCGAGGACGGTGCTGTCCACGCCACCGGAGACGCCGCAGATCACTTCGCGATTGCCGACTTCGACTTTGATGCGCTCCAGCATCTGGGCCTTGAATTCCTGGATGTCGAACTTGGCGAGAACCGCGCCGCTGCGAACGAGGAAGTTTTTGAGGATGGCGGTGCCTTCGTGCGAATGCGTGACCTCTGGGTGAAACTGAATGCCCCAGCAGCGGTCTGACCACTTCAAAGCCACTGGGACGGCGTCTTCATTGGTGGCGATGATTTGGGCCGTGCTGGCGAGGTTGGCGCAGGTGTCGCTGTGGCTCATCCAGACCTGGGACTCGTGGGAGATGCCGTTGAAGAGGTCTGTGTGATCGGTGACGACGAGCTTGGCTGGGCCGTATTCGCGGGTGACACCGGGTTTGACGGTGCCGCCGTGCTTGATGTTGAGCAGCTGCATGCCGTAGCACACGCCGAGGACGGGAACGCCGAAGGACATGAGCTTGGCGTAATCGACATCCGGCGCATCAGCGTCAGAGGTGCTGCGCGGACCACCGGAAAGGATGATGGCGCCGGGACTCTTGAGATTGGCGAGTTCAGCCGGGGGATACAGGTGCGAGACAAAGCCCAGCTCCCGAACGCGGCGAACGATGAGCTGAGAATACTGGGAGCCGTAATCGAGAACGGCGACTTCTTGGGCGGTCATGAGAAAGGGGGCAAATGCAGAATGAGAGAACCGATGCCTAGTGGATCAATGTGGCTCGTAGTTGACCGGTTCTTCGGTGATGACGACGTCGTGCGGGTGGCTTTCTTTGAGGCCACCGGCGGTGATGCGAACGAAGCGGGCTTTGGCACGCAGTTCGTCGAGAGTATTGGCACCGACGTAGCCCATGCCTGAGCGGAGGCCGCCGATGAGCTGAAAGACGACGTCTGCGAGCGGGCCTTTGTAGGGGACGCGGGCTTCCACGCCTTCGGGGACGAGCTTGCCGGAGGAGTTCTGTCCGTAACGGTCGCCCGCGCCTTTGCGCATGGCTTTGAGGCTGCCCATGCCACGGTATTCCTTGAAGGTGCGGCCCTGCCACTTGACCATGTTGCCGGGGCTTTCAGCGGTGCCTGCCAGCAGAGAGCCTAGCATGACGAAGTCCGCACCTGCGGCGAGGGCTTTGACGATGTCTCCCGAGTAACGAATGCCTCCATCGGCAATGACTGTGACGCCCGCTGCACGGCAGACTTCAGCGACTTCCTGGACGGCGGTGAACTGCGGCATGCCCACGCCCGAGATGATGCGGGTGGTGCAGATGGAGCCGGGACCGACGCCGACTTTGACTGCGAAAGCGCCGGCTTTGACGAGATCGCGCGCACCTTCTGCGGTGACGACGTTTCCTGCGACGATGGGAATGCTGGAACCGAGAGCCTCCCGCAGGCGGGCGATGACCTGCATGACGCGGGTGGTGTGACCCGTGGCGGCATCAATGAAGACGGCATCCGCACCGGCTGCCTGCATGGTGAGGCCACGCTCCACACAATCCTCACCCACGCCGACGGCGGCACCCACGCGGAGCTGGCCGTTGGCGTCTTTGGCGGCATTGGTAAACATCTGGCGCTTCACGATGTCCTGCTTGGTGATCAGACCTGCGAGCTGGCCATTGGAGTCGACCAGCGGGAGCTTTTCGATGCGGTGCGTGTAGAGGATTTTAAGAGCATCTTCGAAGCTGGTCTGAGGAGTGCCGACCGAGAGCTTGTCACGCGGCGTCATGATGGCCGAGACGGGGGTGCTTTCGTCTTCGATGTACCACATGTCGCGGCTGGTGACCATGCCGGCCAGTTTGCCCTGCGCGTCCACCACCGGGAAGCCGCTGACGCCTTTTTCATGCATCAGACGCTGTACTTCGCCCAGACGAGTCTCGGGGGAGACAGTGTGCGGCTGCTGGATGACGGTGTTTTCCGAACGCTTCACCCGCGCCACGTGCTCCGCCTGCTGGTCGATGGGGCAGTTTCGGTGAATGACGCCTAGGCCGCCCTCACGTGCGAGGGCAATGGCGAGTTCGGACTCCGTGACGGTGTCCATGGCCGAGGAGAGAATCGGCACATTGAGGCCGATGGCGGCCAGTTTAGTGGAAACATTGACATCCCCAGGCAGAACCTGGCTCAATCCGGGAAGGACAAGGACGTCGTCGAAACTTAAAGCAAGAGAAGGCAGTTCACCCATACGCCATTCAAGCGACGATCAGGCGGCTGTCATGCGGAAAATTGGGCAGTTTAAAACGGACCGGCAATTCCTTGCGGCCAGAACTAGAAGCCGGGGCGATAGTTGCGCGCCTTGCCCGTGTAAGGGTCGATCTGAATGGTGTAAAAGTTTTTGGGCAGGTTCCCCGTGGTGACGTCCACGCCACTGTCATACGTGATGGTTAAAAAACTAAACGGCAGGGTCCCGTAATCGAGCTGTGAAAAACCGCCCTCCTGGGCGTTGACTCTCCGGCAGGAACCATCCGGCATGAAGCGAAGGGCATTGTATTTGGCACCGGTCACGCCGGAATACCCCACACCACCCGCAGCGTTTGGCTTGGTGTCATCAAGGGACTGCCCGTTCTGCCCATTAAGGATCGGGGACAAATCCTGACCCGCTGCAATGGTGATGCCGTCAGAAAGTTTGGACAAGGTACCGACAGGCACCACTGACTCCGCAACCTGAGCATTCGCCCCGACGCCTTGTGTCAGTGTCACAATTTTAAACATCTGATAAGAGCGGAACAGCAGCACGGTGGAGCCGGGAAAATCCTGATCGGGATATTTGAAAAACCTCAATTCAACAGGGACATTCTGGGCGTAAGCCAGCTGCTTTGCCTCAGTGATGGCCCCCATGATGGAGTCGCCCGTGGTTGCCAGCCGAGTGGCCTGCATGGTGCGCATCAAGGCAGGGGTGGCGGAAGCCATGATCATCGCGATGATGGCGATCACCACAAGCATCTCGATCAAGCTGAAGGCCCGCCTGGCCTGCCGCTCAAAGTATGGGGAGTGAGTCATAAGGAAAAGAGTGGGCCGAGTTTTTGAGCAAAGCAGGTTCCCATCAGAAGCTCCAGCGCGACTGCTTGAGGGCGATGGTGGTGCTGAAAATTCGATAGTTGAGTTTTTTATCAAGCAGGAGCTGAACAAGTGTGCCCACCTTGCCTTGGGACCCATCAAGCTCTTCGACCAAACTCGAGGCATTTTGGAGCTTGCCTGCAATCGCCGTCAGCAACTCCGCCCGCATCTGGTTATTTTCTTCACGTGCAAGGAGCTCTCCGGACCGTTCATCCAAGGCGACCATGCTGACCTTGAGCAGCGGTGGCAGCAGGTGCTGAGTTCCCTGCGGGCTGGCATTGATCGGCGAAGATCCAGGATTTACTTTGAGAGTTGAATCATAAATGAACTGCGGAGCGATGGCATAAGGAGCCACGCTCGTATTGCCGGTGGCCTCCAGCTGAGGAGAGATCACCAAGGCAATGATGTTCTCGGCAATAGGTCGTGTGAATGCACGAGTTTTTTCGGTTTCTTTAGAGTTTTGCACCCCAGTGTTCAGCACATCCTGATACCATTCCATGGAATGGGCGGTGATCGGCCGCAGATTGGTGTCATAAATCCGGTTCTTTTCCGCGGTTGGGCTGTATTCCATCAAGCGGAGCCGGCTGCGTACCGGGACGGCATTGTTGAGCTGATCGAGAAAAGCCGGGCGAAATGACGCATCAGTGCCCCACTCCACAAAATACCCGCGGCCACAGAGAAGATTGACCATGTTTTCGGTATTGACGGGCTGCTGGCCGCCGCCGCCCTGGCCTGCTGTGGCCACCAGACTTGCGATTCCCAAAGGAGCCTGGAAAAAGACAGCATGTCCCGGATAGTTCTGAGCGTTGCCTGCCGCAGCAGGTATGACGATGCTGGTGGGACCGCAGACAAACTGAAGCTCCGACTGCCTGAAGTAGTCTTTGGCGAGGGTGATCTGCTGGCCTGCGGCATCCGTGCCCACGGATTCAAAATCATTGTCCCAGTAGTTGTTAAGCGTGGCCTGGGTGATTGAGCGAGAGAGCGTGTCGAATGCCTGGCGTGCCTCACGGAACTGGGACACACGTGAATTGGCACGCACCCAGGTGCGCTGCACGATGCCGATGACCTGCGAGACGACGAGCATCAAGATCACAAGAAAGGTCACTGAAACGAGCAGTTCAA
>CALRWM010000011.1:0-132507 GCA_943371875.1 Prosthecobacter debontii | reverse complement strand
GTGCGGGGCTGAATGCAGATGATACGGGGGCGCTGCCGGCGCAGCGGAAGAATGTGAGCTATGCGAAGCCGAAGAGGGGTGGGAGGAAGGGAAAGTAGGAGGGGCGGTGGGTGATGGGATAAGCGGAGGGATTGGACAGGATTCACAAGATTGCGGGATTCACAGGATTGGCGGTGGGTGATCGAGGAGTGGTGGGTTTGTATGGTAGCTGAAGGAGGGCGGTGGGTTGAGGGAGCGGGGGGACAGGATGGCTTGAATGATGGGGACGAATGGGGGGATGTTTTTTTTGCTTGCAGGTGTAACAGATGTGCTGTTACAGTGGTAACACTTCGCGTATGCTGCCTTTTTCAATCCAGCTTCAGGATGGGAGTCCGGTCTCTGACCAGATTCTTGGGGCTGTGCGCAAGGCGCTGTTAACGGGGCAGATGAGGGCGGGAGATGCGTTTCCGAGTGTGCGGACGCTGAGCCAGGAACTGAGGATCAGCCCGACGACGGCGCACAAGGTGGTGCTGCTGCTGAAGGATGCGGGATGGCTGAACTCGCGGCCGGGCATCGGGATGGTGGTGACGGTGCCGGATCAGCCGGACCTCGCGGAACGGCTCGCGCAGATCACGCCGGAATGCCGGGCGCTGCTCAAGGAGGCCGCCGATCTCAATCTCACGCTCAACCAAGTCATTCAACATCTCAAAAGTCTATGATCACGATCACCGATTTGCATAAACGATTTCGCAAGACCGAAGCCGTTGCGGGCTTGAGCCTGGAGGTGCCGGAGGGGCAGGTGACTGCTTTCCTGGGGCCGAATGGCGCGGGGAAGAGCACGACGATCAAATGTCTCCTCAATTTGCATCGGCCCGACCGTGGTGCGATTGAGGTGCTGGGTGGGGATTCGCGCAAGCTGGGGCCGGCGCAGTTCACGCAGATTGGTTATGTCTCTGAAAACATGGAGCTGCCGCTGTGGATGACGGTGAAGCAGTTCTTTGATTATTGCCGGCCGTTGTATCCGAACTGGGACAGCGCTTTTGAGAAGCAGTTGCTGACGCAGTTTGATCTGCCGCTGGGGACGAAGCTGAAGGATCTCTCGCGTGGGATGCGGATGAAGGCGGCGCTGCTGAGCAGCCTGGCGTATCGGCCGAAGCTGGTGGTGCTGGATGAGCCGTTCAGCGGGCTGGATCCGCTGGTGCGTGATGAGTTTATTCGCGGGCTGCTGGAACTCACGGAGCAGGAAGGGTGGACGGTGTTTGTGTCGTCGCATGATATTGAGGAAGTGCAGCGGCTGGCGGATCGGGTGGCGATCATCAATCGCGGGAAGCTGGCGCTGGATGAAACGAGCGACAGTTTGCAGGCGCGGTTTCGGGCGATTGAGGTGGTGCTGCCGGATGAAGTGAAAGCGCCGGTGAATCTGCCGAGTGACTGGCTGCATGCGGAGCAGGCGGGGCGCACGCTGCGCTTTACGGAGAGCCGGTTTGCGAATGAGGAGGCTCTTGCTGCGGCTCTGCGTGGGGCGATTCCGACGGCGACGCATCATGAGGTGCGGGCGATGAGCCTGCGGGAGATCTTTGTGGCGCTGGCGCGTGCTTACCGACTGGAAGGGAAATGAGATATGAACCTGACACTTCATCATTTCCGCAAAGAGTTTTGTTACCTGCGGCTGCGCTGGTTTGCGTTTCTGGCGCTGCTTGGTTTTGATCTCGCGGTTAATCTGGAATGGCTGCTGCCGATGCGTGCGGGGGTGGAGGCTCCGGCGTGGCTTGGGTATCTGCCGGTGATGATTTTGCTGGTGGGATTGTCGCTGCTGCTTTCATGCTCGGAGGACCGGCCGGGGAGTGACCGCAGCTTCATCAGCACGCGGCCATTGCCATGGGCAGCCTATTGGCAGGCGCGGATGCTGCTGTGGGTGACGCTGATTGTGCTACCGGTGGTGCTGCAAAACGGATTGTATCTGCTGCTGTCCGGGAGGCCTATGGCGGATGTGCTGCGGGGCATGGGGGAGAGGGCGTGCTTTGCGGTTGGGTTTTCAGCATGGCTGCTGCCTGCGCTGGCGCTGTGGCGGAGGCGGGAGGTGTGGAAGGCGCTGTTTGTCATCGTGGTGACACTCGCGGCTGCCTCGAAAGTGCTGGATGTGGCGAGTGCTGCCTGGTGGAAGTTTTATCCGAGCTTCGATCAAACATGGGCTGGACTCATGGTGGGATGGATGGTGTTCGGCGGGCTCAGCGGCTGGCTGGCGTGGAGGCACCTTCAACGGGCTTACCGTTTTCGTCGGCGATTGTGCCTGACCTGTTTCTCGGCCTTGGTCGGGCTGCTGGCTGCGCGCTTTTGGGTGTTGGCGACCGACCGTGAACTTGTGGCGCAGGACGAGGCATTGGTCCGGGCACTGGCTCCGGGATTGAAGGTGGAGATCGATCTGGAGACAGTTCATTTCGAAGGCTTTGAAAGCGAGTTTGGCGCCCACACACTCTCCGCGAAGCCTGAGACAGAGACGGGAAAACCAGGCGTTCATGTTGATATGAGGCTGGCAGGAAGCCGTGTCGTGCAGGATGGCAAAACTTCCAGCGCCAAGGCTTCATCAGCATCCATCATTCGGTCACGGTACGGCTACGGCTCTCCGCAGGATCAGGTGCATCGCGGCGATGTGAATCTGCGGGACTTCTTTCCTGGCGGGACGCTGTTTTATTCAGCGCAGCCGTTTCCGCTGTGGTCCTGGGAAGGCCGAAGTATTGCCCTCGCCGCTTTTGATCAACCATATCCGTCGGCTGAGCAGCCATTGAAGCTTGCGACTGACTACCACATGGATTGGTATCAGCGTGATCTGGCGTTGGAACTGCCGATGGTGGCAGGCAGCCGTGCTGAGAGCGATGAGGCGCGGTGGGAGGTTCTCAGTGTGACTCATGCTGCCGGGCCGCAGCCCGGTGCACTGACAATCACGCTACGAGTGGAGACGCGGGACCATTGGAATGAGGAAAATGGCAGCGCCATGCTGCTGCATTCGCCGCAGCGGCAGATCGTCTGGCTGGATCCCGTCAAGCAGACGATGCTCGGCACACGGGCGACTCACACGGGCTGGCAACGCAGGCAGATCGAGCTGACATGGAATGGTATTTTCAACTACGCCGATGGCGAGGCCACGGGCGCCGATGCGGCGAAACTGCGTCTCATTCTGCTGCGCAGCCGGTTCCTTGGCACCAGTCCGTACACCTGGAAGTCTCCGGAGATGCAGCTGGCGGATTTTCCATCGGTCTATGGTGAGAGGTATGCCTGGCATGAGTCCAGACTGCTGTATGGAGGGCGTCAGATGAAGGCGTTTCAGGAACGCATGGCGACCTTCAAGCCGCTGACGGCGGACAGCAGTGAAAAAGAGGCGCGGCGTGCGCTCTACGAACTTTTTTCGACCGCAGGAGTGACCGGAGCCGTTTACGTCCCGGCAGCTTTTCCGGCGATCACGCAGGCCTTTGATCCCCTGGGAAAAGAGCACCTGCCGCTGCTGCTGGAACTGCCCTCCAGCCTGTGGCCGGGATGGACCAACCGTCCTCCGAGGACCTTGCTGGACCGCTATTTGACGGACGATCAGCGTGAAGCCGTCATTGACCGGGTGATCAGACAGCCGGGGCTGGCGGATGTGGTGGTGCGCAAGGGCTGGGCGGAGGAGGCGAAGAGATTGAAGCCGCGCCTGCTGAGCGGGTCGCCACTGCCACGGGGCTGCGAAGCACTGCTCTTTGCCTGGGGTGATGAGGAGTCGCGGGCCCGACTGCTGCAGGCTGCGAAGCATGACATCAATCGCGGGATCATTGAGGAACTGGACAAGCTGCCCCCAATGCGACCGGCGACCGAGAGGATTGCCATGAATGGGTTTGAAAAGACGCTGCCTATGACGGGTTCTGAGAGCTATCTGAGTGGTATGAGTGTGAGTCTGGCGGCGAATTTTGGATCTCCAGAAGCATTCGATCTCTGTCTGCGCTGGATGGCGCTGGGGGGTGATCTGCCGCCTCGCAACGGGGGGTATCCGCAGCCGCATTTGCTGACTGCGGACGGCGGCAAGTTCTGGGAAAAGGAACGGAAGATGCCAGACCATGAGAAGTGGCCGTTTTTCCGCCGGTTGAAGGTCAGTGACTTCGAATACGTGCCTGAAAAACGAGCCTGGAAATTTCGCCTGCCATGAACACCGCGCCTGCTCTCACCCGCATTTTTCATCAAGCCCGCAGGGAGTGGCTGCATCAGCGTGGGATGATCCTCGCGTGGCTGCTGTGGCTTGTGGTCCGGCGCTGGCATCGCGTTCATGAGGCGAAGACGACCTTCTCTTCGCTGGCATTGGCGGATCTTGAGGGCTGGATTGAGTTGGGAACTCTGCTGATGGCTGCTGCCGTGGTGTGGCGCTGTGTGAGTGCGGACGCGCCCTCCAATGCGGACACTTTCAGCCTCACGCGTCCGGTGGGGCAGGCGGCGCTGTGGGTGGGAAAGCTGCTGTTTCTGCTCCTTGGTGTGGTTTTGCCTGCGGTGGTGGTTTGCGGCCTCGACTGGCGAGGCTTCGGATTGGGCATGGGGCAATGGCTTGTGCTGGCAGGTACGGTGGTGCTGGTGATGGGGTTGATTTTTGGCTTCACGGGTGCGCTCACAGCCCTGGCCTCTTCAACGCGGCAAATGATGGCTCTTGCGGTGCTGGGGATGGTGGGAACGGGCGTGTGGCTGGCGATGCAGGGAGAGGTGTACCACTATGGCGAACAAGTTTTCCAAGTGGTGGGGCAGCAGCATGCGAGCCTGTGCGGCACATTCGTGGCGGCATTGGCGGCACTCAGCGGCCTGCTCTTGGCCTGGTGGGTCGCGACGGTGCCGAGACGGCGGTTGCTTGCCGCAGGACTGGCGCTGCTGACTCTGGCTGCCGCACCGCTGATCGCGAGTGTGTGGCGGTATGACTGGATCACCCCGCCGCCGCTGGAGTACGCCAACGCTGCGAAGATCGGCATCAAGGTGGGGAAAGCGGACAAGGAGGACAAAGCGCCCGGGCGGGGCCTGTGGCCTACTTTGCGACTTACGGGATTGGGCAAAGATGAAGTGGCGAGCATCATTGAGTTTGCACCCATTGATGACAGCAGCGTCTGGCCGCCGAAGGGGAGCTACAGCGACCTTGCGGTCGATGAGAGCGGACGTGATTCGTGGCTGCACACGGATCACACGCGGGTGCTTTTCAAATACAGTCCGCCTACGACGCTCTGGCGGCAGAGCATAGGCAACAACGCGATGTACAATGGCCGCAAGCCACTGCCAGCGGTGCTGCAGCAGCTCCGACTCAAACGGGAGGACGCGATCACGCGCCGCTGGAGGCTGCGGCTTGTCGTGCACGAGATGAAGCGTGTCGCCACGCTGCCTTACCGGCAGTTTTGGTCACAGGAGAACAGCTTTCTCATCCGCCCGGGATTGCGAATGGAGTTCAATGCCTTTGCGTGGCTGAGGGAGGCCTGGGAGATGCATGGGCGTGCGCACCGCTTGTCGGCCGCTCTGCTTCCTGTCGATACGCATCGAAGTGCCCACGTGCGGGGCCGGGAATTGAGTGAAAACTTCATTTTCGTGCTGGAAGACCCGGACCTAGGGGAGAATGAGGCGCGCGATCCAGGTCTCGTGCAGCGGGAAAGGCGGTTTTCCAGCTACAACGATCAATCCCGGCTGTGGCAGATCGATGAGAATCAGGGGCTGGAAATCCGGCTGTGGACGCCCAAAGAGCAGCATGCCATTCTGAAAACAAAGCACGAAGACTGGGTGAACCGGCTGAATGCCACACTGTGGTATGCGGAGGAACGTGGAACGATGGATCTTGAACTCACGGCGGCACAGATGGCCGAGGTGCTGGCGGAGCCGAAAGCGGAGGTGAAGAAGCCGTGAGGGCTGCGTTTCATCGATTCAGTCTCGGAGGCAGGCGAGGTGGATTGGTCAGGCCAATGCAAACATGCAGAGCATCAATGAGGGGATTGGGAGGTGGTGGGGCATCTTGCCACCATGAAAACGAAACTTAACCGTCGGCTTTTTTTACTCATTGCCGGCCTGAACCTGAGCAGTTGCGCCAGTGCGGGACTGGAATTTCGCAACTCGTTCCGAGGGAGTGTGACGCCGGGTGAACGCATTGCGGCAGGGGCTTTTGATGTGGTGACGCTGCCGGTGCAACTGCCGGTTATTGTGGCGATGAAGCTTTCTGAGTGAGGAATGGGGGGCTGGCATCGTTTGAGTGGGACTATGATGAAACGACGCGCCTTCCTGCTTGCTTGTGGTTCCACGGCTTTTGCTGCCAGTGGCAGTGCCAGACTGCGCATTGGGCAGATTGGGACGGAGCATGCGCATGCGGCGGGGAAGATGGCGGCGATGAGGGCTTTGCCGGATCTTTGGGAGGTGGTGGGTGTCGCGGCGGAGAAGGGATATGAGGGGGTGCCGCTGCTGACGGAGGCGCAGCTTTTAAGCACGCCGGATTTGAAGGCGGTGGCGGTGGAGACGCGGATGGAGGCTTCGTGCGCGACGGCGCTGCGGTGCATCGAGGCGGGGAAGCATGTGCATCTGGACAAGCCGGGGGCGCTGGGGCATGACGAATTTAAGACGATGCGGCTGGAGGCGGAGAAGCGCGGGCTGACGGTGCAGATGGGATATATGCTGCGCTATAATCCGGCGTTTGAGCTGCTGTTTCAGGCGGTGAGTGAGGGGTGGCTGGGAGAGATCACGGAGATCGATGCGGCGATGGGGAAGCTGGGGGATGCGAAGCAGCGGGGGATCATGGGCGCGCTGCCGGGTGGGGGATTGTTTGAGCTGGGCTGCCATGTGATCGATGCGGTGGCGACGATCTTGGGCAAGCCGCAGTCGGTAACTGCTTTTTCGACGCCGACGCAGAGCGATGGGGTGAAGGACAACCAGATGGCGGTGCTGCAGTACGCGAAGGCGACGGCGGTGGTGCGGGTCAATCATGCGGACCCGTTTGGCGGGCCGCGCAGACGCTTTAATGTGACGGGGACGGAGGGGACGTTTGAGATTTTGCCGATGGAGAGCGGGAAGGTGAATCTGTCGCTGACGAAGGCGCGGGGGAGCTACAAGAAGGGGGTGCAGTCGTTTCAGCTCACGGTGCCGAATGACCGGTATGCGGGGGAGTTTACGGACCTGGCGAAAGTGGTGCGCGGGGAGAAGAAGCTGGCGTGGGATGCGGCGCATGACATTAGTGTGCATGAGACGGTGCTGCGGGCGGCGGGGGCGTGGGGGAAGAGTTGACGGTGGGTGATGGCGGCAAATGCGCGGCAGGGCTGGTAGCAGACGCTGCTGGCGGGGTGCTGGGTTTGCTTCCCGGGCATGATCTCATTACCCAGGGAAGCACTCGCCAAAGCTCGGCATCCCTGGGCTCAATTCCGGAAGGCCGTTGGCTTTCAAGGCAGGGTCGGGGTCAGGCTGCGAAGCCGCGAAGCGAAACCCCGACGCCTTGGCATTGGATGGCACGCACGGTTTTTTAGCGCGGTATCAATGGGCGCAGGAATGCCGCCATTACGCTTTGAATGCCCTTGCTACTGAGTGGCGAACTTGGTGAGGAGGCCGCGTTTGCGGGTGAGGTTGAGGACCCAGACGAAGAGCCAGCCGGCGAGGGCGAGGTAGAGTACGTTCAAGCCGGCGGCGTACCCAAGGTAATCCCAGTTCATGGTGCCGGATTTCATGACGTCACGCATGCCTTCAAAAATGTAGGTGGGCGGGAAGCACCAGGCGATGGGGCGGGACCAGGCGGGCATGTCTTCGACGCGGTAAAAAACGGCGACGACGGGCTGGAAGAAGAAGGGAATGGCCCAGGCGAGGGATTCGGCGGCGAGGCCCCAGCGGAGGATCAACGCGGTGGAGATCATGCCGAGCGACCAGCCAAAGAGCATGAGGTTCAGAAAGAAAGGAATGAGCCACCAGCTGAGCTGGAAGATGTTGAAGGCATAGCCGAACCAGGAGATGAAGCTGAGCACGACGGCGGTGATGAGGATGCGCAGCATGCCGACGATGAAGGTGGCGCTGATGTACTCCGATGAGCGTACGGGGGCGACGAAGATGTTGAGCAGGTTGCGCGTCCACACGTCTTCAAGGAAGGAAATGGCGACGCCCTGCTGGGCACGGAACATGATGTCCCAGAGGATCATGCCGCCGAGGAAGAAGAGGACGTAGCTGCCGAATTCGGGGTTGGTGTTCTTCTGGATGAAGACGGTCACGTTTCCCCACACGACGAGGTCCACCACCGGCCAGAAGGCCAGCTCCACGAGGCGCATGGGGCTGCGGGCGTAGAGAAACAGGTAGCGCATCACAAGGGCGCTGATGATGCGGAAATTCATAGGGCTGACTCTTTTTTCGGTTCGTCGAGGAGTTCGCCGTCGCGAGCGATCTTGATGAAGACGTCCTCAAGGTTATCGGAGCTGGACTGGGCGACGATGTCCGCAGGGGTGCCTTCACAGACGATCTTGCCTTTGTGCAGGAAAATGACGCGGTCGCAGACTTCCTCGATGTCGCGCATGTTGTGGGAGGTGTAGAGAATGGCGACGTTGCGCTCGCGCTGGACTTTGCGGACGACCTTGCGGACCTTGTCGGCGATGTCGGGGTCGAGGCTGGCGGTGGGCTCGTCGAGCATCAAGAGCTCAGGGTCATTGAGGAAGGCTTTGACGAGATTGACGCGGGTGGACTCGCCGGCGGAGAGCTGGCCGGTGACGCTTTTGTTGAGATGGGAGATTTCGAGGAGCTCCATGAGCTCGGCGATTTTTTTCTTCGGATTCGGCACGCCGTAGATGCGGGCGAAGACGAGGAGATTTTGCCAGACGAGCAGATTGCCGGGGAGGGCGGTGTAGGCGGAGGAGAAGTTGGAGCGCTGGAGGATGCTGATGCGGTTGGCCTGCAGGGGCATGCCGAACGCATTGAGTTCACCTGAAGTCGGCAGGGTGAGGCCGAGGAGGCAGTTCATGGCGGTGGTCTTGCCGGCGCCGTTGGCACCGAGGAGGCCGAGGACCTCGCCGCGATGGAGCTTGAAGCTGAAGCGGTCGAGCGCCTTCACGCCGTCGAACTCACGGGTGAGATCGCGGGCTTCGAGGATGACTTCGCGGGTGTCGGGGACGGCTGACATGTGCTGTTAGTTCGCAGGGAGTGATCAAATTGTCATGCTGGAAAAGATGAAACCTTGAGAGGGGGGCGGAACGCTGTCTGATCATGAAGCCAATACGTGGAGGCACTTTTTGCAGATGCTGCTGGTGGACTTGGTGGATTTGGAGAGCTCAGAGATCCGAGTTTGAAGGTCATATTTGCAGTCCTCTCAGCTTGTGGCGTTAAATCAGAGTTTCCTAGTCATCGTTTACCAAGGTCCTTGCCCGAGGGCGCAGGCTGTGCCAAGCCATTTGCCATGACTTTTCTCGACAAACTGAATCAACGCATCGCCAAGACTGGGTCCAATCTGTGTGTGGGGCTGGATGTGCGGGCGGAAAACGCGGAAGAATCGACGAAGCGGTGGATTCTGGAGGTGATCGAGCAGACGGCTCCGTATGCGGCGGCATTCAAGCCGAACTCGGCCTACTTTGAGGCGCTGGGCTGGCGCGGGATGAAGATGCTGGAGGAGATTTTGAAGGAGATCCCGAAGGAGATCCCGGTGGTGCTGGATGTGAAGCGCGGGGACATCGGGGAGACACAGGGGTATTACGCGAAGGCGTGTTTTGAGGCGATGAACGTGGATGCGGTGACGCTGAACGCCTACATGGGCCGCGACACGCTGGAGCCGTTTTTGAAATACACGGACAAGGGGCTGTACCTGCTGGGGGTGACCTCGAATCCGGGCGCGAAGGACATTGAACTGCAGCAGACGGGCGACCGGCAGGTGTATGAGATCGTGGCGGGAATGACGGCCGGGCACCCGCAGGCGGGGCTGGTGGTGGGTTTGACGAATGCGGCACCGGATGTGCTGGACCACATCCCCGATGTGCCGCTGCTGATTCCGGGTCTCGGCGCGCAAGGGGGCGATCTGGGTGCGCTGAAAGGGAGCGGAAGGAAGGCACCGCTGCTGGTGAATGTGTCCCGAGGCGTGCTTTATCAAAAGGATGAACTGACTTTTGCAGCCCGAGCGGAGTTCTGGATGGGGCAAATCAAGAGTGCGCTGAACTGACTCTTTCAATTTTAAGAATGGCAAAATCGAAACGCGGATGGCGCTTGATTGAAGCGCATTCGAGAGGATGGGTGGACCGTTCTCATGGTTATCGATCTCAGCGAGCATCTCAAAACCCCTTTTCAGCGACGGATCTACCGCCTAGTCGGCCCTGCCTTGGAAAAGGCGCTGGGGCTGAGAGGTTTCAATGAATGCTACGAGGAGTCTGCGCGGCTGTTCAAGATGCACCCGCAGCACCCGAATGCCTTCGCGTGGTTTGATTCCGTGGCACATTCGCTCAGCATGCAGGAAGAAGTGGATCTGCCGGCTGAGTTTGAGTTCCCGAAACAGGGGCCGCTGATCATCGTGGCCAACCATCCGTTTGGGGTCATTGATCCCATCATGCTGGCGCGCTGGGCGGGGCAGTTCCGGCCCGATCTGAAGGTGATGACCAATTCGCTGCTGCTGGCGATGAAGGAACTGGCTGATCATGTGATTCCGGTGGACCCTTTTGGGGGTGAAGGCTCCGCGAAGCGCAATCTGGCTCCGATGAAGGAGGCGATACGGCTGCTCCGCGGGGGTGGTGCGCTGATTATTTTCCCGGCAGGTGAAGTGGCCTCCTACAAACCCGGGCGCGGCATCGATGAACCGGCCTGGAGCAACCATGTGGGCTCACTGGTGCGCCGCACGCAGGCGACGGTGCTGCCGGTTTACTTCCCCGGCACCAACAGTGCGCTGTTTCATGCGGCCGGGATGATCCACCCGCGCCTGCGCACGGGCCTGCTGCTACGTGAATTCTGCAACCGTGCCAACACGATGGTGCAGATGAACGTGGGGCAGCCCATCCCCTTCTCGCGCCTGAAGAAATTTGAGGATGATGAATCCCTCACTCGCTACCTGCGCATTCACACTTTTGTGCTGCACCAACGTGGCAAGGAAGAGACGGCGAAGCTGACTGTGACGGGTGAAAACGTCACGATCACGCCGCCGTCTGAAACGACGCAGGCCCACATGGTGGAGGAGATCGACCGCATCCGCGCCCGCGGGGGCCGTCTGGTCGGGCAGGGCGGTTTGTCGGTCTATCAGGCGCACTCCCATGAGATCCCGGTGCTGCTGCCGGAGATCGGGCGACTGCGCGAAGTCACTTTCCGTGAAGTCGGTGAGGGCAGCGGCAACGAAGTGGACATCGACAAGTACGACCGGTACTATGAGCACCTGATTCTGTGGGATGAGGAGAAGGAGCAGGTGGCAGGGGCCTACCGCCTCGGACGTGCTGACATCATTCTGCGCGAGTATGGTTCCAAGGGGCTGTACACCAGCACGCTGTTCCGCTTTGAAAAACCGTTCCTGGCGAATCTGGAACATGCGGTGGAGATGGGGCGCAGCTTCATCATCAAGGCCTACCAGCGCAATCTGGCCTCGCTGCCGCTGCTGTGGAAGGGCATCGCGCACTGGATCGCGCGGAATCCGCATTACAAAAAGCTGTTTGGCCCGGTGAGCATCAGCAAGGACTACAGCAGTCTGTCGCGGAAGATGATCGTGGAGTTTTTGCAGGACAACCGGATGCACCCGCACCTCTCGAGTTTTGTGAAGGCGCGCAATCCCTTCCGGTACATGCGCACCCGCCGCATGATGCGTGAGTTCATCAGCGCGGATCTGCAGAACGTGGACGACTGCTCTGCGCTGATCTCCAGCCTGGAGACGGACGGCAAGGGCATCCCCATTCTGCTGAAGCACTACCTGAAGCTGAACGCGACGCTGCTGAGCTTCAACGTGGACAAGGATTTCTCGTCGGTGGTGGATGGTCTGATCATGGTCGATTTCACTGAGACCGACGCACGTCTGCTGGCGAAGTACATGGGCGAGGAAAACTGCCGCCAGTATCTGGCGAGCCACAAAAAAGAAGCGGCCTGAATTCAGGCCGCTCCGTGGGTGAGTTAATCGACTGCTTCGGTCTTATTTGGCAGCGCCGTTGGCGGCGGCTTCCATTTCAGGCTCGATGAGGCCGTAGTCGCCATCCTTGCGGCGGAAGAGCAGGGCGAGCTTGTGGGTTTTCTGGTTGTGGAAGATCACGAAAGGACGATCGCTGATTTCGAGATCCATCATGGCTTCGTCAGCATAGAGAGGACGGATTTTGTACTTCTCCTTGTGCACGTAGGCCGGCTCGACGTGCTCTTCTTCGGTGTGCAGCACTTCCTGATGGAAGACCTGCTCCTCAATGTGGCGGATGGAGACTTCCTTGCGCGGGCGGTGGTTTTTGAGCAGGCGGGTCTTGTACTTGCGCATGCGCCGGGCGATCTTGGCGGCGCTTTCGTCGATCGAAGCATAGATGTCTTCGGTGACGGACTTCACTTCAATGACGATGTGGTCGGCGCAGAAGAGGATGATTTCTGCGAAGTGTCGGTGATGGGTCTGAACGTCGAGCACGACCTTGGCCTCAATGATGCGGGGATAGTCAAGGTGGAGTCCTTCGATCTTTTTGTGGGCGTAATCGCGGATCGCATCGGTGACTTCCATGTGTCGTGCGGTGACGATGATGGGGAGGTTGACGTTGTGTTTTTGCATGGTGTTCTCCTTTTTGGGTTGGATAAAATTTACATGGTGAACCCTTCGCCCAAATAGAGGCGACGGGCTTCGTCGTCATTGACGAGAAAGTCTTTGCTGCCGTGGCGGCGCACCCTGCCCTCAAAGATGAGGTAGGCGCGGTCCACGATGTTGAGGGTTTCACGGACGTTGTGGTCGGTGATGAGAATGGCGAGACCGGCGGCGCGGAGCATGCGGATGATCTCCTGAATTTCGCTGACGGCGATGGGATCAACGCCGCTGAAGGGCTCATCGAGCATGAGCAGCTTGGGGTTGGTGACGAGAGAGCGGGCGATGGTGAGGCGGCGCTTTTCACCACCGCTGAGGGTGATGGCGAGATTTTCCGCCACATGATCGATGCCGAACTTTTCCATCAGGGACTGGGTCTGCTCCTCACGCTCCTGGCGCGTGTAGGGCTGAGTCTCCATGACGCCCATGATGTTTTCACGCACGGTGAGGCGGCGGAAGATGGACTCCTCCTGCGGCAGGTAGCCCATGCCGAGCCGGGAGCGCATGTACATCGGCTGATTGGTGGTGTCTTTGCCATCAAACATCACCTTGCCGCCGTTTGGCTGCACGAGACCGACGATCATGTAGAAGGTGGTCGTCTTGCCGGCACCGTTGGGGCCGAGGAGGCCGACGATCTCACCGCTTTTGACTTCGATGTCGACCCCATTGACCACGGCGCGGCCGTCATAGACTTTTTTCAGTCCTTCGGTGTGCAGGAGGGTGTTGCTATCAGGAACGATGGGCCTTGGCGTACCCGCATCAGGCGCGGTCTGCCAGGATTCTGCAGGTTCCGAGGCGGGCAGGGATTCCCGGCCACCAGCATCCTTCATTCTTTTCTTTCGCGGAGCCATGTTCACTGCGGTGCGGGTGCGGGCGAATTCGAGCCATTCCTACGGGGCGTCACTTCATCTCCCTGGAGGATGAGGGTCTCATGGCCACCGGTGGTGGTCAGCTTGCCATTCTTGTCGATGATCATGATGCAGCCTGCTTCAGTGGCTTTGTGCAGCTGATTGCCAGCCTGAACCTGCGGCCATTCGAGGAGGGTGGTCTGCTTGGTTTTGCCGTCGTAGATGAGGTGCTTGCAGTGGCCGATCTGCAGTTCACCGTCTTCCGACATTTTCTCGATGGTGACCATCGGGCCGCGGGCTTCCGCCTTGTCGATGGGGGGATCGGTGTTGGCGGCTTTTTTGGGAGCGGCGAGAATGTCCGCATCTTTAGCCGCAGGACCCGTTTTTTTGGGCTTGGGAGCGCCGAGGACACTGCCGCCCTGCTTGGCCATGAAAAGTTCCAATTCCTCGCACTCGATATACATCTGAGAACTGCGCGCTTTCACGTCGCCAGTATAGATGCCATAATTGCTATTAGCATCAAAGAACGCACTTTTTTGAGCGGTGATATCGATCTGTCCTTTGGTGGCCTTGGGCACCTCGTCCAGGTTCAAGGGCTGCAAAGGTTTTGGCTGCGGGCCCGTGGGGGGAGGCGTTTCAACGACGGCCACCATGGGGGCCGGTGCTGGAGCAGGAGGGGTGTCTGCGGCGGGTGAAGTCGTCGTCCCTGCAGGGCTGGGAGCCGTGCCCTGGATCATCGACTGGGCAGCTTGCAGCGCCTTCTGGCGCATTTCGGCGCTGTCGGGCGAGAGGAGCAGTTCCTTGGCCTTGTCCTTCACCGCATCCGGGACCTGTTTGACGGCATCCTTGGCTGCATCAATCGCCTTGGTCTTGGTGTCTTCATCCACCTTCTTTTTGCGAAAATCAAAGAGCGGGCGAGTGCCGCCGGGGCCTTGAGCCAACGCGCCAACGCTGCTGACCAGCAGGGCAATGTACAGTATGGACGACGTCTTCATATCACTTGGTGGGGCGTGATTCAGCGGGGGGTGGTACCTCGCCGCTGAGAGTGCTGCTGTCAAAGATGACCATGTGGATGTTTCCTGTCATGCGTCCCTGATTTTTTGCGGTGTCAAAGATGAGGCTGTCACCTTCAATGTCGAAGGTGGGACTGCTGACGTGACTGCGTTCCGTGCTGCGCAGTACGCCACCACTTCCGGCCATCTGATAAAAGGCAGTCTTGAGGTCGATGCGGACGTCGTTTTTCGGATCAGCATTGAACATCTGGACCACGAGGTTTTCCGCGTAGATGCGTTCGTCATCCACCCGGCGCAGCATGTCTGCGGTGATGAGCGAGGTGCGACGGCCGGTGGAGTCGAAGGAGGGGATGAACGCGCCCTTGTTCACGGCTCCGGGCGGGACCATCTGCAGAAAAGCGCTGATGCCTGAGTCTGCCGGCGCCGGCTGCTGGGCGGTGGCGAACATGACAAGGCCCGCCAGCACGCCGAGCGTGATGGAGACCGCGAGTCTGCGGTGGTAGAGCAGCTCAAGTGATGTCACGAACGAGGCCATGAATCTTCCGCAAGGTTTCCACCACTTCAGCGATCTGCGAAAGCGGGATTTGGTTGGGGCCGTCTGAAAAGGCGTTGGCAGGATCCGGGTGCGTTTCCATGAAAACGCCATCGCATCCTGTGGCGACTGCGGCGCGGGCGAGGACGGGGGCCAGCTTGCCGTCACCACCGGTGGCGGTGCCGAGACCGCCGGGACGCTGCACGCTGTGGGTGGCATCCATCACGACACGGTAGCCAAGTTCGCGCATCCAGTAGAGAGAGCGCATGTCGGCCACGAGGTTGTTGTAGCCAAAGGTGGTGCCGCGCTCGGTGAACATGAAATTCTGACAGCCGGCACTGACCAGCTTGTCAGCAATATTACGAACGTCCCATGGCGCGAGGAACTGGCCCTTTTTAACATTCACCGCCCGGCCGGATTCACCGGCTGCGACGATCAGATCTGTCTGGCGACAGAGAAAGGCGGGGATTTGCAGGAGGTCGATGTGTTCTGCGGCTTGTTTGACTTCCTCAACGCTGTGGACGTCTGTGGTCACTGGGACGCCGAGTTTCGCGCCGATCTGGGCCAGCAGTTTGCAGCCGGCCTCGCAGCCGAGACCCCGGTAGGAGGAAATGGCGCTGCGGTTGGCCTTGTCGTAGGAGGCTTTGAAAATCCAGCGCCAGCCGTACTGCTGCGCCATGGCACCGAGTTTTTCGGCCACGCTCCAGATGAAATCTTCGCTCTCGATCACGCAAGGACCGAGCATCAGGACCGGTTCCGTGCCATCCATCGACACAGACCCTATTTTCACCACCGGAAGAGAGAACAACCCCATAAAAACTTAATATTGATTCTGGGAGCCTCGCTCCTGAATCGGTTTTGAAGTTTTCCAACCCCGTTGCGCGGCCCGCTATGGAAGAAATGTAGCGGGCAGGGTTGGAAAGACAACGGAAGATTCTCGCGAGGAATTATGCATCCAAGCGCCGGACTTCGAGTTCGACCTGAAGGGCCGCAGTGGCTCCGGGAGGACCGTCGAAGTGACCGGAGACGGGGGCGGCGTCCTGGTAATCGCGGCCGGTGGCGATTTTGATGTGGCGTTCGTCGGCCAAGGTGTCGTTGGTGGGGTCCAGGCCGAACCAGCCTTTGCCGGGGACGTGGACTTCACACCAGGCGTGGGAGGCCTGGGCGCCGCGCAGGTGGGAATCGGGGCCGTTGTAGAGATAACCGCTGATGTAACGGGCCGGAATGCCGAGGGAGCGGCAGATGCCGATCATGAGATGGGTGAAGTCCTGGCAGACGCCTTGTTTTTTCTCCAGCACCTCATTCATGTGCGTGGAGGCCGTGGTGCTGCTGGGGGCGTACTTCCACTCGCGGAAGATGTGATGCATCACCGCCTCGGCGGTTTCAAAGACGTCGTTGCTGTCATTGCGGATGTCGATGCCGAGCCGCCAGACTTCGGGCGTGACTTCCACGTAGCGGCTGGTGCCCAGAAAAGGGGAGACCATTTCGTCGGTCTCGCTTTTGAGTGATTCAAAGCGCACACCGAGGGGCTTGCCGTCCTTGTAGGGATTGGTGGTGTTGATCGTCGACTGAGACTCGATGATCAGGTCGTTGTGCGGCTCTGGAATGTCGAAGTAGTGGACGTAGTTGAGCCAGTTGTCGCGGAAGTGCTGGAGCCGGGCAGGCGGCTTGACGTTGAGCAGGAAGAATTCGAGACGTGATTTGTCGTCCGTGGCGGGACGCAGACGCACTTCGTTGTAGCTGTCACGTACCGCCGCACGATAAACGTAGCGGGTACGGTGGAAGACTCGGAATCGCATGGCGAGCAGCAGGGGATGCCAACGATTTGTTACTGTTGTTGCTGCTGCTGTTGCTGGACCTGGAGATCTTCGTCGGCGTGGGCATGGTAGGCGCCGGGGGCAACGCTTTCCACCGGGGCATCGTCGTCGGTCAGTTGCGAGAGTTCGGCGTGCTGTACGAAGGTCTGGAAGATGGCCTCGCCGATCTGATTCAGACGAAGCTGAAGATCGTCGATGTATTCATGCAGGCCGGTGGCGAGCACTTCTTCAACGGTGGTGTAGGCCAGATCGGCGCGCAAACGGCCCACGTGGCGCAGGGGCAAGGGCATGCCTTTGAGCCCGGCATCCGCGCAGAGAGACTTCAAGGCGGTTTCCGCCTCTGCGACGCAACATGCGATGGAACGCGGGAAGGTTTCGTCGAGCAGAAGGTAGGCAATGATTTTGCAAGGATCCAGGCGGCGGTGATGGGCCTGGAAGGCATGCCAGGCAGAACAGGAGCGGAGCAGGGCGGCCCAGCGCAGAGGCCGGGCCTGTGCGTGAGGCGGCAGCTCCAGGGAGAGGCCGGAGCAGGTGTCCAGCAGGCGGGACATTTTGTCCGCACGCTCCAGGCAAGTGCCGAGGCGGAGGAAGTGCCAGATCTCACCGCGTGGGGTGGTGGAATCGGCGATGCCTTGGAACTGATAGGAGCCACGGAGCACGCGCTCGTAAAAGGCGGCGCTCTGGGTGCGATGCATGGCCTTGCCTTCGGCGGATTCGACGAAGAGGCGCAGGGAGTTCAGCGACTCCCAGATTTCATCGGAGATCTGATCCCGCACGGTGCGCGCGTTTTCACGTGCGGCCCGGATGCTGTTGAGCATCGAATTGGGATTGTCGGAACGAACGGCGAGGAATTCGGTGACGTCCTTGCCTTTGATTTTTTTATGCAGCTTGGAGTAAGCCTCTTCATCGCCGGTGGTGGCGAGGAGAGGCTGCCAGAACTGCGCTTCATCGACGCCTTCGGCTCCGGCATCCAGCAGGAGGTCCTGCGTGGAAAGGAGGAGGCGTGAGAGGTTTTCGGCACGCTCAACGTAGCGTGCCATCCAGTAAATGCTGTCTGCGACTCGGCTAAGCATGGCGTTTGATCAGGCGGCGGGTGGGGTTTCGGCAGGCATGTCGAGGGGATCATCCCAGAGCACCCAGGTGTCTTTGCTGCCGCCTCCTTGAGACGAATTCACGACGAGCGAGCCTTTTTTCAGCGCGACGCGAGTGAGGCCGCCAGGGACGACGCGAACGCGATCGCCACAGAGCACATAGGGGCGCAGGTCGATGTGACGGCCTTCGAAGTGGTCGTCCACAAAGACGGGATGGCGGGAGAGCTGGAGAACCGGCTGGGCGATGTAGTTGCGCGGGTTCTTTTTGATGAGTTCGGCAAAGTCGGAGCGCTCTTTTTTCGAAGCATGGGGACCCATGAGCATGCCGTAGCCGCCGGATTCGTTCACGGCCTTGACCACGAGCTTGTCGAGGTTGTCGAGGATGTAGGAACACTCCTTCGGATCGACACCGAGATGTGTGGGTACGTTCGGCAGGATGGGATCCTGATCGAGGTAGTATTTGATCATCTGCGGCACGAGGGCGTAGACCGCCTTGTCATCGGCGACACCGGTGCCGATGGAGTTGGCGAGGGCGACGTTGCCTTTGCGATAGGCATTGATGATGCCCGGCACGCCGAGGAGGGAGTCTTTGCGGAAGACCTGGGGATCGAGGAAATCGTCGTCAATGCGGCGATAGATGACGTGCACCTGCTCCAGACCTTTAGTGGTGCGCATGAACACGCGGTCATTGCGGAGGATGAGATCACGGCCTTCGACGATGGGCACGCCCATCTGTTTGGCGAGGTAGCAGTGCTCAAAGTAGGCGCTGTTGTAGATGCCGGGCGTGAGAACTACGATCGCAGGATCCAGAACGCCGCTGGGGGCGAGGTGCGCGAGGGTTTCACGCAGCATGGAGCCGTAGGCATCCACCGGGCGCACGGGCAGCTGCTGCAGCAGGCCGGGGAAGGCGCGCTTCATCGCATTGCGATTTTCCAGCATGTAGGAGGCACCGGAAGGGCAGCGGCCGTTGTCTTCGAGGACGAAGTAGCCGCCCTTGCCATCGCGCACGAGATCGGTGCCGCAGATGTGGATGTAGATGCCGTGCGGCACTTTGATGCCACGGAACTCAGGCCGGTAATGCGAGGCGGAGAGGACCAGCTCGGCAGGGACCGCCTTGTCAGTGATGATCTTCTGACCGTGGTAGATGTCGTTGAGGAAGAGATTCAGCGCGGTGATGCGCTGGATGAGCCCGGCCTCAATGGTCTCCCATTCACGCTGCGGTATGATGCGCGGCATGAGATCGAAGGGGAATATGCGTTCCGTCCCTTGGTCGTCACCATAGACAGTGAACGTCACGCCCTGGCGAAGGAACGCGGCATCCACGGCCTTTTGGCGAGCGGAGTATTCGGATGGAGTGAGTGAACCTACACTATCAAGCATGGCTCCGTAGTGCGGACGTGCCTTCCCGGTTTTGGAAAACACTTCGTCGAAGAAGCCCTCTGGTTGGTAGTCGTTAAACAGTGACGACATGAGGTGATATAATATAGCAGGGCCTGTGCCAGAGTTTGGAAGTCTTTGAAAATGGCATCGGCTGGAGGGTCTTGGTCAGGTTCCCACCGGCTCGACATCCACGCCGACGCCGACGGTGTGCCTGCCACCGCCGGTGATGATGCCACGCACGGGGCTGACATCCGAGAAATCACGACCGATGGCCACGGTGATGTGGTCGAGAGAAGTGAAGCAGTTGTTGGTGGGGTCGAAATCGACCCAGCCAAATCCGGGGACAAAGCAGGAAGCCCAGGCATGCGAGGCATCAACACCCTGAAGGCGCGGCTTGCCCGCAGGCGGATGCGTGCGCAGGTAGCCGCTGATGTAGCGTGCAGGCAGGCCCATGGCGCGCAGGCTGGCGATGGCGAGGTGTGCGAAGTCCTGGCAGACGCCACGTTTTTTCTCCAGCACTTCGTTCAGCGGGGTGCTGATGGTGGTGGCCTTTGGATCAAACACGAACTCGCGATGGATGCGGCGGCAGAGATCGGCTGTGGCGGCGAGCACGGGGCGGCCTTTGGTGAAGCTGGGCAGGGCGAAATCACGCAGCGGCATCTCATGAATCAGCAGCGGACTGCCGAAGACGAACTGGCAGGGATCCAGGAGACCCACTGCGACGGGATCACGGAACATGGCGGCAACGCTTTCCCAAGGCGGCGTCTGCAGGGGATCGGGCTGCAGCACCGGCATCAAAGAAACGAGGCTGCGCGAGATCACTTCAAATTGCTTGTGCAGCTTCTGCACCGAAAAGCATGAAACCAGATTGCCAAAGGAATCGGTATGCTCCGTGAGCAGATCGGGTTCCGGGTCAAAGCTGAGGCTGAACTCCAGGCAGCGCTGCGTTTCGGTATCGCGCGGGCGCAGACGCGCGGCATGGTGCGACACGACCACCCGCGAGCTGTAGACATACGTCGTGCGATGGGTGATGCGGTAGTTCATCACGTGGACAGTGTGTCAGCAGGAGCATCATCGCTGCTGCTGATGGTGGAATGCGCGAAATAACCGGCGGTCAGCGCATCATTGAGGACCGGCATGGCCTCGATGAGCTGGGAGAGCAGCCTGGCCACCTGGGTCTGCGACCAGGCGCCGGGCTCGACACGGGCGAGTTCGGTGGGATCACACAACTGCAAGCGGGTGCTGTTTTCCAAAAACACGCGCATCGCCGGCGTGAGAACTGCGGAGTTTAGCTCGTGGGGCAGATGCTCGAACTGCTGGCGGATGCGCTCAAACTGGAAGCGCAGGCCACGGGGATTCTGCTCGTCGAGCATGAGCAGATCGTAGACGGCGGCGAGCTGAGGGAGGAGGCTGTAGCGATTGCGGTAGGTGATGGTGCTGTCACCCACTTCGAGAATGGCTTCCAGCAAGCTGGGGTTTTCTGCGTCGGCGCTGCGGAGGCCGGCGCGCAGCAGCTCGCAAATGTACACGGTGCGCTCGATGCGGTGGCCCATGTCGAGGAACATCCAGCCCTGGGCGCGCGTCATGTTTTCCTTGGCGAGGCCATGGAAGGAGGCGAGTTCGAGGATGATGCGGGTGAGGACGTTCAGCGCGTCCGACATGGGTGTGACGCTCGGGGTGTTATCGTAAGCGTCGAGCGCATCGCCAAGCTGGCTGATGACGCGCCAGGTATCGACCGAAATGCGATCCCGAAGCAGCACGCCGATGCGCTGGATGTGAGCCACGCAGGAACGAATGCTGGTGGGGTGATTGGCATCAAAGACGGCCTCCAGCAGCCGGGCTTCAAGCTGCTCCTGCTGGGAGGCGAGCAAGGCGGCGTCCGGCACATCATCCAGAACGGTGAGACTCTTCAATGCCTCCAGCAAGGGAAGCAGGAGCGGGGTTTCGCTCATGCCGCTTTCCGGAGAGCAGCGCAGCAGAGTGGAGCGGAGGAGGCGGGCGCTGGATTCAGCGCGTTCGGCGTAGCGACCGAGCCAGTAGAGATGATTCGCCACACGACTGCCCAGGTTGTGGCCGGTACGGCGGAGTTCCACCGGAGTGCTGGTGCTGGAGAGCAGCGTGACGTTTTCCACGGGCCCTTCACTGAGCACCCAGGTGTCTTTGCTGGTGCCGCCCTTCTGCATGGATACCAAGGGGGAATCCATCGAGGCGGCGACGCGCGTGAGGGCTCCTGGCATGACCATGTAGCCGTCCTTGGTGGCGACGAGGTAGACGCGGACGCTTACGGGCTTGTGTACAAGATGGCCGTCTTCCCACATGGGTGCGGTGGAGAAGGCGATCTTTTCCTGCGCCGCCCAGCGGTCCGGGGCAAAGCGCATGCGTTCAGCGAGAGAGGCACGCTCGGCGCCGCTGAGGCGTCCGCCAAAGCATGCCTCACGTCCGCGCACCCGGAAGGCGCTCTTGATGACCAGACGGTCGAGGTTTTTTTCCACCTCGCCACGCGGGCGTTCCTGTCCGCACCACCAGGTGGCCACGGAGGGCATCAGAAGTTCTGAGCCCAGCAGTTTGCGGCACAGGCCCGGCAAGAAGGCCATCATGGCCGGGGCTTCAGCGAGGCCGGAGCCGAGGGCATTTCCCAAGGACACATTGCCGGCGCGCACGGCGCGCACGAGGCCGGGAACGCCGAGCATGGAGTCGTTGCGAAGCTCCAGCGGATCGCAGAAATCGTCATCCACCCGGCGCAGAATCACATCCACCGGTTCCAGACCGTTGAGGGTCTTCAAATAGACCCGGTCATCGCGCACGGTGAGGTCTTCGCCTTCCACCAAGGTGTAGCCGAGGTAGCGGGCCAGGTAGGCCTGCTCAAAGTAGGTTTCGTTGTATGGCCCGGGCGTGAGCAGCACGACGCGCGGCTCCTCCACGGGGCGCGGCGCGAGGGCGGCAAGGGACTGCTGCATCTGGCGGAAGAACCCGGCGAGACGGCGCACGCGCGCATCACGAAACACGTCTGGCAGCAACCGCGACGTGATGAGGCGGTTTTCCAAGGCGTAGCCGGAACCGGTCGGGATCTGGGTGCGGTCGGATATGACCCACCACTGACCATCGGGCGAGCGGGCGATGTCAGCACCGTACACCTGCAGAGGTTTGGCGTTTGGCAGCTTGATGCCGTGGCAGGGCCGCAGATACGCGGGCTGCCCGAGCACGAGCGCCGCAGGCATGCTGCCATCACGGATCAACTGCTGCGGACCGTAGCTGTCGTTCAAAATCGCGTTCAGCAGGGTCGCGCGCTGAATCAGTGCTTTCTCAATGGTCTCCCATTCACGCGCCGAGATGACAAATGGCACCGGGTCCATCTTCCAGGGGGTGTCGAGGCCTTTGTCGTGGTAGATGTTGAAGGTGACTCCGCGTTCCGCCAGCAGGCGGCGGGTGGTGTCAGCGAGGCGTTTGACGCCGGCAGAGTCCCGGCGCTGGAGATCGGTGATGATCGGCTCGTAGTGCGCCCGCACTTTGCCGCTGGCATCCCGCAGTTCATCGTAATGCCCCCGGGTGTCAGGACCGTCCAAACGCGACATCACCGCCCGTTGGGGAACGGGAGCGGCGGCAGCGGTGGAGGTTTGAGATTGGAAGATCAATGCGAGGACAGCTTTGCGAATGGCGATAGTAGGAACCGTTCATGCATTGTGCATCCCGATTCTTTACTTTCATCCATTGCGCAGGTCCAGAGTGAACGGGAACTCGGGATTTGGCCTGGCTGGCTCCACTTTCATCTTTCCGGGCGTGTGACCGTGGCGGAAGAAGCGGGAGTAGCGGCGGCTTTCGGCTTCGTAAGCGTTCACCGGGAAGGTTTCGTGGCTCAGGCCGCCGGGATGGGCGACATGATACATGCAGCCACCGAGGGAGCGCTGGTTCCACTGATCGACGAGGTCGATCGTGAGTGGTGAGTGGACGCCCACGGTGGGGTGCAGGCAGTTTGGCGGCTGCCAGGCACGGTAGCGCACCCCGGCGACGTATTCGCCGTTGGTGCCGGTGGGATGCATGGGGACGGTGCGGCCGTTGCAGGTGATGGCATAGCGGCCTTCCACGAGCCCCTGCGCCTTGATTTGGATGCGTTCGAGCGAGGAATCGACGAAGCGCACGGCACCCCCGGCACCGTTGTCCTCTCCGAGCACGTGCCAGGGCTCCAGCGCCTGGCGGATTTCCACGTTCACGTTGCGAGTGCACCAGTCGCCGCTGAGCGGGTAGCGGAACTCGTAATGCGGGGCGAACCACTCAGGTTTGAGTTCAAATCCGGCCTGCTGGGTGTCGTGGCAGACGTCCTCGATGTCGCTCCAAGCGAAGTGAGGGAGCATCCAGCGGTCGTGGATGTCGGTGCCCCAGCGCACGAGCGGCGCCTCGTAGGGCTCCTTCCAGAAGCGGGCGATGAGGGTGCGGAGCATGAGGGCCTGAGCGAGGCTCATGTGGGGGTGCGGCGGCATTTCAAAACCGCGCATTTCCAGCAGGCCGAGGCGGCCGGTGCTGCTGTCTGGCGAGTAGAGTTTGTCGATGCAGAACTCGGCGCGGTGGGTGTTGCCGCTGGAGTCGATGAAGAGGTTGCGGTACAACCGGTCCACGAGCCACGGTGCAACCGGACCACCCTTGGCAGCGGCCTCAGAGGCGGCTTTGAAGGCCACTTCGAGTTCGTAGAGCGAGTCGTTGCGCGCTTCGTCGATACGCGGGCTCTGGCTGGTGGGGCCGATGAACATGCCGGCGAACATGAACGAGAGCGACGGATGATTCTGCCAGTAGCTGGTAAGGCTGCGCAGGAGATCAGGACGCCGCAGGAAGGGGCTGTCCTTGGGCGTTTCCGCGCCCATGACGATGTGATTGCCACCGCCGGTGCCTGTGTGGCGGCCATCGACCATGAATTTCTCCGTGCCGAGGCGGGTGAGCCGCGCTTCTTCGTAGAGCGATTCGGTGATGTTCACCATTTCGTCCCAGCTTTTGGCGGGATGCACGTTCACTTCGATCACGCCCGGGTCAGGGGTGACTTTGAGGACGTGGAGGCGCGGGTCAAAGGGGGGCGGATAGCCTTCGATGACGACGGGCTGATCCAGCGCCAGCGCCACATCCTCCACAGCACCGAGAGCGGAGAGGTATTCCTCCAGCGTCTTGGTGGGGGGCATGAAGATGAAGAGCTTGCCATCACGCGGCTGCACGCAAAGGGCGGTGCGCACGACCTTGTCGGCAGATTGACCTGCCGAAGGCGGCTGGGCGGCAGGATCAATGCCCTGCTTCTGCTCTTCTGCCCCTGTCAGTCCTTCTGCACTGGACGGGCCACGGCGCTGGGCGAGTTTTTCCCAGAAGGAGGGAGGCACCCCGGCGATGCCACGCACAAACTGCTGCCGCGAGGGCAGCGGATCGCGGTCTTGCATGGGGTCCTGCTCGTGATGGTAGGGATAGTCGGTGGTCTTGACCCAGGGCTGTGAATCGAGCGGCAGACGCAGGCCGATGGGTGAATCCCCAGGCACGAGGTAGCAGCGCTCGGCACGGAGGAACCAGGGGCCGGTTTCCCAGCCATTGTCCGCCGGTTTGAGCGGGAGCACGTGGCCGATGATTTTGTCGAGACCTTCCTCGAACACCTTGGCGAGGCGCGTGCGCTCCTCCTTGTCCTTGAGATTGGATTTGAGCGGATCGACGTTCACCGGGAGCTTGCGCTCGCGCCAGAGGTAATAGAAGGCGTCTTCATACGTCGGCATGATCCATTTGGTGCTGCAGCCGATGCGCTCGGCGAGCGCGTGGATGAAGCGTGCGGAGTGAGTCTCGTTCACGCCGTAGTCTGTCTCCATGTCGGCATACAGATGCGGATGGGCCCACAAGGGCTGGCCGTCCTTGCGCCAGTGGCAGCCATAGGACCAGCGTGGCAGGGATTCTCCGGGGTACCATTTGCCCTGGCCGTGGTGCAGGAAGGCGCTGGGGGCGAAGCGGTCTCTGAGGCGTTTGAGCAGGACGTCCGAAAGCTTGGCCTTCATGGGTCCCACGGCGGCGGTGTTCCACTCGGCCCCTTCGGCGTCGTCGATGGAAACGAAGGTCGGCTCGCCACCCATGGTCAGGCGTACATCGTTGGCTTCGAGCTCTTTATCCAAAGCATGACCCAGAGCTTCGATCTCCGCCCACTGCTCCTCGGTGTAGGGCTTGGTGACGCGAGGCGACTCGTAAATACGATCCACCTTCATCTCGAACTCGAACTCCGTTTCGCAAGGCTCAGCCATGCCGCTGATGGGTGCGGCGCTGCCCGGGTCTGGGGTGGCGGCGAGCGGGATGTGCCCTTCCCCGGCGAAGAGGCCGGAGGTCGGATCGAGTCCGACCCAGCCAGCGCCGGGCAGATAGACCTCACACCAGGCGTGGAGATCGGTGAAATCCACCTCCGTGCCGCTGGGGCCGTCGAGGGATTTCACGTCCGGCTTCAACTGGATGAGGTAACCGCTGACAAAGCGTGCGGCGAGGCCCAGGCGGCGCATGAGCTGCACCATGAGCCAGGACGTGTCGCGGCAGGAGCCGGTGCGCTTGGTGAGGGACTCCTCAGGTGTCTGAACGCCGGGCTCCATGCGGACGGTGTAACCGATGTCCTTCCAGAGGCGCTGATTGATGGTGACGAGGGCGTCGATCGTGCGCGGCGGCCAAGGTTTCATGGCGAGGAGCTCGCTCTCGACCTGGGTGAAGTATTCCGCGAATTTGGGCGTGAGTTCGCCGCACTTCAGGAAGGGGGCCAGCTCATGATCCAGTGTGGCATCGTAGTCGAAGGGGAAAGTTTCAGCCTCCGGCTCCAGGAAGAAGTCGAAGGGATTGAACACCGCCATCTCCACGACCACATCCACCTCGATGCTGAATTCCTTGGTTTTCTCAGGGATGACCAGCCGGGCGAGGAAGTTTGACTGGGGGTCCTGCTGCCAGTTCAGGAAATGCTTTTCCGGGGTGATTTTGAGTGAGTAGCTCAGGATGCGTGAGCGGGAATGCGGAGCGGGGCGCAACCGGATGATCTGGGGGCCCAGCTCGATGGGTCGCTCGTAGCGGTAGCTGGTGCGGTGGTGAAGGGCGACGTGGATGGACATGCGAAAGGGTTGGGGGCGGACGGGAAATCAATGCCCGCAAGGGTGTGTTTAGCAAGTTCACGGCCAATCTTGCTTTAGGCAGTTGAAAAACGCTACACACGAGGTTTGGGCATCCGTGACAGGCGGAGAATCCGATTTGTGCTCATTTGGGTTTCCAACGGTTCCGACGTCTCGTTGTCTCATACCCCCTTCCCTACGAATGTCTCGACTCAAAATCCTCTTCATCTCTCTGTCCGTGCTTCTTATTGGAGTCTTGGTGCCACATCGCGCTCAAGGGGCCACTTTCGTCTGGGATGTGACGACGGGAACGAATGGCGCGCAGGATGGCACGGGCACCTGGGTGGCTGCTGGCGGCAACTGGTTTGATGAGACGAACAACCAGCAAAATCAGCCTTGGTCCAACTCGGCGGGGAATACTGCGGCTTTTGGTGCAGGTGGCGCAGGCGGGACGGTCACAGTTTCCGGCACGGTGAACACCAACGGACTGATCTTTCGGGCGGTGACTCCGACGTCTTACACCTTCACGGGCGGCACGATCGCGCTGGCTGACGGCTCCGCCATCACCCTGCAAGACGGCTCGAGCTCGCTCGCCTCGCGGCTGACTTTCAATTCAACTCTCAGTGGGAACAACATCACGCTGCAAAAAGCGGCCGGTGCTTTTGCTCTTGTCACCATTGGCAGTGCTTCCACGCTGTCAGGGACATTTTCACTCACTTCGGCGGATGCGAACGGGCTTTTTGTACAGGTGAACAGCCTGAACTCCCTGCCTTCTGCCACGCTCACGGGTGTCAACGTCGGCACGAACAGCACACTGGTGCTGGCTGCCGCGGGAAACTGGCAGGTACCGTTCACGATTGCCGGGACTGGGGCTGGTGGCCGTGGGGCGCTGCGTTTGGACACCAACAACATCACGCTTTCGGGAAGCCTGACGCTGGCGGGAAGTGCGCTGATTACTCAAAACATCAATGCCGTCACTTCGATCATCAGCTCCAACATCGGCGAGTCCATGGTCGGCAGCGCCTTGAGCCTGGGCACGCAGAGCGGCAGCACTGGAACGATCGCATTGTCCGGGAATAACACCTTCACGGGCGGCCTGTCGATTGATGTGACGAACGTGCGCATCGACAGCGCAGGGGCGCTGAATTCCACGGCACCCAATCGCGTGACCTTTGCCAACACTTCGGTGGTGAAAACCCTCTCGCTGAACGGGAACTCGATCACCATCGCCTCGCTGGTTTCCACGGCGGGGCTGGGAGCCAGCACGGTGCGCAATGCAAGCGCCACGGCCGCCACCCTGACGATCAGCTCCACCACGGACACCCTGTTTGCCGGCACGCTGGCGGATGGCAGCGGTGGCGGAGCGCTTTCAGTGATCAAAACGGGCGCATTCACGCAGAGCCTGAGCGGCACCAACACCTTTACGGGCGGGCTGACGCTCAATCAGGGCGGGCTGAATCTGAACAGCGCCACGGCGCTGGGTGCCACCGCGAGCACTTTCACCATCAATGGCGGGACTTTGGGCAACAGCAGCGGTGCGGCTGTGGTGATTGCCAACGGCAACGCCATCGTGATCAACGCGGATTTCAGTGCCGGACTGACCAACGCCCTCGATCTTGGCACGGGTGCTGTAAGCCTGGGGACGGCAGCGGGAACCGCGCGCACCCTTACGGTCACGACAGGCACCCTCACATTGAGCGGGAACATCGCGGATGGCACCACGGCTACTGGGATTATCAAAGCGGGGGCTGGCACCCTGGCGCTGAGCGGCACCAACACGTTTAGCGGCCTTGTGACTGTCAATGCGGGGAATTTGCTTGTCCGCAGCAATGGTGCGCTGGGTTCCACCGGGAATGGCGTGCTGATCGCCACTAGTGGTCGTCTTCAGCTGGACAACAACATCACCGTGACGGGGGAGCCTTTGATCACCCCCTATATTGAAAACGTTGGAGGAAACAACACCTGGGCGGGTGGCGTGCGTGCTGCGGTGGGTGCCACGCTGACGCTGGATGTGGCGGCGGGCAGCAGCCTGCTGATCCAAGGTGATGTGAACGCCGCCTCCACCGACAACACGGCCCATACCTTCAACCTCACAGGCTCCGACAGTGGGGAAATCCAAGGCGTGCTGTCGAACACGCTCACCGTCAATAAAAGCGGCACGGGCGCCTGGGTATTCAGCGGGGCCAATACGTATAGCAGCGCGACCAATGTCAATGCGGGTGTGCTGCAAGCGGGCAAGGCTGGCGTGGGGCAGACCGGCACTGGCGCAGTGACCGTGGCGGCGAATGCCGGCCTCTCGGGCACCGGGGTGGTGCAGGGCAGCAGCTTCACTCTGAGCGCCAACGCCTCCCTGTATGCAGGTGATGGCACGACGGCGGCCGACCATGGCACGCTGACCTTCACACCGGTCTCCACAGCGAGCTACAGTCTGGCCTCCGGCTCCAAAACTTTTCTCGACATCAGCACACCCACCGCCAATGACGGAAACTTCGGCGGGTTTGCCATTGGCAGCACGGGATACAATGCCTGGGTGGATGGTGTCAGCGGCGTGGGCGGGCATGACCGTCTGGTGTTCAATGGCAGCAGCGGCACGCTCACCGTGGCAGGCAACATCAGTGTGCTTTCCAGCGGCTACACCCCGCATGCGGGGGATGTTTTCAATCTGGTGGACTGGGCGACGGTGCTGACGACTGATTTCAGCGGCTTTTCAGTGGGCACCAATCTGCGCGATGGAAGTGGTGACAATGGCAGCCAGTTTGACCTGCCGGACATCAGCGGCAGCGGTTTGTTCTGGGATGTGAGCCGCTTTACGACGTCTGGCAATATCGTGGTGGTGCCTGAACCTGGGCGCATGAGCCTGCTTCTACTCGCCGTTGTCGGTCTCGTGATGCGTCGGCGGCGGTTATAGGGGGAAAGCGCTCACAAGAGAGCAAGGAAGGTGTGCACAACAGCGCACCTCTTCCTTGCCACTCCACGATTTCGCGGGACTATGCGCCCGCATTCCACCAACCCTGACATGTCCAAGAAAACTCCAGCCCCTGCCACGATCCGCCCCATCAAGAAGCTGATGGTCGCGAACCGCTCTGAAATCGCCATCCGCGTCATGCGTGCGGCCACTGAACTGGGGCTGAAAACGGTGGGGATTTATGCGCAGGAAGACCGCTTCTGCCCGCACCGCTTCAAAGCGGACGAGGCCTATGAGCTGAACAAGGACAAGGGACCTCTGGGCGCCTACCTGGACATCGAAGGCATCGTGGCTCTGGCGAAGGAGAAGGGCGTGGATGCGATCCATCCCGGCTATGGCTTCCTGTCTGAGAACCCGAAGTTCTCCCAGGCGTGCGAGGATGCCGGGATCATCTTCATCGGACCTGATGCGAAGATTCTCGACATGATGGGCGACAAGACGGCGGCCCGTAATGTGGCGCGCAAGCTGAAGGTCTCCATTCTCGAAGGCACCGATGAGCCGGTGAGCGACCGCAAGGAAGCGCTGGCGGCAGCGAAGAAAATCGGCTTTCCGCTGATCATCAAGGCGGCCTTTGGCGGCGGTGGACGCGGCATGCGCATCGTGCGCGAATCCAAGGACTTGGAAAAGCTGCTGGATGAGGCACAGACGGAGGCGGAACGCGCGTTTGGCAACGGGGCGGTGTTCCTCGAAAGATTTGTGGGCAAGGCCAAGCACATCGAAGTGCAGATCCTGGCCGACAAGCATGGCAACGTGCTGCATCTGCATGAACGCGACTGCTCGGTGCAGCGCCGGCATCAGAAGGTGATCGAGCAGGCACCGAGCTACGGGATCAAGCAGGAGATCATCGACAGCCTGTGCGATGCTGCGGTGAAACTGGCGCATGCGGTGAACTACACGCATGCGGGAACGGTGGAGTTCCTCGTGGATCACGAAACGGGCGAGTGGTTCTTCATTGAGATGAATCCGCGCATTCAGGTGGAGCACACGGTGACGGAGGAGATCACGGGCATCGACATCGTGCGCAGCCAGATCCTGATCGCGCAGGGCTACCAGATTCATCAGGAGCCGCTGGCCTTGCCGCCGCAGGACAAGATCGAGAAGAGCGGCTTTGCGATCCAGTGCCGCATCACGACGGAAGACCCGGAAAACGGTTTCACGCCAGACTTTGGCAAAATTTTGACCTACCGCAGCGCGGGTGGCTTTGGCATCCGACTGGATGGCGCGCTGGGCGCGACGAACGCGGTCATCACGCCTTATTATGACTCGATGCTGGTGAAGATGACGGTGTATGCCCGCACGTACAAGCAGTCGCTGGACCGCATGGACCGCGGCCTTCGCGAGTTCCGCATCCGTGGCGTGAAGACGAACATCCCGTTCCTCATGAACGTGGTGCATCACCCGGACTTCATGGCGGGTCAGGCCACGACGCGCTTCATCGACAACAATCCGGACCTGCTCAAGTTTGTGGCGCGCAAGGACCGTGCCTCGAAGCTGCTGAGCTACCTCGCTGACACCATCGTGAACGGCAATCCGTTTGCGAAGGGGCACACGCTGAGCAAGGCATTCACCGCACCGCCGGTGCCAAAATACGACCACCGCATCTTGCCTGCCAAAGGCACGAAACAGCTGCTCACGGAGATGGGGCCGGAGAAGTTCTGCAACGACTGGATTGCGAAGCAGAAGAAGCTGCTGATCACCGACACGACGATGCGTGATGCGCATCAGTCGCTGCTGGCCACGCGCATGCGCACCTTTGACATGCTGGCCGTGGCGGACAGCGTGGCACGGCGCACGCCTAACCTGTTCTCGCTCGAAATGTGGGGCGGCGCGACCTTTGACGTGACGATGCGCTTCCTGCGTGAAGATCCGTGGGAGCGCCTGCGTGACATCCGCGCGAAGGTGCCGAACATCCTGCTGCAGATGCTCTTCCGCGGCTCGAATGCCGTGGGTTACACGAACTACCCGGACAACGTGGTGAAGGGCTTCATCAAACATGCCGCCGAGAACGGCATGGACATCTTCCGCATTTTTGATTCGCTCAATTACCTGCCGAACCTCAAGGCGGCGATGGATGCGGTGCGCGAGGACACGAACTCCATCTGTGAAGGCACGCTGTGCTACACGGGCGACATCATGGATCCGAAGCGCGACAAGTACGACCTGAAGTACTATGTCGGCCTGGCCAAGGAGCTGGAAAAAATGGGTGCGCACATGCTGTGCATCAAGGACATGGCCGGACTCGTCCGCCCGTTTGCCGCGAAGAAGCTGGTCAAGGCGCTGAAGGATGAAGTGGGCATCCCGATTCACTTCCACACGCATGACACCAGCGGGCTGAACGCCGCGAGCATCATCGAAGCCGCCACGGCGGGTGTCGATGTGGTGGATGCGGCCATTGCCTCCATGTCTGGCGGCACTTCGCAGCCGAACCTGAACTCCATCGTGGCGGCCATGCAGAACACGCCGCGTGACACCGGGCTGGATGTCGAGGCGTTGCAGGAATTCAGCGACTACTGGGCTGCGGTGCGCAGTTTCTACAAGCCTTTCGACACCTCCGAGCCTTACGGCACTGCGGAAGTCTATCTGCACGAGATGCCCGGCGGGCAGTACACGAATCTCAAGGAGCAGGCCATCGGCATGGGCCTCGGGCCACGCTGGCCGGAGATCGCGCATGCGTATGCGGAGGTGAACCAGCTGTGCGGTGACATTGTCAAAGTGACGCCATCGAGCAAGGTCGTCGGCGACCTGGCCATCGAGTGCGTGGCGCGTGGCGTGAAGCCCACGGACATCATCAATCTGCAAGGCACCAAGTGGAGCAAGGACGTGACCAGCATGTTTGAAGGCTGGCTGGGCGAACCCTTCTACGGCATGGAGACGGCCAAGGCGGCGGATTCACGCAAGAAGTGGAATGCGCTGGCAGATGCCATCGTGGGCAAAGGCGGCAAGCGCATCAAAGGCCGCCCCGGCACGCACGCTGCGAAGATCAAGCTGGAAGACGTGCGAGCCGAGCTCAAGGGCAAGCTCAAGAAGGAGCCTACCGAAGACGATGTGTGGAGCTACCTCATGTATCCGGATGTGTTCCTGAAGTTTGCTGAATTCCGCAAAACCTACGGTGACGTGTCCGCCCTGCCAACGCCGGCGTATTACTACGGCCTGCAGGACAAGGAGGAAATCCACATCAGCCTGGAAGCAGGCAAGACGCTCTTTGTGCGCCTGCTCAACATGACCGAGGCGGATGCTGCTGGTCAGCAGACGGCGATCTTTGAGCTGAACGGCTACCCACGTCACACGACGGTGACCAACAAGTCTCTGGCGAAGAATGCTGTGACGAAGACCAAGGCTGATCCTGCAGACCCAACTCAGGTGGGTGCGCCGATGCCGGGGATGGTGGCCAGCATTGCGGTGAGCGTGGGCCAGAAGGTGAAGGAGGGGGAGACCCTGCTGACGCTGGAGGCGATGAAGATGTTTGCGGCGGTTTCGGCACCGATTGCGGGCACCGTGAAGGAGATCTGCGTGAAGATCAGTGAGAGTGTGGAGAGCAAGGATTTGATGGTGAGGCTGGTGAAGTAAAACCCAAATTAAGACATGAAGGCTCCAAAAGACCCAAATACGAAGGCCCCGAATGTGTTCGTTGAACAGGCCGAGTACATTGGAGACGAGGAGTTGAATAGCTGGAGCGCGAGCCACCCGGAAGAAGAAAGTATTCTTGCCAAACTCACACAGGGCGGTGCAAAACTAATTACCGGGCCTCGCGGCTGCGGCAAAACAACGCTGCTACTCAAGGCGCATAATCGTCTATTAGAAGACAGAACTGGAGGATTGCCCGTTTATGTGAACTACAAAGCATCACTGCGGCTAGAGCCTCTTTATAAGCGCCACAGCAATGCTGTTTTCCTTTTTAATCAGTGGCTATTGCTCAAAACATACCAAGGACTCATTTCGGCAGCAAAGCGTGTTGGAGTGCTACAAAGCATCTCACTCAGCTTTTCAGAGCACACGATTGAATCACTCCTTGGCAGGCTCGAAATTGGCGAGGTTGCGTTAGAATTCAGAGAAACTGAGGTTCTCACCATCCCTCTGCTCGAGCAAGAGATACAAATTGTTCTCGAATCTTCAGGGCGGACAAGATGTATCCTTCTTCTTGATGATGCGGCACATGCTTTCTCTCCAGAGCAACAAAGAGACTTCTTTGATTTTTTCCGACGCTTGAAAAGCCGATGCATAGCCCCCAAGGCGGCGATTTATCCAGGGGTTACTGTTTATTCCTCTGCATTTCATGTTGGACATGATGCGGAAGAGATAGATGTTTGGATCCGCCCTGATGATTCACGTTATGAGAGCTTCATGAAGCGGGTGTTGGAGAAGAGATTGGATGTAAGTATTTGGGACGAGTTCGTTAAAAACCCTCAACTGCTTCAGCTACTTTGTTATGCGGCATTTGGGATGCCGCGATCTTTGATCAACATGGTGAGAATGCTAGTTCAGGATCAAGCTGGAGTGGGAGGAGGAGGAGTCACACGCGTCAGGGTTTTGAAGGCAATTCACCAAAATTATCAAAACACTTTCGCGTTGTTCAGTTCCTTGAGCACCAAATTGCCAATGTATGCCAATTTCATCACTGAGGGATCAAAAGTTTATCAGCGAATGATTGATGGGATCAAGGAGTATAATCGTTCTAAGGATGTATTGCACCAGAGCGTGATCGCAGCCATTCGCCAACCGGTGGCAACGGAACTTCTTAAAGTTCTGGGCTTTTTTCAGTACTCAGGCTTGTTGTTGCCAAAAGGAGAGGTTAGTCGAGGCGAGAAAGGCACTTTTGACTTATATGTCATGCATTATTCAGCGCTGGTTGATTCAAATGCGCTTTTTGCACGCAAATCGATCAGCGTAGTAGATTTTGTACAAGCTTTTGCTCATCGCGACCCACATGAGTTTACACGCATTGGCGAAACAAAGCTACTTGGGAAGGAAAGGCCTGGAGATCTGTTTCCCCTGTCTTTGCCCCCGTGTCAAAAATGCAGTATGCCTCGAAGCTCCGAGCATGCCAAATTTTGCCATAATTGCGGCGCTGCGCTAGTTGAAGCTTCGATCTTTGAAGCATTGGTTGAGGAAGATATTTCGTGCCTGCCACTTACCTCCCAGCGAGTTGCCAAGATTAAGTCTCATTCTAGAATCCAAAAAATCGGAGATGTTCTAATGGACCACGATCATCGGCAGCTCCGAGGGGTTCCTCAAATTGGCCCATTTTGGGCAAAGAGAATTTTTTCGTATGCCGAAGAATACATTGCATGAGCTGGAAAAACTCGATTAATCAAGCGCTTGGAAGCGTCCGAATATCCGATGTGGCAGCATACGTGCAATCCACGCCTGCGGTTGTTGGCAGTGCAATTGATCGCTTTTACATTAGTACACGGGGATTGAACGCTATTGGAATCCCTTCCTTACTTTCAACATCACCTGAACTCGGTCCCTTGATATTTCTGGGACTAATCTCAACGACGGAGAACTACCTTCGAGAAATATTTTCGGCAACTTTGAGATCCTGCGGTGTTGCCAAGTGTGCTGCAGCTGATCACAGTGTAAAGCTTGGATCGGTCCTATGGCATCAAGGCACTGCACTGGAGTTGGCTGCATTCGAGCACTTATCATTTGCGGGAGCAGAAGAGATAAAAAGGGCATGCCGCAACTTTCTGGATTTTTCATTTACTCAAACATCACCCTTGTGGGGGCCACTAGACGAGTTTGATAGACTTTGTCAGCTTCGACATTCGGTCGTGCATGCGAACGGTAATCTAGCAGGCAAAAATGCGGTTTCATTAGCTTTACCGTCTGTAACCGGACGGCTCCGTGTATCGATTACTTATGCGCAACTACAGGAAGCAGCACTCATTTGCACTTCGCTCATTACATCATTCAATACCGAATTATTTGCAGAAGTAGCCAAACGATGGGCACTAAAATGGAGAGAGCTCCCCGATTGGATTGCTGCAAACGAGAATATGCTTTTTGCTGAATTGCATGGCTTGTTTTATTCATCCATTGATGCGGCTGAATCTACAATTCAGGATCCGATGTTCTTGGAACAATGCCGCGATGAAGTGAAACGAACTTATGGTCTGCTCTAAGTAGGAACTGTCTTCGCTAAAAGTAGCCTAGGGTAAAAAGTCGCCACTTCATGCGCTGCAAAGCCCAAGGGGATTTCGTCATGCAGCCCGGGAATGCAGAGCGATAGCGAGTGCTCTCTTGGAAAACGTGGCACCCACGATCCCCGCAGGATCATCAACTTCAACGAGTTTCCGTCACCTGAACGGCCCTTCTGCTACCTCCGCGCGGCATCCGGTGCGGCTTGATTGTCCGACGCTGATCGTTGGTGGCATGGTTGATCCCAAGGCGTTTCTAGACATACTACGCCAGTCGCCATGACAACCATCTCCGCCAGCATCCCAGACTTCCTCGCCCGCATCATTGCTGATGCGGCAGAGAAGGAGAGCACATCGGTGGATCAGATCGTCGCCTTGGCGCTCTCCTCCCAGATCTCCGCCTGGCAGGTCCGCGACAGCATCGAAGTCCGGGCTGCACGCGGCCGTAAAGGCGGCCTCAGCGAGGTTCTGGCCTTGGTGCCGGATGTGCCGCCGATGCCGGGGGACGAGAAGTAAAAGTTACGCCGTAGGAAAATGGGGCTCATGCGCTCGAACCGGGTGTGTCATGGCTTTGTCTTAGTCACATGCCAGGTGCCCTTGGTTGATAAGCCAGTGTTGGCCGGGGATGCGCCCATTGATCTCCTCAATCGAAGCTTCAAGAGTATCAATGTCCTGAGGTGTGCTTTTGTGGGCAAGTGATGGGGGGTCATGAACGACCTTATCTCACTCACTTTACAGGCGGCAGGCGTGGTGCTTGCTGCGGATTTTGCCGCCGGTTTTGTCCATTGGATGGAGGATGCTTACATCCGCGAAGACACGCCGGTGCTGGGCGGCTGGATCGGGCGGCCGAACATTGTGCATCATCACCTGCCGCGGCGGATGACGCGCAACACGTGGTGGGAGAGCAACAAGGAGCTGCTGGCGGCGATGGGGGTGCTGATCATCGCGGCGGCGTGGCTGGGCTGCCTGACGTGGCATGTGTGGCTCTTTGCTGTGGTGGGTGGGAATGCGAACGAGGTGCACAAGTGGTCGCACCGCACACGGCGGGAAAACGGGCGCTTCATCTCGATGCTGCAGGACCTGAGAATTTTGCAGACGCCGCAGCACCACACGGTGCACCACACGAATCCGAAGGAGGTGCATTACTGCCCGGTGACGAATGCGCTGAACCCGGTGCTGGATGCGCTGCATTTCTGGGTGGGGCTGGAGTGGCTGCTGGAGCACACGGCGGGGCTGAAGCGGCAGCCGGACAGCTCGGTGCCCGGGCAGGGCATTCCGCCGGAGTGGATCGCGGAGATGCGGCGTGCGGGGTGAGAGAAAATCATTCGTCGCCGGAGGTGTTTGCGCCATCTTCGGCGATGTTCGGCCATCTCCCGGGTCCCACGATGTGCTGCCAGAAGGCGGCGTCTTTGTATCGAGCGCATTTCTGCGGTCTCGGCACGAATTTGCACCGTCACTATGGCGCGTGGGCGCGCTGGCTGGTGAACAGGGACAGCGCTTTTCTCACGCTGCTGGGCTCGGCCCTGGCGGAAGCACCGCCGGAGCTGTGCCAGACGACGTGCTGCAATGCATTCGCCACGCCGCGTGATCTGGTGGCGGACAGCCCGGTGCTGCAATACACCGCCGCTGTGACGATTTGTGGCCTGAGCGCGAAGCTGGATGACGATGCGCAGGATGAGCGGGGGTGGCGACGCCATGCGGCGCGTGTGGGATCGAGAGCGCTCGACAGGCCCATCGGCGACGCGCTGGGCCTGCTGCATGCGATGCGCTTTCCGGTGCAAGATGTTCGCGGCTGGATGGCCGGACAAAGAGACATCGAGCATCCTTCAGCGAGCCTCGAGGCATGCGCCGGGCCGACGTGTTCGGCGTATGGTGAGATCGTGGGGCACCTGGCGCAGGTGTCTGGTGCACCGGGTGCCAAGCCGCTGCTGCATCAACTCGGTGAAAGCCTGGGCTTTCTCATCTACGCGCAGGATGCTTGGGAGGATTGGGCGCGGGACAAGAAGCGTGGCCAGTTCAACCCGCTGCATGCCTTTCCTGATCTCGCGGGGCGGCATGCCGCGTTGCTGCCTGCGCTTGAGCAAGCACTGGCCAGCCTGCGGCGTGCGTTTGATGCGCTGCCGCTGCGGCGCCATCGCGATCTGCTGCGGTCGGTGCTGATCGCTGGTGCGGAAGCGCGAGTGGCGAAGGTGGCGGGAGAAACAAAAAAAGGCACGAAGCATGTGCAGTCACCCATTGAAGGCACAGAGCGCAAACGCTCCTGCTGTGACAAATACGATGGGTGCAATTGCTGTGAATGCTTTGATTGCTGTGGCTGCTGCCGCCCTGGATGGACCAGAGGCGGGAGTTCCATGGTCGACTGCAATCCCTGCGACGGCGACGGATGTGGATGCTGCGGCTGTGACTGCTAGTGCAGGCCGCCCTTGATTTGGCAAACCTCCAGAAACAGCATGAACAGTGAGATGATGGGGCGAAAGCACCTGTTCCTGCGCCCATTCAGGGCGCTTCCTGAAGAATCGGGCGCGTGGGTCAAGTGACCCAGGGCTTGTCGCTGCGCTCCTGCGCCCTGGGCTGGCTCCGTGGGTCCTTCAGACCCCATGCAGTGCGAGGCTTTGAGGAAGGTGCCGTTGCATTCTGCATGAGGGGCTAGATTCGCCGTGATCAGGCCATTGCGATCACCTTTGCGGAAAGGCCGGGTCGTAGTGCGATGGTATCCCCTGCCCTCTTGGCGATGAGCTTTTGACCGAGGGCGGAGGCGGGGGTGATGACGACGACTTCCTGGCCTGCATGGACAATCTCTGTACCACCTGCAAAGGGGCCGAGGAAGTAGTGTGTTTGTTCGCCGGGGGTCTCCAAGGTCACGAGGGCTCCGAGGGTGATGGCGGCACCTGAATCCAGGGTGTTTCCTGACAACGCGCCGAAGGCACGCACGGCCTCCTGCAACTCTGCCACGCGCTGGGCCTGACCACGGGCGACGTAGGAGGCTTCCAGGGTGCGGGTGTCGTACTTGTTCTCCGCCTTGCTGTCCGGGTCCGTGGCGGCGGCGAAGGCTCCCTGTGCGGCACGGGTGAGCGCGGCGAGTTCGGCATTGAGCACGGAGAGGATTTGAGCGAGGACGGCTGGTTTGTTCACGGGGAAGAAAGCCGTGCTCTCTTTACAGAGGGGGATCAAGGGTGAAAAAGCAGTATTGACCTGCCACTGCCATTTCAGGTAAACTCTGAATATGAAAACGCACCGGCAACCTGCTACGAGAGCGTTCACCTTGATCGAACTGCTCATTACGATCACCATCATCGCGATCCTCGCGAGCATGACAGCTGCGGGAATCAGCTATGCCATCGACCAAAGCAACCGCCTGAAAGTTCGAACGGTCCTGATGGATCTCAAGAATGGCATCGAGCAATTCCAGGTCGACTACGGTCGCTGGCCCATCGACTCCAGTGTCACCGGAGCGAAAGGTGAGGACGCAGCCGAACTGCTGACCGATGGCACTAATTCGCTGGTGGATACTCTCATGGGCATCCCTCCGGCATCGGGCGGCGCGGTGGATCTGAATCCCAAGCGTACGCCGTTTGCATCATTTCCCCCTGCGAACAATGGACGCCACGGTCTGGTAGGCGCAGCACGCCCTTTCAAGCTCGCTGACATGTATGGCCAGCCTTATCACATCCTGCTGGATACGAACGGTGACAATCAGGTGAAGAGTCCCGATGTCACCAATACCGACCCCAAGATCTCGACGGGTCAGGCGGCGCATCTGGTCACCAAGGTGGCTGTTTATAGCAGCGGCAAGGACCAGATCCTACGCACGAGTGATGACGTCACGTCCTGGCGGCCTAAATGATGGGGCCGCAGGTGCGTGGTGCTACTTTCCCGCCGCCTTGAATACTTCGGGGTGATCCAGCACCATCTTCTTCGCGCGTGCGGCCTGCACCGCAGGGCAGTCTGGCGGCAGCCATGAAGATTGTTCGAGCACCTCGCGTCCGCCGATGCTGCCGAGAATGACGTAGGCGCTGAGCAGTGTGCCGAGCAGATCGGGATGCGTGCCGTCCTCGGCATAGAGCGAGAGCGCGGGATAGAGATCATGCACGCGCCACCAGAATTCTCCCACCGGGCTGACGATGATTTGAGCGCCCGGAATTTTTTCCTGCGCGGCTTTCACGGCGTTCGCATTGGCGAAGCGGATGCGGGCAAGGGCCTGCTCAGGATCTCTGCCGGTGGCGAGCGCATCGGCGGATTTTTCCTTCCAGAGCTTTTCGTGCCGGGCCCACACCTGAAAGACGACGACCAGCACTTTGGGGTTCAATTCGTGGGCGGATTTGACGAGCTTGGCGAGGCCGTTTTCCATGAGCATTTTGGCATCTGCATCCACGGCTGCGGCAGCGGAGACAACGCTGTGCTCCTGCACGACGACGACATCCCAGGGCTTGCCGTCGTCAGCGCCTTTTTTCAGCAAGTCCATGCCCTCCGCATTGGTGGTGTGGCGCTCCAGCGTGTAGTTTCCCTGAAGATTGCTGCCGATGTGCGGCGCCAGCATCTGGGAGGAGAGCATGAGCTCGCCCACCATGCCGGGAAGGAGATTGAAAGCGGTGTAGCTGTTGCCGAGAAAGAGGATGCGCACGTGCGGCAACTCGTCGGCGGCTTTCGCCGGCCAGCAGCAGCAAGCGGCGAGAGCTGTCAGCAGCAGTGTGCGCCGGGACCATTGAATGGATGAAACAACTGCCCTGAAGGGCATTTGGTTGAGGGCGTTCATCGTAGGTTTTGGGGCTGGCGGTGCGTCCTCGCTGCGGCGGGGCATATTGCAGACGCTGCTGGTGGGCGTGGGGTGTGAAAAAGTAATGGGTTTGCTTTCCGGATTTGATGGCGGGCTACCAGGGTAGCCTCGCTGAGGCTCGGCAACCCTTCGCTATGATACGCAGTCCCGTTGGGACTGGTTTGGGGCGGAGCGGTGTGAGGAAAGACAGCGGCATCCAACAACGAAAATTTCTGGGCGTCAGATTCGAAGCTGCGGGGGCTGCGGAAACGAAGCAGGCGACGCTTTGACCAAGTGTCATTCATGACTGCCTTCATGTGTGTTTGCTCATGGCTTGCAGAGCTTGTCCGCGAGCAGCTCGGCTTTTTCGTTTCCTTCCTTCGCGGGCACATGGCCGACGACGGATGATTTGTCCTTGTCGAGCTTGATGATGACGAGTGTTTCCAGGCGTGTCTGCTTTTCGTCATCGGCGCTGGACATCATGCGGTAGATGATGGCGTAAGGGACAAAGGAGCCGCCTTTGCGGAAGCCGCGCCATTGCACGACGTTGTTCGCCTTGGCGGGGAACTGGCCGGGGCAGGCGGTGAGGGTGTCGTTCATGAGGTCGGTCTTGCTGCCGTCGTAGATCAGATTGATCCAGCTGCGCAGATCGCCGCCTTCATGGATGACCTGATAGCCGCCAAGACCGGGGCAGAGATGCTTGAAGTGATCGATCTCGGGATCTTTTTCGCGTGACGAGTCTTCGAGGATTTTGACCTTCTTGGGGTCGGTGGTGGTGAATTCAGACTCGGGTTTTGGATCGGTAGCAGAGACGACGGATGTGGCGAGCGCCAGCAGGGTGAGGACGATGAGCGGGTTCATGAGATTGAGCATGGGACTATTTCAGCGAAGCATCTGCCACGCCATCGGCTTTGCGATAAAGACTTGTGGGAATGAGCATCTGCGGCGGGAGTTCCTCGCCTTTGGAGTAGCGCATGAAGGCGCGCACGACTTCCGCTCCCATCTTGTCCGGGAACTGAATGGGGTCAGCGTAGATCTTGCCTTCCTTGATGGCCTGCTTGCCTTCGGGCTGGCCGTCGAAACCAATGATGACGACCTTGTCCGTGCGGCCCGCCTTCTCAATGGCACCGCGTGCGCCGAGTGCGCCGGGGTCATTGATGGCAAAGATGCCGACGAGATCTGGCTGCGCCTGCAGCATGTCTTCGGTGGCCTTGTAGCCTTTGTCATTGGCACCGTGGCAGTCGAGCTCGCTCACGATCTCGATTTTTCTCGCCGCCGTGGCGTTGTGAGTGGCCAGCACTTCCTTGAAGCCTTTGACGCGCAGGATGCAGGACTCGACCTGCTTCATGTCGAGGACGCCGATCTTACCCCCCTGCCCTTGCAGCGCCTCGATCATGGCCTCTGCCGCCATTTTGCCGCCGCCGAAGTTGTCCGTGGCCACCTGGGTCGCGATTTTCACGCCGGGCTCGTTGCAGGGCACATCCACGGTGAAGACGGGAATGGCGGCGGCGTTGGCTTCCTGGATCACGGTTACAATCGCCTTGGAGTCCGTGGGGCTCAGCACGATGGCGGCGACATCCTTGACGATGAAGTCTTTGATCTGGTTGCTCTGGCGCGCCACGTCACCGTCTGCGCTGACCACGAGCGTGTCGTAGCCATTCTTCTTGGCCTCGGCGATGATGCTGTCACCGATCACTTTGAAAAAGGGATTCTGTAATGAGAGCAGGGACACGGCGATGGTGCCTTTGGATTCCGCATGTGGGTCCGAAGTCTTGCCGCAGGCGGCAAGCAGGAGGGTGGAGACCAGAAGGATGTGGCGGAGTTTCATCATGAGCATGCTAACACGATCTCGTCTTCTCCATCAATAGCGGAGAAAGGCCCGACGCCTTGCTTCAAACGCCTGCGTCTCTGCGGACCAGTCTGTCACGACCTTCTTCCATGAGTCGCCACCGCGCAGAGTCTTCACACTGGCGGCACGATTGAGGAGGGTGTCCACCAGTGAGAGCTTGAACTCTTTTGGATATAGCCGGTGCAAGGTGCTGGCGATGGCGATGCCTACTTCAACTGAATTCAAGGCGTTGCGATCTGTGATGGACATGCGCACGCCGCCGCAGGCTTCACCTTTGAAGATGCTGGCTGTAGGCGTGAAGCGAATGGGGGTGAACTGCAGGCCGGTAAGGCCGAGCTTGTTCAGTTCATAGGACAGCCGCAGGTCATCCACGTAGGGTGCGCCGAGGACTTCAAAGGGGGTGTCGGTGCCGCGCCCGACGGTGATGCTGAACTCAAGCAGGCCGATGCCCGGATAGAGCAAGGCGGCGTTCAATGAGCGCATGTTGGGGGAGGGATTGATCCAGGGCAGGCCGGTTTGATCGAAGCGCATGTGGCGCTGCCAGCCTTCGACTGGGATCACTTTCAAGTCGCAGCCGATGCTGCGCTCGGCGTTCATCATGGCTGCGAGTTCGCCGGCGGTCATGCCGTGACGGAGCGGGATGGCGTGGGTGGCGGTGGGTTTTTCGGCATCGATGACGGCGGGGCCCTCGACTTGGAGGCCGCCGATGGGATTGACGCGGTCCAGAACATAGAAAGTCTTCTTCGCCTTGGCCGCTGCCTCCATGCAGAGACGCATGGTGCCGATGTAGGTGTAAAAGCGGCAGCCGATGTCCTGGATGTCGAAGACCAGGGCGTCCACGTTTGCGAGTTGTTCCTGTGTGGGGGCGCGCTGCTCGCCGAACAAGCTCAGCACAGGCAGGCCGGTTTTTTTGTCGGTGGAGTTGCTGATTTTTTCCTGATCGAGTTCGCCACGGATGCCGTGCTCGGGGCTGAAGAGTTTTTTCAACTTCACGCCGGGGGCATTGGCGAGAAGATCGATGGTGCTGTGACGCTGGGCATCGATGCCGGTTTGGTTGGTGATGAGGCCGATGCGGAGGCCGTGCAGGTCGGCGAACTTGCGCCGGGCGAGTACGTCGATGCCGTTCAACACGGTGGGCACTTCCATCTCTGCGCGTGGCCATGGGGGGCCATTTGAAGGGATGAGATTTACGCATTGTGCTGCTGCTGTGCCGATCTCTTCGTACAAGTCGCGCACGCTGCCTTTGCCATTGGAGTGGAGGCGAGAGCTCATGAAGACGACAAAGGTCTTCGATGCGGGCTCGATCCACAGGCTCGTGCCGGTGAATCCTGTGTGGCCAAAGGAGCCGATGGGAAACACTTTGCCACGGGGCCTGCTGAAGGTTGAGTCGATGTCCCAGCCGAGGCCACGGCGTTCGAAGACTGTGGCGATGGTCTGCGGTGCCGTCATGAGTTTGACGGTCTCCGGTTTCAGTATGCCGACGCCGCCCGCGAGAATCATGCGCGCATACTTTGCCAGATCGCCGGCGGTGGTGAAGAGGCCTGCGTGGCCGGTGACGCCGCCCATCTTGCGTGAGGTTGGGTCATGCACTACGCCGCGAAGCATGACGCCGTTTTCATCTTTCTCGGTGGGTGCGATGCGTGGCCGCCATTCTTCCGGCGGCAGGAAGCGTGTGGAGTCCATGTGCAAAGGCGCGAACACGTGCTTGGCGGCGAACTCATTCAAGCCCATGCCGCTGACGCGGCGAACGATCTCGCCGAGCAGGATGAAATTGATGTCCGAGTAGCGGAAGAAGCGGTCGGGCGGGCCTTCGGGTTCTGATGCGACGGCGAGGGCGATGCCCGCCGCATAGCCCGTCCACTCGGGCTCCTTGGGAATGCCGGCCTTCAAGCCGGAGGTGTGGGTGAGGAGATGGCGCACGGTGATGCCGCTGCGAAATTCTGGGAGGTAGTGCCGCACATCGGCCTCCAGTTCGATCTTTCCCTGCTCCATGAGGATCAGCACACTTGGCAGCGTGGCCACCACCTTGGTCAGGGATGCGGCGTCAAAGACGGTGTCCTCGGCCATTGGCTCCTTCGCGGGGACAAGCGTGCGCTGGCCCTCGACCATTGTCATCTTTTTGTCCCCGCTCTCGAACCAGAGCACGGCCCCTGGCGGAGTGCCTTTGGCCACGGCTTTGCTGACCACGGCACGCAGTGAGTCGAACTCATCCGCGTGCGCGAAGGAACAGAGAAGAAGAAAAGTGAGCGAGCGCAGCATGAAGAAATTCATCCTGCCAGAAACGCCACGTGGCTGCCTATTTCTTTTTCTTCTTCGCCGCAGGTTTGCCAGCCCTCGGGCTTTCGAAGATGGGGGCAATGGTGCCTTTCTCCCATTCGGCGATGGCGGAGACGAGTTCCTTGACCACCTCGGGCTTTTCAGCGGCGAGGTTCTTGGATTCGCCGATGTCGGTGGCGAGATCGTAGAGTTCGGGCTCTGCTTTGCCGAGACGCACGAGTTTCATACTGCCACGACGCATGGCGTTGTTGCCGCCAGGGCCACCGGAGCGCCAGAAGAGGGTGTCATGGGGTGCGCTGTTTTTTTCACCGCTGAGGAAGGGCAGCAGATTGACGCCATCCAGGTTCTTTGGGGTCAAGTCAGCCGACTCTGCGGCGGCGAGAGAGGTGGGCAGGAAATCGAGGGCGATGACTGGCAGGTCGTATTTGCCCGGTTTGATTTTTGCGGGCCAGCTCACGAGGAAGGGCACACGCATGCCGCCTTCGTAAACCATGCCTTTTGCGCCGCGAAGCGGGGAGTTGTCGGTGAAGTTGCTGCCGCTCTTTGCCTGCAGATTGGGACCGCCGTTGTCGCTGACGAAGTAGATCAGCGTGTTCTCGCGCTGCTTGGTGGCGTCCAGTTTGGCCAGCACTCCGCCAATGGCCTCATCCATGGCACACACCATGGCGACGTAGGTCTGGCGGTTTTTGTCTGTGATCTGGGAAAACTTGTCCATCCACTTCTGCGGTGCCTGCAGCGGCGTGTGGGGGGCGTTGAAAGCCAGGTAGAGCATCCAGGGTTTGGCTTCAGCGGCGTGACGTTCCACAAAGGAAGAGGCTTCATCGCCGAACTGCTCGGTCAGGTACTTGGTCTGGGCTTCATCCTTGCCGTTGCGGTTCAGCGGGATGTTGTATTCCGCGCCGCCGCCGGTGCCCGGGAAGTACATGTGCCCGCCGCCGAGAGCACCGAAGTATTCGTCAAAGCCGCGCTTGTTTGGGTGAAACTGCGGATGCGCGCCGAGGTGCCATTTGCCCACGGCACCTGTGGTGTAGCCCGCTTTTTGCATGAGCTGCGGAAAGGTTGTTTCTGTCAGCGGCAGGCCCGCCACGGTGTCCTGCGGCAGCCAGGCGGGATTGTTCTCATGCCCGAAGCGCTGCTGGTAGCGGCCCGTCATGATGCCCGCCCGGGTGGGACTGCAAAACGGATGAGATACGTAGCCGTTTGTGCAAACAAGACTTTGTGCGGCCAGCTTGTCGAGGTTTGGGGTGGGGATCTCCTTGGAGCCTTGGAAACCGAGGTCGTGGTAGCCGAGATCGTCCGCGATGATAAGGAGCACGTTCGGTTTGGCGGCCAAGGCGGATGCAGTGAGCAGCAGCGAGGCGAGGAAAAGGAGATGTCGCATGGTGGAGCGCGAAAAACGTTGGTTTGCGGTCCTTGTTTCACTTCCGGCTTGCATCGCACCAGGAAATCCGGCATGCCCATGGCATGAAGCCCAGCCTGCTCCTCCTTCCTCTTCTTTTGACCCAGTGTGGTGATGAGCCCAAGAAACCTGCGTCTGCGGCGAAGCCCGTGGCGGAAAAGCCTGCGGCAGCTCCTGCAGCCCCGGCTCCGGCCAAGGATGCGCCGAAAAAGGTGTATTGGACGCAGGAGATGATGCACACGGAGATCAAGTTTCACAATCCGGGGTATGCGGGGAACGGACAGTTCAACATCGAAGGCGGGAACGTGGTCGCGCTGAGCCTGCGGGGGGCGAAGATTGAGAACGTGAAGTTTCTCGAACATATCGAACCGCTGGCGCTGGATCTGAGCGAGACGCCGATCACCGACCTGCGGCCGATGCAGGGCAAGAAGCTGGTGGAGCTGTATCTTGAAGACACGAAGGTGCGGGACCTTTCGCCGATCCGGGGCATGCCGCTGGAAAAACTGTATCTGAGCCGCACGCCGGTGGAAAATCTGGCGGCGCTGGAAAACATGCCGCTGGTGGAGCTGAATGCGGTGGGATGCCCGATTGGTGACATCTCGGGGATTGCCAAATGTCCGATCCAGATGCTGTGGCTGACGGACTGCCCGGTGGCAGACATCAGCGCACTGAAAACGGTGCCGCTGGTGAGCGTGACGTTGCACCGAACGAAGGTGAAGGATCTCTCCCCACTGACCGGCACGGCGCTGCAGCGCCTGCACATTGCGGAGACACCGGTGACGGATTTGTCGCCGCTGAAGGGCATGAAGCTCACGCGTCTCGTGTTTACTCCGGCGAACATCACAGCGGGGATTGAGGTGGCGAAATCGCTGCCGCTGCAGGAAATCGGGACGCGGTTTGACGACGGCGGCAAGGACCTGGTGCCGCCGTCCAGTTTCTGGCCCGCGTATGACGCGGCGGTGAAGAGTAGCGGAAAATGACCAAAATTTATCTTTCCCCCCCGCCTTCCTCCTGACAGAATCCGGGCGAATTCCATGAAAGAGTTTGCTTACATCCATGACGAGAAAAACAGCCCGTCGCCTTTGCGTGCGGTGCCTGCCCTCGCCAGTTTTAGCGATGACCAGCTTGATGATGTGTTGAACTCCAGCAGCCTGCTGCAATGCGAGCCGGGCGATCACATCATCAAGGAAGGAAGCATCGACTCCCGCATCTACGTCCTGCTCAGCGGTGAGCTGGAGGTGCGGGTCGGCAGCAAGAAAGTGGCTGCCATCACCCGCATCGGGGAAGTTTTCGGCGAGCTGGCGCTCGTGAACCATGACAAGCGTCTCGCTTCCGTCATCGCCTCCACGAAGGCGGTGTGTCTGGCGGTGGACCAGAAATTCCTGCAGGACATCCATCCGCGCGAGGAAGACCCGGATTTCCATGCGGCGCTGTATGAATTCGTCGCGCGCCTTGTTGTGCGCAAGCTGGAGGCCACTTCGCGCCGTCTGGCCGAGGTCGAGAAGGAACTGCGCGAGCTGAAGGAAGCCAAGGCTGGCGCGAAGCCTGCTGCGGCCAAACCGGCGACTGCGCCAAAGCTTAAGCGACCGGTGAAACGTGCGCCTGCCAAGGCGGTGAGGAAACCGGCGCGGGTGAGGTAGACCATTTTAGACATTTTACAGCCTCTGGAGTTTGGGAGCCTAAGGCTGGCGCAAGCAGAGGGGCGTATAGTCGTCTGTTTGGTTTTCAGCGCGCACGATTACCCAGACGCCGCACAGAGGACTGTGCGGACCACTTTGCTGACGCCCATGCGACGCCCTTGTTGCTCAAGCACGAGTTTATTCCGCACCGCCGCCGATTGTGATGCGTTTGGCGGGGATGGGTGATTCGATGATGCCGAGTTCTGTTTCCTGTTTCAGGCGGAGCTGACCGCAGGCGGCGGCGATGTCGTGGCCTTTTTCACGGCGGAGAGTGGCGGTGACGCCGGCGTTGAGGAGAACGGCGAGGAAGGCATCCTGGGTGGCTTCACTGGGGCGCACCCAGTCGAGGCCATCGACGGTGTTGTAGGGGATCAGATTGACCTTGGCGTTGGCACTGCGGGCGCGTTTGGCCAGGGCGTGGGCCTGCTGGAGGCTGTCGTTCACGTCGGCGATGAGGATGAACTCGAAGGTGAGGAACTGCTTCCGCTTCTGGTTCCAGTAGTCGAGCGCTTCAAACAGCTCGCCGAGGTTGTGCTTGCGGTTCACGGGCATGATTTTCTCACGCACTTCATCGGTGGCGCCGTGCAGCGAGATGGCGAGGCGGATCTGCAGGGGGAAGTCGGCGAGCTTTTTGATCTGCGGGGCGAGGCCGCTGGTGCTGACGGTCATGTGGCGTGCGCCGATGCCGATGCCCCATTCGGCGTTCAAGATCTCGATGGCCTTGGTGACGTTGGAGTAATTGGCGAGGGGCTCTCCCATGCCCATAAAGACGAGATTGTCCACGCGCTCTCCGGCATAGGCCTCCACCTGCACGATTTGTTCGACGATTTCCGCGGCCGTCAGGTTGCGCGCGAAACCGGCGAGACCGCTGGCGCAGAATTTGCAGTCGTAGGCACAGCCGACCTGGCTGGAGACGCAGAGGGTGCGGCGATCCGAACTGCCGCCGTAGAGGGCGGGATTGGCCGGGATGAGCACGGTTTCGACGTAGCGGCCGTCGTGCAGCTTGAGGAGGAATTTGCGCGTGGTATCGCTGGAGCCAGCGACTTTGGCGATGGTCATCGTGCGCGTGACGAAGCGGGTGGCGAGGGCTTCGCGGGTGGCTTTGGGGAGATTGGTCATCTCCTCGAAAGTGGCGGCGCGTTTGGCGAAGACCCACTCGACGAGCTGTTTGGCGCGGAAGGCGGGCTGGCCCAGCTCTGCGAACACGGCAGCGATCTCCTCCGGCTTCATGCCGAGGAGTCCCTGGGGTGCGGGGGGGGTGATCATACGTGCCACAGTGGCGGTGAAATGAGCATTTGAAATTCGAGATTTGGGTTTGATGCTGCTGGCATGGGAATTCCCGGCCTCATCATGCTGCTTGTCATGGTCGTCCTTATCGGCGCGGGTATCGGCATTGGTTTGTTTGCCTGCGCGATCGCAGCGGGGCTGGCCATGCTGGGGGTGGTGTCCAGTTCGGTGGCGCTGGGCTTTCTCACGAAGCGGCCCGCCACGGCTGTAAGGGCGCTGCTGCTGCAGTGCGGCATTCTGGCGGGCATTCCCGCCGGAGCGGTCACTGCCTGGGTGGGCCGGTCAGTGCTGGAGCACGTGGACGAGAGCTGGATGATCGCCGTGTATGGCGGGATCGGCGGGGCGTTTGCAGGCGCGATGCTGGCGCTGCTGCTGGACTTCATTTTCCGCCGCACGCATGCGTGGGTGGAGCAGCGGATGAAACAGAAGACACTCGTGGGTTAAGACTGCTTTTCCTGCTCACGGAACTGCGTGGGGGTGAGCTTGGTCATCTTCTTGAAGTCCTTGGAGAAGAAGAACTGATCGTGGTAGCCGACCTGGCGGGCGATTTCTTTGACGGGGTCGTCGGATTCAATGAGGCGGCGCTTGGCCTGATTGATGCGCTCGCGCCGGAGCCAGTCGATGGGGCTGGTGCCGATGGCGGATTTGAACTGACGGCTGAAGTGGCTTTCGCTCATGCCGCTGAGCTGGGCGAGTTCGATCACGCGCATGGGCAGATGGAAGTAGAGGCGCATGCGCTCCAGGGCCTTGGAGACGGCGGATGGAAGCTCGGGCTGCACGAGGCCCGGCTCTGAAAGACGCACATGGAATGCGAGGCCGATGATGGCGGCAACGGCAGCGCTGGCGAGTGCGGCATCGCTGGGGCGGGTGCCGCTCATGAACTGGAAGGCGCGCTCAAACTCCTGCTTCACCGCCTGCTCATTGATGCCTTCGAGAACGGGCTGCGAGCGCACTTGCAGGAGTTCGGCGATGCGGTCCAAGGATCTGCCCTCGATGCGCATCCAGTAGAGCTCCCACGGATCTTTTTTTGCGGCACCGTAAATGTGCGGGTGATGGCAGTTCACCCACAGCAGCGCACCGGGTCCGACGGCATGCCGTTTGCCTGCGATCTGAACCCAGCCGCAGCCTCTGAGGCAGAGGATCAACTCATGACCGGGGTAGGTTTCACGCTCGATGCGGTGCTCGAAGCCCGCCCTCAAATGGCCCGCGCGCACCACGGAATAAAACAAATCACGCTGCCAGTCAGCGGGTGTGGCGTAAAGATTCGTCATGAAGACGGTTTCCTGGGACAACGAAGCCATGGCCGGATAATACATTCATCAGCACCGAGGTGTCGAGCATTGAATTACGACCGGGGCCCAATGGAGGGGGAAAATCCTTTTGCAGCAGAGGGTGCCAAGCGGCATACTTAGCTCCCTGCTGCGCACTTTATTACCCCCGCGCACGCACTTACCCACACACCATGCCCACTTACGATTACGAATGCCAGACGTGCGGCCACCAGTTTGAGGCCAAACAGTCGATGAAGGATCCGCATCTCACGGACTGCCCGAAGGAGGGCTGCCCAGGTCCGGTGAAGCGCAAGATTGGACTGGGCGCAGGTTTCATCTTCAAGGGCAATGGCTTTTACATCACGGACTACCGCAGTGACTCGTACAAAGCGGCGGCGAAGAAGGATTCTGAAAGCGCCTCAGCCTCCACGAGTTCAACACCGGCTCCGGCTGCCACTCCGCCGGCACCAGCCAAGACCTAGGGTGCTTAGACCTGAGTCCGCATTCAACCCCCACCCCTGCCGCCGTGATTCGCCACCTGTTTCAGACTTTGCGGCTGCTTGGGATCAGCCTGCTGGCCGGAGCCACCTGGGTGGCTTACCGCCCGGCTGATCTGCCCAAGGTCGCCGCGCCAAGCTCTGCCAAGGCCGATGACCTGCTGGACAGCCTGCGCCAGACGACGATCAAACGCGCAGCGGTGGTGGAGATCAGCGAGGCTGAAATCAACCGGCACCTAGCCACGACGCTGTCAGGGAAAATCCCGAGCATGCTGGGCAGCTGGGTCACTTTTGAAGGCGCACGAGTTGATCTGGAGTTGGACAGGGCCCGCTTGTTCGTCATCTGGAAGCTCAAAGGCTACACCCACACGGCGAGCGTTGATCTCGCCATCAGTCGTGACGATAAAAACTTTCGCGTCGAGGTGCTGCGTGGAGCCTACGGCCATCTGCAAATGCCACGTGGCATGATGCGACCGCTCTATCCGTCACTGGAGGCGCTGGCCGAGGCGCTTGATCCGGAAATTCGGGCCTTGTTTCAAATGACTCAAATCACCATCGCCAAGGACAAGCTCGTGCTCGATCCCCGTTTCCCTCCCGCATGAACCGCCGTTTTCCATCCGCCCTAACGAGCGTACTCTTGTTTGCCTGCGCCACACTGCTTGCGGTGGGGCAGACAGCCGCGCCGCCAGTCCCACTGCTCACGAAGGAGCAGAAGGAAGCTGCGGCTGCCATTGAGGCGCCGAAGACGGCTGTGCCGCCGCCCCTGCCTGGGCAGTTGCAGAGTGGAGTTCCTGCCATGCCTGCGGCGGAGCCACCCGCCGCTCCGGCGGCATCTGATAATTCCGCCAGCAAAATGCAGGTGCTGGAAGCCGCCACCCAGAAGCCTGCGGGCACGGAAGTGCCGCGCGTGGGGACGCCTTCGGACAAGCTCCCCGTCACCAGTTCCACCAGCACGAGCCGGCAGTTCATCGTGCATGGGAAAGTGTTTGAGACTCGCAGCGCAATGTCCACGCGCTGCGAGGAGGTTTCCCAGGAAGTGCGCAAGGTGCTGAATGACAAGGAGCCGTGGGTGCTGCCGATCGTCGTGCTGCTGAACACGGGTGAGGAGGCGGCGAAATCGAAAGGCCCGCCCATTTCCACCACGATTTCCGAGCTTAACTTTGGCGGTTTTCACCTGCAGGTGACGATCAATGAAGGCCCCGGACTCAAAGCGGCGGATCTGCGCAAGGAGCTGGTGCGCGCGCTGCTCGCCGAGCGCATCCTGCGCAATCATCAGAAGATCGAGACGCCGAAAGGACGACTGCTGCTGCCTGACTGGATCATGACCGGTGTGCTGCACGCGCTGGACTTCCGTGCCAGCCCCACGCCCAGCGCGATGTTTGCGACGCTGTTCCGCAGTGGTAAAATCTATGGCATCGAAGAGATCATCGAAGCTTCTCCGGTGGAGATGGACAACCTGTCCCGCACGATTTACGAGACCTCCTGCTGTGCCCTGGTGCTGGCGCTCGTGGATCAGCCCAGCGGACCGCAGAACCTGAACAAGTTTCTCAATTCCCTCGCGAGCGACCCGCGCTCCGAACGTGAACTGCTCAGCGCTGCCTTTCCAAACTTTGCCGCCTCGGTCTCAAGCCTGAACAAGTGGTGGTCGTTGCAGCTTGCCGCGCTGGCCAATCCCGGTGTCGCCGAGCCCCTCAGTGCTGCTGAGAGTCTCAAGGCCATCGAGGAAGCGATCACCATCCACTACGAAGCGCTTCCCGCCGCCGTCCCGAAGAATGTGAAGCTGCATCCGTTTGTGATCCCGGCACCGTTGGCAGTCATCCCAGCAAGCGAATCCCATCCGGAGCCCCACACGGCTGCGGCTGCTGCACCAACCAAGTCCAAGACCAAAGAAGCCACCGCCGAAGTCAAAGACGAGCCGGCTGAGGAAGATCCCAAGGGGAAACGCAGCCTCCTCCGGCGCATGCTTTTTCTAGGAGCCGCCAAAGAAAGCGAAGCCAAGGATGGTGACAAACCGGCCAAGACCTCCGAGGACAAAGAACAGCCGACTGAGGAAGAAAAGAAACCTGGGTTCATGGGCCGCCTCTTTGGTCTCGGCAGCGACGAGAAAAAGTCGCCGGATGAGCCGAGCGCCAAAGAGGACACACCCAAGGTGGCTGATACTCCCGCCGTAGAAAAAGAGAAGAAAGAGGAAGAAGAAAAGAAGCCCGGCTTCATGGGCCGTCTCTTTGGTGCAGGCAGCGACGAAAAGAAGACGCCGGAGGAACCGAGCGTCAAAGAGAGCACAGCCAAGGTGGCTGCAAAGACGGATGAAGCTCCCGCAGTTGTCGAAAAAGAGAAGAAGGCAGAGGAGGAGAAGAAGCCCGGTTTCATGGGCCGTCTCTTTGGTGCAGGCAGTGACGAAAAGAAGCCTGAGGACAAACCGGCTGTGACCGCGCCTGCGGACAAAAAGGCGCCTGAAAAAGAGAAAGCTGCCGCCATCGAAAAACCCAAGGTCCCCGTCAAAAAAGAGCCGGAAGCCAAGGAGGAGCCGCAAGAGGAGAAGAAGCCCACCAAGCTCAATCCCATGAACTGGTTTCGTGGCGGCAAGAAAGCTGAAGAGAAGAAAGAAGAGACGCCCGCCAAGGAGAAGGAGGCATTTCTCACACCGCCTGACACTTTGGATGTCGCACGACTGATCTCGCCCATGATGGCGGATGCATGGCAGATGCTTGCACCTGCTGCTGCGCGTCCGACCACGGAGCCGTTGTTTGATTTCCGCAAACGCAAACCCAAAGCCGAAGAAGCCCCCAAAGAGGAAACGCCGGTCCCGAAAACAGAGGAGGACAGACCACCGGTCAAGAAAAGCAGCAAGCCGCGCACGACGAATCCCAATTCCACGCCGGCCTCCAAATCATCCGCCAAAACTCCGGACAAACCAAAAACCACCAATCCGAACGCCAGACCCGCCACGCCTGAACAGGTCCAAGCTGTCACCGCAGCCACCCCAGAGGCCGGGCCCGCCCTGGTGCCGGTGAGTTTGCCGCTGGAAGAGTACCAGCACATCCTCAAGCACCCGGATCGCGCCAAAATACTGGCCTACAACACCGCCTCACTGCGTGCGCTGGAGCTGCGTGTCAGCATTTTGTTCCGTCCTGTGATTCGGGGGTATCAGGTCGCGGTGCACGACATCGAAACCGGGAAGACGAAGGACATGGACAAGCGCCTCGCTGCTTTGCATGAGTTTGCGATCATCGCGTATCAGAAGTCCATCGCCGTGCGCGACTACCTCGACTGGTTTGAAGCCAGCGAAAGCGGCCGCCTCTCCGGCAAGTTCGACGACTTCCTGAATCTGCCCGCCACCATCAAGAAAGAACTCCCTGCCCGCACCGATCCGATCTCGAAGTATCTGGATGCGATCGACAAGGAGTTTACGAAGTAGGCTCAGTTCAGGCTCACATCTTCAGGCATGCCGGCCATCACTTTGTAGACCGGGCCCATGTCCTGGAGAATGGCGGACCACATCTGCGTCGGCTTTTCGACGGTGAGCACCAGCGGACGTGCGTCTGCGGTGATCCAGGAACGCACTTCGAGCTCGCTTTCGAGCTGCCCGCCGCTCCAGCCGGAGTAGCCGACGAAGCCGCGCACGTCATGACCGAGGCTGAGCGCATGCAGGGCGTCTGTCACCGACAGGTGTGTCTGACAGCGCAGGGTGCGGCGGCGCTTGTTCCAATGCAGTGCGGCAAAGGCGAGCTTGTCGGTGGAAACCGGGCCGCCCATGAAGACGGGAACCTCACCGAGCGGACCGAGATCCTGATCTGGCAGCAGATCGGCGACACATTGTTCCAGAGGGCGGTTCAAGATGTAGCCAAAGGCGCCGTCCTTCGCGTTGTGCGCCGCCATGAAGACCACGGAGCGGGCAAAGTTGGAGTCGCGCATGGCCGGTGAGGCGAGCAGGAGGCTTCCACTGAGGGAAGAGGATGATTCGTTGGTGTGTTCCGAATTCATATCGATGTCTGACGCAATAACTACGCCAGCCACTCAATTGCCATCAAAAAAAACGCGCGCTGAATTTTTAAGTTCAGCGCGCGTCTGATTGGATCAGGGCATCTGGGATGTTTTATGCAGCTGCTACTTCGAAGCCTTTGCGGTAGGTTTTCGTGAGCAGACTGTCAGCCTCGGGTGCGTTGGTGAATTTCAGATTGGCGGCGTCCCACTCCAGGACTTTGTTTGCCTCCTCCATGCGGCCCGTGATGGGGTCGATCTTCGGAATGGCGAGACGCGTGGCCACGTTGCCGAGCTGCACGGTTTCCGCGAGCGGGCCGGCGTAGTGGAAGCCATCGCTGGTCTTTTTGCTGGCGAGGCAGGCATCCACCCAGGTGTGCCAGTGGCTGCGGCCTTCTTCCTTGGGATATTTGAAGCCGGTGAACTTGTCGAGCGGGTAGAGGCGCGGGCCGGCCACGTGGGCGAGCACCATGGTGCCGCCTTCGCCGATGAAGATGGAACCGCTGCCGGGGAGATCCACGTCCCCCGGCATCTGCGCGAGCTTGTGGCTGGGTTTCAGACCGCCGTCCATCCAGGTGAGCTTCATCGTTTTACCAGCGGTGTATTCGGTGCCGGGGAAAACGTAATTGATGGTTTCATGCGTAGGCCAGATCTGGTTGTTGATGCCGCTGTTCTTGGCGTGGACGCTGATGGGCGCGGTGAGATCGAGTGCAGTGAAGACGGGGTCCATGATGTGGCAGCCGAAATCGCCGAGCCCGCCGCCGCCGAAGTCCTGCCAGTCGCGCCAGATGAAGGGATGGTAGGCGGGAGCATAGTCGCGCATGGGTGCGGCACCGATCCAGAGGTCCCAGTTCAAATTGGCCGGTGCCTGAGACGCAGGTGGTGGCTGGAACATGCGGGTGCGCTCGTTGCCCGTCACGCCGACCCATGAGTAGACTTCTTTGATTTTGCCGATCGCGCCTTCCTTGATGAGGCGTGTGCCCATGCGGTACTCGATGGAGGAGTGGATCTGATTGCCCATCTGCGTGGTGAGATTCTTCTTCTCAGCCCACAGCTTCATCTGACGTGCCTCCCAGACGGTGTGCGCGAGGGGCTTCTGGCAATAGATGTGTTTGCCCTTCTGCATGGCGGCCACGGCCACAGGAGCGTGCATGTGATCGGGGATGCCCACGGTGACTGCATCGAAACCATCGCCGAGCGTGCTGAACATCTCGCGATAGTCGGAGAAATGTTTCACGCCTGGGAACTCGGCGTCTGCCTTGTCGAAGCGATTGGCATCCACATCGCAGAAGCCGACGAATTTCACTGAGGCATGGGATCCCACATTGTGCAGATCGCTGTAACCCATGCCATTGACGCCGACGCAGGCGACCTGGAGCTTGCTGTTGAGGTTCTGACCACGGACGAAGGCCGGAAAGGCGACAGCGGCGGAGGCGAGCGTGGAGTTCTTGAGGAAGGAGCGGCGAGAGGTGGGCATGATCTTCGATGGATTGGAGTCACTCCAACGTACGCTGCCACGCCGGACTCTTTGTCTCCAAAGACAAAGAACGGCAGTTTAGTACCATGAGCCGTTGGAAAAGAGTCTGGATCGAAGTCGCTCCAGCCTTCGTCTGGGCATTCCAGGCCTTCCCGCGGGGATCAGGTGCCGATACCCGCAAACAATTCGGCGATGTCCACGCTCACTGCTGGCAGTGCGGTGCTCTGAAGGAGGGAGCCTTCAGTGATGCGGAGCAGTGTTTGATAGCGACCGGCGGCGGGATCACGATAACATTCAATGCATCGATCCTGACCGTTAACGATCCAATATTCGGCCACATTGTTTTCTGCGTACAGATCGGCCATTTCACGGTCTTCATTGAGGCTGGAAACAGACACCTCAACCACGAGGAGAGCCGTTGTGGGATGACTCTGAAAGTCTTCTTCCTTTCCTGCAACAACCGAGGCATCCGGCTCTGGCTCTGAGTCCGTCAAGGTCAGCGGATCTTCCTTGCGGACCCACATTTGAGTTCCCACGAGCTTTTGAAGCAAGGCGAACATTCGCGCGGACAGCTTGGTGTGGATGATGGACTTGCTCATTTTTTCGACAATCACCCCCCTGATGAGTTCAGCCCGTGCTGGAGCAAGACCGGTGGTGATCATTTGATGCCACGCTTTGATCGACAGCGGCATGGCACGCTGTTGAAAGCCCGGCTGTCTCAGGATGGGAACCATGGTTAATTCTAATTCCACCCTCAAAGACACGCAAGCCTTCATCCGAGCGTTCCCCGGAGTGCATCCAAGGAGGTTTTGCATCATCGTTTCTTTGCACGCTGAAAACGGCTTTGGCGCTCGGCATCAGTGGTGGGTTCGGATTTCTTTTCCTCCGGCCCAACGGTGGTTTTGGGCGCTTCAGGCTGCGGCGTTTGTTGCATCCGCTGCTGATGCTGCACGGTCTCCCGGGTGGGTTTGACGATTTTGGGGCGCTGCCTGGCCTCGGCACGGGCCCACTGCGGCAGTTTCCAGCCGGTGCGTGTCACGAAAGCTTCGAAGAGGAGGAGCAGCAGGGTGGCGATGAGCAGGTACAGACCGAGATCCGTAAAGCGTGGAATGGAGGGGCTGCGCCATGCCTGGCTCATTTCCAGCAGCTCGCGGCCGCCGCTGGTTTGGGAGACGCGGCGCAGCTCCTCCACGCGTGACTCATCGAAGGCCCACTCAGTACTGGTGCCGACGATGGCTGGACCGAAGCTGATGGCCTGACCGCCGACCTGCACGGCTCCGCGCACCATTTCTCCTTCGGGGAGTTCGGTGCTGGTCTGGAAATGCCCCGGTGCGACACGCTCCCAGGCGAGCTCATGCGAGCCTTCGGCGCGCAGGCCATGGGCGAGCACGACACGCGGCGCTTTGGTGCGCAGTTTGGGCTCCCATTCCTCATCGTAGAGGAGATCCAGCGTGAGGGTGTTGCCGTCAATGCGGTGCCGCACGCCGATGCCGGGCGGCACGGTCTCACCCATGAGCCAGCGCACCTGTGTCTGCAAAAAGTCACCGTATTTGGGCCAGTCGCGCACGCGCTGGGAGTGCTCGCCGCCGAGAGGGAAACTGACGGCGGCCGTGCGGCCGGTGCCACGCGGACCGAAGGCGACGAGAGGTGCGGCGTATTCATCCTGCGTGATAAGCGCCTGGCTGGCCCACTCGCGCAGGTAGCTGAGATTGAACCCGTCCACTTCCTTGGGCCAATCGAATGTCTGGCTGCTGATCTCAAACCAGCCGCCTGCCGCCTTGGTGCCGACGGGTTCGGTCATGAAGGCGCTGCGCGCCACGGCGACGGTCTCCTGGCTGAAGATGCTCGGCAGTTCCTCCGCTTTGTCGGTGTAAAAGATGCGGCCTTTGCCAAGCTTGGCGATGTCATCGAGCAGCCATGCGTCGGGATCGCTGCGTTTGCCGAGGGCGATGACACTGACGGTGCCGCCGTTCTTGGTGATGTCATCGATCAGACTCTGATAGGCATCGGGCTGCTCGGAGTCAGCGGCGTCTGAGAAGAGAATGATGTGGCGCTGGCCGACGGGCGCGGATTTGAGCTGATCCCATGCAGCCTTGAGACCGTTGTAAACATAGATGCCACCGCCGGTGCTTTCGATGCGGCGCACGGCGCTCTCCATTTTTTCGCGGTTCGGTCCCACCTGCTGCAGCGGCACCATTTCATGGGCTTCGCTGTCCACGGCATAAACCGCCAGCAGATCCTGCGGACCGAGGAAGCGGATGGCATTGGCTGCGCCTTCGTCAGCGAGCTGCATTTTCGTGAAGCCATTCTGCACGGTCATGCCCATGGAGCCGCTGCGGTCCATCACGATGGCCATGGCCACCATGAGCTTGCGGTGCTCCTGTTTCATCTCAAGCGAGACTGGCAGCAGTGGATCGAGCGGGGACTCGAAATAACCGCCTGCCGCAAAGCTCTGTTTGCCACCGGCCATGAGGATGCTGCCGCCCTGCTCACGCACATAGAAATCCATGGCCGGGAGAAACTCGGAGGGCAGTTCGAATGCGGGGACGTTGTTGAAGATGACGCACTTCACTCCAGCCAGCTGGCCGGGACGCAGTGAGCGCAGCTCCGTGACGGTCTCGACGGTGAAGCCCTGCCGCTGCAGGGTGGCGGCGACGGGATCGTTGGTGTACTTGGTGAGCAGCAGCACGCGAGGACCTCCGGCGATCTCGATCATGGCCTCATGGCGGTTGTTGCCCGAATGCGCGTCCTTGGCGGGCTGGATGATGGCTTCGTAATGCGCCACACCGGCAGCGGGCAGGCGGTCGGTGAAGCGGATCATGCCGCTGCCGAGCTTCACAGCCACTTCGCTCGTTTTGAGTTCACGCCCGTTGCGCATCAATGTGAGGGGGACCTTGCCATCGGTGGTGCCATGCAGTTCGATTTCGATCAGAAAGGGCTCGCCGAGCTGCGCGCGCGCAGGGAGCTTCATGGCGGAGACGCGGTAGTCGGTGGTCTCGGTTTCACGGGCGAGGCGGTAGTCCAGCTCCACGCCCTGCTGCGTGAGTTTGGAGGCGAGGCCTGAGAGGGGCTCGGTGGAGTATCCATCGGTGATGGCAAGGATGCGCGCCGGCCTGCCGCGGCCTTCACGCTGGGCAAATGCGAGCGCCTGCGTCACGGCCTGGGCGGTGCGCGTCTGGGTCTGATTGCGGGCATACATCTCCGCGCCTTCAGCACCACGCTTCATCACCTCCGCCGCATAGTTGAGGTAAAAGATGCGGTCTTCGCGGCCCCGGCTTTTTTCGAGCAGCTTCTCCCATTCCTGCATGCCCTTGGCCATCGGCTGCTCGGCTGAGGTGGAGGAGTCCAGCAGGACCCAGAGATCCACGCCGTCCGCGAGACGCCGCCACTGCGGTTGTGCCAGGGTCAGCGTGATCAAAGCGACGAGCAGCAGCCGCACCGGACGCATGAGCATGAGGCGTGGCAGGAGCCAGCCTGCGAGCAGCAGCACGGGCAGTAGCGCGAACCATTCTGGGTGGCGGAACATCATGCGCGCGATACCTCCTTCATTTCGCGTCTGGAATTCGTGAACCACCAACTGGCTAGCAGCAGAAGCAGCAGGATGAGAAGCCATAGCCGCCAGTTGGGATCGGCCTCGTGCAGGGTTTCGATTTGCACGGCTTTGATCTTGTCGAGTTCGTTGAACGGCTTTGCCTGGGTGAGGTCGGCTTCGCGGGTGTCGGCGAAATGCGCGGCGGCGGTGAGGAGAAGGTTTTCACCCTGATGAATGGTGAAATGGCCGGGCCGTGCAGGAGCACGCAGGAGACGGGCCTGTGCGAGCGGGATTTCCTGATCTCCGAGCTTCAATGGACCGGCTTCGGCATCCTGACGATGCGCGACGACGAGGTGCTGACGCACATCGAAATTGGCTGCTTCGGGAGCGAGTTTGTCGGTGCGCAATTCTTCGAGAAAGCGATGCAGCAACACGGCGAAGGCGGGAAGTTTGCGGGCGTTCGAGGTTTCCAAATCAAACTGGCAGATCAACTGGCGCCCACCTGCGGGCATCATGCGCAGGACGATCAACGGGCGCTCGCCCTGCCAGAGGAGGACGCGATCCTGCGACTGCCGAGGCATAGCTTTCGATTCGCGCACGAGCAGGCCCTGCCAGTTCAATCCTTCCACCAGCGCATGGGGCTCGGCGACGATGCTGCCTTTGAGGTAGGGCGCGGTTTCATCTGCCGGGGCTTGAAAAAAACAGCCGTGACGCTGCTCCGGCAACGCGAAGCTCGGTGTCATCACGGCAGCGACGAGGTCTGATTCACCGGGCACAGCGACCATGCGCAGATGTGCATAGCGGCTGAACAACTCGGCGAGCAGCGGCACTTTGCCTTCAAGCGGACAAAGTGATAGCACCTTGGGCTGGGGACGCACGAGGGGGAGTTCGTTGTCGAGTGAGAGCGCATCGTCGCTGAGATGCAGCGCGATCTGCTGGATCTCACCTGCGGGGAAAGGACCCGAGAGCGTCTGGGTTTCACCGGGGCCGAGCTTGACGGGTTTCCAGGGTGATTCCGCAGCACCGGCCTGCGCGCGCCACTGGCGATCCTGTGCCGAGCGACTGTAATTTTTCACCAGCGCATGCCACACCCACTGGCCGTCTTTTTCTTCCACGGTGACGCCTGCCCAGCCGACGTTGTCGGTTTCCTGACCCACGGATACCACTTGAGCGCCAAAGAGCGGTGGCACTGGCAGCGGGTGATCGGTGACGAGCACCACAACGCCCTGCTGCCCAACGAGTCCGCGTGCGACGCGCAAGGCGGGGGTGAAATCATGCACGCCGAGCAGCGGTTCCCATTGATCCAGCGACTGCCGCAGTTCACCGGCCTGCGTGCCGTGATAGAGGCTGGGGGCTTCGGCATCCGAAGACAGCAGGGTGAGCTCCGCGCGTGCGAGCGGCCCTTCGAGCAGGCCGAGCACTTCATCCACTGCTTTGACAGCGGGAATGCTAAAGGCCTGCATGCTTGCGGAGGTGTCCATCACGATGACGATGCGCTGCACGGCATCGTGTTTGAGCCAGCGAGGCTGCACCAGCAGCCAGGTGAGCAGCAGCACCATGAGCAATTGCAGCCAGAACGGGATGGAGGTGCGCAGGCGTTCGAAGCGGCTGCCGGTGCGGCTCTCTCGCTTCATCTGCTGCAGCAGGAAGAGCGTGGTGGCCGGCACGCGGCGGTTGCGCCGCTGAAGAAAGTGAATGGCGATCACGGCCGGAAGACCGAGCAGCGCCCACAGGCCCCAGGTGTTGGCGAGCGTGAGATTCATGCGGTTTCCACAGCTCCACTGGAAAGACCTTCGAGTTGCAGCGCCTTTTGAAAGTCGGCCTCTGCGGCCACACGAGCCAGCGCGATGCCGTGTTTTTGGGCGGCGGCTTTCCACAGTTCAAAATGGCGGCGGTAGGCTGATTCGTAGCGTTGCAGCAGCGCGGCTTCGACCCGGTGCTCATGCGGCAGGCCGGTCTCGGGGTCGATGAATTCATAGTTCCCATCCCAGCCGGGATCGGCCTCTTCCTGCGCCTGCGGAGCGAAGACGATGCCGCGACCATTGCGGGTACTGAGGCAGGCGAGCACGGGTTCTGGTTCGGTGGGAAACAGCAGGTCGCTGATGAAGACGCGCATGGCTCCGGCACGCAGAGGGAGACGGTTTAGCAGAGGAGTTTCCTGAGTGGGGATCAAGGCGCTGACTCGTGCGTGCCACTGGCCGCTGAGGATGACCTCGGGCTCCAGCAATTGATGCTGGGCTCCGGCGACAGCGTAGCAGCGCAGGGTGGCGCCGGACTGCAGCGCGGACTCGACGGTGTAGGCAAACAATTCCAGCGCACGCTGCTCCTTGGCTGCGAAGGCAAACATGGAGGCCGAGACATCGAGGATCACATCGACGAGCGGGCGAACCTCCTCGCGATAGAGCTTCATCGAGTAGGTGCCGGTGCGGGCGTAGGCCTGCCAGTTGATCTGGCGCGGATCATCACCGGGCAGGTAGAGGCGATGGTCCTGGAAGTCGAGGCTGCTGCCAGTGCCGCTGCCGAGAAACTCACCCGCATGGCCACGCCAGCGCTGCTGACGGAAGGGCAGCTTCAGCACGCGCGCCCAGCCACGTGCGCGGACGTGCAGCGTGCGCAATGCGCTGGCATCTTCAAGCAGCGTCATGAGTACGATGGGTTTCCTGAGCGGATTGCTCAAGCGCTTCGCATTCGAGCGTGGTGTAGGTATTGAAATGTGACGCTGCACGCACGATGGCGGCGAGGAGCCAAATTGCGCTGAAGACACAGCCAATCAACATGATGCCCTCACGGCTGTTGTAATCCACACAGTTGACGCCAAACAACGTGGTGATGGGGGTGAAAATTCCGATGACACCCAGGTCACGCGCATTCATGGAGAAGCAAAACATCGTTAGCATGATCCCGAGGACCACGGAGCACAGCTGCACCACCCACCAGTTCACAAAAGTGTTCGTGCGGTTGATGCGCAGGATGACCGGCACGAAAACAGCCAGGAAGAGGCAGACCATGTAAACGCCCGGGCCGTCGTCCCAATCCCAGGATGAGTGGCGCAGAGTGATGCCAGCCATGATGCTCAACGCCATCACACACATGACGGCGGAGAAGATCACGCCGGAAGCCCAGCCAGGGTACAAGAGCCTGCCTGCCAGCCTGCCAAAACGCCCGCGCCGTGCCAGCACTGCCACAGCAGTGGGATAATGTGGCATCTCCTCCGTCAGCACGTCCATGCAAACGATGAGCGTCAGGACCATGAGTGGAATATAGGCCCAAAAAGCCACATCGGGATCGGTGTTGAGAAAACACAGCAGCAGGCCCGTCACCATCAAAGCGCCATGCACGGCCAATGCGATGAGGCGTTTTAGCGTGCTGTGATTCTCTGATGGCGGAGCGATGCGTGAGGAGCCGAGCGCCAAAAAATAATACGCGGCATAGACCACCAGAGCCAGAATGCCGCCAATGATGCTGCACTGCTCCCATAGAGCGAGCGCAAAGAATGCGCGCACCATGGAGTCTGCCTGTGATGCCGACACGAGGAATGCGGTGAAGTACCCCAGCGGCACCGCCCCCGCACCCACGCAGAGCGCCAGAAAGATGCGCAGCAACAAGGGGCCCTGAGAAGAAAAGGACAGCAACGCCGCTGTGATGACACCGGAGCCGAGAGCCAGGATCACCAGCGCCACGACCTCCCGCAGGATTTCCACGCCGCCAAAGAAGTAGCGTGCGACCATGTAAGGCAAAATGGAGCCTGCGACCAGCAAGGTCTGGCTGTAGAGCGCGACCCATTTGCCATACAAGATACGGAATGAAGCGATGGATGTCAGCGTCAGCATGTCCAGCGTTCCATCGGTGGCTTCGGTATGCAGGGCGGCAAATCCACGCAGCGGCATGACCGCCAGCAGCATGAAACCTGCGATGCCCCAAAAGATGCCGTTCACCGCCTCCACTGGCGCACCCAGCGTCACCGTGATGAGAAGCAGGATGATGAAGGTGTGGAACAGGATCAGCGCCGAGGTGAAGAACCGTGTGCGCAGGCCTTGACGCAGCTCCTTGACGACGATCGGGCTGAAGCGATCGCTGAAATCACGCAGCATGGGCAAAGTAGCGTTCATGTCAGACTGCGGTGCCTCCCTTTTTGCCGTGGATCATGCGCCAGCCTTCCTGCCGGGCGCCGCGTGCGTGCCGCCAGGCAAACACTGCGACGATCAGCAGCAGTGCAGGCCAGATGCAGGCGGCGAGCACGCCGAGATTGAGCAAATAAGCCTTGTCCCCCGCGTTCGCGGAAGCATAGCCCACAGGCAACAACTGCGGCAGCGCCCAGGTAAACCCAGCCGTGGCGCCCTTCGTGGACAGAGGCATCACCAACAGGCGGCCGAGAGGTATTACCAACAGGCGGCCGAGAGTCGCAATCACCACGTTTACAAACAGCCAGCAGATGACGAATGGCGGCAGCAAATCACGTGACTTACGTGTGGAAAACAACTGCACCAAGGCCGCGATCATCCAGATCCCGGCAGCACTCACGAAGACCAGCTTGGCCTCCTCCACACTACGCGTCCACCCAACGTAGACCACCACCAGCGACACCATCAGAGCCGAGTAGACCAGACCCGTGACCCAGCCCGGTGCCAGCAGCCACAGGGCGATACGGCCCGGCCACCCGCGCTGATAAAAGGCGGCATAGACCGAGGGTACTTCGTTCACGCGCTCGGTCAAAGCGTCGGTCATCAGCAAGGCAAGCACGCCTGCAGCGATCATGCCCATGTCGGCCCCCGCCCCGGTCAGCCAACCCAGCAGCAGCAAAGAAAGGATCATGACCAGATGCACGGAGCGCTTGATCACGCTCAGGAGCGAAGCGGTCGGCGCGATGCGCGTGGCCGCCAGACTGAGGAAGAAAAAAATGGCCCATGCCGCCAATGCCACCACCACGAGCAGGGAACTGGCCCCACCCGACTTGGTGAAGAAAGTGAACACCCTACCGGAAGACATGCCGCCGCCCATGCGTGACATGATTATCAAAGAAAACGCGCCACAGCCAGTCATCATCAGCGGCAGGAAAACAACAACGGCCCGCAGCCAGAACTGGCGCTGGGTAGAGAGCGCCACGATCACCGCCGCAATCACGACGCCGGCCAGCCATTTGTAAAACAATGCCGCGATCTCGCCGAACAGATCCAGTCCACCAAACACGAAGCGTGCGACCACATAAGGCAGGATGCTGAGCATGAGCAGCAGCGACTGCGAGGCGATGGCTGCCCATTTGCCGAAGATGATGCGCCCGGCCGAGAGGCGGGTGAGCGCCAGCATGTCCAGCGTGCCGGACTTCAACTCATCCGCCACGGCGGAAAACCCGCGCAGCGGCATGATGATGCAGAGCACGAGTGTGACGATGCCATCGAACCATCCGCTCACCACATTGGCATTTTCCGCCCCGCCGCTCATGAGCGTGAGCAGCACCAGCATGATATGCAGCGTGAGCAGCATGCCGCCGAACAGCCGCGTGCGCAGTCCCTGCCGCAGCTCCTTGACCACCATCGGTGAGAGGCGGTCAGGAAAGTCCGTGATGGCAAAGGAAGCGTTCATGAGTGGGATGGCCGCAAAGAAGCACCAAAAGCTGCAAAAATGAGGAGCCGGTGATGATGCATTATTTTGCGTCCTCCGTGATTTTTGGCGGCAACCCTCCCGGCGGCGGGGATTTGAACGTGTTCTTGTCGATCTGACCGAGCATGTCGATGAAGGCGTCTTCGAGACGGCGCTCCTCACGGTGGTAGTCGAGCACGGGGAGGCCATCCTGGATCATGCGGCGCAGAACTCCTGCAAGGGTTGCATCGTCCGTGGATTGAATGCGCAGACGCGCACCGCGCTTGGTCTCTTCTTCGACCTTGATCAGCGGGGCGGTGAGCGCCCATTCGATGAGCTTGGCGGGTTCGCCGGCGATCTGCACATTTACCAAAGTCTCGCCGGCGGTCTCGGTGCCGCGCACCATGCTTTCGGCGTCGCCATGATGCACGATGCGGCCTTTGTCGATGAAAAGCAGGCTGTCGCACATCTCTCCAAGCTCGCTGAGGATGTGCGAACTGATGAGGATGGTTTTGCCCTCTTGCGCGAGAATGCGGATGAGGTTTTTCAGTTCGACGCGCGCCTTGGGATCGAGACCCGCCGCAGGTTCATCGAGGATGAGTATCTGAGGATCGTGCAAAAGCGCACGGCCCAGACAGAGACGCTGGGTCTGGCCTTTGGACATCTTGTTGCTCATGCGGTCGGCCAGCGGCGTGAGATCGGTGAAGTCCATCACCTCCTGGATGCGGCGGAGACGATCCGCGCCTTTGAAGCCGAGGGCGCGCGCGTAGAAGTCGAGGTATTCCAGCACGGTCATGTGCTCATAGGTGCCGAAGCTGTCAGGCATCCAGCCCAGCAGACGGCGCACCTTGGCCGGATGATGCACGACGTTGTGCCCGCCCATGCAAACCCGGCCGCTGCCGGGAGAATCAAGCGTGGCCATGATGCGCATGGTGGTGGTTTTGCCCGCGCCATTGGCACCGACGAAACCGACCACCCGTCCGTGATCAATGCTGAAGGACACGCCATCCACCGCCTTCAAGGTGCCAAAGGTGCGGTGCAGATCCTCCACCACGACCGCAGGCTGGCTGCGGTCCATCTCGTGAGCGGGGGCGGAGTTTGAAACAGACGATGACATGAAGATCGAAGATGCGGAGTTCAGGGCTGCGTGACCGGACCGAAGACAACAATGCGATCGTCCTCCCAGCGAATGGAGGACAGGGTGTCGAGCGTGAAATCCGGTGCCTTCCGGGCCTTCGCGACGAAGAACGAGCGCCGGTTCGTGGTGGTGTTGTTGAGCGAAATGCGCAGCGAGTCGACGGCAGGATTGACGGCGTCATCCAGCCAAGGGTTTTTCGTTGTCGCGTCCGTTTTGACCAGCGTGGCACTCTGGCCGGTGCTCAGCGGTTTTTCGAGCCGCCAATGCGCGCCTGCTGCATCTGTGTAAAACAGTTCGTCCACCGTGAAGCCGAGTGCTGAGATCAGTGTCGGTGCGGCGTCAGGTGCGGCACCGGACTTGAGTTCGAGGCGCGCACGCGTTGAGACGGCAGCACGCAGCACCTGGCCCTGCTCTGCGCGGCTTTGGAAGAAATTGCCACGGCGTTCGCGTCCGTCCTGCGTCAGGCTGGCGGACTGCGCGGTGGAGGTTTTTTTCAGTTTCGCCCACGGTGAGTCCGGCATGACCAGGGGTTCAATCAGCACGGGCTGCTTCATCTCAAAGCCTGCGCCCAGCAGGACGCCGGTGCGGCTGACCTGCTCCTGCGTCACATACGCCGCCGCCTCGCCGGGTTCGAGATTGATGGCAACGAAGCGCCGCCCCACACCGCCGGTGCCGTCTTGCACCAAGATCAGTCCCACCATGACGACACTGGCGCCGATGGAGAGCAATGGCGTGGTGATAAAGAGCTTGTGCCTCCTGCCCGCCGGAGCCAGCACGAAAAGATTCACCGGCCCCACCAGCATGCCGAAGACCACAAGAAACACAATCACCTGCCAGGAGGCAAAGCTGCGCGTCCCCAGCAATTTCAGCAGCGGCCATGCACCCACGGGGGCGTGATCAGACCTGAGGCTGTTCACGCGCTGTTTTTCACCCCAGTAACGATTTACCGTCTGGCTTGCAGGCAGCGTCTTGCCATCCCAGCTCAAGGTGGCGATTTTTCCCAGCGATACCATGTGTGTGCCCGCACTGGCAATGTCCGGCAACCCAAGCGATTCCGAGTAGGCTCCGGGCGACAGATACACATGCAGCTGCCCGCCCAGCCGCACCCATTCGAGCAGCGCACGCTTCACCGCTGGTTTCAGTTTCTGCCAGTCCGTGCTGCTGAGCAGGATAAAATCAAAACCGCTGAAGCCGAGCCATGAGTCCGGCAGATCCGCCGGCTCAAAGCGACAGCCAAAGGTCATGGCACCGCCATAGTATCTACCGTGGGTTGAGTGCATCTTCGACTCCACTTCCTTGTTGAGCTGAGTGATGCTGAACTCCGCCAGAGACTCGCTGAGTGCCAGTGCTGGAAAACCGCCGATGCGGCTCTCATGGTCGAACTTGGGAGACTCATCGAATCCGGTGCCGGATATGCTCACCCGCAGCACATGGCCGGAGGAACCTGAGCCTCTGTCGTCATAGTCGACAGCCAGCGGCACCATGAACAACGCCGACTGCGTGGAGCGTGCAGGCACATCCACGGCAAAGCTGCTGTCGTGCTCATTTTGCTGCCGGAAGTGCTGGGTCTGAGAATGGAAATCAAAGCCCCAGCGCGCATTCCGGCCGGTGCCGTTTGTCGCCACGATGCGCATCGGAGCATAACCGGAGGGTGGCAGCGGATCAAACACGCTGCGAACCTGCACGCGAGTGCCGGAGAGCGGGTCGAGCTCCTCATTGGCGATGTTTTTCTGCGCATGCGCCGCCGAGGCCCCCAGCAGCAGCACACCCAGCCACAGGCGGTGAAAAGACTTCATGCGGCCTCCTTCAGGGTGCGAGGTGTCGCGAGGTTTTGCACGGGTACTTCCGCCAGAATGGCTCGCACTATTCCGGCACTCGTTTTGCCATCCATACGAGCAGTGTAGTCCAGCAGCACGCGATGATTGAGCACCGGCAACGCCAGCGCCTGCACATCTTCAAAGCTCGCATTGGGCCGGCCATGCATCAGCGCACGCGCCTTGGAAGCCGCCGCCAGACTCAGTGCTGCACGCGGGCTGGCACCGAAGCGCACGCCTTGGGCCGCCAGCGACTGACCAGGATGTGTGGCATCCACGACGCGCGCGATGTAGTCCGCGACGATCTCAGGCAGGAAGATTCGCCGTGCGGTGGCCTGGATCAGCGCGAATGCCTCACGTGTGACCACGGAGGCCACCTGCGGCTCCACGCCGAGTTCGCGCTGGGTGACGATCTTTGCGAGCGTCGCGGCCGAATTGCGCAGCACCTCCAGTTTGAACAAAAAGCGGTCCACCTGCGCCTCAGGCAGCGGATAGGTGCCTTCGAGTTCGATGGGGTTCTGCGTGGCGAGCACAAAAAACGGATCTGGCAATGTGTGCGTCTGGCCCAGCACGGTCACGCGGCGCTCCTGCATGGCTTCGAGCAGTGCGGACTGCGTCTTGGGAGAAGCACGGTTGATTTCGTCTGCCAGCAGCAGATTGGTAAACACGGGCCCCGGTTGAAACACGAACTCGCGTTTGCCATCCACCTCCTGAAGCACGGGATTGCCGGTGATGTCGCCGGGAAGCAGGTCAGGCGTGAACTGTACGCGGCGGGTGGTGAGATTGAGGGCTTTGGAGAGTCCTTTCACCAGCTCGGTTTTTCCCAGGCCCGGCAAACCTTCGAGCAGTACATGGCCGCGTGCGATGACGCCGCAGAGCACCAGCTCGATGAGTTCACTTTGCCCAAAAAGCACCTCGTTCAGGGTGCGCCGCAGGGCATCGACAGGTAGGGATGCTGACTGAATTTCTGAGTCTGAAGCGTAGGCGTCGTTCATTCATCCGACTAAAACAAGAACCAAGGCATGAAGTCGAGATGAAAAGGGAACTTCACACACATTTCACAAATGCGCTCCGAGTGCAGATGCGAAAGCGAACGCTCAGCGGAAAACGCGCTTCAGCACGGCCTTCTCCTCAGGCGTCAAAGACTCACGCCAGACCTGCTCGCCGCCCTGTCCGGCGTTTTGAATCGCACCTGCGGCCTGCGGGCCTTTGATGCTCTTGTCCACCTCGTGTTTGCCATCCTGAAGTGCCAGCATGTTGCCCACCTGGGCACGTGACATGTCGGTGTTCGACACCGCTTCTTTTTTGTTCGTGCCGAAATCGTTTTCTTCATCGGAGAGCGTCAACGGTGCCGTGCCGGGGCCACGTGAGATACCGCCATTCCCGGGCCCCTCGCCCTCTCCCCCCATGCCCTGCCCTTGTTTTTTCAGCAGTCCCAAGGCCTCAGCCAGTGCGTCGTCCTCGCCTTCGCCATCACCGAGAAAGCCGGGGTTTTTGCACATGCCGTTGCAGGCACCCGCCTTCTTTTTCATCGACTCGCCCAGCTTTTTCATCTGCTCCTTGGATAGGCTCTTCAGATTTTTTGGATCGAGGCCCGCAATCGACTTCAGCAGTTCAGGATCAAGCTCCAAGGAGCTCGACTTCATGTCTGCCAACGCTTGATCAAAGTCTTTGAGCAGCTGCTCCTTGGCCTCCACCGAAAGCTGATCGGCATAATTTTTCAGTGCATTCAGGCTGCGCTCCGCCGTGGAGAGATTTTGCGCCAGCTGTTTGATGTCGCGCTGCAGCTGCTCTTTGAGTGTGTCCCCCGCATTGAGGCTCTCATGGCTGAACCACTTTTCCGGTGGCTGATCCCGCAGCTCCGCGATTTTCGCGAGCTGCTCGTCTTTTTCCTCCTCGGTGACGATCTTGTCTTCCTGGAGCTTTTCCAGCCAGTCTTCCATCTGGGCCCAGGCCTGCGGCTCCACCGTCGGTCCTTTGGCTTCAGCGTCCTGGGCCACGGGCAGGAAGATCGCGAGGGCGAGACTGCCGGCAAATGCGACGATGGGCCCACCCAAGGTCTGCCAGCGCCAGCGCCAGCCGTCGTCCGCAGATGGAACCAGTGCGGGCCAGACTCCGCGGCCTGCGGCGGCTGTGGTCAGGGCATTGTGCAGCTGAAGTTCCGACTCAAGCCGTACCAAGGCCTGGGATGTGGAAACAAACTGCCGCCGTGCGAGAAGCCAGGCTGTGATCATCAAAGCTGCAAAGCCAGACGCCACCCATGGCCAGATGTGGCGCCATCCCAGCTCCATGCCGCGCGAACGAAGCACAAAAATCACGACAAAACCGAGCACTCCCGCCATCACCAGAAGGGGCATCGCCCGTGCGAGCCACCAGCCGGCATTCACCTTGCGCCGCGTGTGGCAGGCCTGTTTCAACCAGGCCGTGGAAAGCTGAGCTTGATCCGTCATGCCGGGATTCATATCCGATCATCCGCCGGATGACGAGCACAATAATTGGCGCAACCCGGTCCAGCGTTTGCGGCTTTCCTGCTTGTTCACGGCGAGTGACAGGGCGCGCTCGTCGCCAACGAGGACGCACAATTTTTTGGCACGAGTGATGGCGGTGTAGATCAGGCTGCGCTCCAGCAGGACGTAGTGCTGCGTGCTGACAGGGATGATGACGCAGGGAAACTCGCTGCCCTGGCTTTTGTGAATGCTCAGCGCGTAGGCGAGCTGGAGTTCATCAAGCTCTCCGGGTTCGTATTCGACGAGGCGATCGGCATCGTAGCGGACGTGGATTTTCACCGGAACGGCATCGATGGTGACGATGTGACCGATGTCGCCATTGAAGACTGCTTTGTCGTAGTTGTTGTGCGTCTGGATGACTTTGTCACCGACGCGGAAGGTGACGCCGAAGCGCTCGATCTCGAACTTGAGTTCGTTGGGTGGATTGAGGGCGAGCTGCAGAGATTGATTGAGCGAAATGGTGCCGAGCAGGTTGCGGTTCATCGGCGTGAGCACCTGGATGTCGCGGATGGGATCGAGGCCGTATTTGGTCGCGAGGCGGGTGTGCGCCAGCTCGACGAGGGTGTGCTTGATCTCCTCCGGCTCGGACTCCTGAAGGAAAAAGAAATCGCTGCTGCGTGAGGGTTTCAGATCGGGCACCTGACCGCGATTGATCGCGTGTGCGCTGGTGATGATGCGGCTGCTGGCCGCCTGACGGAAGATCTCGGTGAGCTTCACGCAGGGCACTTTGTCACTGGCGATCAGATCATGCAGCACCATGCCGGGGCCGACTGAGGGGAGCTGATCGGCATCTCCCACGATGAGCAGATGCGCGCCGTCGGGCAGCGCGGAGAGGAACTGCGCCATCAGCGGTGCATCGATCATCGAGGCTTCATCGACGACGAACAGATGGCCCGCGAGCGGCTTGCCGCGATGACGGCCCCACTGGCCTTCGCCCTGGTATTCGAGCAGGCGGTGGAGTGTCTTGGCCTCAAGGCCCGTGCTTTCGGTGAGGCGCTTGGCCGCACGGCCAGTGGGCGCGGCGAGCACGAGTTTGATCTGCTTACTTTGCAGAATGAGCAGGATGCTGCGCAGGATGGTGGTCTTGCCCACACCGGGGCCGCCGGTGATGATGAGCAGGCGATGCCGCAGGGCCTCGCGCACGGCACGCTGCTGACTGTCGGCCAGTTCCTTGCCGGTTTTCTTCATCACCCAGGCGAGCGCGGCGTCTTCTTCAATGGCGGGGTAGGCTGCGGGCAGGGCGGCGAGTGACCTCACATTTGCCGCGATGCTTTGCTCTGCGGCGCGCAGGTAGGGCAGGTATAAAAAGGTGTCGTGGCGTTCGAGTTGATCACTCGCGATGAGGGCGTCGATCTGCGGTGCGATCAAGGCCTCCACACCGAGAAGGTCGATGGCTTTTTTGATCACCTCGGTTTCTGGGACACAGCAATGGCCGCTGCCGGCGGCGGTTTCGAGTACGTGAAGAATCCCTGCCTTGATACGTTCCGGCGCATCTTCGGCCACGCCGAGCTGATAGGCGATGTCGTCCGCCGTTTTGAAACCGATGCCGCGGATGTCCTGCGCCAGACGGTAGGGGTTTTCTTTCAGCACCGCCTGCGACTCTTCGCCGTACGTTTTATAAATGCGCAGGGCACGGGAGGAACTGATGCCGTGCTGATGCAGGAAGAGCATGATGCCGTGGATCGATTTCTGTTTGATCCATGATTCGCGGATTTCCACGCGACGCTTTTTGCCCACGCCTTCCACGTCTTCGAGTTTCTTGGATTCGTTCTCGATGATGTCGAAGACCTTCGGCCCGAACTTCTCCACCATGCGCTTGGCATACTTCGGCCCGATGCCTTCGATCAAGCCGCTGCCGAGGTAGCGCTCGATGCCAGCGAGTGAATCGGGGCGTCGGAGTTTGAGCGCGTCTGCTTTGAACTGGGGGCCGAAGTCGCGGTTCGGCTCCCACACGCCTCGCGCTTCGAATTCTTCGCCTGCCACCACGCGGGGCGCTTTGCCGATCAGGCTCACGACATCGCGCCGGCCTTCAGGGACGATTTTAAGGATGCAGTAGCCATTGTCCTCATTGTGAAACACCACGCGGTCCACAAGTCCGCGCAGGACTTCGGATTTGGGGGTGTTTCGCGGGGCTGGCATGGGTGCAGGCTAAACAAGGATGCGGCTTCTCACAAATCCGATTGCCAGATGTCCGCTTTGTCGTGGTTGAACAGTTGCCCATTTGGCCACTACTTGAGTGCAAATCAAACCTCTCTGTTTTGCTGGACCACTATCGACTGCAACTTCGTGACCAACTGCCCGTGATCCTTCGTCCGCTGCTGCCGGATGATCGGGAGCGGATCATTGAGGCCTTCAGGAGGCTTTCGCCTGAATCCACGTACTTCAGGTTCTGGACGAGCTTTCGCGGAGCCAATCCGACCTTCATCGACCGGCTCTGTGCGGAAGATCAGGGGCAGCATGCGAGCTGGATCATTGTCATCGAAAACAACGATGATGTTCCAGGTGTGGGAGGCGGCTCATTCTGGCGCATGGGCGAGCAGGCAGACACGGCAGAAGTCTCCTTCACGGTGGCGGATGAGTTTCAGGGGCAAGGCGCAGGAACGATCCTGCTGGCTGCGATCTGGGAGCATGCGTATTCCATTGGCATCCGGAAGTTTGTGGCGCAGGTGCTGGATGAAAATCATGTGATGCTCACCTGGTGGAGCAGTCTTGGTGCGGCCCATGTCAGACATCCGCATGGAGGATGGGAATTGACGCTCATGCTTGATGAGGCCCTGCTGCCGGACACGTCTGCTGCTAACAGTTTGCGTCGCAGGCTGGCTTTTCTTCGCGCGGCATCCTCTGATGGCTGATTGCGCGCTTTGAGCCCGTCACCCGTGGTGCCGGGTACGGAACTCCTTGGGGGTCATGCCGGTGCGTTTGCGGAACTGCTGGGTGAAGGCGCTTTGATCGCAGAAGCCGTGGTCGAGGGCGATCTGGATGATGGGCGTGGATGTTTTGGCCAGGGCTTCGGCGGCGGATTGAACGCGTGCGCGCAGCAGCAGTTCGTAGGGGCTGAGGCCGAGGGCGGCGCGGAGCTTGCGGTGAAGATGACGCTCTGAGACTCCGGCGGCGCGGGCGAGCTCCGCCGCGGTGACGACCTCATGGCAGTGCGCGCGGGCGTATTGGATGGCGGCGGTCACTTCGCGCACATCGTGCTGGCGCATGCGGTCTTCATCCCGCCGGGTGATGCCCATGACGCCGATGACCCTGCCGCGTTTGTCGAGCACGGGGAGCTTGGTGCAGAGGAACCAGTTCAGGTTGTGCTGCTCGTCATACCAGACTTCGAGGCGGTTGATGAGCGGCTTGCCACTGCGGATGACTTTCTGGTCATCCTCGCGGTAGGCTTTGGCGACCTCGGGCGGGAAGAATTTCTCGTCCATCGCGCCGACGAGTTCGCGCTCGTTCTTGATACCGAAGCGTTCATAGGTGGCGCTGTTTGCCGCGATGTGCCGCCCCTGGTCATCCTTCATGAAGAAGAACACGCCCGGCATGTGCTCGAAGATGGCACGCACGCCCTGCGGATCGGCGATCTGGGCGAAAAACTCGGCTTGGAGACGTGTCAACGGCATGGCCGGATTTTAACAAATTTTGGCAGCCTGTCACCAAAGGACAGAAGGGTGGCGGAAGTATGTATATGGCTATATTTCAACCTCCGTCCGTCATGCACCTCCGTCTCCTTTCCTTTCTCGCCTTCGCCAGCACTGCGGCATTCGCTCAAACGAAGCCGACTTACACCTTTCCCGTCAAGGCGCTGACCGCCGAGGAGGAGCTGAAGACGATTGAACTGCCGAATGGCTACTCATTGGAGCTGGTGCTGAGCGATCCGATCATCAAAGAGCCGACGGCGATCGCGTTCGATGGGAACGGCAAGATGTACATCGTTGAAATGCGCACCTACATGCAGGACATCGACGGCACGGATGAGCTGACGCCGAAGAGCCGCATTTCGCTGCATGAATCGACCAAGGGCGACGGCGTGTTCGACAAGCACAGCGTCTATCTCGACAACATCCTGCTGCCACGCATGGTGCTGCCGCTGGATGATCGCGTGCTGGTGGGCATCACGGATACGAATGACATCACGCTGCATCGCGATGCGAATGGTGACGGCGTGGCGGATGAGCAAGCGCCCTGGTATGTCGGCGGTCCACGTGGCGGCAACATGGAGCATCAGCCCAGCGGCCTGGTGTGGGGTCTGGACAACTGGATTTACACGACCTACAACGGCTACCGCCTGCGCTGGAATGGCAAGGATGCGCCGCTGAAAGAAAACACCGCGCCGAACGGCGGGCAGTGGGGCTTGGCACAGGATGACTACGGCAAAATGTGGTGGAGCAATGCTGGCGGCGAAAAGGGCCTGTGGAACTACCAGGCACCGATCCTCTACGCCGCGATCAACGTGCCGCAGCAGAAGAGCGAGAAATACGATACGGTGTGGCCCATCGTTGCGCTCGGCGATTTCCAAGGTGGCCCGGGCCGATTCCATTCTCCTGAAGACCTTCGTTTAAACCACTTCACCGGCTGCGCGGGACAGACGATCTATCGTGGTGACCGGTTGCCGAAGGAACTGTATGGCAATGTGTTTCTGCCTGAGCCGGTGGGTCGTTTGATCCGCCGCTCCATCGTCGAAGTGAAGGATGGCATCACCACCGTGACCAATCCGTATGAGGCGGAGATGAATGAATTCATCCGCAGCAGTGATCCGAATTTTCGCCCGCTGAACATGACCACGGGTCCGGATGGTTGTCTGTATATTGTGGATGCGTATCGCGGCATCATTCAGGAAGGCAACTGGGTGAAGCCGGGCAGCTTCCTGCGCGGGGCCATTGAGCCTACCGGCATGCAGCATGTGACCGGCCACGGCCGTGTGTGGCGTCTGGTGCACAAGGACTTCAAGCCCGGCCCGGAGCCGAAGATGATTGGTGAGACGTCTGCACAACTGGTGGCGCATCTCACGCATCCGAACGGTTTCTGGCGCGACACTGCGCAGCGCATGCTGGTGGTGAAGAATGATAAATCCGTGGTGCCTGCGCTTATTGAGATGGCGGCGAAGAATGAGAACCACCTCGCTCGGCTTCACGCATTGTGGACGCTTGAAGGACTCGATGCGATCACACCTGATATCATTCACACCGCGATGAAGGATGAGCATCCGCAGCTTCGCGCCAATGCCATCCGCGTGGCGGAATCCTTGCTGAAGAAAGGCGACACAGCTCTGATCGCCGACATCAAAGCCCTGCGTGCTGACAAAGATCCGACGGTGGTGCTGCAGACGCTTTACACGAGCCGCCACTTCAACTGGCCGAACTGGAAGCTCGAAGCGCAGACCGCACTGATGACATCGACCAGCGTTGGCGTGCGGGAAATCGGTGCGCAGCTGCTGGTGGAAGCACCAAAGATCAGCGGCAGTTTCACCAAGGATGAGAAAAAACAGCTGGAGCGTGGGCAGGAAATCTTCCGCTCGCTGTGCTTCGCCTGCCATGGGTTTGATGGCAATGGGATGCCGATCGCTGGGCGTGAAGGAGCCACGCTCGCGCCGCCGCTCGCTGGCTCCAAGACGGCAGTGCAGGGAGACGCCATCGTGCGCGTGATGATGAACGGCCTTGGCGGCCCCATCAATGGCAAGACCTATGAGGCGCAGATGGTACCCATGGCCACGAACAACGACCAGTGGATCGCCGATGTGACGAGCTACATCCGCAAGGCCTTTGGCAACAATGGGAAGCTCGTCACCAAGCAGGAAGTGGCCAAGCTGCGCAAAGATCTCTCCAAGCGCATCACACCCTGGAGCATTGAAGAGCTGCAGGCTCTGTCCCCGCAGCCGCTGAAAAACCGCTCTGCGTGGAAGCTTACGACCAGCAACAATGAAAAGGAAGCTGCCAAGGCTGTCGACGGTGACATCGCCACGCGCTGGGACAGCCGCAAGCCACAGACTCCGGACATGTGGTTCCAGATCGATCTTCCTGAAGCCACGGACATCTCCGGCCTCGTGCTCGACACGGGCAAGTCCCACAACGACTACCCGCGCCAGTACAAGATCGAGCTGTCACTCAACGGCAGTGAATGGGAGAAGCCCGTTCTTCAGGGCAAAGGCGATGCCGGAGCCGTCGAATACCTCTTCCCAAAACCTGCCAAGGTGAAATCCATCCGCATTTCACAGACTGGTGAAGTGAAGGGAACGTACTGGTCCATTCATGAGCTGGAAGTGCTGGGCGTGGTGAAGTGAACCTGCGCCGGAAGCACAAACAAGGACGTCTGCACCTTGCAACCTGCTCGTAACAGGGTAACCGCTGTGCCGGTTACCCTCAGATATGAAGCAGTTGTTCCATTCCATCGGCGCCATGGTGCTGATTCTCGGGTTGCTTGGTTGCAAGCGCCCGCCGTCCAACCTGCTGCAAGGCTATGTGGAGGGTGAGTTTGTGTATGTCTCCTCACCATTCGCCGGCAAGCTGACGAAACTGAATGTTCAGCGTGGGGCGCAGGTGAAGGACGGGGATGTGCTGTTCGAGCTGGAAAATGTGGCTGAAACGGCGGCGCGTGATGAGGCAAGCCACCGGCTGCAGCAGGCGAAGAACACGCTGGAGGATGCGAAGAAAGGCAAGCGGCCGACGGAGATTGAGGCGCTACAGGCGCAGTTGAGGCAGGCGCGTGAGGCCTCGGCATTGGCTGAGATCGAACTTGCGAGGCAGCTCGAGCTGACGAAATCCGGTGCTGTGGCGGTGGAAAGCACGGATCAAGCCCGCAGTGCGGACGTGCAGAACCATCGGCGCGTTCAGCAACTGGAGGCGGAGCTTAAAACGGCCGCACTCGGCATGCGCAGCGATGCGGTGGCGGCGCTGGAGGCGGAGGTGAAGGCACGTGAGGCGACGCTGGCCAAGGCGGCATGGGATCTTTCGCAGAAGCAGCAAAGTGCGCCGCAGGCGGGGGTGGTGAATGACACGCTTTATCGCGCAGGTGAAATGGTGACGGCGGGCAGGCCGGTGGTCTCACTGCTGCCGCCGGCGAATATCAAGGTGCGCACGTTTGTGCCGGAAACGCGGCTGACGACTTTGAAGGTGGGTGATGCGGTGAAGGTTCGTCTTGATGGAGTTGTCGAGGCGCTGAGTGCGAAGGTGAGCTTCATCGCGCCGCAGGCGGAATACACCCCGCCGGTGATCTACAGCCAGGAGAACCGCAGCAAGCTGGTGTTCATGATCGAGCTGCGCTTCGACGATGCGGTGGCGGCGAAACTGCACCCGGGGCAGCCAGTGGATGTGGAATTCACGCCTTAAACGATGAGCGAGGAACTGGCCATCGATGTGAAGGGCATGACGAAGCGATTCGGCACGCGCACGGTCGTGAACAAGATCGACCTGCAGGTGCGCAAGGGAGAGATCTACGGCTTTCTCGGTCCCAATGGCAGTGGCAAGACCACCTTCATCCGCATGATGTGCGGTCTGCTCAAGGCGGACGAAGGCAGCGGCACGTGCCTGGGTTTTGATGTGATCAAGCAGAGCGAAGAGATCAAAAAGCAGGTGGGGTACATGACCCAGCGCTTCAGCTTTTATGAAGACCTGAGCATTCGAGAGAACCTGGATTTCGTGGCGCGCATGTATGGTGTCAAAAATCGCGACAAAACGGTGAGCGCCTCCATCGAACGGCTCGGATTGGCGGGGCGTGAGCGGCAGCTTGCGGGGCAGTTGTCAGGCGGATGGAAGCAGCGGCTGGCACTGGCGGCTTGTTTGATTCATGAGCCGAAGCTGCTGCTGCTGGATGAACCGACGGCAGGCGTAGACCCGAAAGCGCGGCGTGATTTCTGGGAGCAGATCCACCAACTGGCGGCTGAAGGGCTGACGTTTCTCATCACCACGCATTACATGGACGAGGCGGAGCGCTGCCATCGGCTGGCCTACATTGCGTATGGCAATCTGCTCACGCATGGCACAGTGCAGGAAGTGGTTGAAAGTGCGCATCTCACCACGTGGTCGGTGAAGGGAGGCGATTTGGTGAAACTTGCGGGAGAGCTGCGGGGGAAACCGGGCGTGCATCAGGCGGTGGCGTTTGGCACTTCACTGCATGTCAGCGGTGGTGATGCGGCGGCACTGGAGCAGGCCATTGCGCCGTTCCGCAATGATCATGAATGGACGCTGATCCGCTCCGGCCTGGAGGATGTGTTCATTCACCTGATGGATCAATCGAAGGACAACTTCGCCGCCGCATGAACCGCTACTTTTCCATCACGCGCTTTCTGGCGATCATCATCAAGGAGTTCATCCAGATGCGGCGGGACCGCGTGACCTTTGGCATGATGGTGGGCATTCCGCTGCTGCAGCTCCTGCTGTTTGGCTTTGCCATCAACTCGGACCCGAAGCACCTGCCTGCGGCTGTGCTCATGAACGACCAGGGACCGCAGGCGCGCACGCTGCTCAGTGCCATCCGCAACAGCGGCTACTACGAGTTTGTGCGGCAGGTGAAGAGTGAGGCCGAGGCACGCGAGGTGCTGGAGCATGGGGAGGTGCAGTTTGTCATCACCATCCCGCAGGATTTTTCACGCGACCTGCTGCGCGGCGACAAGCCGACGCTGCTGATCGAAGCGGATGCCACGGACCCTGCGGCGACGAGCAATGCCATCAACATCATGCGCCCGCTGCTAACCACGGCGCTCATGAATGACTTCAAGGGTCCGCTTGCCTACCTGGCGCAAAGCGAGGCTCCCATCGATCTGCGCATTCACGCGCTGTACAATCCGGAGGCGATCACGCAGTATAACATCGTGCCCGGCCTCATGGGCGTGGTGCTGACGATGACGATGGTCATGATCACCGCGCTCGCCATCACGCGGGAACGTGAACGCGGCACGATGGAGAATCTGCTCTCGATGCCGACGCGACCGTTTGAAGTGCTGCTGGGGAAAATCATCCCGTACATGTTTGTCGGCTACATTCAGGTGGTGCTCATTTTGATCGCGGCGCACTTTCTCTTTCATGTGCCGATGGTGGGGAATCTCGGGCTGCTCTTTGTCGCTGCGTTTGTCTTCATCGCCGCGAATCTCGCGGTGGGGATCACGTTCTCCACGCTGGCCACCAATCAACTGCAGGCGGTGCAGGGCTCGTTCTTTTTCTTCCTGCCCTCGCTGCTTCTTTCCGGCTTCATGTTTCCCTTTCGCGGCATGCCGCAGTGGGCGCAGAACATCGGTGAGGTGCTGCCGCTCACGCACTTTCTGCGCATCATTCGCGGGGTGCTGTTGAAGGGAAACGACTTTGCCGACATCTCGCTGCAGCTATGGCAGATCGGGCTGTTTGCGATTGTGGCGTTGTTTATCGGGGTGTTTCGCTACCGGCAGACGCTGGACTGAGGCCTTGGGGTAGGTTGGGTGTGTTTGGCGTGCCAATTTTACCCACGCTCCACTACGCCTTCGCCAAACCGCCCGACTGTGAGCGTGTTCGTAAGCCATGGTGTTTGCCATGCGCTGATGGACGGGAGGGCTGTCGCCACACCCATCCTACGGGCTACGTGCTTCGCTTCGGACCTAGCGTGACCCTTCACTTATAACCTGTAAAACTTGATGGCGTTTTTTGACCACAGCTTGCGCTGGTCGGCGAAGGGGCGTGAGGCCACGATCTGATCCAGGGCCTCGACCCAGCCGCGCACGCGGCTGCCGAGGAGGCAGACGGGCCAGTCGCCGCCGAAGAAGACGCGGTCGGGGCCGAAGGCATCGAGGCAGTGGTTGACCACGGGGGCGAGGTCTTCGGCGCGCCATTCACCGGGTGGAACGAAGGCGACGATGCCGCTGATCTTGCACATCACACCGGGCTGTGCGGCCACGGCGTCGATGCCGCGCTTCCAGCCGTTGGCGGTGCAGCTGCGTTTCAAGCCGGGGCCGAGTTTGGGATTGAAGGCTTTGGGATCGCCGTTGCCGCAGTGGTCGAGGACGAAGTGCGTCTCCGGGCACTGCTGGATGAGCTTCACGGCATCGTTCAGTTCCGTGGGGCGCATGGTGAGTTCGAAGTTGAGGCCGTGTTTGCCGAGGGTCTGCACGCCGCGCACGAAGTCCGGGCGCAGGCAATAGCCTGCGGGCGTGGAAGGGCCATGAAGCACCTGGCGCAGGCCTTTGACGATGCCGTTGCCGGCGTAACGCTGCACGTAGCTTTCGAAATCTGCCGAGGCGGGACGCCCGCCAATGGTGGCGGCGATGGTCGGGGTGTTGCGGGCGCGGATTTGCGCCACGATGGCATCGGCTTCTTTGACGTGATCTTTCGGAGCTACGTCCACTTCCATGTAGATGGCCTTCACGTTGAGGCCCTGAGTGGCCTCCACATACTCGGGGGTGAGGAAATCATGCTGCAGCACTTCTGGCGCTGTTTTGACCCAGGGTGGATTCACGAAATCTCCGCCCCAGAGGTGCTGATGCGTGTCGATGATCAGCTTGTCCGCCCGCTGGGTCGTCGTGGTGCAGGAGGAAGCGGTGAGGGCCGCGGCGGAGGTGGTTTGGAGGAACTGACGGCGGTTCATGGTGGAGGATGGAGATGCCTATACGGGATGACCCTGTCGAGTTTCACTCTGGAATCTCAATCTTCTCCTCGATGGGATACCTCAAGAACTCTGTCGAATCGTCTGAGAGCATCCTCGCCATAGTAAGCGAGCCGTAGTTTTTCAATGGCCAGGAAGCGCTCACGCGCCGGACGCGACATCCAGTACTCGTAATCCTCGCGCCGCTGATCCTTGAGCGTGCCCACCGAGATCGCAGTGCGGTCCAGGCTGTTCATGTTCAGCAGTGCATGAGCGGCGGGTGACATGTCACCTGATGGTAGAGGCAAAGAACCGTCGGGCAAGAGAGCATCTCCCAGTTTTCGACAAACCGTTGGCTTGATCGCAATGAATCAGCGAGGACGGGCTTTATCGATTGCCGTAATCAAATCGTCAATAAAACGCATCGCGAGTTGTTCTGAACTCAGAACACAATCCGTTCCGATCCGCCACACAACTTCTTTATCAGGACCGAACCAACACCGTGCCTCTAAATTAGAAAGAGTAATAGGATCCCGTCTGGAGGCGCCAGAGAAACCTTTGTCTTTAGAAACCTTGAAATTTAAAGAGGCTTTGTTCACGCCGTACCAACTGGGGTTGCTATAATGGCCGCAAGCTTGAATTCGGAAGGGGCAGTCAATTTCAATTGCATCATTACCCTTCACTATTCTAAGCCCGAGCGAGGAAGTTCCGGAAGCAAGTTGGTTTAATCTTGATTCCATCATGTCGATTACATCCTTTGCCGATGACTCGACCAAAGCAATTCCCTCTTTCGAAGAGGACAGCTTGTTAGCCTGCGCCTCATTTTCCAAGTCTTTGCCTAAGGACTGAAATTTTGCGGCTAGAGAGTCCCACTGCGAGAATGAAGCGACCCGATCTCCAGCTTGCACGGCTCGTCTAATTTCCGAGACCAAAGCTGGCACTCCTTCGCTGGCTTGAACACCAAGTCGACTGCTCAGAATTGGCGAAAAGGCCATGATGTCTTCTCTGGTAACATTTTTCCAGATTGGCAATATTAGTTTCCTTTGGGCTGTCTCAAGCTCAAGCAAACCGTCCAACTCATTTTGAGGCCATTTTTTTGCGAAGAAATGTTTACTCAATACAACGACCCCGTAGTCGCACTCCCTCAATCCTTGGCTGATTTTTTCGCGCAGCCCGTCTCCCATAGTCAGGGAGTGTTTGTCATACCAAACTTCAAAGTCCGGTTCTTCTCCAAGAGCCCGCACGAGAGGTTCCACCAAATCGGCTTTATCCTCCCATGCATGGCTGATGAAGAGCTTTGTCATGTCTCTTGAACGAAGACATCAAAGACTCACACGTGAATCGGATGTCCCTTGGCGACTTCCGTCGCCTCCTTGACCATCTCGGAGAGAGTCGGATGGGCGTGGATGGTGGCTTCGATTTCGTCCCAGGTGGCTTCGAGGTTCATGGCGAGGCCGATTTCGGCGATCATCTCGGTGCTTTCGCTGCCGATGATGTGCGCGCCGATGATTTCACCGTGCGGTTCGCCGTAGAGGATCTTGACGAAGCCTTCGGGTTCGGCGGCGGCGAGGGCCTTGCCGCTGGCCACGTAGGGGAACTTGCCGACCTTGAATTTGAGGCCCTTTTCCTTGGCCGCACGCTCGGTGAGGCCGATGCTGGCCACCTGCGGATGGCAGTAGGTGCAGCCGGGGAAGACGCCGACTTTTTTGGGCTTGTGCTTGGTGAAGAGACCTTCAATGCACTGCACGGCCTCGTAGCTGGCCACGTGGGCGAGCCAGGGTGGCCCGATGATGTCGCCGGCACCGTAGATGCCTTTGACGGAGGTCTGATAGCGTTCGTCGGTCTGGAGCCAGCCGCGGTCGGAGAGCTTGAGCTCGATGCCGCCGGGCAGCACGGGGGCCACGCCGATGGCGACGAGGCAGACGTCTGCCTCAAGGGTTTCGTTGGCAGCGCCTTCAACGGTGATCTTCACGCCGTTGCCGTCTTCGGAGGTGCCGGTGACTTTGGTGTTGGTGAGGATGCGGATGCCGGACTTGGTGAGGCTCTTTTCCAGGGTCTTGCTGACTTCGGTGTCCTCGACGGGGAGGATGTCGGGAAGCATTTCAACGACGGTCACCTTGGTGCCGTAGGCGTTGAAGAAATAGGCGAACTCAATGCCGATGGCGCCGGCGCCAATGACGATGATGCTCTTCGGCTGCTTGTCGAGGGTCATGGCCTCCTTGCTGCCGATGACGGTCTTGCCGTTGAAGGGGAAGCCGGGCATCGGGCGGGTTTTTGCGCCGGTGGCGATGAGGATGTTGGCCGCCTCGTGGGTGGCCTTGGTGCCGTCAGCGGCGGTCACTTCGACCTTGCCTGCGGCGGGGATGCTGGCGGTGCCTTTGAGGTAGTCGACCTTGTTCTTCTTGAAGAGGAATTCGATGCCTTTGTTGAGCTTGTCGCTGACGCCACGGCTGCGGCCGATGACCTTGGACCAGTCGTACTCGACGCTGCCGATCTTGAGGCCGAACTCTTCGGCACGGTGGGTGATGGTGTGGTACAGCTCGGCGTTCTTCAGCAGGGCCTTGGTGGGAATGCAGCCCCAGTTCAGGCAGGTGCCCCCGGCGCGGTCGTTTTCGACGCAGGCCACTTTTTTGCCGAGTTGCGCTGCGCGGATGGCTCCGACGTAGCCCGCAGGCCCGCCGCCGATAACGATGAGGTCGTAGTTCATGAAAAGTGTGTGATTGGGGGTAAGACGCCCGAGAGAAGCGCAGCCCGGCCCCGTATTCAACAGCAGATTCCCCCCCGGATCGCAGTTTGACCTGCCGGGCGGGTGACGTAAACTCCGGCACGCGCATGTTCTCCCTCTGCACTCTCATGGCTCGCAGAGCCGCTACGGTCTTCGTAGCGTCCGGATTCATTGCCACCACGGCCTTCGCGGCAGGGGGAGCGGATAAAAATCCCGCGCCGAAGACTGACATCTCTGAGCTCCTGAAGATCCAGAGTGACGTGCAGAAGCTCCTGCCCCGGGTGCGCCAGGCGCTGGTGGCCATCCAAAGCGGGGACGGCACGGCCAGCGGGGTCATCATTTCCGCCGACGGGCTGATGCTGACGGCCGCCCACGTTCCCAACGGCCCGGGCAAGGACATGAAGGTCCTTTTGGAAGACGGCACCGTCACCACGGCCAAATCTCTGGGTCTGGACAAAACGACCGACGCCGCCCTGGCCCAGCTGAAAGACCGGGGCAAACCCTGGCCCTTTGTGAATCTGAGCCGCGAAGTGGCCAAGGCGCAGCCCGGTGAGTGGTGCTTTGCACTGGGGCATCCCGGGGGCTTTGACAAGGCACGCGGCCCCGTGCTGCGCGTGGGCAGGATCATCAAACAAACCGCCAACAGCCTGCACAGCGACTGCGTGCTGATGGGCGGCGACTCCGGTGGCCCGCTTTTCAACTTCAATGGCGAGGTCATCGGCATCCACAGCCAGATCTGGGAGGGGCGGGACCAAAACGTCCACGTCTCCATGGCCCCCTTTCTCCGGTCCTGGGAGGCGATGCAGAAATCGCAGGTCATCAAGACCTGGGGCACGGGCGCGGGCGGCTACCTCGGAGTGGCCACCGTGATGAACGACAGTCTGGATCTGGAAGTGGCCGATGTGATCGACGCCTCACCCGCGCTGAAGGCTGGCATTCGCGCCGGAGACGTCATCCTGAGCGTCAATGGTGAAGCCATGACCGACCAGCAGCAGTTCAGCGCCACCGTGCGCGCCCGGGCCGCCGGCGACACCCTCAAGCTCAGACTGCGCACCCACGACAAGGAACGCGATGTTTCCGTCCAACTGGCACAAAAGCCGCAGGAAGAAGGACAGTGAGGATGGAATGACGAATGAGTAAATCCGAATGACGAAGGAAACCCCCATGCCCGCTGACCCAAGACCCGCCGCAGCTAATGTGGCGGCGCTTTGGGTATTCGGCCTGCGTCAGTGCGCCTTTTTCATCCTGCTCTGCCCTTTTTTCCTCCATGCTGATCCGTCGCGCCTGCCTCTGCCGCAGGAGGACCGCACCAATGGGAAGCACACGCTCGCGGCTGTTGAGAGGCTCAAGCCGCTCACCATCGCCTGCGCCGCGCGCATCGAAAGCCCGCTGGGACGCGCCATCTGCACCGCCACCATTGTAGGTGAAGACGGCTATGTTTTGATCAAGGCCAGCGAGGTGCCGGAGCTGGAAAAAGCACGCATCAAGTTCAGTGATGGGCGCACCGCCGATCTGCGCGAAGTGCACCGCGAGACGCGGCTGGACCTGCTGCTGGCCCAGGCGGTGGGCATCACCGGCCTGCGCGCGGTTTCGTTTGGTGGCGCACACTCACTCGGCCTCGGCCAGTGGCTGTGCAGTGTGGCGGATGCAGGCAAGGAAACGCGCATCGGCATTGTGAGCGCCAAATTCCGCCGCATTCCCGGCGAGGGAGCCGCCATGGGCATCCGCATGGATGCCAAAGCGTCCAAAGATGGCAAAGGGGTGCGCATCGTCGGCATCGCCAGTGAAAGCCCTGCCGAGGCCGCCGGTTTGCAGGAGGACGATGTCCTCATCACCATTGCCGGTGAAAAGGTGGCGGCGCTGGATCGTGTTTATGACATCGTGAAAAAGCGCCAGCCCGGTGAGATCATTGACATCCACTACCTGCGCAAAGACAAGGAGGAGAGCTGCCGCGTCCGCCTCGCCAGCCGCTCCAAGGTACTGAATAACTGGGAGGGTGAGGACTTCGCCAATGGCGGCATCTCCCTGCGCAGCGACAACTTCCCCGAAGTCCTCCAGCACGACATCCCCCTTCTCCCCGCCGACATGGGCGGGCCTTTGGCCACGCTCGAAGGCAAGGTCGTCGGCATCAACATCGCCCGTGTGGACCGCGTCACGACCTTTGCCCTGCCGGTGGAAGCCTTCTGGACCGAAGCGCAGCTGTGGATCAAGGCGGACCGCCATCCGCCAAAGGCGGTGCTGGCGCAATAAAGTGGCTTAATCCGCCCAGTTCTCAAAGCGCAGCCCCGGCACTTGCGCAAAGTCCACGGTGTTCCGCGTCAGCAGCAAGGCATCATGCGCCAAGGTGATGCAGGCGATTTTTAAATCATGCGTCCCAATGCGCACGCCATCACGGCGAAGCTTCAAAAATAAATCGGATGACTCCACATCCCAGGCCAGCACCGTCCATTTGGCAAACACTTCGACACTCGTATGCATGCGCCTATAAACTTCGATCTGCCCGTGCGGATTGATGGATCTGCGGTTCAACTCTGCCAACCATCCGCGCATGGATTCCTCAATGGTCACCACTGTCAGAGACGCGTCGTCACCGGAAGCATCGACTCGCGCGCGCAAACGTTCACCTGATTCGGAGGCGCTCAGAAACTGCCGGAGCATGTTGCCATCAAGCACCAGCATGGGTCTTTGGCGCGGACTGTTCCTTCTCCCAAGTCTGCGTTTTCGCCCATGCCTCACCTGCATCCATCGCTGACTCAAAAATTGGATCTTTGGCGAAGGCTCCAAAGGTACTCATCCATTCGCGCTTCGGGTGAATGGTTAAACCTTCGGCATTTTCTCCAGAGGCGCTGGCAGTTTGTGTCGATGTCACGGACATGCCTTGAGGGTATGCGCATATTTCCAAAAGTTCAAGACCTGCCTTTCTTCGCGTCCGTTCAGAGGCTCAAGCTTCCAGCGAGCGTACTGAAGTCCTGATGGGGCACGTTCACGGCCTCGACTTTCGGAGAATGTCGGCCACAATCGCCTCCTGCTGCAAGCGGGACGCTTGCCCTACTCCTATGCGCTACCAACCACTGCCAGCCGAATTGTTCGTTTCGAATCGTCAGCATCTGTATGCGAAGCTGCCGCCGCAGTCCGTCGTGATCGTTCATGCCAATGATGTGCTGCCGACGAATGCGGACGGTTCACTCAGCTTTGTGCAGAACAGCGATCTGTTTTATCTGAGCGGCGTGGATCAGGAGGAGACGATTTTGGTGCTGTATCCCGATGCGGCGGATCCGAAGCAACGGGAGATGCTGTTTGTGCGCGAGACGAACGAGCACATCGCGGTGTGGGAGGGCGAAAAGCTGAGCAAGGAGCAGGCGAAGGAGCGCAGCGGCATCTCACGCGTGCACTGGCTGGAGGACTTTGAGGTGCAGTTCCGCAGCGTCATGTGTCAGGCGGACCATGTTTTCCTCAACTCGAACGAGCACCCCCGAGCCACCATCCCCACGGAAACGCGGGAGATGCGCTTCACGCAGCGCTGCCAGCGTGAGTATCCGCTGCACGACTACCGCCGACTGGCGCAGCTCATGCACGAGCTGCGCGTGATCAAGAGCCCGCATGAAATCACAGCGCTGAACGAAGCGATCCGCATCACAGGCGATGGCTTTGACCGGTTGCTGAAGTTTGTGAAACCCGGCGTGCAGGAGTTCGAGATCGAGGCCGAGCTTTCCCATGAGTTCATCCGCCAGCGTGCGCGCGGCTTTGCCTACACGCCGATCATCGCCAGCGGCGCCAATGCCTGCGTGCTGCATTACATCACCAACCACTGCCAGTGCCAGGATGGCGAGATGCTGCTGCTCGATGTGGCGGCGAACTACGGCAACTACAACGCGGACCTCACGCGCACGATTCCTGTGAACGGCAAGTTCACGCCGCGCCAGCGCCAGGTCTATGACGCCGTGCTGCGCGTCTTCAAAAAGTGCTGCCAGATGCTGCGCCCCGGCGTCATCATCCGCGAGTATCAGGAGGAGGTGGGCAAGCTGATGGAAAAAGAGCTGCTCGGCCTCGGATTGATCACGGAGGAGGACATCGCCAAGCAGGACCCCGACAAGCCGGCGTATAAAAAATACTTCCCGCATGGCACCTCGCATCCGCTGGGCATCGACGTACATGACGTGGGCCACATGTGGAAGCCCGTGCAGCCCGGCATGGTCTTCACCGTGGAGCCCGGCATCTACATCCGGGAGGAAAAACTTGGTGTCCGCCTGGAGAACAACATCTTCATCGGCGAACACGAAAACATTGATCTCATGGCGCATATTCCGATCGAAGCGGATGAGATTGAAGCGCTGATGAAACGCTGACATGTCGCTGCCGCGCTTCCATCTTTCCGCTTCCGACTGGGCCACGCCGCACCTCACGCTGACCGGTGATGATGCGCAGCATTGTGGCCGCGTGATGCGCAAGCAGCCGGGGGACACTATTGAGGTCTTTGATGGTGCAGGCCGCGTGGCCGTTTGCGAAATCACGCACGTGACCAAATCGACCGTGCAGGCCAAAATCACCGCTGAAGCGCGAGTTGAACCGTTTCAAACGTCGATTCATCTGCTGCCTGCGTTGATCAAAGCGGAGCCCTTTGAGTGGCTGCTGGAAAAGGCGGTGGAATTGGGTGCCGCGAGCATTCAGCCTGTGATCACGGAACGGACCGTGATTCATCTTGATGCGGCACAGACGGAGAAGAAGCTGGCCAAATGGCGGCGGCACATGATCGAAAGCGCGAAGCAATGCCACACGCCGTTTGTGCCTGAACTTCACGCGCCCATCACCCTCGCCGCAGGTGTGAATTTTGAAGCCGGACTCAAGCTGATCCCAGCACTGAGCGAGCACTCCCGCACGCTCAAACAAGCGCTGCCTGCGGACAAACCGAGCAGCGTGGCCATCTTGATCGGGCCCGAGGGTGATTTTACGGCTGAAGAAGAAGCGCAGGCTTTTGCGGCGGGCTTTGTGCCGGTCACGCTGGGACCGCTGGTCCTGCGTGCCGAGACTGCCAGCATCGCCACGCTGGCGATCCTGGGGCATGAGCTGCGCTGAGTCAGGACATCCATGCGCCCGCGCAGGGGCGTTTAATGAGTACCGCCATGACAACCAAACTCATCACCCAAGCCTTGTGTCTCATCTGCTTCTTTTGGAGTGCCTCCACCGCGCTGCCAGCAGCGGAGGCAACCGAGAAGACGAAGATCGAGGCGCTGATCACGCACATTCAAGGGCTGGAAAACGCCACCTTCATCCGGAACGGCAGTGACTACAGCGGGGCGAGTGCGGCCAAGTTTCTCCGGGCCAAATGGGAACGGAATGACAAGGAGGTGCAGACTGCCGCCGATTTCATCGCGAAGGTGGCCTCTTCTTCAGGCACTTCGGGCAAGGCTTATTTGATCCGCTTCAAGGATGGGAAAGAGACGCCGTGCGGTGAGCACCTGACGGCGCAGCTGAAGAAGTTGTGAGCTGAGGTGCTGCAGGCAGACGCCGCAGCATTATACCCAGGACAGTTGAAAATGAGTCTGAAGGAACAGGCCTGTTTTCCAAGCAGAGCAACAGGCCCGGCGCTTCATGCTGGGACGTAGGATGGACGTGGCGACAGCCCGTCCGTCCATGAGCGTGAGGCAAACGTCTTGAGCCTGCGAGCGTTCGGGCGGCCTTGAGCGCACCGTGGGCGCTGGGGCGTGCGAACGTCCTCGCAGTCGGGCGGTTTGGCGGAGTGGGCGCTGGAGCATGGGCGGTCCTCGACGCCAAACACGACCGACCTACGTTCCAGAAAGCACGCATGTCCTCTCAGCGAACAGACCTGTTTTCAATTGAGCATGGTATTACTTCAAATCCGCCGGCGTGTTCGCATTGTGGAAAAAGGGCATCTGCTCATCTCCCAGCGCATGCGTGACGGCGAGTTCTGAATGGACGGCGGTCTCGATGACATGCTGGAGCTTGAAGTCTTTCTTTGAAAGCGACTCCCGCATGAGCGGCAGCATGGAGGGAACATAGAGACCGGCGAGCGATTCATCGCCGTGCGGGCCGCGAAAGAACCAGCCCTTCTCCGGGCTCTCGTGCTTGTGCAGTTGCTCACGCAGAAAGGCGGCGGTCATCCAGGGCATGTCCACGGCGAGGACGAGCATCGGCATTTGCACCTGCTCCAAACAACGTGTGATGGCACCCAGCGGGCCGTCATCCGCGCCGTCGGGATCATGGATGACTTCGACTTCATCGCTGGGGCTGACAAACAAAGGTTGTTCGCGCCGGCAGGAGAGGAGCACGCGAGTGGCACCGATCGACTGCAGCTTGTGCAATTGTGCCTGCCACAGATCCTGCCCATGCCAGTGGAGCAGGGCTTTGTCCTGTTTCATCCGGGTGGAGCGACCACCGGCGAGCAATGCGGCGGCGAAGGGAGTGGTCATGATTTGCGGAGGATGCCGTCGCTCAGGATTTTGGCCCGCAGGCCGCCGTGGCCTTTGAGGGCTGCTTCGGCGCCTTCGGCGAAGGCCTGATTCATCCAGTGACAGGGCGCGGCCTCCTGCGTGCCGAGAAAACGCACGCCCTGCACTTCAAATTCGGTGCCGATGAGCGTGTTGAGGTCAATGCCTTTGGTAATGAGGTTGCGGCGAAAGACGGAGGGCGGCAGGCCCATGGCGCTGAACTGCTCGCAGAGGCGCTCGTATTGCTCGTGCTCAAAGAAGGTGACCTGCCCTTTGAAGTCCTCCTTCCAGTCGAAATAGCGATCACCCCGCAGGCCTTTGCCAGCCACGCATTCAGCCTCCGGCACTTCGACCATCGGCGTGGTGCCGGGTGGCAGACCGTGATGACCGACGTAGATGTGCTCCGGAGAAAGGAAGATGTGCAGGATTTGCATGCGGGGCTTGAATGTTGGCTCCAAGGTGTGCCCAATCCATACGTCTATGACCGCAACTGAGCAACCCATCCGCATCGGCATCATTGGCGCCGGTGGCATCGTCAAATCCCGCCACATGCCCGGCCTGCGGGCGATCCCGAATGTCCAGATCACCCAGGTGACGAACCGCTCGCTGGAAAGTGCCGAGGCTTTCTGCCGTGAATTTGCCCCGGAAGCCAAGGCGGTGGAGCGCTGGGAGGAGGTGGCGTCGAGCGATGAGGTGGATGTGGTCTGGATCGGCACCCACCCTTACATGCATGCGGAGATGTCCTGCTACGCGCTGCAGCACGGCAAGCATGTCTTCACGCAGGCACGCATGGCGGCGTCTCTGCCGGAGGCGAACCAGATGTGGGAGGCGTCCATGCGTTATCCGGAACTCGTCACCGCCATCTGCCCGGCACCGCAGGGCATGCATGGTGGCGAGCTGGTGAAGAAGCTGATCGCGGAAGGGGCCATTGGCACGCCGCATCAGGTGCTGCTGCACAGTTTCAATGATGCCTGGCTGGATGCGACGAAGCCCGCGCACTGGCGGCAGCAGTCCGACTTGAGCGGCATTCAAATCCTCACTCTCGGTATTTACACCGAGGTGCTGCAACAGTGGCTCGGCCACATCGTGGAAGTGGAGGCCCGAGGCAATGTGGTGATCCCGGAACGTGCGGGCGTGGAGGTGGATATTCCAGATTTCGTCAACGTGATGGCCAAATTCCGCAGCGGCATCGAGGCCACGATGCTCTTCAGCGGCGTGGCCGCGCATGCGCCGACGGACAAGCTGTGGATCTTCGGCTCCGAAGGCACGCTGAGCTATGACTTCGCCACGGATGATCTTCAGCTGGGCAAACGCGGCGGCAAGCTGGAGTCAGTGCCGGTTCCCACCGAGCTGCAGCGAAGCTGGACGGTGGAGCGGGATTTCATCGCGGCGGTGCGTGATCCGAAAGCCCCGCGACCAAGACCGGATTTTGGCGAAGGCATGAACTACATGCGTGTGGTGCATGGCGTGTGGCAGGCCATGGATGCCCAGGCGGCGGTGCGCGTGGTGTAAACCCTCACGCCATGCGGCGGCGGCCTACGGCGAGGGCGCCGTTCACGACGTGCAGCAGGCCTTCGACCTGGTAGGGCTTTGGCAGCGCAGCGGCAAAGCCGTAGGCGGCGCAGTCCTTCATCACGGCATCATCTCGATAGCCGGAGGAGACGATGGCGAGGATTTGTGGATCAAGGCGACGGAGATACAGCATGGTTTCCCGGCCGCACATGCCGTCGGGAATGGTGAGATCAAGAATGGCGAGATCGTAGGGGCGGCCCTGCTGCATCGCTTCCTGATACTGGCGCAGAGTCTCCTTGCCGTCTCCGGTTTCAACGACTTCAAAAGACGCCTTTTCCAAGGCACGGCGCATCAGATCGCGCACCATGAGATCGTCTTCGAGCAGCAGGATGCGTCCGGCGGAGGGTTTGGCGACCGGCAGCGGTCGGCTGGGAGTGTGAGCCGCAGGCACCGATGCCGCCTCGATCACCCGGCGCATGTCGCCCATGGACTGGTAGCGGTGCTCACGATCCGTCATCAAGGCACGAATGATGACTGCATCAAAGCGGGCATCCAGGCCGTGCAGCAAGGTGGAAGGTGGCTGCCAGGAGCCGCGTGGGAGGGCCCCCGTAAGCATCTGGTACATCAGCACGCCAAAGGCATAGATGTCAGCGCGATGATCGACGTCCCGGTGCGCGTTGAACTGCTCCGGTGCGGCGTATTCCGGCGTGCCCATGACCATGTGTGTTTCGGTGACCATGGACGGCGCACGCATGACGTCCTTGGCGAGGCCGAAGTCGGTGATTTTCACTTCGCCCTGGCGTGTGAGCATGATGTTCGCGGGCTTGATGTCGCGATGGACGATGCCTTTGGAGTGCGCGTATTCGAGCCCGGCGCAGATTTGCGGCAGCAGCTGCAGCGCGAGTTCGCGCGTCATGCGGCCAGTGCGCATGATTTCACCGAGATCGGTGCCATCGACGAACTCCATGACGAAGAACAGGAAGTCGGTACCGATGTGGCCATAGTCATAGATGGCGACGATGTTCGGGTGGTTCAGCGTGGCCATGGCCCGCGCCTCACGGCGGAAGCGATCTTCAAAAGCAAAGTCATACCCGTCGCTCACGCGCAGCACCTTGATGGCCACGGGCCGACCGAGGCTGAGCTGCGTGCCACGATACACCGTACCCATGCCGCCGATGCCCACCTGTGCCTGCACGGAATAACGCCCGAAGGGCATCATGGCGGACAGTTCCTGCGACGAAGGCGGCGCGGAACGAGTCACGAGGGGAGCGGCGGTGCTGCTGGTAAGTCGCATCAGTCAGGTACTGTGACACACCTGACCACGGGAGCAACAACCATCAAGCTTAGAGTATATTTAGGCCTTCCTGCTTAAGCAGCGGCAGGCTTGCTGGCAGCTGCCAGTTTGCGGGTGTAGATGAAGGCGCCAATGGCCAGTGCCAGCATCGCGATGCCCAGCAGCGGACGGACAAAGATCCAGGCAATGGCGATCACCAGGAAGGAGATGGCACCCGCCAGGACAAACGAGATCAGGCCTGTGCCCATGCCGATAATGTTGCCGATGAAGGGAATGACGCTGCCCAGCACGCTAAGCGGTTTCATGATGGCCATGAAGCCGAAGGCCATGAAGAGGAAGCCGAAAAAGCGCACCAGCCAGGTGATTATCGAATTCGCCGAGGCTGCGTTTTTAAACATGGTTTCGGCACTGACTGTACCTTCTTCGATGAAGTTGATCGCATCTCCAGCCTTGGTCTGGTAGGGCTCAAAAGTCTCATCGATCTGCGCGGCCAGGATGCTGAAGGTGCCGGGCTTCACGATTTCAAAAGACACGCGCACGTCACCGACCTTGGGCTCTTTGGGGTTTGTGCCGATGTAGAAGGCTCCGTCCTGGATTTTCGTGCCCTCTTTGAGATCGGCGGGCAGCGTGGCCAGATCCGCATCCGTGACCGCACGCTTGATCGGGCTGCCCATTTGCTTCACAAAGTCTTCCGGCACGTTAAACGCCCCCAGAGTGACCTTCTCGGCGCTGATGTTGGCATTTCCGGAGATCAAGTCGCCTTCGTTGGTGTGGCCTTCGGGCTTTTTGAACTCAGAGGACTTCACCGGCTCATCCACCCATTTTTTGTCGTAGGTGTAGGTGGTCGTGGTTTCTTCGCTGCCACCGACTTTTTCCTTCTTCTCGGTCTTCTTGTTCTCCACCCACTGATAAATCTCTTCGGTGCGCACCAGTCGCAGTGCTGGCACGCTGACGCCGTAATCGGTGTCCACCACCAGCGCGTCTGTTTTGGCTTCACCGGTCACATGCACGAGCTTTTTGTCATTGGCAGGGTCCACTTTGTCTGCGGCCACATGCACCACGGCGGCGGCACCTTCCTTCAGGCTGTTTGCAGTCGTGACGGCACGTCCTTCGTTCCACCAGAGCAGAACAATCGTCACGGGAATGACAATGATGCCGAACAGAATGCCTTTGAATGATTCGCCAATGCGGCTGAACCAGTTTTGTGAAGTCACTTCAGTATAGGAGTCAGCCATGGTATATAGTTGAGTTGATGGTGCAAATTGGAGCGGAAATCCCGCCCGGCTTCCACTTTTTTCCCTCACACGAAAATACCGGAACCGGTGACAAGGCGGCAAGAATCCGCCGCAGCTTCGTTTGTTAGTCTCTACCCCATGAAAACGCGTCTCCTTTTTCTCCTGCTCGGTGGCTCTGCGCTCGCTGCGGACCCGAACGTCAAACCCGACGCCGTCGCCGGCAACGAGGCCGTGAAGAAAATCATGGAGACTCGCCCCGGACGCGGGGTGATGCGGGATGACACACCGCCCACGCCGCCCGAGGAGGCGCTGAAGAAATTCAAAACACGCAGCGATGTCGCCATCGACCTCATGGCCGCCGAGCCGGTGGTGGAGCAGCCGCTGTATGTGAGCTGGGACTCCAAAGGCCGCATGTGGGTCACGCAGTATCGTCAGTATCAGTTTCCCGCCGGGCTGAAGATCATCAGCTATGACCAGCATCTGCGCGCCAAGTTTGACAAGGTGCCGCTGCCACCGCCCCGGGGTGAAAAGGGGGCGGACAAGATCACCGTTTTTGAGGACACGGATGGAGACGGCTTTTTCGACAAGCACGAGGACGTCATCGCCGGCCTCAACATCGCCAGCGCCGCGCTGCATGGCATGGGGCGCATCTGGGTGCTGAATCCCCCTTACCTGCTCAGCTACGCCGATGCTGACTTTGACGCGAAGCCTGACAGCGACACGCCTGAAGTGGAGCTCAGCGGCTTCGGTCTAGAGGACACACACAGCGTCGCCACGAATCTGCAATGGGGCATGGACGGCTGGCTCTACGGTGCCAACGGCAGCACCACCACCGGGAACGTCAGCAGCGCCAACACCAAGAACGTGAAGTGGGAGGGCCAATGCATCTGGCGCTACCACCCAAAAAAGAAGACCTTCGAAATTTACGCCGAGGGCGGCGGGAACACCTTCAGCCTCGACTTCGACAGCAAGGGCCGCCTGTTCTCCGGCACGAACGGTGCCACGCGCGGCATGCACTATGAGCAGGGCAGCTACGGCATCAAAGGCTGGGGCAAACATGGCCCGCTCACCAATCCGTATGCGTTTGGCTGGTTCGAGCACATGCAGCATCAGGGCGACAACAAGCGCTTCCCGCAGGCCTTCACCGTCTATGAAGGCGGCCTGCTCGGCAGCGCCTACGAGGGCAAAATCATCGCCCCGAACGCGCTGCATAATCTTGTCTATGTCAGCGAGCGCATCGCTGATGGCTCCACCTTCCGCACCAAGGATGAGGAAAACCTGCTCAGCACTCCAGACCGCTGGTTCCGCCCGGTGTGGGCTGGTGTGGGCCCCGATGGCGGCTTCTACATGGCCGACTGGTACGACACGCGCCTCAGCCACGTGAGCCCCATCGACGACTGGCACAAGACCAGCGGACGCATCTACCGTGTGCGGCCTGCCGCAGGTGCGCCGAAGCTGAAGCCGTTTGATTTGAGCAAGGCGAGTGGGGATGAGTTGCTCGGTTATTTGAGCCATCCGAACGAGTGGTTCCGGAAGCAGGCGGTGCTGGAGATCGGGTGGCGTGGCAAAACGGATTTGATTCCTCAACTCGCTAACATGATGCGAGACGACAAGAATCCTCATGTTCTCGAAGCGATCTGGGCCATGGACTTGATTGCTCAAGGAGTGAGCGGCAAGCCATGGGAACCGGATAAATTCAATCAAAAGCGCAACCTGCTTCAAGACCAGGACCCCTACGTCCGCCGCTGGTGCGTCAAACTCATTGGCGAACGTGGTGACGCAGGTGACGCCAGCGGCACTCTCATTGATCTCGCCACGACAGAAAAAAACCTTGAGGTCAGGGCGCAACTGCTGGCAACAGCGAAGCGGCTGCCGGCTCCGACTGCCCTTGTGCTACTGAGAGCAGGCAACGTGGAAGATCCCAGTGGCCACCTTGCACTTCTCGCGTGGTGGGCGCTTGAATCAAAGGCGGAAAAGGACCGAAACATTGTCATGGCCTTTCTCAAGGCGGATCCCGGCTTCCTCAAGACCACGCTCTTCCGCGACAACCTCGCTGAGAAGCTGGCGAAGCGCTATGCGCTGGCGGGTGGTGAAGAGAACTTCCAGTCCTGCGCGGATCTGCTCGCGCTGACGAATGATGACGCCCTGCGCGGCAAGTTCATCGCCGGCATTGCCTCCGCCTTTGAAGGTGCGGAGATGCCGAAGCTGCCGGAGTCGCTTACCAAGGCGCTCAATGATTACATGGCGAAGCAAAGCGGCGGGGATCTTACGCTGGCACTGCGCAGTGGCAGCGCGGATGCGCTGAAGAGCGCGCTGAAGCTGCTGGAAGACAAAAAGGCGAGCAGCACCGCCCGCATCGCCACCGCGAAAACGCTGGCTGAACTCGGCAAGCAGGAAGCGGTGATGCCGATGGTGAACATTTTGAAGGCTACGAATCCGCCGGGCCTGAAGCGCGGCATTCTCCAGGCAGCAGCCAAGTTTGATGACAAACGCATCCCCGAGGCCCTGCTGCTTGGCTGGGAAGCTCAAATCGCCGGAGACAAGGCTTTGCGCGAAGATGCGCTGCGCGTTCTCGCAGGCCGCAAGGAGTGGGCGCAGATTTTGGTGAGTTTTGTGAATGAGTGGAAGGTGCCCACCAAGCACTTCACCGTGGACATCGTGCGTCAGCTCAGCCTGCACAAAGACCCGGAGATTGATGCGGCCATCGACAAGCACTGGAAGGGCCTGCTGGCCACGGGCCCCACGCCGGAAAAGAAGAAGGAAGCCGAGCGCATCAAGGCCGTGCTCAAAACCGGCCTGGGCAATGCTGACAAAGGCAAGATCCAGTTCATGGCCCGCTGCTTCATCTGCCACAAGCTCTTTGGCGAAGGCGGCCAGATCGGCCCCGAGCTCACCGGCTATGACCGCAGCAACGCCGACTTCTGGCTGGACAACCTTTTCATGCCCAGCATGGAAATCCGCGAGGGCTTCGGCGCTTACATCGTGAAAACAAAGGGCGGCCAGATCCTCACCGGCCTCATGGATGCGCAGGACGCCAAGGGCATCGTCATCAAAGACATGGCCAACAACAAAACCGCGCTCAAACAAACCGACATCGAATCCATGACCGCCTCGCCCATTTCTCTCATGCCCGAAGGCCTCACCACCGGCATGAGCGATGCGGATTTGAAGGACTTCTTTGCGTATCTGATGAAGAAGTGATCTGAGCAGCAGGTTCAGTCCATCACTGAAGATCAGGAACTCGCAGGCCTTCCAAGGCGGCGAGTGGGAGTGGTGTCCGCATAAGGAATCATGCGGCATCCTCTTCACCGGCCAGCCAACGATCCAGTCCTGCGGTCTGCTCCGCCGCCCACCGTGGCATGCCAAGGCCATGCAGGCGTTCCCAGTACGCCTCAAAATCAGGAATTTGCATTCGAGCAGAAGGCATGGGCATGGCGGCATCCAAATCCATCATGGCGTCCATGAAGCGGCACTGCTCGGCTGGAGGCAGAGCTTTGACTTGCAGCAATAGGTCACGGGCACTCACTTTAAAAAAATACCCGTGGGGACGCGCCTCACAAGCCACTTTTCCAGCATGAGCGATGCGTATCTGATGAAGAAATAACCGCCTCACCGATACCAGACGCCGAAGCCGCGCAGCCAGGTGGCTGCGACGCCGAGCAGGAGGGCGAGAGAGCCGAATTCTCCGGCGAAGGGCAGGTGCATATCGGCAAAGACATCCAGGGTGGCGTAGAGAGCGCCGGTGCCGGCCAGTGCGGCTGCCACGCCATAGACGTGGCGGCCAATCCAGTGGTCGTTGGTGAAGGCGGCGGCGTTGACCACGGCGGCGAAGATGCAGGTCAGGGCGGCAAACCCGCCCTCGGCCCCGAGATGCCAGGCAAAGCCGAGCACGAGGCTGGAGATGGAGGCGAAGATCAGGCCGCCCACCACCACGCCCTCCCAGTATTCGCGTGGGCGCAGCGCCTCCCGGGCGAAACGATCCATCACAATGAAGGCCGAGCTGAAACCACGCGCCAGATGCGCCCACAGCACAAACATCAGCCATGCGCCGATGACGACCGCACCGAGGATGGGTGAGACGGTCTTGAGGTAACTGCTGACCACCTTGTAGCAGATGAAGCCGCCGAGCATGATGGCGGTCTGCCGGCCTTCCGTGAACTGGTTCATGAAGTGCGCGAACTTCAGCTGCAGGCGGTAGGGCCATGAGCGTGCACGAAAGGACTCGATGAGGCCCAGTCGCGCATTTTCATTCATGGGGTTCAGCCGCAGCGCTTCAAGGAAATGCTGGTTGGCTTTTTTGTGATCCCCCTTCATCACGGCCATCCAGCCGGCGCTGGTATGCGCGCTGTCGTCTTCGGCGTTGCGTTCCAGCTGGTATTTGATGAGGTCCTCGTTGTCGCCGTCCTTCTTCTGTAGCAGCAGCGCGGCGGAGAGCACCTCGGCAGCCATGGTGTTCTCGGTGTCGAGCGATAGAGCGGCGCGCGCGGAGGCTTCTGCTTTGGGATAATCACGCAGGCGCAGGTGCAGGCGCGAGAGAACGGCATGGCTGAAATCACTGTCGGGATCGAGATTCACCGCTTCCTCGGCCTGCTGCAGCGCTGCTTTGATCGCGGCGTTCTGGCCGTCTTTGGCATTCGCATTCAAGGCGAGCGCCAGGACGCTGCGAGCGAAGGGGTTTTCCGGTTCGAGCGCCACGGCGCGCTGCGCCGCATCGATCGACTTTGGCGCGGTGTCATCCTCCTGCATCCAGCACAGCGCGAGCATGATGTAGCTGAGCGTGTGATGCGCATCGAGCTCAAGGGCCTGCTTGTAGCAGGCAATGGCGTCCTGCGTGCGGTGCTGGCTTTGCAGCAGGCGGCCGCGAGCGAAGGCCGCATCAGGGGAGGGATGAAAATCGTCAGACATGCGCAGCCAGGTGGTTCAGCGCTTCATGAGGCCGAGGTGCTTCAAGACGTCGTCGTAAAAGCCGCTTTGGTTGGAATACATCGCGTAATTTTTCGCGCTCTCGAACCAGGCCTTCGTCGTCGCCTTGTGGCGGCCTGCGGCTTTGATGAGATCCTTGGTGGTCAGCGGGATGACCTTGCCGGTGCGCATGACTTCGTTCATCACGTCTTCCGTAGCGAGATCGAAAACCGCCTTGAGATCCGCACCGGAGAAGCCGTCGGTTTTTTTGGCAAGGGCACGTGGATCGAGTTCACCGATCGGTTTATTCTTCGCCATGACCTCGATGATGGCGGCGCGCCCCGCTTCATCCGGCGGAGGGACAAACAGGGTGCGGTCAAAGCGGCCCGGACGACGAAAGGCGGGATCGATGTGCCACGGTGCATTCGTGGCACCGAGGATGAGCACTCCGTCGTTGTTGGACTCCGCGCCATCCATTTCAGAAAGGAAGGCATTGATGAGATTGCGGCCGGCGCTTTGACGCAGATCACGGCGGTCCGCAGCAAGCGCATCCACTTCATCGAAGAACAGAATGCTGGGCGCATTCTGGCGGGCGAGCTCAAAGACCTCGTGCATGTTTTTCTCCGAGCCGCCGATCCACATGTCGAGAATCTGGTGCAGGCCCAGGGCGATGAAGTTGGCATTGATCTCGCCAGCGGTGGCCTTGCTGATGAGCGTCTTGCCCACGCCGGGCGGGCCGTAGAGCAGCACGCCACCGCCGACTTTTTTGTCGTAGGCCTTGAACAGCTCCGCATGCTTCAGCGGGTAGATGATCTTCATGCGGATCTCTTCCTTCAGCGCCTCCATGCCGCCGACACCGGAGAAATTGAGCTGTGGCTTGCCGAATTCGGCCAGTCCGAGATCGAAAGCGGCACCACCGCGTGGGTGGCCGTCTTCGTCGTCTTTGTCCTCTTCCACCGACTCGATGAGAGTGCCGCTGGAAGTCATGGCGCCGCGCTTGCGACCGGAGGCATCATCGCTGGCGGGTTTGATTCCGTGCAGATCTTTTTCGATGCCGGGGTCCGCCAAGGAGCGGTTCAAGGCGACGCCTTTGTCATACATCGCCTTGGCCTTTTGCAGCTCGCCCTCAGTGATGTGAATGCGGGCTAGCAGCAGATAGGCGGCGGCGCAGGTGGGTGTGTCTGCCACGATCTGCTCGGCGCGCACTGCTGCTTGAGAGGTCTTGCCTTGCAGCAAAGCGACACGGGCGAGGCCCAGACGTGCGTCTGCGTGGGCTGGGTCGTCCTTCAAGACGCGCTGAAAGCTCTGCTCAGCCTCATCCAGCAGGCCGTCATCCAGGCAGGCGTCTGCAAAAAGCATCAGCAGCGGCGCATTGTCGGGCGAATGTTGGAGTGCCAGCCGAAGAGCATCGAGGTTTTGAGCCATGTGGCAGACTCCTGCGTGGGGCGGCTGAAGTGGCAAGGTAATTTAATTTCCCAAAGCACGCCGGTACGCCGCGATCCTGGCAAGGTAGGCCTGCCACTTGGCACCTGGACGACCATGCTCCATCAGGAAATGCGGGCAGTTTTTGTGACCGAGATTGCGGTGATCATCGTGGCGGATCATGAGCCAGTGCTGATGCGGAACGACGTGGTTCAAAGGAATGTTGTACTCCTTCATGAGCCAGGCGGTGAGCCGCGCGGTTTTGTCCAGGGTGCGGGCGCGGTCGTTGCCGCGGTTTTCGCACATTTCGATGCCGATGGAGCTGCGATTGCCGGGACCGTCATAGTCGGCGTGTTCGCCGCGCTCATTGGTGGGCATGCTTTGGTAGATGGAATGATCATCCACGGTGAAATGCCAGCCGATGTAGCCGATGGCATTGTGGCGCCCCTTGATTGAGCCGTTTTTGATCATCTGGGCATGCGCATAGGCTCCGGCACCCCGTGCATAGTTCTCCGTGGCATGAATGGTGATGTAGGTGGGCCGCATGGGCCGGTACTGCCGGCGTGCGTAACGGCCACTCGGTATCAAATCGACCGTGACACCCGGCGGCGTGCCCTGTGGAACGATGACCGAACAGGAGCTCAAAAGCGCCCCAATGAGAGTGTAGCAGGCGATGTGGCGGAATTTCATGGGTTCAATATGAGCAGTTTACGTGACAAGATCCGGTTCCGGTCCCATGTCGTTGTCGAGTTTAGGTAGTTTTTGGTTTCCCTTGGTTTTCGATGCGCTCGGGCAAGGATGCAAAGATTCTCAATTTCGCTCTTCAAGGGTGGCATTTTAACGCGTGGAAAATTTTTACGCCGTGGAACCCTTGAATCTCCGGCGAGAAACGCGTTTTAGCACAATGGATGGGAAAAAGATCTGGCCAAAACACTATATCTTGTGCATGATCCGCCTCGGTCCGCGTCCTATCTAGAATTTATGACGCATGCCGGATAATTTGTCATTTTCGATAAAATTCTAATAAACACCCTTCACTCTGCAACGAAACCGTCATGGAAAAGATCTACAAGATTGGCAATCGCGAGTTCCCACTCGATCAAGATAAAGCAGAGGCCGCCTTCGCAGCGAAGATGGTGATCAATGGTCGCAAGAGCATGACTTTCAACCTTCTCCCCCTGAAATATCAGTGGGCTTATGACCTATATCGGATCATGAAAGCCAACCACTGGGAGCCGGAAGACATTCAGATGCAGAAGGATGTGGAACAATGGCGCTCCAACGAGGTTTCCCAGAATGAACGCTGGATCATCATGATGGGCATTGGCTACTTCAGCGCCGCTGAAGGCATCGTGGGAGACAACGTGCAGCACGTGGTGCGCGAGCTGGTGACCGCCCCCGAATTGAAGCTCGTTTTGGGTCGCCATGCCCATGAAGAGAACATTCATGCAGATTCCCTGCTGTACATGATTTCCTCCCTGGGCATCAACCCGCATGAGTGCGAGGCGATGTTTGAGCAGATCCCGACGATCGTGAGGAAGAACGAATTCGTCACCAAGCACTCCAACAACCTGCGCCGCGATCTGGACCTGACGCTGCTCGAGAACAAGCAGCTCCTGGCGAAGAACATCTTCGTCTTTGGCCAGTGCATGGAAGGCACGCAGTTCTACGGCCTGTTTGGCATGATCCTGAGCCTGTACCGCCAGAACAAGTTCCCCGGCATCGGCCAGATGTTCCGCTACACGCTGCGTGATGAATCGAACCACATCGAAGTCTTCCGCAATCTGTTCATGGATCTCATCGAGGAAAACCCCGACATCTGGACCGCTGATTTCCGTGAGGAACTGCTGAACATCATGCGCGAAGGCGTGGCGCTGGAGAAGGAGTTCATCCGTGACTGCCTGCCGGTGAATGCTGTGGGCCTGAGCGCGGAAGAATTTGAGCGCTATACTGACTACATCGCTGACCGTCGTCTGGACGGCTGCGGTCTCCCGGCGCTGAACCCGGGCATCACCAATCCGCTGCCATGGCTGGCGGAGCTGATGGACATCAAGAAGGAGCAAAATTTCTTTGAGGGCAAGGTGACCGATTACCAGAAGTCCTCCGCGCTCGCCGCCTGTTCCGACGACGATCTTTAATTTCTTTAGATCTTTAATTTATCATTACTGGCCGACTTTTCGCTGGCGTTCTTCCGGTGAAGTTTCCTTCGCCCCTTTGCCCCTTTCCGCTCATCCCCTGCTCTCGTTAATCTCAAACTTGGACCTCCTGCCATGACCCATGCCCATGACCTGCTCAAAGAAGACAAGGCGCTTAAAAACGTCGCTCACAACACTCCCCAGAACGAAAAACCTCAGTTCAAATGGAGTGCGCTGACCGCAGGAGTGATTGGCGTTCCGATGACCGCGCCCAAGGTGCGCATCGGCAGCAGCGAGCGTGATTTCGATGTCGGTGAAATCGCCGACACCGTGGGCAATGCGATCACCGATCTGCTTCTGGCACGCCAGCAGAAGAACGAAATCTTCAATGACTCAAACCGCCAGCTGGTGCAGGCCATTTCACGTGCGGTGGCCGAGGAGGTCGCCCAGCGCACAACGGACAATGGCACTGAGGCCCCGATGCTGAGCACCAAGGAGATCTACCAGGTCATTGAGCAGGCGCTGGTACGTCACAACGCCCACGACGTGGCCCGCAGTCTTGCCGAGCGCCGCAAACGCACCGAAACTCTTGCCAACTCCGACGCCAATGACGCTGGCGCGCTCCAACCCATCATGGTCACCACCAAAGTCATTCGCCGCAACGGCCAGCTCGTTCCCTGGAACCACAACAAGATCGAGATCGCCGTGCGCAAGGCCTTCCTCTCCATGGAGATGGATTCCACGCCTGCCGTTCAGGTCGCCGAGTCCGTGAGCCGCGCCATCATCAATGACGGCAAGCAGTTCATGCACATCGAAGACGTGCAGAACCTCGTCGAAGAAGAGCTCATGAAGCAGGGCTTCTTCAAGGTCGCCCGTGCCTACATTCAGTACCGTGCGCTGCGCTCCACCATGCGTTTTGGTGAAGAAACCGCCGCCGCCATCCTGGACGAGCAGGAGTCCGACCAGCAGCAGACTCTGATCCTGGTGCGTGTTTCCCCCACGGAAACTTTCCTCTGGGACGGCCAGGATCTGAAGCGCCGCATCGACTTCGCCAGCCTGGGCCTGGACCTCTGCGTCAGCCGTGCCGAGATCGAAATGGAGCTGCGCCGCTCCATCTTCAGCGAGATCTCCGTCGAATCGCTCAAGACCACCATCATCCTCAATGCGCGCACCTTGATGGAGAAGGACGCCGACTTCGCGAAGTTCGCCGGCCGCATGCTCCTCACCTACATCTATGAAGAAGTGCTCGGCTGGAGCATCGTGGATCACGGCATCGAGCAGCTGCCGAACTTCCACCGCCGTGGCTTCCGCAAGAACCTCGCCCGTGGCATCGAGATCGAGCGTCTGCACCCGCAGCTCCTCAAGTACGACCTCGACAAGATCGCTGACGCAATCGACCCGGCCGCCGACATGGACTTCGACTTCCTCGGCATCCAGACGCTGTATGACCGCTACCTGATCGTCGACAAGAAGACCAAGCCTTCCAAGCGCCTGGAAACCCCGCAGCTCTTCTGGATGCGCGTGGCCATGGGCCTCTGCGTGCAGGAAAAAGAAAACGCCGAGGACAAGATCATCGCGCTGTATCGCCTCTACAAAGGCCGCCGCTTCTGCTCCAGCACACCGACGCTCTTCAACAGCGGCACGATGCACAGCCAGCTCTCCTCCTGCTATCTCTACAAGGTGGACGACAGCATCGAGTCCATCATGCAGCGCGGCATCGCGGACAACGCCTACCTCTCCAAATGGGCCGGTGGTCTCGGCGGCTCATGGACGGCGGTGCGCGGCACCGGCGGCTACATCAAAGGCACCAATGGCGAAAGCCAGGGCGTCATCCCCTTCCTCAAGCTGCACAATGACCAGCTCATCGCTGTCAATCAGGGTGGCAAGCGTCGTGGCTCCGGCTGCGCCTACCTGGAAGTCTGGCACAACGACATCGAAGACTTCCTCCAGCTCCGTGTGAACACCGGCGACGAACGCCGCCGCACGCACGACCTGAACACCGCCAACTGGGTGCCCGACCTCTTCATGAAGCGCATGGAGAACCGCCAGCCATGGACGCTCTTCCGTTCCAACGAAACTCCCGACCTCCACGAGCTCTACGGCAGCGCCTTTGAAAAACGCTACGTCGAATACGAAGAGATGGCCGCGAAGGGCCTGATCTTTGGCCGCACCATGGAAGCGCTGGACCTCTGGAAGAAGATGCTCAAGTCCATCTTCGAAACCGGTCATCCTTGGATCACCTTCAAGGATCCTTGCAACGTGCGCAGCCCGCAGGATCACGTGGGTGTCATCCACAGCTCCAATCTCTGCACCGAGATCACGCTGAACACCAGCCATGAAGAAACGGCCGTCTGCAACCTCGGCTCCGTCCTCATCGACAACCATCTCGACGACAACGCCAACATCGACCACTCCAAGCTGCGCGAGACCATCCGCGTCGCCGTGCGCATGCTCGACAACGTCATCGACATCAATTACTACCCCACCGAATCCGCGAAGACTGCCAACAGCCGTCATCGCCCCATCGGTCTCGGGGTCATGGGCCTCGGCTACGCGCTCTATCGCAAAGGCCTGCCCTTCGCCTCCAAGGAAGCCGTCGAGTTCAACGACGAGTTCATGGAAGCCGTGGCCTACTACGCCTATGAAGCCAGCAGCGACATCGCCGCAGAGAAAGGCACCTACTCCACCTACAAAGGCAGCAAGTGGGATCGTGGTCTGCTTCCGCAGGACACCGTGGATCTCCTCGCCAAAGAGCGCGGCCTCGACATCGACGTCCCCCGTGGCGGCAAGATGGACTGGTCCGGCCTGCGTGCGAAGATCGCCAAGAACGGCATGCGCAACAGCAACGTCCTCGCCATCGCGCCGACGGCCACCATCTCGAACATCATGGGCTCCAGCCCCTGCATCGAGCCGCTGTTCACGAACTTCTACACCAAGAGCAACCTCTCCGGCGACTTCATGGTGCTGAATCCTTACCTCGTGAAGGACCTCAAGAAGCGCGGCCTCTGGAACTCCGAGATCCAGAACAAGATCAAGTACACCGACGGCGAACTCGAAAGCATCGAGGAAGTCCCCGTGGACCTGAAGCGCAAGTACGCCACCGCCTTCGGCATCGACTGGGCCTGGCTGCTCGACGCCGCTGCACGTCGTCAGAAGTGGATCGATCAGTCCCAGAGCGTGAACCTCTTCTGCGGCGAGAGCGCCATGCAGACCCTCTCCCACATGTACCGCGCCGCCTGGCGCAAGGGTCTCAAGACCACCTACTACCTCCGCACCCGCAGCGCCTCCAACATCGAAAAAGCCACCAGCGAAGTCGAGAAGGAAAAGCGCGGCGTCGTCGGCGAGCACCACGCCGCTGTGGCCGTCGCCGCAGCAGCAGCCAAACAGTTCACCGCTGACCAGGCCCTGGCCTGCTCCCTTGAGGCCATGCGGAATGGCGGGACGTGTGAGGCTTGCCAGTAAGGGAAGGCGCTGGCTTTCCCATCACCCTTAAATCGTATCATCAACGCAACAGCAGGCAGAAATGCCTGCTGTTTTTTTTGTTTGAACTCGAGGGTGCAGCCGAAATCAGCCACCATCACTGATGTTATAATTCGTCCCAGCTTAGTTCCGCGGACCAAAGAATCGGTCACCGTTAAAGTGAATCATATGATCTGGTTCATCGGCAATCCAGACTTCAGTATCCCAGGCAATGTCAGGCGCAAACTTCCGAAATGCGTTTCGATCAAGGAAGGCTGTGACAAAGACCAATGGTTGATTGCAGCTGCCACACAACTTTTGCAAAGCCATCAAACGTTCAGGCGAGATCGGACCAAAGCTATGCACCGCTTCAACCAAGAACAACCATCCGCGTTTTTCATCAATAAGTATAACGTCTGGAAGGCTGCTCGGGTGTGTATCGCGAATGTTAAATCTCGCAAGATCAGCCACCCGAGTTACTGACTTAAACGGGTATGCGTTGCCCAAATGAAGCAATATGGCATTCGGAGCAAAACGAGGAACGAAGTGTTCTAAGAACGCCTTTTTCACCAAACTTTCTGGACAAGAACGCATCTTGACCACAACTCCGTTTGGATCATTAATGAGCAGTGACACCTTTTGTGTTTCAACCATGATTGCAAAACTAGCCTCGTAAAATTAGTCTGGCTGCAGTAAACTCATGCAAACTTTAGCTTTTCGCCAATGGCTAAGAACAAGCTATCTCCAGATTAATGGGAATCTTCTCGCTGAAGGGACGCAGATTTCACGCACAGCTAATTGCAGCACCATCGAGCAGTGTGAGGGCGACCTAGATGACCATTTTGATCGTGATGGAATGGCCGATTTGCTGGAACGTCTTTCATATTCTACAACTGATCAGCATGCCAAAATTGAACCCCGCCACCGAATCTCGATAAATGGCGATATTGCCAATGGAAGCACGACATACCGTAGTGCCGCAAATCTGTATCGTAAGTTTCGCGTAGCGCAGGCCAACGGCCTACCAGGAGCGTTGCAATGGAAGCCCTCATCAGTTCAGCAGTCCACAGAGCGAAGCTCAATGACTAAAATCAGAATCGGGCAGGACAAGTTCCGCTATTCAGTTCTCGAACGATGGGATTATCGCTGCGCTGTGACGAAGGCAAGCATACTCTTGACTGCATCACATATCAAACCTTGGCGATCCTGTTCTGACACGGAAAGACTCGACAGATTCAACGGAATTTGTTTGTCACCTGTTTTCGATAGAGCTTTCGATACAGGGATCATCACGTTTCGCTTTGATGGTCATCTCATTCTTTCGCCCAGCGTCCCGAAACAAGAAGCGGATAAACTCGGCCTCGATTTTTCGATTCGTTTAAGTGGACTGAGCCGGTTACATCGAACGTATCTGGATTTTCATCATAAGCATATATGGTTACATAAGGGCATCTCAATCGAGGAGGCATATTTGATCAGGTGCCAAGAGGCAAGATGCCAGGCATGAATGGGACTTGGTTAAGGCGAGACGTCCTGCACATACGAGAACGCGACAGCGTCTTGGAGTGCGTGCGGCAAGCCTAAGCGCGACGCCGCTTTCGCAGGCCGGACGGCAGGCTCAGGCCAGAGAACGTACAATACCCCGCGAAAGCGGTGTCGTCGATGCAGGCTTGCGCCGTGCATCTGTGCCACCGCACTCCAAGACGCTGTCGCGCTTCTCCAGTCTCAGCAGACCAAGCACCATTCACACCAGTCATTTTGCCCACTCCTGCGCTGATTTGCTTCCAGTTGCGAGTTCTTGCACACAGGCCGGGGCGAGATCGTGAAGAAGGTCAAAAGTGCTTGATATAATACCGAATCATACCATAATATATCCATGGTATTCATACCATAAACGACTGCCCCGCCGCCCGATCCCGGACCGGCGCTTTGAAGAAGAAAAAGATGCCGGCCATCATGGCATTCAAACCGGTTTCAGCCTTGCCTCCAGACACCTATGGAAACACACCTGCCCATCCTCATGGAAGCGAGCACCCCGCAACGTCCTATGCGCCGCAAGTGGCTGTTTCCCTCGCTGGACATCGACAGCCGTGAGATCAGCGCGGAGGCGGCCAGGCAGCGGCATTGCGATCATCTGTGGCAGGAGCCTCGTGTGGCGCTTCAGTCGGACGGCAAGCCTTTCTATCGCATCCAGTGTGCTGACTGCGGCCAGAAGCTCAGCCATTCACTCCCGCACTCCAGCGTCCCCAACCGCGAGAGGTGCCCGCCGTGGAATGAGGAGCTGTACCAGAGGCGCCTCCGCGAGGGCGCTGCTGCCTACGGGCAGTGCCGGGAAGCTGCCATCGCCAGGCGGAAGGCGGAGTGGAAGGCGGTCTATCGTCGCTATCTGGCATCTGCTGACTGGCAGTCCGTGCGCCAGCGCGTTTTGAGGAGGGCCGGGGTCACCTGCGAAGGGTGTTGGGAGGCTCGGGCCACGGAAGTCCACCATCTGACCTATGCCCATGTGGGTGATGAGCTCCTCTTCGAGCTGGTGGCGATCTGCCGCCCCTGTCATGAGCGCCTGCATCCCAGCGCTTCGAACGGTTATCCGGGGCTTCTGGAAAGGCACCTGCAAAACGTTCATGTTTACGGGAGCTGAACTCAGCTATCTAAATACCACTTCATACCACACTATAACCATGGTGATCCAGCCAGAAATGATTGCCGCGCTGCTCGCCTCGGGCCGGCGCTTTGAGCTCACCCCCGAGGGTGGCGTTATCGTGGATGCGGAGCCATCCAAGGCCGGCAGGCGTGCCGAAAGGAACCGCCGCTACTATGAGTCACAGCGTCTGCGCGCGTCTGAAAACGTCTTACCATCGTCTGAACCCGTCTTGGAGTGTCTTGATGCGTCTGCATCGTCTGAAAAAACAACACCTCTCCCCCTCTCTCCCTCCCTCCCCCTTTCCCCTCAGACTCCCCTTTCCCCCGCCCACCCACACGCCCCCACACCTGCACAAGGGCGCGAGCCCGCGTACGTACGCGAAGCTGGCCCTGGCCAAACAGCGCAGCCGTTGGCATCCGCCAAGGAACTCAAGCCCAAACGACGTGGACTGCCGGTGGATGACGCGATGTGGCTCGCGCACCTCGCTGCGAACCCGGCGTATCAAGCCCTCGACATCCCGGCGGAACTGGGAAAATGCACCGCCTGGTGCGAGCTGAAACAAAAGCGGCTTAGCCGTGCGAGGCTGCTGAACTGGCTGAACAAAGCGGACCCGCGCATCAGCCTCCAATGCCTGGAGTTTCCCGGCGGCGCAGAGCCCCATGCCGGCCGTGGAACCCAGGCGGAGCTGGAGGCCTACGCGCTGCAGATCGGACTGCCGGCCAGCGATGGCGCCTCGATGTTTAACCACTGGGAGGCGAACGGATGGGTGAACGGCCAAAACGCGATCAAGGACTGGCGGGCCGGGCTGCGCAAGTGGCGGGATCAAGGCTGGCTGCCTTCGCAGAAAGTGATTCACCGGCCAGCGCCAGCGCCGAGCGCGCGCAGTGATACCGCGAACCGACCGGGACGGTATGCGTAGAACGCGAATCCATGCGCCGGACAAGCCGATCCCACTGGCTTGATTCCTGACGGTTTCCGGGAACCTTGGTACATGAAGACGACTGAACCGCTGAGCATCGCCGAGCAGATGAAGGTGCTGCAATCCCGGGAGGATGTGGCGACGTGGTCGCTGGCGCATCTGGGACTGCCGCCGGAGTGGCGGGACACGAATGAAGAGGGCAACACGGAGCGCTGCCAGGAGGCGGTGAACCGGGTCTTCACGCTGACGCGCAAGGACATCGAGGCGAGTCTCGCGGCCCAAGGCCTGCAGCCCGAGAGCCTGCCGCCGGTGAGCACCGAGGTGGGCGCAAGAGATGGGAGCTACTTCATTTCCAAACGCCGGGGCGAGTGGGAGTTTTATTATCAGGAACGCGGCTTCCCCTGGGCGGGCACCACTTTCGATGACCTCGCCGAGGCGCGGAAGTTCCTCATCAACTACTTCATCCCCGTCTGGCTGGATCACCTCCACGTGCCGTGCCGCACGAAGGAAGGGAAGATGATCAAGGAGTTGTGAGTTATGAATTCGAAGAGTCGCGTTGCAGCTTGTGATACAGACAGCCTGCCAACGAAAGTCTGAAGCATCACGATCTCCCAATCCCATATCGCGGATGCCTCTTTTCATGTCGCAGGCAGAGAATGCGAATCCGTCCGGGGCGGATTTCATAGAGCACATCGTATGGGAACCGCCGCAGTTTCGCCCGACGGACGGAAACTGAAGAGAGCCAGAAGCTGAACCCTTCCGGGTGTGCCTCAATCTGAACCAAGGCTTCCGTCAGCTTGGTAAGAAGTCTTCTCCCAGCCCAGGACTTTGCTCCTCATACCAATCCACGGCTTCATTGACCTCTGCCTGAACCCGCAGGTGGTAGCTCAGCTTCATCGACGATCACGATTGATCTTAAGCCCGGCCATGAAATCCTCGTGTGACAGTTCCAGACTCGGATCGGCATCCATCTCCGCCGAGCGGCGCTCCGCCTCTTGCAGCCAGGCCTGATCGACGGCCTTCTGCCAATCCTCAGGCACACTGGCATAAAGCCTGTCTGCCAAAGCCACGCGTTCAGGCACGGGCAGTGCCAACAAGGATTGAGTCAAAGCAGCCGTACTCATGCGGCTTATTGTCCGCCATCCATGTCAAAAATCCATCACTCTTTATGCCTCCTGGCCTCTGGCGTGCAATCCGCCAGCAGCACCTTGGCGGCGTTGAAGCCGCAGAGGCCGGTGACGTTGCCGCCGGGGTGGGTGGAGCCGCCGCAGAGGTAGAGGCCGGGGATTTCGCTGCGGTAAGTGCCTGCGCCTTGGAAAGGGCGGTGGTAGCCGATTTGATCGTTCGCGAAGGAGCCCACGAGGAGATCGCCGCGCATCATGTTCGGCAGCAGGCGTTCGGTATCGAGGGCGCTGCGGGTGAAGGAGTCGAGCACGGCCTCGCGCAGATTGGGGGCGTGCTGCTGCCAGAGCGCCAGCATCTCGCGGCCATGGGCGTCTTTTTGAGCGTCCCAATTTTTGGCATCGCCATGCAGGGCGTAGGGCAGCTTTTCCCACATGAAGGCGGTGTGAGCGCCGGCGGGAGCCTGTGAGGGATCAAACTGCGTGGGGCAGGCACCCCACATGACGGTGCGGGGAATCTCGCCACGCTCATGCGCAGCGACGATGTCATGGAACTGCGCCACGTCATCGAGGCCGAGGATCATCATGAAGGCCTGGCTCAATTCGGGATGCTTTTCCGCCGCTGTGTAGCGTGGTGGCTCGCGCAGGTTGAGGTTCAGCGCGAACAATGGGGCGAGGAGGTTGTACTCGAATCCTGCGGCGCGTTCGCGCAGGTGGGCGGGAGCGACATCTGCCGGGATGAGATCGAGGAAGGTCTGCTGCGGATTCAGGCCGCTGGCGACAAACTGCGTGGCTTCGATGCGGTCTCCGGTGATGGATTCCACGCCACAGGCGCGCCCGTTGCGCGTCAGGATGGAGCGCGGCTGCCAATTCGTAAATACCTCGCCGCCATGCTCCCGCAAATCGGCGCACAGAGCCTCCGCGAGCTGGCGCGAACCACCGAGGCACATCTGCGCCTTGCGCGGGCTGGCGAGCAACGCGGGGATGGAATGCCCGAAACCTTTCTGCCGCAGATCGACCTCGCGCAGGCCATTGAAGAAGAGCAGGCCCGCGCGCACGGCGGGGTGCTCAAACTCGCGCATCACAAACTCGACGGGTGAAAGGGCCTGCACTTCCAGCAGTGTGCGGCCGAGGGCGCTCTGCTGCAGCATGGCCACACGCTCCGCCGGCGGCAGCGGTGCGTGCTGTGCCTCGGGGATGAGGATCTGCTCCACGATGGGGCGGAAGCGCTCCGTCCACTCGCGCAGCCGCTCCGCATCGCGTGGGGAGATGGCGGCGAATGAGGCGAAGGTTTTGTCAAAGTCCGTCCACCACTCCAGTACGCGGTCTTCGGGCAGCAGCATCGCCACATTGAGCTCGGGCTCGATGTAGCGAACGCCATGGCGCTCCAGCTCCAGCTCGCGATACCACGGCATGGCAGTGATGCCGCGATGGAAGAAGGAATGCGTGTTGTGATTGAAGCCTGAGCCGTGCGGAAACTCCACCGTGGCCAGACCACCGCCGGCAACGGGGTTTTTCTCCACCACCGCCACCTTCAGGCCCGCGCGTGCTGCGTAGCAGGCGAGCACCAGCGCATTGTGCCCGGAGCCGAGGATGATGCCGTCGTAGGTCATGGTCACCTCCTAGAACGCGGCCCCGCCCCCGTCTCACGCATCCGATGGACACTTCGTCATCCACCCAGCGTCTTGGGTCTCCTGCCAATGATGGCCAGGTTCAGATCTTTCGGGCCCATGATTTCAGCCATCATGTTCCCCATGCGATTGGACGATTCATGGCAAAACTCAACCGTGGCATGCTCAGCGCTCATGCCTCACCGCATGCCTCGGGATTCAATCCCAAAAAGACTTAGACAACACAGTGTTTATGAGTCATACCCACGAACTTATGATTCGTGAATGGCTCAGATCCCGGCGACGTGAAAAAAAGATCACCCGAATGGAAGGGTTGTTCGGAAAGGAACCCGTGATCCGCAGCGGCCCCTTCAAAGGCATGAAGTATCACCTGCCAGGCGAGTCTGACTCGGTGTTCCGCCAGCTGATCAATTCGGCCGTCGTGGCCAAGCTGGTCGGCAGCTATGAAGAGCCCATCCTGGGCTGGATCAATGACGTTGCTGCCAGGAAATATGAGCGTATCATCAATGTCGGCTCCGCTGAAGGATACTTCGCCGTGGGCTTTGCCTTCACCAAGGCCACGCCGAAGATCGTCGCATTCGACATCGCCGAGAAGCCCCGGCAGGTCCTGGAAAAGCTGGCCAGGCTGAACGGCGTCCTTCCCCAGATCGAGATCAAAACCTTGTGCGACTGGGACCAACTGGAGAAGCTCTCCGGACCTAAGACGCTGGTCTTTTGCGATATCGAAGGCGGTGAAGCCGAGCTGCTGGATCCGGTCAAGGTCCCGAACTTGAAGTATTCCGATTTCATCATCGAGACGCACGACTTTCTGGTGCCCGGAGTCACCAATCTGCTCATCGAACGCTTCCGCCTGACGCATCAAATCGAGGTCCAGTCGGACACCGACCGCCAGTGGAAAAGGTATGACTGGCCGCAGGCTTTCACCGACCGCATGAAGTGCGGCTGGACCCATGAAGGCCGCCCCAAGGGGATGCTTTGGCTGCGCCTGACCAGCAAGCTGTAACCGCCCGCAGAGCACCCTTTATATGCAGCACACAGCGGCAGTGCGCTGTCTCACTGACCTGAAACGACCACCGCACGCATGGCCACGCTTACAACGTGACCATGCTCAGAGCTTGGACCTTAGATCGCCACTTCGGCATCTTCGTCACCCGCATCCACCAGCGACTTGGTGATCATGCCGGCAGCGACGGTGTTGTTCGTCTGTTCATCGACGAGAACGAAGCTGCCGGTGGTGCGGTTCTTGGAGTAGGGGTCAAAGAAGATCGGGGCCGCGCAGCGGATGCGGATGCAGCCGATGTCGTTGAGAGAGAACTCCTTGCTCTCGGTGGTTTTTTCCAGCGTGCTGATGTTCACCTTGTAGAGTACGTCGGTGACGACTGCGCGCACATCATTCGTGGTGTGGCGCAGATGGAAGCGGCTGCGTGGCTTGAGCGTCTTCTTGTCGGCGAACCAGCAGATCATGGCGTCAAACTCATGGCTGGTCTGCGTGGGCTCGTTGGCCTTCACGATCATGCCGCCACGGCTGGTGTCGATTTCATCGGCCACGGTGATGCTGTAGCTCAACTGCGGGATGGCTTCCTGCTGCGGTCCTTCGAAGGTGTGAATGCCGGTGATCTTCGACTTCATCTCGGACGGGTACACGAGCACGTCATCGCCTACGCGGAAGGTGCCGCTGGCCATGCGGCCGGCGAAGCCACGGTAGTCATGCAGATTGCCCAGCTTGGCGTCTTCGCGGTCGGAGATCGGGCGAATGACCCACTGCACGGCGAAGCGGGCTTCATCGGCGGCGGTTTCACTGTGCACCTGGACGGTTTCAAGATGCTGCAGGAGCGAAGGGCCGGTGTACCACGGGGTGTGCTCGGATTTATCGACCACGTTGTCACCATTGAGCGCGCTCATCGGGATCGGCGTGACCTGGGGCAGTTGGTCGAGGCCCTTGGCGAACGCCTGGAAGTCAGCGACGATCTTGTTGTAAACGGCCTCATCGAAATCCACGAGGTCCATCTTGTTCACCGCCAGCACGATGTGGCCGATGCGCAGCAAGCTCGCGAGATAGGTGTGGCGCATCGTCTGCTCGATGACACCGAGACGTGCATCGATCAGAATGATCGCGAGATCAGCGGTCGAAGCCCCCGTGACCATGTTGCGCGTGTACTGAATGTGTCCCGGCGTATCGGCGATGATGAACTTGCGCTTCGGCGTGGCGAAGTAGCGGTAGGCCACGTCAATCGTGATGCCCTGCTCGCGCTCGGCACGCAGGCCGTCGGTGAGCAATGCGAGATTCACATGCGCATCGCCACGACGCTTGGAGGATTCTTCGACGGCGAGAAGCTGGTCTTCGAAGATGGATTTGGAATCATACAGCAAGCGACCGATGAGAGTGCTTTTGCCATCGTCCACACTGCCCGCAGTGGTGAAGCGAAGAAGAGAGGATTCAGAGGCATCGACGACGCCGGAGATGGAAGATGGGAGATTGGAGATGGGATTAGACATATGAAAGCGATTAGGCGCGACGTTGTTCAGTGGAGCGAATAAGACCGGTGATCAGTTTGCCGATACGAATGGAGTGCTGGCGTATTGCCTGGAAATGAGCGCTGAATTGCGGGTAAAAGTCCTCGCCTGCATACGTCATGGAGCGAATTTCACCGTTCGATCCGCGAGCGTAATCATAGAACTTTCTTTTTTCGAGAATGGCTAGGCGCTCAAAGCCCTCTGCCAGATTGTTCATGACGGAGAGTGCGGAGCGGCGGATCTGGCTCTTGAAATCGAAGTCATGCTTGAACGCATCTTCAAGAGTGAGCGTCCCCACTTCATAGTTTTGAAGCCTCGCCTGCTGCCAAGCCTCAAGATCTTCAAAGCACTCGATTCGTTCACTCATGGTATTTCGTGGTTAACCCCATCTTCCATCTCCGATCTCCCATCTGCCAGGCATCAGAAGTACCCTTCCTTCTTGCGGTCTTCCATGGCGGTTTCGCTGCGCTTGTCATCGGCACGCGTGCCGCGTTCCGTCTGACGGGCAGCGGCGACTTCGGCGACGATTTCATCAATCGTGCTGGCGGTGGATTCCACGGCGCCGGTGCAGGTGGCATCTCCGACGGTGCGGAAGCGGATGGTCATTTCCTTCACCTTGGGCTTTTCTTCATCGAGCAGCGGGATGATGCCGGTGCTGGCGTCGAGAAGCTGGCCGTGGCGCTCGATGATCTTGCGCTGGTGGCTGAAGTAGAGGCTTGGGAGGGGGATGTTTTCCTGGCGGATGTACTGCCAGATGTCCATCTCGGTCCAGTTGCTCAGCGGGAAGACGCGGAAGTGTTCGCCGAAGTGTTTGCGACCGTTGAAGATGTTCCAGAGCTCGGGGCGCTGGTTCTTGGGGTCCCACTGGCCGAATTCATCGCGGTGGCTGAAGAAGCGCTCCTTGGCGCGGGCTTTTTCTTCATCGCGACGACCGCCGCCAAGGCAGGCGTCGTATTGATTTTCTTCGATGGTGTCGAGCAGCGTCACGGTCTGCAGCTTGTTGCGGCTGGCGTTGTGTCCCTTTTCTTCCTGCACGCGGCCATCGTCGATGGATTTCTGCACGAGTCCGACCGTCAGCGTGGCGCCGATCTCCTGCACGAACCAGTCGCGGTATTCCATGGCCTCGGGGAAGTTGTGGCCGGTGTCCACATGCAGCAATGGGAAGGGCAGCCTCGAAGGATAGAAGGCTTTGCGAGCCAGCCAGGCCATGACGATGGAGTCTTTGCCGCCGGAGAACAGCAGTGCGGGCTTCTGGAACTGCGCGGCCGTTTCGCGCAGGATGTAGATGGCCTCGGATTCGAGGAATTGGAGATGGGTGATCGCGGACATGAGACGGGTGAATTAAAGGATCTTGAAAATGCGGAGGGAGTTGATGACGACGATCAGCACGCCGACGAGCACCATGAAGGGCTTGTGCGGGATGTGTTTCGCGGCCCACGCAGCGAGAGGCGCAGCGATGACACCGCCGATGGCGAGCGCAAGGATGATGTTCCAATGCGTGAGACCGATGGTCAGGAAAAAGGTGATGGAAGCGGCGAGCGTGACGAAGAACTCCACGGCGTTCACACTGCCGACGGTGATGCGGGTGTCATTGCCACGGATGATGAGGTTGGAGGCGACGATGGGGCCCCAGCCGCCGCCGCACATCGCATCGACCAGCGCACCGAAAAATCCCAGCGGGGCGAGGTGGGTGGTGACCTTGCGTGGCGGGACGCGGGTGAAGGCTTTGGCGATGATCACCGCGCCCATGACCACGAGATAGATGGAGATGTAAGGCTTGAGCACCTTGCCGTCGATCGAGGTGAGGATGTAGGCACCCACCACCGCGCCGATCACGGCTGGAATGAGCAGCCGACGAAACAACACGCGGTCCACATTGCCAAACGCATGATGAGAGATGCCCGAGGCTCCCGTGGTGAAGCACTCCGCCGCATGCACGGTGGCACTGACCACCTGCGGTGACACACCAAAGACGGACAGCAAGGACGAGGCGCTGACGCCATAGGCCATGCCGAGGGCTCCGTCGATCAATTGAGCGACGAAGCCGGCCAGCACGTAGAGCGCGAATTCTTGAGTCAGGAATTCCATGAACGCTTACGCTTTGTCGGTGACGAGCTTGGCGTGCAGGCCGCATTCGTGCTTTTCGTCGCCCTTGGCAGGATCGTAGTAGGTGCGCTCGTTCGGCAGATCGTGCTCAAGCAGGTAGGCGTCCATCTCAACGGGCGTCCACTCGAGGATGGGGTTCACCTTGAGGCAGTTGAATTTGGCATCCCACATGAAGGGCTGCAGCGTGGCGGCACGCTGTGGGTTCTGCTCCTTGCGCAGGGCGGTGATCCACACTTTCGGGGCCAGCTCGCGCATGCCGCGCTCAAAGGGCTCCAGCTTCATGATGCGGCTGAAAGATTCCACGCGCTCGACTTCATCCGGCATCGGCACCTGACCGCCATTGAGCGCGAGCCAGTGGGCGGCGGTCATTTTCGGCAGGTAGGGCAGAAGATTGAGGCCCAGCCTGACGCGGCTCTTCTCGGCGAAGACGTAGGTTTCAGGGAGATTGGTGCCGTGATCCACCCAGAGGATCGGGATGTCCTGACTCTGCTCGGTCGCGAGATGCAGGATCACAGCCTCATACGGACGAAAATTCGTGGTGACGATGGCTCCGCCGTCGGCATGAGCGAGGGCGGTTTTGATGATTTCCTGGGGCGACTGGCCACGGGCGGCATCGTTGAGAGCTTGGATTTGGTCGGGATTCATGCGAGGGGCGCGGAGTATTCACCTGATTCCCGATGTGTAAAGTAGGAAATAGGACTTTTACGACGGAATTTGGGCAAAAAAAAGGGCGCGGAGGTGATCCGCGCCCTGATGAAAATAAACTGTTCGATCGCTTATGCCACGAGGGCAGCGGCTGGCTCAGCAGCAACAGGCTCGACATTCACACGACGGCCATCCTTGTCGAAAAGGACTCGGCCAGCCACGAGAGCGAAGATGGTGTGGTCACGGCCAAGACCGACGTTGCGGCCTGGAACCCACTTCGTTCCGCGCTGGCGGAGGATGATGTTGCCACCGATAACGGCTTCGCCGCCGAATTTCTTGACGCCAAGACGCTTGCTCTGGCTGTCGCGACCGTTTTTGACGGAACCTTGTCCTTTTTTATGGGCCATAAGAGGTGAGTATTAAAAGTTAAGCGTTGATGGCGGTGATCTGCACGAGGGTCAGCGGCTGGCGGTGACCACGAGTCTTGTGGAAGCCCTTGCGCTTGCGGAACTTGAAGGTGGTGGCCTTGTCAGCCCTGTGCTGCTTGATCACTTTGGCGGAGACGCTGGCTCCTGCCAAGGTCGGAGCGCCCACGGTGATGCTGCTGCCTTCGCCGGCGGCGAGCACTTGGTCGAAGGTCGCGGTGTCGCCTTCTGCAGCTTCGAGTTTCTCCACGTCGAACTTGTCGCCCACGGAGACTTTGTACTGCTTGCCGCCTGTTTTGATGATTGCGTATGCCATAACCTGAAAAGTAAGAGTTGCCCCGTCATTTTGGGACGAGGGGCGCAGAGGTTTCCACACGTCCACCCATTCGGCAAGGGAAAACTTCCCTCGATAGCTTTAGAATTGTTAAAATATGGCTGCTGGAGGCGGAGAATTGCCAAAAAAATGTGTCAGCGCCTCCATCATGCCCTCGCTGGCGAAGCGGGTGGCGATGAATCCACCCCGTGAATGCACGATCTGCTTCACCGGCTCCACCGCATTTCCCGGACAGGCGATCATGCGGGCATGGCGCGGATCCAGCATGCTGAGGTCATTGAAATTGTCCCCGGCGGCAAAGCACACCGAGGCGTCCAGTCCGAGCAGGCGTGCGAGTTCGCTGAGAGCGGTTCCCTTGCTGTAGCCGCTGTGCGAAAAGCGCAGGTAGATGCCGTTGCGATGGTAACCAATGTCCGGGAACTGCCGTGCGTGCGTGTCGATGTAAGCACAAATGCCGTCGAGTTCGTAGTCGCTGGTGCCCACAATGCCCATCTCACCGTCACCACCGGTGATGAACGAGGCCTGGGTTTGTGTCTCCACCATGCGGCGGATGTCTTGAAGCGATGCCTGGTGGTCTTTGGCGAACCGCTCCTGTGCACGCCGTGCCAGCCGGTTCCAGGAGCCGTAGTCCGTCCAGCGGCTGAAGAAGCCCGGCTTATAAATGTCACTCTCCTGCGCGATGATGAAATCTGGCTCCATGTAGATGCCATGCTGCGCGAGTCCTTCGATGGTCTGGCTCAAGCCGCGCCCCGTATTGATCACCCACGCCGCGCCCTGTTCGCGCAGAAGTTGAATCATCTGCCCGAGTCCTGGATGAAACACGGGATCTCTCTCGGGATGGATGAGAGTGCCATCGAAGTCGAAGCAGAGAATGAAACGATGTTTGGGGGCAGCCATGAATGGGGGCGCGCATTCATGCCGCGAATGAGCCCGGCTGCAAGACCGCGATCACTCGCCAGAAGGCCAGAATGCAGAGCGCCCACAGCACCGTTTCATAGATCACGAAGACTGGCAGCCGCATGTTGCGCCGGCGTGCACGATGCACCAACGACTCGCTGGCCCATAAAAGGCTGAGCACCAGCGGCGGATACAAGGCCAGATGACGATTTCCCCAGGTCAGCACCGGCATGTCCCAGCCGAAATCAAGCGTGCAGGCCGCGAAAGCCAGTATGCTGAACAAAGCCAGCGGCGCTGTTTCAGGATGCAAGGCCTGCCCGGCATGCGCCGCACGTGGTGCCACGAACGCGATGATCAGCAGCAGAAGGCACAAAATGCTGGCCAGAACGATCACAAACACCCCGCGTTCATGCGGCAGCGAATCAAAGCTCCAGGGGAACTGCAGCACTGCCTCCATCATTTTCCGCCCGCCTTGCCACAAGCGCTCCTGCACCGCATCAGGGGTGTGTGTTGCGAGGTATTTCGCATAACTCGGCATCTCACCTGCGGGCACAGCCTGCAAAGCTTCGCGCGTCCGATGCACCGCCGTCCATTGCTGCATGGCGGTTTCATTTTCGAACCACCGCCAGTGAAAGGGCGTGGCGTCTGCCAGTTTCTCCTTCGAATAAGCCATCATGGGGCCAACGGTGATCAGATGGCACGCCACCAGCAGGACCATGCCCAGCCAGTGATTCCGCCATACCCAAAGCGACGTTCCCCCCTCATGCGGCAAGTGGGCCAGGACCCAGCCCCACAGCCAGCGCAGCGTGCTCACAGCGATGAAAACCAGCACCAGCGTGGTGGTGGTGGGCAGCGTCAGATTTGCCAGGGCCGAGAACAGGCCGATCAACCCATAGAGCCAGAGAGAATTGCGTTTCAACGCTGCAACACAGCAAACCCAGGTGAGCAGAAACAGCAGCTGAAACAACACATCCGGCGAAAACTCAGCGGTGGAAGGCAGCAGCACACCAAAGCCGATGGTCAAAATCGTGAGCAACGCCGCCGGAACTGAAAAGGCCCGTGCCGCCGCGAGTCCGAGCATCATCAAAAAGCCCAGGCTCAGCCCCATGAGCCAGCACTTGCTGGCCCCTAGCACACGCTGGTCCTCATTGCTCAAGGGGCCGGATGACAGGGGCTGCTCCGCCCCGACATTCCATGCGGCCAGCCAGGGCCAGATGGGGCGGACCACGCCATCCGTGCGGTGCGGCAGCCAGTCGTTCAGCGGCTTGGAAACACTTTTGGAGAAATCCGGCGTCAGGTCCTTACGCGTTTCGATGGCGGCATTCAGATACATCCGCTCGTGCTCTGGAAGGGGATTGGAACGGGTGATGCCCTGCCGCTGAAAGGCCCGCATGTAGCACCAGGCAAAAAAGATCAGACAAGCGAACATCACCACCCAGCGGCCGCCGCGCAGCCATAGTTTCGTTAACTGCAGATACACGGACTTTACCGACATGCGGACTGCGGGGTTGGCGTGAAACGGGTTACTTTTTCGGCCGCACCTTGATTTCCACGCGGCGGTTCATGCCCTGCTGCTCCGGCGTGCCGGCGACACTGACAATCGGCTTCGACTTGCCCATGCCCACGGCCTGAATGCGGTCGGTTCCGAGTCCAAGCGATTCACGCAGCCAGCTCACCACCGCCGTCGCACGGCGGATGCTGAGTTCGAGATTGTAGTCTTCACCGCCGAAGCTGTCAGTATGGCCTTCGATGATGAAGAGCGAATCCGGGTTTTTTTGAATGAGGAAACCCAGCTTCATCAGGCTGAGGCGCGCCGCTTCGGCGAGCTGGTCGCTGCCGTACTCAAACAGCAGATCGGTGGGCATCAAAATCGGGGCCGTGCTGCCACCCATCCTGCCGCCGCCACCGAGCAGATCATCGAGGTTGCTGAAGCCCTTCACACGTGCGCCTGAAGCGGCCGTAGTGCTCTGGCTTTTCACCGCATCAAGGAGGCCGCTGTCCATCTTGCCGCCCTCACCTGGGTCCGCAGCGCCGGCATCCAGCAGCATTTGTTTTTCTGAGATGGGTTTGGACAACACATCCCGACGCACGCTGGCCATTTCTGCGGCGATGTCCGGCCCGTCCATGGCCGCAGGGGCGAGAAGCTTTGCCATGTCAGTGCCTTTGGATGTGCCGGGCGCACCGTCACCCGGATCGTTGGCGCGGATGAAATTGGTGATTTCCTTCACGTTCGGTGTCAGGTCGATCTCCTGATTCTTCGGCAGTTCCTGCAGCTTGTCGAAATCATCCAGTTTCGGCTCAAAAGCCTTCATGTCTGGCACGTTGCCGGGAGCGATGATTTCCGGGATCTCCTGGATGGCCTGCTGGTCTTTCAGCACCTGCTCGCTGATGCGCACACGCTCCGGCACGTCGCGCGGCTTGGTCGGTGTCACATTCGAGATGCCCAGAGTGTCAAAGCCGACCACGAGCATCATGTGAAAGACCACGGAGAGAATCAGCGCAAACATCACCCACCATTTCAGGCTCCAATCTTCGCGAGAACGAAAAGAGGACTGCGGGGTGGTCCATTCAGGGGGATGAGTGACTGCGGCCATAACTAAGCAAAAACTACCACGGTGACAAAAGATTGCACGCAGCACTTTCGCCGTGACATCGCCCCCTCGGAATTCGTATTCTGGAAGCTCACCCACACCCCAACACCATGAACCGCCGCCACTTCCTCACCACCAGCACCGCCGCCCTCGCGGGCTCGCTCATTGTCCCCACCAGCAGCCATGCGCTGGATCTCACCCAGTCTCCCCTGCCCTACGCTCCTGAAGCTCTGGAACCCCACATCGACGCCCTGACGATGAACATCCACTTCGGCAAGCACCACACCGCCTACATCACCAAGCTCGGTGACGCGCTCAAGGCGGCGAACATCGGCAAGACGGACGCCATCGACCTGGTCTCCGACATCAAATCTCTCCCCGAAGCCTCCCAGATGGCCATCCGCAACAACGGCGGCGGCCACGTGAACCACACCTGGTTCTGGAAATGGATGGCCCCGGCTGGCAGCGGCCCGACCGGCCCCGAAGGCAAACTCGGTGAAGCAATCCAGAGCACCTTCACCAGCATCGACGACTTCAAAAAGCTCTTCGGCGAGGCCGGAGTGAAGCGCTTTGGCTCCGGCTGGGCCTGGCTCATCGTCACCAAGGACGGCAAGCTCAAGATCACCTCCACCCCCAATCAGGACAATCCGCTCATGAAAGGCATCGTCGATGCCGCAGACCTTGGCACCCCGATCCTCGGCCTGGATGTCTGGGAGCACGCCTACTACCTCAAGTATCAAAACAAGCGCCCCGACTACATCGCCGCGTGGTGGAACGTCGTGAACTGGGCGGAAGTGGCCAAAGGCTACGCTGCAGCCAAGGTGTGAGCCTCGCCTCCGCATCACGCTCATGACCGAACTCATCGAGGTCAATCTCACGGAGTTGAACCAGTTGTTCAACTCCCTGGACCCCTCCCCGTTCCATGAGCGTGATCTGGATCACGATGCCGAGGAATTCATCGTCAGCTGGGCGCAGGAACACTCGCACAAACACGATTTGAAGCTCGTCGTGCATCTGGCGAAACACCCTGTGGATGTCGCCGATGCACAAAAGCTCGTCGCCAATTCCATCGCCCATTACTTTGAGTATCGCGCCGAAATGACGCTGCGTGAATTCAAACGCCTGATGCGCGAGGGACGTGCCTCCTTCCTGATCGGCTTGCTCTTCCTCGGTGCCTGCCAGTTCGCCGCCACCCTGATCACCCCTGCGGATGGCAACTGGCAGTCTGTCGCCCGCGAAGGCCTCACCATCATCGGCTGGGTGGCCATGTGGAAGCCGCTTGAAATCTACCTCTACCGCTGGTGGCCCCTGCTCTCCTTGAGAAAACTCTATCAACGCCTCAGCCGCATGCCCGTCGAACTCCACTGCTCAGCCTGAATTTAAGCTTTATTTTTGAACCAACCCATCCCATGAAAACCCTCCTCACCACTCTCCTTCTTTTAATCCCCACGCTCATGCTTGCCGCAGACCCCGCCAAACACGTCAAGGCTGACGAAGCCGCCAAGATCATTGCCGACGGCAAAGTGGCCGTCATTGATGTGCGCACGCCGGACGAATTCAAAGACGGCCACATCAAAGGCGCGAAGAACATCGACATCATGTCAAAAGACTTCGAAGCCGAGCTCGCCAAACTCGACAAAACGCAGCCCACCCTCGTCCACTGCCAGGCTGGCGGACGCAGCACACGCGCCCTCCCGGTCTTCGAAAAACTCGGTTTCACGAACCTCATCCACCTGGATGAAGGCTTCGGCGGCTGGGCGGCGGCGGGCAAGCCGGTGGTGAAGTAGCCTTCTCGGCATCACAAAAAAACATTGGGCGATCCCGCCGATTATGGCATTCTTTTGGCATGCCTACCACACTGACGCTTGATGACGATCTTGCAGCACTGCTTCGCACAGCAGCGCAGCAGAAAGGGCAACCTTTGGCCGAAATGGCGTTCAGCCTCCTGCGAACTGCGCTCGGCAAACCGAACCTCGTGTCTCCGGCTTCCACGCCATTTCGCATACGTCCTCATCGGGGCGTCTTTGCACCCGGAGTTCCATTGCAAAAGTTGAACCAATTGGCTGATGAACTCGATGTGGATGCTTTCCTGGCACGGCAGCAATCATGATAGTGCCAGACATCAATCTGCTCATTTACGCCTACAACTTCTCGGCACCTGACCACGCGGCAGCCCGGTTGTGGTGGGAGGATCTGATGACGCGAGGTGAGGAGATTGGACTGCCGTTAAATGTCGCTCTCGGGTTTGTGCGCCTGATGACAAATCCCAAAGTCATTCAGCCCCCAATGCCGCTCGCAGAAGCCTTGTCTGAGGTTAAACGCTGGATCACTGCATCAAACGTCACCTTTCTTTACCCCACGCCCCTTCACTGGGATGTATTGGAAAAGATTGGCTGGACTGGCGCAGCAGTCTCTGACGCTCACCTTGCAGCACTGGCTATTGAGCACAACGCAGAGCTGCAGACCAACGACATCGACTTCTCCCGCTGCCCAGGCCTGCGTTGGAAAAATCCGTTGGCTTCCTAGTTCAGGCCGATTTCGTCAGCCTCCGCACCACCTCCGCCGCAAGCACAAAGCCAAAGGTGCCGGTGACGAACGTCGCAGCGCCAAAGCCGGCGGCACAGTCGAGACGCAGGCCCGTTTCAGCACCGGTTTCGGGTTCGAGAGAGCAGGAACCATCCGCCCACGGAAACACCGGTTTCTCCATGGAAAACACGCAGGGGATGTCCATCGTCACGGGGCGGCCCTGCTCGCTTTTGGCGAAGCCATAGTCGCGGCGCAGGCTCTGGCGCACGCCTCGGAGCAGCGGATCCGCCCCGGCATGACCGAGATCGGCGATTTTGATGCCGGTGGGATCTCGCCGCCCCCCGGCAGATCCCGAAGTAATGACCGGCAAACCGCGTGCATGGCAGCGGGCGATGATGACCGCCTTGATCGAAGTACGATCGACAGCATCGACCACGAAATCAAAATTCGGTGCGAGCAGCCGGTCCGCATTCGATTCTGTGAGGAACTCGATGACGCGGTTCACGCGGCAGGCCGGATTGATCTCGGCCACGCGTGCGGCCAGCACATCGACTTTCGACACACCGATGGTATGGGCCAGGGCAGGAAGCTGACGGTTCGTGTTGGTGATGCAGACATCGTCCATGTCGATCAGCGTCAGTTCGCCAATGCCGCTGCGCACCAGAGCCTCCACGATCCACGAACCCACGCCGCCAACACCCACAATGGCCACGTGTGCTGCGGCAAGACGTGGCAGGGCCGCGGCTCCGTAAAGCCGCCCGATGCCGCCGAAGCGTTGGGTGTAGGATTCATCCATGCAGTCGTTTAATACGCCTGCAGCAGAAGATCAAGATGCCGGGGTTGAATGGAGCTCAGTTAAGAGCATTGATCGTGGGTTAGGCGACCAGGGAACCAAGCACGCGACAGCGTCTTGGAGTGCGTGCGGCAAGCCTTGGCGCGACGCCGCTGTCGCAAGCCGGACGGTAATCTCAGACCAACGAAACGCGCTACACCCCCGCGAAAGCGGTGTCGTCGATGCAGGCTTGCGCCGTGCATCTCTGTCACCGCACTCCAAGACGCTGTCGCGTTCGCGTCAGTGCCTCACCAAAATACTGCCTAAGGGACTATGAAAACGAACGACGGCCCGCCTTAACTGAGTGCCATTCATGCCGGGATCTCTCTGAGCCCGTTTCCTGGTCCTTGGCGCTCCTCTCAGCAATGATGTGCACCACGCGTATTCACGTAAATCGAATAAAGACTCTGCGATGCCGTAATGAAGAGGCGGTTCCGCTTCGGCCCGCCGAAGCAGAGGTTGCTGGCGGTTTCGGGGAGCTTGATGTAGCCGAGCATTTTCCCTGCGGGATTGAAGACGTGGACGCCATCGTAACCGTCGCCGATCCAGCCGGCGCTGGCCCAAAGATTGCCCTCGACGTCGCAGCGGACGCCGTCGGAGTTTCCTTTGGCAGCCTTGTCGGTGAGCATGCCTTTGTTGGTCACGAAAACCTTGCCATTCTTCACCTTCTTGCCGTCCACATCATAGACACGGATGTTTTTCGGGGAGCCGCTATCGACGATATAGACCTTCTGGTAGTCTGGCGAAAAACACAGTCCGTTCGGCTTCTCCAGATCCTCCGTAACCTTGCTGATCTCACCACTCGGATCGATGCGATACACCGCCTCCTTCAGCAGCAGCTCCCCTTTATTGCCCTCGTAATCCATCATGCTGCCGTAGCCCGGATCGGTGAACCAGATTGAACCATCGGCATGCACGGCACCATCATTCGGTGCGTTGAGCGGTTTGCCTTCGAACTTGTCGGCCAGCACCGTGATCTTGCCATCGAGTTCGTAGCGGACGACACGGCGCGTAGCATGCTCAAAGGAGATCTGGCGGCCTTGCAGATCAAAAGTATTGCCGTTGCTGTTGTTCGCGTTGTTGCGCAGCACTGAGACGTGACCATCTTCAGGCAGGTAACGCATTTGCGCGTTGTAGGGAATGTCGCTCCAGACGAGGTAATTGCCGCTGCCGTTCCATGCCGGGCCTTCCGCCCAGAGCATGCCGGTGTGCAGGCGGCGGATGGGCGAGTTCCCCTGAATGAGTTTTTCAAACTCGGGCTCGAGCACAATGAGATCGGGATCTGGATAGCGCTCAGGCGTCTGGCCGGACCAGTCGCGGGACAGCAAGGTCGTGGTGGCGGCGGAAACGGCGAAACTGGTCAGGAAGGTACGGCGGCTGGTGTTCATGGCAGGAGATGGTTGTAGCGAAGAGAACGTGTGATTGGCAAGAGATTTGGCAGCAGGAGCAGAGGAGAAAGCACACAAAAAAGCCCCGGCTGCATCGCTGCAACCGGGGCTGGAGTGATCCAGGTTTGTGAGATTAGACGATCTCCACGTTCTGGCGGCCGTGCTCGGCATAGTCCTTCGCAGCCCAGCCGGGCATGGCGACAGGATACCAGCCTTCACCATCGGGTTTGACCGGTGCTTCGGACTCGGGGGTGATGATGTTGGGCATGTGCTGCACTTTGCTGTTGAGCACTTCATCCCACTTCAGATCCTTGCCGGAGTAGGTGGCCATGCGGCCCATGAGGGCGGTCATCGTGGATTCAGCGCCGTAGTAGGCGTTGTTGATGGCCTTGTTCTCACGAATGGCGGCCTGCAGGGTGTCATGCTCGGTCTGATATGGATCCGGATCCAGCTTCTTGGCATTTCCCTTGCCCACTGATGCGGGATCCTTGCCACCCGGACGGTACTTCCAGATGGTTTCGCCCTTGTGGTTGTTGGCGTAGCAGCGGCCGCTGTTGTCGAGGTAGATCTTGCCTTTGGTGCCGGTGAATTCTTCGCGCACGGCGTTGCTCACACCAGACTGGTGACGGCACTGGCTGTTGATGCGCACACCGTTTTCATAGGTGTACTCCACGTAGTGGTGGTCATAAATTTGGGCGAACTTCTTGTCCACGCGCTGCTGGCGGCCGCCCATGCCCTGGGCGCTGATGGGATGACCACCAAGGAACCAGTTGGCCACGTCGATGTTGTGGATGTGCTGCTCGTTGATGTGGTCTCCGCAGAGCCAGGTGAAGAAATACCAGTTGTTGAGCTGATACATGAGTTCGGTCTGGTCAGGACGCTTGTCGCGGAACCAGATGCCACCACCATTCCAGTAAACCTGGCCGGAGACGATGTCGCCGATGACGCCGTTCTCCTTGACCTGGGTGAGGGCTTCGCGGTAGCAGTTCTGGTAGCGGCGCTGCAGACCGCAGACGACCTTGAGGTTTTTCTCGTCGGCAATTTTTGCCATTTCGAGAACCTTGCGCACGCCGGGAGCATCCACGGCGACGGGTTTTTCCATGAAGATGTTTTTACCAGCGTTCACTGCGGCTTCGAAGTGATACGGGCGGAAGCCGGGAGGCGTGGTGAGAATGACGAGATCGCAGCAATCAATCACCTTCTGATAAGCGTCCGTACCGGCAAAGATGCGGGAGTCATCGACCTTCACCTTGTCAGGCACTTTGTTGCGCAGATTGCTCAGGGCGCCGTCCGCCTTTTCTTTGAAGGCGTCGCCCACAGCGTGCAGCGTGATGCCCTTCTGATTGGTGCTGAGCGCCTGGCCGGCAGCGCCGGTGCCACGACCGCCGCAGCCAATGAGGCCGATTTTGATTTCATCGCTGCCGGCAACATTCGCGGACTGGGCGACGGTGAGGCCGGTGCTGGCTACAGTCGCGGCAGTGGTGCCGATAAACTGGCGGCGGGAGGTCGCCGCTGCTGGGGGTGGGGTCGGTGTGTTCATGGGTTGAATGGGTTGGGGTGACATGGCTTCAAATCAGGCGAGCGCGTTTTTGATCAGCGCGAAGCCTTCGGTGTAAACTTGTTCGGTGTTGGGGAAGAAATCGCGCCAGACGCGGGTGGCGGCGGCGAGGTCTGGCAGTGCGCTGCCGAAGGCCTCGATGGTCATCCAGCCGTCATAGCCGATTTTTTTGAGGTGCTTGATCTGCTCAACGATGTTGATGTGGCCACGGCCAGGAGTGCCGCGATCATTTTCGGAGATGTGGACGTGGTTGAGCTTGCCGGAGGCAAACACCGTGTCGATGGCCGCCAGTGGGTTCTTTTCTTCGATGTTGGCGTGGAAGGTGTCATACATCGTGCCGAAGTTCGGATGATCGACGCGCTTCACGTAGGCGGCAGCCTGCTCCATGGTGTTGAGCAGATGGGCCTCGAAACGATTGAGTGCTTCAATGGCGCACTTGACGCCTGCGGCTTCAGCAACGGGAGCGATGGCACGATGCACTTCGGCAGCGCCTGCGAGTTCGGCCTCCGATGGGAAGGCACCGGTAAACTGGCCGAGCACCTGATAGTAGGGGCCGACGAGGGTCTGCACGCCGGCGTTGTGCGCGCATTCGATCACACGCTTGAGATGATCGATGGCACCCTGGCGGTTGGCCGCGACGGCGCTGATGGCGTTGTGGGCTTCATCTGGCAGGACGGTGACAGCGGTGCATTCGAGACCGTTGTCTTTCAGCACCTGGCCGATGCCTTTGAAATGGGCGGGATTGCTGACATCAAAGATCGGAACCTCGACTCCGTCGTAGCCGGTGGCCTTGAGTTTTTCGATGACGGGGTAGTTTGCCTCGGTGATGTGGCCGGAGTAGAGAAGGAGATTGAAGCCGATTTTCATGGGGTGGGACGCGAAGCTAGGGAATGGCGGGCGAATTGGCAAGGTCTGTGTCGGAAGATTTCCCTCGTCAGGCACAACGCCCGTGCTGCTGCCTCTATTGCGCCAACCTCGGGAAATCGCAGCACAGGCTCAGCAGCGGCAAATTAGGCATTGAAAAGGATGCGCCCGATTTCATTAGTGCGTAGACTTCCCGCCATGCGAGTTTGCTGGCTGAAATCACATCCCACCATGACTGCCCTTCGTTTCATCGCGCTGTCCGCCACCTGCCTTGCCCTGGCTTCCTGTGAAAACACAAAAAATTCCGGCGGCACTAGCAGCGATCCCTATGCCTCCAACTACGGCACCGACGGGCACTACAATCCTTACCCGGGCCAGAGTGGCTACGCATCTTCCACCACGCCGAAGTATCAGACCCCGCCGGCCCCGCCCTCCCTGCCGCCGGAGCCCCCAGCGAATCCCTATGCTTTCAGCGGTACGAAGAAGGTGACTCCGTCCAGCACCTCGTCCACGCCCAAGAAGTCCACGGCATCTAGCAGCACTGCGAAGAAGAAGAAGTCCACCCCCTCCAAGACAGCGGCTAAAAAATCCTCGGGGTCGAGATACACCGTCGTCAAGGGTGACACGCTTTCTGCCATCGCCCGGAAAAAGGGTTCTTCCGTGGCTAAAATCAAGGCCGCCAATGGCCTCAGCGGTGATCTGATCCGTCTGGGTCAGACCCTGAAAATCCCCTGATTCAACGTTCGACGCATTTTTTGGCTCCAAAACGTGCTGCGACCTGAATAATTCCACCGTCACGGCCGTCAATCCTCTGCCAACAATAATCCATGCCTGCCTCAGCATCGACTGACCCTGGCGAAGTCTCAGACCTCGACTTGGTCAAGCGTAGCCAAGCAGGCGACACGCGGGCTTTTGACGTTCTCGTCACGCGCTACCGTGGGAGGATTTATGCCATGACCTATCACCTCATCCAGAACGAAACCGAAGCATGGGACCTCGCCCAAGAGGCTTTCATCAAGGCATGGCGCGCGCTGCCGACGTTCAAGCATGATGCGGGATTCTACACCTGGCTCTACCGCATCGCCCACAATGTCAGTTACGACTGGCTCAGGAAGAAGAAGATCCAGGGCGATGGTGAATTCGATGACGAGCGCACCGAACACCGCGTCGCTGCCGGTGCAGAAGCCACGCCAAAGGGTGATCTCGCTCCCGACGCCGCCCTGCGCAATGCCGAGCTCGGCCAGCGCATTCAGGACGCTATCGCCAAACTTTCGCCCGAACACCGCCAGGTCATCGTCCTGCGTGAGGTCGAAGGGCTCGCTTATGAAGAAATCGCCGCCCTCATTCCCTGCTCTCTGGGCACAGTGATGTCTCGTCTGTTTTACGCCCGCAAGAAACTTCAGGAACAACTCCACGACGTTTATGAAACCTCCATCTGAAGAACATGACCTCATTCGCTGGATTGATGGCGAAATGAATGAAACGGAACGCACCGCGTTTGAGGAACGCCTCAAGCAAGATCCCGTGCTCGCCAAGGAAGCCCGGCAAATGCGCGAGCTGAGCAGCAGCCTCCGCGCCCATCTGCCCGCCGAAATGCGTGTGCCACACGCCGATTACTTCAACACCCAGATCGGAGTGCGCATCACCCAGATGGCGCTGGACGAAGCACGCGCCAAGCAGGCCGCTCCGGGCTGGGGTGCGATGTTTCAATGGCTGCGCCAGCCATGGTTTGCACTGGCAGGCACTGCTGCCCTGGCAGTTCTGGGCTTCTTCCTGATGAATCCTGCGACGGGTGACGCTTCGGAAAGCATGATCATCAGTTCCTACACCCCCAACACCCACGTGCAGGCGCGCACCTACCATGACAGTGCCGCAGATGCCACCGTCCTGATGCTTGATGGACTGGATGCCGTGCCGGCTGAGCGAAAAGTCTCGGGAATCAACATCCAGCGCAGTGAAGTGGAGCCTCAACTGGCCTCGACGACGATGTTCGACGCACATGGAACTCCGGTGCTCATGATTTCCCGAGACGCGCTAGGCAATCCCATGATCACTCCTCGCGGATGAAGCCCATCCTTACAGCGCTCTTTCTTGTCATCTGCACAGCCCTTGCCAGTGCCCAAGGGCAGCCACCATCTGTGGTATCTTCAGTCAATCACGCGACTGAAGGTCACGTGTGGGGCGCGCTCATTTTCGCCACGAACGATGCTACTCAGCTGACCGGCGCCAAAGAGCCGATGCATGCTGAACTGCCCAAGCTGAATGAGCGTCTTGCCAAGGTGTTTCCCTTCAAACACTTTGAAGTTCTAGGCCAGCATCGGCAGGATATCTTCCGCGAATATGAATCCTGGGTCGTTCCTTCCCGGGATCTGTTCATGAAAATTGACTCGAAAGGCCCGGCGGACAAAGGCGGGGTGAATTTGCACCTCCAAGTTTGGCGTGAGCAGCAGGTTTTGGTCAAAAGTGACGCCGTTCTGCGTAAAGACAGCCCTCTCTTCATTGGCGGTCCTCCTTGGAAGGACGGACGATTGATTTTCGTTCTGTTCCTGGAGCGTAAATAAAAGAAACTCACTAGGCATCCTGCTAGTTCAAAGGCTCAGCAGGCTTCGATCAGCATAAAATGATCAAGTCACGCGGCACAAATCAGCCGCTAAGACTCATGAATCACGCTGAGAGATGACGATTGGTTCCAAAGCTGGCAACTAATCCCAGCGAATCCCAAACTTGTGCCGCAATGGGATCTGCTTTTTTCATCTGCCCAAGCGGGTAGAGTCCCCCTCCAGCTAGGAATTACTGATTTGTGCATGAGTCAGGCCGAGGCGAGACGCACTAATTTCAGTGCGGCAGGTGCTGCCGAAGTCACGCACAGCCTTTGAGTGCCAATTTCGCTGACGTTTTGGCGGCTCACCTGGTGGAGAAATCCCTGAAGAGGTTCCTGAACTTTGAGCGCCAGCTGCTCAAGACGCCGCGTGTTTCCATGGCCGAAGTCGCCGAGCGCGACGGCTTTCCTCCGGGGAGTATTTGGGATTTGCCTTCAAGAACCAGCCATAGCCGAGTCCGAAGACTTTCCGCGCGTCGGCTGGCGCTGAACTTTTACGCCGCATCAAGGTTTTGTCATCGAATCGCAGGCACAAAAAATCCCGCATCTCTTACGAGATGCGGGATGATGTTTAATCTGGCAACGTCCTACTTTCGCATAGCCTTTCGCCATACTATCATCGGCGCAACAGCGTTTCACTTCCGTGTTCGGAATGGGAA
>CALRWM010000010.1:0-138623 GCA_943371875.1 Prosthecobacter debontii | reverse complement strand
GATGCCGCGATACATGTCCACGAGGTAAAGCGCGCCATCAGGGCCATTGGCGGCCTGCACGGGGCGGAAACGCTCGTCGGTGGAGGTGAGGAATTCAGTGGTCTTGGCCGTATTCGTCGCCTTCACGATGCCGTCCGTTTCACTCATGGTGAATCGCTTCACCAGATTCGCGCAGGGCTCAGGCACGAAGGCATTGCCGCGATAGGCGGCGGGAAAAACATCGCCGCGATAGATCAGTGCGCCGCAGGTGCCAGTCGGTTTTGGCAGGGTGCCGTCGGCGCGGAGTGATTTCGCCTCGTAACCACGATTCACGCCAGGGGTGGGATGGGAAGGGTAGAGCGTTTGATCAGCGGCCACCTTGGCATTGATGCTCGTCGCGTTGCGCAGCAGCGGGTTGCGGGTGAAGGCCTCCGTGGGCAGGAGGTCTGCACGGAGCATGTCGGAGTTGTAGTTGAAGTAGAGCCTGCCGAAGTCGTCCTGGCACAGGCCCCACTGGCCGCGACCGAGACCGGTGTCTTTCTGCCATACGCCACCGCGCAGTTTGAAACGGGTGGTATAGCCCGCGCTCCAGATGGCATTGTCCATGGCCCAGATTGGCGTGTTGGCCATGTGCTCCGGCTGACCGCCTTGCGTGCCGAAGTCGGTTGCAACGACATCTTTTACATCGGCTTTGCCATCGCCATCCGTGTCTTTGCAGAAGTACAGATTTGGCGGCACGGCGACCAAGGCTCCGCCATTCACGGCCAGCACGGCGCGGGGCATGACGAGGTTGTCGAGAAACGATGTCGCTTTGTCCATGCGGCCATCCCCATCCGTGTCTTCGAGCAGTGAAACACGACCGGTGGGTTCTTTTTCGCCGCCGCCCTCAAGGTCATGCATGTAACCGCGCATTTCGACGACGTAGAGCCGACCTTGCTCATCAAAGCTCATCGCCACCGGCGATTCGATCATCGGCTCGCTGGCGACGAGTTCGATGTGGAAACCTTTTTCGACTTTGAAGGTCTTCATGGCCTCCTCCGGGGACAATGGCGCGGGTGGTGGCAGCTTGAACTTCAGTTCAACCTTTTCAGGTCCGGCATTTTTTTGATGAACGGCCTGTGCAGAAGGTAGGAACGACGCCGCTAGGATATATAGCGACGAACGCAGGATGAATGAGGGGAACCTTTGGGGAGGCATTGAGGTGCGGTTTTTTGGTTTTAAGGGGGGAGTAATCACCAAACCATATGCCGGGCAAAATCCTAGTCGCTCAATGACCAAAGTTGGTATTTCTGGCGTCGCGGTTTTCGCCTCATTTCTCCTTTTTCGGCTTCGGCTGCTCAGAGCCTTTGATGGTGAGCATTGGCACGGGATCGTTCTTGCCTGCGAAGGAATTCCACGCTTGCTGAAACACGGCGGCATCGCGTACATCACCTTCGGCAACGAGCCATTGGTAGTGCAGCTTGAAGGGAGATTCGGCGCTGGCTTTGCCTTTCGGGAACATGCCGAAGCGACCGTAATCACGATAGGCAGAGGTGGCGGTGTCCTTCGGATTGTCGGGATGATTGAGAATCACGACGGTGAAGGTCTTGCCCTCCACGGTGAAGACCTCGGCGGCCCATGGCAGATCCTTGACCTTGTGCGCGTCAATGTTCTCACCTGGGAAAATGTAGGTCGTCGTTTTGGTCTCCACCAATTCGGAGGGGCGGAACTGCGCGCCGGCGTGTTCAGGATCGCCACTCATCTCGGCCTCGCCGCTGACGGGCTTGATGGCGCTGGTCATATCGATGCCGAGATAAAACGGCTTCGCGGGGGGGGAGAAAGTGAAGCGGCGTTCTTCCGTCAAAAACGCATCTTTGGTATCTCCCTGCCAGTCGATGGAGGCGGTGAAGCTCGAATCGCCGGGTTCGATTTTGGTCACGACCTGATCGCCGCCTTTCATGTGCCAGCGGTCATAGGATTTGCCGCCATAGCTGATCTTGCTGAAGCCGAGGAAGATGCCGCGATGATGGGTGAAGTTGAATTTCGGACCTTTGGTAAGACGGGTGGCTCCGGTGGAATCGAAGACGTGCAGATAGGGTTTGTAGGTGTCGTGATGGCGATCAGGTGTGCTCAGATCATTTGCCATCATGAGCCGGGCGACGACTTTGCCGCCGTTTGAAATATCGACGTGGTCTTTTTCCGCGACCGTGATGTCGAAGGCGGCGGCGTTGAGTGCTAGAGCGAAAAGGATGAGGGCGGTGGGTTTCATGCGAGAATTTTTTGAATGACTTTGGCTCCTTCGACGCCGGAGAGCCTGGCGTCGAGGCCTTGGAATTTGAAGCTGAAGGCGTCGTGCTGGATGCCGAGCTGGTGGAGCATCGTGGCGTGGAGGTCGTGCACGGTGGTGGTGTTTTCCTGCGCGGCATAGCCGAGGTCATCGGTACTGCCGAAGGTGACGCCGCGCTGGATTCCCGCACCGGCGAGCCACATGGACATGGCCTTGTTGTGATGATCGCGGCCGATGGGGCCTTTGTTGCCCTGCGCCATGGGCGTGCGGCCGAACTCACCGCTGAAGACGATGAGCGTGTCATCAAACATGCCGCGTTGCTTGAGATCCTTGATCAGTGCCGCGCAGGCCTGGTCCACTTCCTTGGCACGCAGCGGCAGTTCTTCTTTGAGCAGGCTGTGGTGGTCCCAGTCACGATGGTAGAGCTGGATGAAGCGTGTGCCGCGTTCGGCGAGGCGACGGGCAAGGAGGCAGTTCGAGGCGAAGGAGCCATCGCCGGGCTGACAGCCGTAGAGTTCGAGTGTTTTGGCGCCTTCGCCACGGATGTCCATCAGCTCAGGCACGCTGGCCTGCATTTGGAAGGCCATTTCATACTGCGCGATGCGGGTGGCGATTTCGGGGTCATCGCAGAGCGCGGCATGCTGTTTGTTGAGCGCATTGATGGCGGCGAAATCGCGGCCTTGGCGCTCACGCGTAACGCCGTTGGGACTGGTTAGATAGAGTACTGGATCGCCGAGCGATCGCAGCTGCACGCCCTGATACTTGGAAGGAAGGAAGCCGCTGTTCCACTGCCGTGCGGCGATGGGTTGCGGATTGCGGCCTTTGCCGGTGGACATCATCACGACAAAGCCTGGAAGATCATCCGCCTCGCATCCGAGACCGTAGGTCACCCACGACCCCATGCTGGGACGTCCGGCGATCTGCGCCCCGGTGTTCATGAACATGTGAGCCGGGTCGTGATTGATCGCGTCCGTCGTCATGGAGCGCACGAGGCATATGTCATCTGCGACTCCGCCGATGTGTGGCAGCAGTTCTGACAGCTCCGTCTGGCATTTGCCATACTTTTGAAAGCGGAACATCGGACCTTTGCACACGAGCTTCTGGCCCTGGAGCTGCGCCAGCTGCTGCCCTTTCGTGAACGACTCCGGCATCGGCTTGCCGTCCATCTCCGCCAGCTTCGGTTTGTGGTCGAAGAGCTCCAACTGCGATGGGCCACCGGCCATGGTGAGCCAGATGACGCGCTTGGCTTTTTGTGGCAAGGGCAGGGTGCCGAGGACGCCGCGAGATGCGGCATTCAAAAGCTGCGGCTGCAAAAGCGATGCCAGAGCCACGCTGCCGAGACCTTGCGTGGTGCGGCCGAGAAAGGCGCGGCGTGTTTGAGCGGAGGTCGAGTGCATGGTTCAGCTCCTCGTAATGGTTTCGTGCAGGTTCAAAATCACGCGCGCGACGTGCGCCCACGCCGCGAGTTCACTTGAATTCAAATTGGGTGAGACTGGCGCAGCACCGGTTTTGAGCAGTTCCACAGTTGCCGCAGGATCTTTTTTGTAATCGGCGAGCTGCTGGGCAAACAATGCCGAGAGTGTCTTGAGTTCTTCCGAACTTGGCTTGCGCTGCAAGGCCTGCTGAACGGCCCAGGTGATTCGCTGATTGGCATCGCCGTTTGATTCGGTCAGAATACGTGCGGCAAAGACGCGGGCGGCTTCGACATAGGTCGGATCATTCAATAGAACGAGGGCCTGTTGCGGAATGTTGGAGCGGTTGCGCTCGGCCACGCATTCCTCACGACTTGGCGCATCGAAGGCGAGCATGGACGGATGAGTGAAGCTGCGCTGCCACCAAGTATAGAGGCCGCGCCGATACAGGCTTTCGCCGCTGTCGTTCTGCCACTCGCGTGTGGGGAAGTTCAGGTTTTCCCAGTATTTGGCGGGCTGGTAGGGTTTCACGCTTGGGCCGCCGATTTTAGGAACGAGCAGGCCGGAGATGGTGAGCGCATTGTCGCGCACGAGTTCGGCATCCAGGCGGAAGGGACTCTGGCGAGCACATTCGCGGTTGTAGGGATCAGCGGCGGTGAGTGCCTTGGTGGAGGTGGAGACCTGCTGGTAGGTCGCACTGTTCGCAATGATGCGGATCATGTGCTGCATGTCCCAGCCGCTGTCCATGAACTCACAGGCCAGCCAGTCGAGGAGAGCGGGATTTACTGGTGGCTCGCCTTGCGCGCCGAGATCGTCGAGCACCTTGCTCAATCCGGTGCCGAAGAACTGCTTCCACAGGCGGTTCATCACCGTGCGGGCGGTGAGTGGATTGTCCTTGGAAACGAGCCACTGGGCGAGGTCGAGGCGGGTGAGATCACGGCCTTCGATTTTGGGTTTCGGCAGGTAGCCGGGCAGGTCGGCCTTCACAACTTCACCACTTTCATCCATCCAGTTGCCACGCGGCAGGATGCGAACGGTACGCTTGGTGGTGTCGCTGATGGAGACGATGCACTTGGGCGCGTTGTTTTCGAAATCCGCCTTCTCCTTTTCGACGGTTGCGATCTTGGCGCGAAGGTCGTTGAGTTCGGGGGCGATCTGCTTGTAGGCGGCGGTGAGTTTCTGCTTTTGCTCAAGGGTGCGCTTCTCGGGCTCTGTTTTGAGGATGCCGGCGATCTCGGCAGCCGGGAGGGATGTGCCGGGTGCACGGATGGGCTTGGGTGAGTTGGTGGAGCTGAGACGCAGATTGGCGATCTCGTGATTTTCTCCCCAGCCAAAGGTGAGTGTCAATTTGACTGCGGCATTGGCTTCCGTGACAGGTGCGGCGAGTTCGAGGTAGAGCGACTGATCGGCTCCTGTGGCACCCAGAACACCCCAGCCATTTTCTTTCTTGTCCGCGATGCCATCTATTGCGGTGGCGGCGGGAAAGGTTTTTTGCTCATAAGTGGCGCTGGCAAAGGCGACGGGCAGCTTGTTCTTTCCACCTGTGAGAGTGACTTCGCTGAGAACGAAGTTGCCATTCGAGGCGAGTCCGATGCCCGGCAGCTTTTCCTTGAGCGCTTCAATGCGGATGCCGGTGGTGCCCAGCGCCAGCTTGGTGGAGAGGGTGTAGGTGTCGGTGCCGTCGTTCTGCTTCCGCTCATTGCGTTTGGCATCGATGGTGCCACGCACCACGCCTTCTTTGTCGGCCTTGAGGGTCACGTTTTTCTTGGCTGATGACGCCGTGACTTGCTTCAATGGCTGCCACATTCCGCTGGCGGTCACGGCCTCCAGCGCCTGCTTTTCCCACTCCGCCTGTGCGGGTGCGAGCTCGGGGCGCGGTTTGGCAAATTCGGCCTGCAGTAAGGTCAACCGCTCTGCAATGTCGGCTTGGCGTTTCTGACCTGCTGCATCGAGCACCAGTATGCCGGGTTCACGGCGACCGAGAATCGGCTCCTTGATGTCGGCAAAGAACGCGCCCAGGGAGTAGAAATCGCGCTGGGTCCAAGGATCGAATTTGTGATCGTGGCACTGGCAGCAGCCGGTGGTCTGCCCCATCCAAGCGTTGCCGACGGCGCGGACGCGATCAGTGAGCATGCGCTGTTCGTAGTCTTTGGCCTGTGCGCCGCCTTCTTCGGTGGAGAGCAGCAGCCGGTTGAAAGCGGAGCCGACTCGCGTCTCCTGAGTGGCGTCCGGCAGGAGGTCACCGGCGATTTGTTCGAGGGTGAAACGGTCGAAGTGTTTGTTGCTGTTGAAGGACTGGATGACGTAATCGCGGTAAGGCCAGACATTGTGCGGATTGTCACTGTGGTAGCCGATGGTGTCGGCAAAGCGCACGACATCTAGCCAGCCGATGGCCATGCGCTCGCCGTAGTGCGGATTTTTGAGCAGGCTTTCGACCAGCTTTGCATAGGCGGCTGGAGATGCGTCCTTTTCAAACGCGGCCACTTCCTCCGGCTTGGGCGGCAAGCCGATCAGATCCAGGTAAAGCCTCCGGATCAAAGTCCGAGCATCGGCCTGCGGCGAAGGCTTGAGACCGATCTGCGCGAGACGCTGCTGCACCAGCACGTCCACGCCGTTCTTGCCAGCCGGGATTGCTGCTTTCACCGGTTTCTCATAGGACCAATGCTGCTGATAGGCCGCACCCTGATCGATCCATTTTTTCAAAATGTCCTTCTGCCGCTGCGTGAGCTTCTTGTGCGAATCCGGCGGAGGCATGAGATCATCCGCGTCGGCGGTGAAGATGCGCGAGACGAGTTCGCTCTTCGCAGCCTTGCCAGGAATGAACGCCTCTGCTTTCACGGCTTCGTCGCGGATGTCCAGCCGCAGATCAGCCTCCCGGTGCTTGGGATCGTTGCCATGGCAGTAGAAGCAGTTGTCCGACAGGATCGGCTGCACATCGCGATTGAACTCGATCTTGGCCGGAACAGGCGGCTCGGCGGCGTGGAGGCCGAGTGTGGCAAGCAGAAGAAGACAGGTTGGTTTGGTCATAAACGGTCGGAAAGGAATACGCGCCCACAGAACGCGATATTGACGCCTGAATTGCCGCAGGAGCACATATCTTGCGAAAAATACCCCGTACGCTGATACAGCTACTGAGTCTTTGCCACCACATCCGAGACCGGATGCAAAATCGTCTCGGCTGAGATGCGCGAGGGCAGGGAGGTGAGGATGACGCAGGTGGTGTCGGTCGCCGGATCTGCCCAGGCCAGGGTGCCAGTCGATCCGCTGTGGCCGAAGCTCTGTTGTGAGCAGTTTTTGCCGAATCCTTCCGGCCCCAAGGCGAAGCCGATGCCTCGACGGGCGGCGAGGCCCGGTGTGTGGTTTTGCAGCATCAGGCGTATCGTCACTTCACGAAACACCTTGGCCGATGGGTGCATGAAGACCCCAAGGAAGCGCGCCACATCGGCGGCGGAGCCGTGCGCACCACCCCATGGTGCCGCGAGATTGCGCCAATAGGGGCTGTTCCAGTCCCAGGAGGCGGCTTGCGGATCTCCCGCACCGGATTCGGGCGCGGCGTGTTCCGTCTGGCAGCGGATCGTGTCTGCCTGTTTGAAGCGGCCAAGGCCCAGAGCGGTGTGAGTCATGCCGAGCGGCGTGAAAACCTCCTTTGCCAGAAAATCCGGCAGTGGCGACTTGGTGATGCGCTCAACAATCTCCGCCGCGAGCAGGATGCCTATGCTTTGATAGTGATACTTCGTCCCCGGAGCGAATAGCAGCGGAGTGCGGATCGCGCCTTGCACGAATTCTGCGAGGGGTGCATGACGGGAACGTAACTCGGTGTTGTTCTCCAGTTGATCAGGCAGGCCGGAAGTATGCGCCAGCAGTTGCTCGATGGTGATTCGTTTGCGTTCACCTTCGTTGAACTCCGGGATGAATTTCATCGCAGGATCGGAGAGCTGCAGTTCTCCGCGATCCGCCAGCACCATCACGCCCGCTGCTGTCAGCGTTTTCGTGATCGAGGCGAGAAGGAAAACAGCATCTGCATTTCCCGCTTTGCCAAAGGCTTGCTGAAACGTGTCTTTGCCCTGCCTCACATGCAGCACGGCGGATTCGAGAATGCCGGCATCGACTTGCTGCTGGATGATCTGGGCGGCGGCTTGCATGCGGTCAGGAGTGGTGCTGTGGCTTTTCGTCGCCGCGAGGCTGGCGAGCATGGTCATGAGGGAGCGGCGGTTCATCAATTGGTGTCTTTCTTTTCGGGTTCCCTTGCCTGGATGATGAAATCAAAGAGCTGGCCGTAATGCCTGCCGTCGAGCGTGATGTCCATCGGCACCATTTGCACACCGGCAGGGATCTGAGCGGGATCGGCGGTGAGTTTGACTGTGAAGCTCTGGCGTGATTTCGGACCGACGGAGCCAGTGAGGATTGCAGGATCTGCGGTGATGCCGGGAGGAAGCTGGAGCGCGATGCGATGCTGCTGCACAGTGTCGCGGAAATTGCGGACGGTGATGCTGACTTCCTGCGTGCTCTGCTTCTGGAAGTCCACACGATACGGATAGGCGCTGACCCAGTAGGGATCGTAGAGATACTCATAGTTCGCGTCGGGCAGCAGCTCCTTGTATTCCCGGATGATGCGCTGCGCCCACTCGTGGTAGCGCTCGATGAAGGCCTTGGGCTCGGTCATGAGCACGCCGTGTGCGCCCATGATGATGTCGGGCTGGAGCTTTTGCAGGTATTTGGCGGCGACGAGGTAGCCCTCATCGATGATGGCGCTGTTGCGTGCGTTGACGCATTCGTGGCCGTTCTGGGTGGGGTCGGCCGGATCGCCAAAGAGGTTGTCGCCGGTGAACACGATCTTTTTGCCGTCGAGTTCCAGCCAGAGGGCATTGCCGAACTCGGTCTGGCCGGGCATCCAGTCGATGTGAAGTTTGTAACCCTCCCATTCGACCGCCTCACCTGCTTTGAGGATGCGGTCGATCTTGGCCTGCTCAAATCCGGCGTTGTAGGCGCCGATCATCGCGGGGTAGTCATAATACCGCGGGTTTTCGCATTTGTCGGCGATGGTGTCCATCGTCCAGAATTTCACACCATGATCCTTCAGCGCGGGGAAGAGCGTGAAGTGGTCGCCGTGCGAGTGGGAGATCCAGCAGGCGTCGATTTGCTTCAGCCCCAGAAACTCCTTCATGTCGCTGATGATGCGTTCGAGCACGAGCTTCGGAAACAGGCCGCAGTCCAGCAGCAAGGCGTGGCCGTTGTCAGCAATGATGATGGCGAAGTTCTTGCCCGCCATCTCCGGACCGAACATGTAGAGATGTGGCGTCACTTGCACGATATAATGAGCCTTGGTGGTTTTCGTTGCCGGGTGCTGAGGACGTTTGCCAAAAGATTCCACAGGGTAACCACGCACGTAATCCGGGCGGAATTGTGTCAGTCTGTTCTTGTAGGTCTTGAGCTGCGCCGTGGCATTCGCAATGACGGGGCCTTGGGATGGAAAGGCGGTCTCCGGCTTGAGTGCGATTAGCTTGTCTATTGTGGAGATGAGCGCATCGAGTCCCTTGGCAAAGCCGTAGTCCCACTCGGTGTCGAACCAGTTGGTCATTTTGGCACCGTCGTGCATGACGCCGCCGGTGAAGGCCACTGTGTGCTCACCTGTCTTTAGAATGAAACTCATCCCGCCCGGTGAGTGGCCGGGTGTGCTCACGCAGGTGAGTGTGAGGCCGTTCCTGGTGAAGGTGTCGCCATCCACGAGTCCCTTGTCGATCTTCACCGGCTGGGCCGGCGGGCGGAGGTAGCTGGAGCCATGTACAGTGAATTTGTCGCTGAGGCGCGGGTTCCAGTGACGAAACTCATTGGGCGTTTCGAAGAAGTCCTGTTCCTCTTTCGGCACGGCGACCTGAGTTGCTTGACGATCGAGCTTCAATGCCCCCTGGCATTGCTCACGATGATGATCGGTGAAGAGAACCCAATCGACCTGCTTCACTCCGATCTCCGCCAGGTGCTCCAGCACACTGCCATCGCCGAGATTGATGAGCAGGGCGCGCTCATCGTGCTTCAGTACGTAGACGTTGCAGGTGTCCTGCCAGAGAAAGACGTCAGGTGCCGGTTGTTGGAACTCGGCGAGCGCGAGGCTTCGGAGGATGAAGAATGCGGCGAAGAAACGAAACATTGGGCCGGCAACGGTTACTGACGTTTGAGTTCGTTCAGCACCGCAAGCGTCATGGCTTTGACTCCGAAGGAGATCGAGGGCGCTGGTTCGGGGCGATAAAACGGCGAGTGCAGGCTGGGCAGAATTTCGCCAGTCGCTTTCGCCCGCTCCATTTTTTCGGGTGAGACGGTGCCGAGCCAGACGAGGAAGGAGGGAATCTTTTCGGGCGTCATCGTGTAGCGGGAGAAATCCTCGCCGGCCATTGTGGGCTTGCGTTCAATGACGCTGGCTTTGCCAAAGGCTTCCGCCCAGACCTGGGTCACACGGGTGGTGAGCTCTGGATCATTGTACAAAGAAGGAGTGCCGGGGCCGACCAGCGAGATTTCCGGGAGCAAATTCTCCGGCAGTCCGGCGGCGATGCCGAGACCGCGGCAGATGCGTTTGATCGAATCCAACACTTGTTTGCGGGTCTCGGGGCTGGTGGTGCGGACGGTGAGGCCGAGTTCGACCTTGTCGGGGATGATGTTGCTCTTGGTGCCGCCGATGAACTTGCCCACTGTGATCACGACAGGCTCCACCGGATGCAATTCACGGCTGTCGATCGTTTGCAACGCCAATACGATCTGCGAGGCGAGCACGATGGGATCCTTGGTCAGGTTTGGCATCGCGCCGTGGCCGCCGATGCCTTTTACGACGATATCCACGGTGTCGGTGCTCGCCGTGGCCGGACCGCTGGTGAAGCCGAAGGTGCCGGTTGCGAGACTTGAATCGCAATGCAGCGCCAGGCAGACATCGGGTTTGGGAAAGCGTTGAAACAGGCCGTTCTCGATCATCGCCAGCGCACCCATACCGCGCTCCTCCGCCGGTTGTGCGATGAAGACGAGCGTGCCTTTCCACTGATCTTTTGAAGCTGCGAGCGCCCGCGCCGCGCCGATCCAGCAGGTCATGTGCATATCGTGTCCGCAGGCGTGCATGACGGAGACCTCGTTGCCCGCGTCATCCTTGGTAGTTGTTTTGCTGGCGTAAGGAACAGAGCCGATCTCGCGCACTGGCAGTCCGTCCAGATCCGTGCGCACGAGCACCGTACGCCCCGGTCCGTTTTTCAACACGGCCACCACACCAAAACCGCCCACCTTTTCCGTCACCTCAAAGCCCGCCTTTCTTATTTCGTCCGCCATGCGAGCGCTCGTTTTTTCTTCATGAAACGAAAGCTCGGGATGCGCATGCAGATGCTCATAAAGCTGGATCAACGCGGGCCGTTGTTCTTCGATGAAGGTGTCGAGAGAGTCTGCAGCCTGCAGGCTGGTGGAGAGGAGGAGAACGAAAACGAACTGCTTCATACGGGAATGGTGGTGGTGAGGAAGCTCATTGCTACAGCTCCTTGATGAAGATGTGGCGGAACTCCACGGCGTCCTTGTGATTCTGCAGGGTGATAGGCCCTTCAGCTGGTATGTCCTTCACGCGTGCGCCTTGGATGACACCCTTGCCGTTGAGCGACACATCCACGCGATCTCCGCGCAGCGTGATGATGAATCGGTTCCACTCGCCTGGGCCGTTGTCGGCGCGGATGCTGGGCATGGTTTTCATTCGCACTTCCTTGGTGGCCTGCCTGTCCTTGAACTTGGTGCCTACCTCGCCACTGCCGCAGGGCTGGCACCAGATGTTGATCTGCGCCGCACGTGTGCCGCGCAGAAACACGCCGCTGTCGCCCCAGGTGAGGTTGTCCTTCATGATCACCTTGCCGGCGGCATCGGTATGGAACTGGCCGTCGTCCATGAGCCATTGGTGCGGTTTCACCACAGGTTTGCCAGTAAGCCGCCAGTCGAGCATCAGGGTGAAGTCTTTGTATTTCTTCGAGGTGGAGAGGTTGTAGTCCTTGCCGGCCACGCGTGGTGGTTCGTCGGTGCGCAGGCGGATGACGCCGTCCGCGATCTCCCAGACGCCATCGAGATGTTTGTCATGCTGCCAGTTCGCCCAGGTGCGGCCATCGAAGAGATCGGTGAAGCCCTCAGGTGCCGACTCATCCTGCGCTGCTTGGCTGCTAAAGCCCCCAGCCGCTTCGATCAGGCCAGTGAAGGTCAAAGTTCGGATGAAGTGACGCCGGGAGGCTTGGGCTGTGATCGGTGTGTTCATGATGTGGCTTCAAAAATTCAGTGAGTGCTCACAAAACGCACTGGGGGAAGAATTCATGCGCAAACCGATCCCTTCAAGAAACGCGCTGGGGCCGCCAAGTCAGCATGTAGTTGATAACGCCCGCTTCACCGAAATGTCGCCCGATACTCCAGTCCTTCTGCCTCGCTTCCATCAAGCTCTGTCAGATTAAGGGTCTGCTGCCACTGCCAGGTGCGGTGGCTGCTTTTGAGGACGAGCACGTTCCAGCCGGGGCGTAGTTCCACTTCGCAGGAGGTCTGGCGTTTCGGTTCCTGCGTGATGAGGTTGGAGTAAAGTCGTTGACCGTTGAGCCAGACGGTGAGGTGGATGACCGAGCCGACACCGGAGGTTTTGAGGTCGAGCTTGAGCTTGCGCGGCTTGTCGGAACGAATCCAACGTGCGCCGTAGCCTGCCTCGAAATTTTGGCCAAAGCAGATGCCCGCGAAGTCCACGCTGCCGGGGTTGGTACCATCGGTCAGATTGATGGTGGATTGAAAAGGGCGCCATACCAGTGGAGCGCCATCCGCTTTTGCGGGGGCCTGGGTAAAGTCTTCACCGCGTTCAATGGCGAGGTCGATGGGATTGGGGGCGAGATCGGCATCTGCGGGTTTTTCCTGCCAGCCGCGCAGGATGAGTCCGCTGGCAACCAGCCATGGTGGCGGCGCTGTGGGGGCCGGACCGGGTTTCAGATTGACCAGAGTTTTGTCCAAACGCTCGGTCTTCAGCCACTCGGCGGCCTTCTCATCGCCTAGTCCACTCAGCATCGCCCGAGCGATCACGACATGGCCGGTGGGGCCCGGGTGGATGCGATCACCTGCGAGCGAGAAATCAGGCTGTGTGCGTCGGGCCTGGTTGAGCGTGTCCCAATACATACCATTTGTCGGAATAAGGCGTGCCTTTAATGATGTGGCGAGTTTGGTGATGCGCTCGTTCATGCGTGCCATGACGCGATTTTTCGGTGTCTCGGAGTCTTCTGTCTGGGGCGTGATGGTCGCGAGACCGATGACTTTGGGTTTCAGCCTGGCGCTGAGCGTGGTGATCAGTTCACGATAGTTCGCCAGCCATTGGTCCAGGCTTTCATCCGTCTCATTCACATAAGGCGCGAGCACGTCGTTCATGCCAAGCATCACAATCATGACGTCTGCAGGTTTGGCCAGTACGGCAGCGACCTCGATGCCTTTCACATCGAGATCATGCCTCTGCTTGTCATCATTTTTGGCCAGATTCAGCCAGGCACCGACGCCCATGCCGCTGCCACCGAGCGGCACTAGATCGGGTTTTGCATCGGGATACGCCGCGGTTAAAGCCTCGCGCACTTTGAAAACATATCCCGTGCCCAACCAGCCGCCGCCCTGGCCGGTGATGCTGTCGCCGATGAAGATCACCCGTGCGTTGCCATCGAGGCTGGCAGAATCAGCGGCAATCGCGGCTGCACTGAAGAGCAGCCACGTAAAAAGTAGATACTTCATACTGCGGAGGGGGATGGCTTACGCTGGTTTCACCGAAAAGTCGCTGTCGTCGAGCGAGCGCAGCACGAGCTCACGGGGAACGCAGAAATCGTCCATCTCAAGGCAGCTCACGATGCCGTTGGCGATGTGCTCGGGTTTGAGAAAAAGCTGCTTGGGGGCCTGGCGCTGCGAGGCATCGTCCCAAAAGGCGGTGTCCACGCCGCCGGGCAGGATGGCGGTGACGCGGATACGATGGGCGGCGGCTTCTTCGGCCAGGCCCTGGGTAAAACCGCGCACGCCCCACTTCGCGGCGCAGTAAACGGTTTCGCTGGGAATGCCACGCAGGCTGGCGGTGGAAATGACGTTAATGATGTGGCCGTGCTTGTGCGGGATCATGGCCTTCAAGGCGGCCTGAGAGCCGAGAATGGTGCCTTTGAGGTTCACCGCGAGCATGAGGTCGATCTCCTCTTCGGTGTAGTCAGGAATCCAGCGATGACGCGCGAGACCCGCATTGTTCACCCAGACGTCAATGGGGCCGAGTCGTTCAGTGATTTGATTGACGGCTGACTGCACATCGGCGGCGCGTGAGACATCGCAGCGGATCGACAGGGCGTGCGGATGATCGAGCGCGATGTTTTCAAGATCGAGCAAAGCCACACGCGCACCGCGTCCGAGGAGGGCTTGAGCAGTGGCGAGACCGATGCCTTTGGCACCGCCAGTGACGGCGCAGACTTGGTTGGTGAGGTTCATGGTTCTTTGTTCTTGGTTCCTTGTTGTTCCAAGGGGTGTGTCATGGCCTGAATGGCGGATTCTTTGCCGTAGGCGGTGAGTACATCGCCTGGCAGGATCATATCGTCCCGGGCAGGAATGCCGGAGTGGACATGGCCATCGCGCTTGATGGCGAGGATTACGACACCTCGATCCCAGGGACGTGACTCGCGAAGAGTGCGGCCCGCGAGGTAGGTTCCCGGCGGCACCTCAATCTCGGAAACGACGTAGCCGTGCTGGATGCGCAACAGCAGCTCGTAATCGAGCGCATGCACCATGCCGGTGCGTTCCAGGGTGCGCTGGATGATGTGGTCGAGAACCTTTTGAAACCAGGTGAGGCGGCTGATGAAAAGCATCACGATGAGCCCTCCGATGAGCCAGCCGAGCATGAGCATGGTGTCGCCACCGGAACTGCTTTGCAGGAGAGTGACAATGAGCGTGGCGAGCGCGGAAGTGAGACCCACATTCCCGGCAAGAATGAGATCGCGGATGATGCGGCGGCGCACGGGATGGTTTACGACGAGCTCCGCCTCCTTGGTGGTGAACCCAACGCCGAAAAAGGCGGAGTAGGCCTGAAAACTGGCCGTGTCCCAGCTGATGCCGGTCATCATGAGCGCCGTCGAACCCACGCGCACCGCCAGAAGCGAGACGAGGGCAATGACGAACAGTGCGATGACAGGGGCGACCATGAGGGAAGGCGACGAATGACTACATCAGAATGACGCTGGATCAGAGGTGCTTCTCGCTGATGGATTTGTCGTGGTCGTAGATTTGCTCCTTCGTCTGATGGCCCTTCATGTCCCAGTAGCGGTTGAGGCCGTGGCGCTGACCGTGGTCAAAGTTGGTTTCTGCGGACTGCTGGCCATTCTCCCACCATTCCTTCATCACGCCGTGCATCTTGCCATCAATGTAGGGGTATTCGCCAGCCGTCTTGCCGTTCGAGTGTTTGTTGCGGATCAGGCCGGTGTAGGGCTTGCCCTTGTAGGTCGCCTCTTTGCCGTCGTTGAGCATTTCGACGTCCTTGTCCGCGAAGCCGACTTCGGCCGGCTGTTTTTCGACTGGGGCGGACTGCTGTTTTTCGCAGGAGGCGAGGCAGAGAGCGCAGAGCAGGAGGGGGAGGAGCTGTTTCATGCGCGCAGGTTGAAGATGGAGCGCGGGTTTTCAACTCGCAGCTCTGCTCACTTTGAGGCCAGTGCCTTCTTCCACTCCGCCGGTGCTCCGGGCAGTGTCTCTGCGAGGATGCGGCGGATGTGGCCGCGTTCGGTGGTGGTTAGGTAGTCGAAGTGGCCGGAGGTGTCCTTGCTATCGAGGATGTTCCAGAGGCGGGCTAGGACGGTTTGCTTCAGCGGGGCGGTGAGGTGCTGGAAGGTGAGGGAATAGACCATGTAGCTGCAGCGGTATTTGAAAAGGCGGTGCAGGAGCTGAAAATCCTTCAAGCTGCGGCCATCGCTGCTCTGCGGGGCGCGTTTGGTGAAAGCGGTCTGGAAGGCGGGATCTCCCTCGATGCCGCCTTCGGGCAGGGCGGCTTCGTCTTTGAAGAGCAGGGCCTCGACGACGTCCTCAGCGGCATGGTCAATGATGCGGCGCGCGGTGCCGGTGGGTTCGCTCATGACCGTCTCTCCCAGCTCACGCTGGAGGCTGGTCTGCATGTGCATGGCCCGGAGCGCGGCATGATTTGCCTTAGTCAGGATGTTTTGCACCGAGGTTTGATGCTCCAGCACCATGAGGGCGACGATGTCGCTCTGCTTGCGCTTGTAGGGGGTGATATCGAAAAACTTGGCGAGGTTGGTGACATTGGCACCGGCCTTGAAGTCGATGTCAATGGTCTGATCGTTTTTCTCGGTGGCGGTGACGTTGCCGCGATGCAGGACGCTGCCATGTCTGCCGGTGACATACCAGCCACCCCAGCGGTCGGTGAACGGAGTTGTCGTATCGACGACCGTGCTGCCCTGGCTCATGATGGGATGGCCTTCAGGGCCGGGATAGACGGAGCGCACAATGACGCCGGGCACCTCGGGGGTGAAGGGGCCGCCGTGGCAGCTCAGGCAGCTGTTGTCCCGCTGAAAGTGCAGGGGTTTGGCGGGCTCTTCATCAGGATCGAGCAGATAGAAAATGGGTCCGAGCTTCGGATCAATGGTTGCGACCTCGATCGAGCCCCCGAGGCAGTAGCCAACGTAGGCGTTGTCACCGAAATAGACCACGCGGGGCGTCTGCGGGCTGATGCGATCATTCTGCTTGCTGGTCTTGGAGAAGACCATGACCTGTGACTCCTGCGGAATGTTGAACTGTTTCATCACATCGCGCAAAACAGTCCAGGCATCGGTGCGGTCGATTTTGACCTTGCCTGCGGCCATGAGGTTTTCGAGGCGCTGAGTGGCGTCGTTGGGCGTGGTGTCGGAGTAGCGGATGGGAGCGTTTTCATATTCATCCTCGGCGTGGATCGTGAGGAATGACGAAGTCAAAATGGCCAGGCTCAACGGCAAGAAGGATGAGCGCTGCGTCGGAGACTTGGAGGCAGGGGAGGTCATGGCGGCTGATTAAATGTTCATCACTGCTGCGGCAGCAGCCTTGCTTTCATGTCTTTGCCTGCGGAACCATTGACGAGGTCGCGCAGCGTGTGGCGGTCGAGAGTTTCGTAGAAGGCGTTCACGGCCTGGGCAAGCGCTCCCTTGAGACGGCAGGAACCGTTGATTGCGCAGGTGTTGTGCTGCTTGTCGAAACACTCGACGATGAAAGGTGTGTCCTCCGTGTGGCGAACGACCATGCCGATGCGGATGTCCTCCGGCGGCATGCCCAAGACGATGCCACCGCCTCTGCCTCGGCGGGTTTCAAGGTAACCGAGCTTGGCAAGGAAGTTCACCACCTTCACCAGATGGTGCCGAGAGATGTCATAAGCTTCAGCGGCCTCGCTGAGGGAAAATGTTTCCCCCTTGAGCGCGGCAAACATAAGCACACGCAGGGAGTAATCTGAGAAAAGGCTGAGTCGCATGCCTCGGGTTACGAGCACATGGGGTTAAACTTGCATATGGCATGCATGTTTAAACAAGCTGCGACAAGGGAAGCGCAGTGGAGGACAAGATTGGCATAGTGCGATCACAAAAAAGCCCGGAGGTTGAGCCTCCGGGCTTTGAGATCCGATCTGAGAGAAATTACTTCTTCTTGGCGGGAGTGTGGGTTGCGCAGCAGGCGGCGGTGCTTTTCTTGGCGGCAGGAGTGCAGCAGGAGGAGCAGTTTTCTTTCTTCTTGGCGAAGATGCAATGGCCATTGGCGCAGCTGCTCAGCAGGAGGCCGGAGGAAATGAGGGCAAGAGTGAGAAGTGATTTCATAATGTGTGGTGTGTATGTCTTGTGACTGGCAAAGGCCGAATGACCTTTGAGCAGAATTAAGAGTGGGAATAAAACGAGTTATTTCATGCAATCTCAAGAATAATTGAAAAATCGCCAAGATCTTGGCTCTGTTCACAGGCATGAAAAAGCCCGGAAGGGTCGCTTCCGGGCTTCAAAAGGCGAATGAATCACCTCACTGGAATCAGCCTTCCTTGAGGGACTCCACTTTCTTGTGGGAGCTGACGGCGGTCACTTTCTTGCCGACGAGCTTGTCAGCGCCGGTGACAGCAGCGGTCAGGGTGAGAGTGACGTCTTTGCCGCCAGCGTCGATCACGATGGACTTGGAGTCAGCGTTAACGGACTTAAGCTTGCCGCTGGTGGTTTCGGTTTTGCCGCAGCCTGCGAAAGCGGACACGGAGAGGCCGAGGACGGCGAGGGTGGTGAGGATGGATTTCATGTTGAGTTTGAGTGTGGTTAGCTTTCCGTCAGGAAGTGACCGAGCGGATTTGCAGTCATTCAAAACGAAAGCAGCCCCCCCTGACAATCAAAAAATGTGGGGTTTTTGAAAAAAGCTCGTCACACGGCCCCGGGCTGTGCCACGCTGGTTGGATGAAGTCTCCGGCCCTCCTCTCCATACTCGCCTTTATGGCGTTTATTGCCACCTGCTTGTCGCATCCACTGCCAGATGTCGCTGTGCGTGCCCATTTTGAGCAAAACGGGGACTGGATGATGCAGGTGGAGATTGATCCGCGCAGCTTCCAGCCGGATCCCAATGTGGCTCCCTACTTGACCAATGCTGATCTGGGCGTCACTCCGGCGGAACAGCAGGAAAAACTCAAGGCCCAGGCCCGTGAGTATGTGAAAAAGGTGGTCGAGGTCGTGCTCGATCCCGTGGTGGAGGTAAAGCCCGATCTTGCCTGGGAGTTTACCGCAGCGGAAAATGCGCCGCTGAAACTGCCTGAAGACCCAGTCATGCTCACCGGCACCTGGCGCACGAAGCTTCCTGGTGGCAGCACGGGCTACTCGATCAAGGCTCTGCCGACGGGAACACTGAGCGTGCTGTATCACAACACCGCCTTGGGCAAGAAAGTGGAGCGTTACCAAATCCTCTTTCCCGGTGAAACGAGCTACGTGCTGGATTTGAAAACATTCACGCCGCGCACCAAGGCGCCGCCGCCCATCACGGCGGATTCCGTACAGGCCGCTGCTGCGCTGGATGGTGCGGATCCCATGTGTGCGCTTTGCGGCACCGGTTCAGACGGAGGGTATTTTCTGCCAGTGGTGATTTCCGTGGCAGGCATAGTCGGACTCGTCGCCTGGCTGAGAAAGAAGCGAACGGCTTGATCCTCAGGGGCAACTTCCGTTTGCGCCGCCATCGTGTCCGCGTAAATGCCGCGCGTGAAACAGGCATTTGTATTGGGAGCAGGCATTGGTGAGAGGCTGAAACCGTTGACGGAGCAGCTTCCGAAGCCGCTAGTGCCGGTGTTTCACCGGCCGCTGATCACCTATGCATTTGATCACCTGATGGCGGCTGGGGTGTCGCGGTTGGTGGTGAACACGCACCATATCCCGGAAGCTTATGCCGAGGCCTTTCCCGATCAAAGTTACAAGGGCACGCCGATCCAGTTCCGTAATGAGAGCCCGGTGCGCCTCGAAACCGCCGGCGGCATTGCCAATGTGCGTGATCTGCTCGGAAACGAGCCCTTTCTCGTCTACAACGGCGATATCCTGACCGATCTGCCGCTGAAGCCCCTGCTCACCGAGCACCGTGAAAACGGCAATCTCGTCACCTTGGTGCTGCGCAGCCATGGGCCGTCGCTGCATATCGCTTTTGATCCTCGGCGCGGTCTCGTCACCGACATCCGCAACAAGCTCGGCACAGGTGACGAAGGGAAATACCTCTTCACCGGCATCTACGCCTGCGATCCGGCCATTCATGACTGGATCACCCCAGGTAAGGTGGAGTCCGTCATCCCCATCTTTCTCAACATGATCCGCTCCGGGGCGAAACTCGGCGCCGTCGTGATTGATGAGGGCAGTTGGTGGGATCTGGGCAGCCGCACGGCCTATTTGTCAGCGCATTCAGCTTTGAACGGCATGTATGGCCCTGCGATTGATCCTGCGGCGCAAATTGAAGCCGGAGCCGTGATGCGTGGCATTAATGTCATCGGTGCCGGAGCCGTGATCGAAGCCGGAACACAAATGGAAGACAGCATCGTCTGGCCCGGCGGCCGGGTTAAGGCGGGTGCAGATCTGAAGCGCTGCATCGTCCGCAGCGGCATCACGGCGGCGGGGAGGGCTGAAGACGTCGATTTTTAGGCGATAATTGCTTTGCGTTGGACATTCAGCGTCCGCATTCGTCATTCTACGTTTCCCCGCCATGCTCCCCGAACACGAGGCTTTGCTCATTTTCACCCGCGAAAAGTTCCCTGAACTGAACGCCACGCCATGTGATGTGGAGGTGATTCTCAAGGGGGCCTCCGACCGCCATTTCTATCGTCTCAAGTGGCGGGCTGAGCGGGAGCCGATGATCCTCATGGTTTATACGCTGGCGCGGCGCGACAATCCGAAGTTCGTTCCCGCCACCTATCGGCTCAGAAAAATCGGTGCGCATGTGCCGCAGGTGTATGCCTTCGATGAGCAGCGCCTTTGTGTCTGGCTGGAGGATCTGGGGCGCATCGACCTGCAATCCTTCAACGACCACCCTTGGGAACGGCGTTTGCCCCTGTATCAGGCGACCCTGCGTGAGGCGGCCAAATTTCATGGCGTTGGCGAAAACACCCTCACACCCGTGGACATCAACGAACTTGAGCCCAGCTTTGACGAGGGGCTCTACGAATGGGAGCAGGGCTACTTCCTTGAGCACTTTGTAAGGGGCTACCTGGGACGCGATTTTTCCAATGTCGAATACAGCGCCGCTCATGACACGCTCCGGCAGCTCCGCCGCCGCCTGGCCGGCCTGCCGCGCTGCCTGGTGCATCGGGATTTTCAAAGCCAGAACGTGCTCATCCGCGGTGAGGACGCGTGGCTGGTGGACTACCAGGGCCTGCGCCTTGGCCGCGCCGAATACGATCTGGCCTCGCTGCTCTACGACCCGTATGTGAGCCTCACGAAGGCGGAGCGCGCCTGCCTGCTGAGCTACTATGCCGAGCATCGCGGCCTGGCGCCGCAGGACGTGAGTGAAGTGTTTTACCTCTGCGCCGCTCAGCGGCTCATGCAGGCGCTGGGGGCTTATGCCAATCTGAGCCGCAATCTCGGCAAACCGCAGTACGAGCATCACATCCCGGCTGCGGTGTCGAATCTGGCCGAAGTCTGCGCCGAAGGGCAGGGGCTGCACGAGCTTCGCACGTTTTTTGCCGGTGGGCTGTGATCTACCGGCCAGATTGGATGTCCTAGGCTGCCATGAGACTAGAAATTAACGGGACAGGAAGGAAAGCCAAATGCGAAATCGCATTGCTCTCACCTGCTGGATAGGCTCTAAATGACTTACCCCAACTGCCGCATGTCCGAAACCGCCGCCGCCACGCCGACCACCGCGCCCAGCAAGCGTCGCGTTTTCGCATCCCGTTTGTTCAGCACCCTGCTGCTGTGGTCCCTCCTGACCCTGGCCTTTTTGCAGTGGCAGAACACCTGGCTGATCATCGCCATCACGGGTTTTTTCGGCGTGTCTGGTGCCGTCGAGTATTTCCGGCTGCTGCGCAATGATCCGCAGGCGCGCTCCTTCAATGCGCTGGGCTTTGTCATCTGCATTGTTTACTGGGGAGTGGTTCTCTGGTACACGACTTCCCGTCACAAGGCGCCACCCATGGAGTTTGATCTCGCGGCACTGACTGCCAGCGTGCACGGCTCCTTCATTCTCTGCTACCGCCATCAGCTCGAAGGCGCATCCACGCTGCAGCGCATCTTTAACACCGTGTTTGGCACCGTCTACACTGTCATTTTCTTCGGTTTCATGGTGCGGCTCATGTACTTCCATGCGGATGGCAAGGGCATCACGGACATCTTCCTCGTGCTCTTCCTCATCATGGTCACCAAATTCAGCGACATGGGGGCTTATGTGGTGGGCGTGCTGTTCGGGAAGCATAAAATGATCCCACACATCAGCCCTGCGAAATCGTGGGAGGGCTTTATTGGTGCCTTCATTGGTTCGTTTGGTGCCGCTGCCGTGCTGCTGGCCACCATTCCCGAAAAAATAGCCCCCATTACCTGGGTGCATGGCTTGATCCTCGCGCCGCTGCTCTGCGCTACTGCTGTTACGGGGGATTTGGCTGAATCCGTGCTCAAACGCTGCGTGGCCATCAAGGACAGCGGTCACGCCCTCCCCGGCATCGGCGGCATCCTGGATCTGACGGACAGCCTGCTCTTCACCGCACCGGTGTTTTATTTTTACTTGTCCGCCATCGCACGATAAGCCAAAGCAAGCATTCGTGATGCGCAAAGTTCTCCTCCTCGGCTCCACCGGCTCCATCGGCACCAGTGCCCTCAAAGTCGCGCGCGACATTCCCGAGCGCATGCAGATCGTCGGTCTGGCTGCGAACTGCAGTGTCGAGGCGCTGGTGGAGCAGGTCCGCGAGACAGGCGTAAAGCAGGTTGCCCTCACCGATGCTGCTGCCGCGGAAAAAGCACGTGCGCAGCTGCCCGTAGATGTCGTGGTCCACACCGGCACGCAGGGGCTGATCGATCTGGTGAACGAATCTGAGGCCGACATGGTGCTCGTCGCTATCGTAGGCACTGCCGGCCTTGCGCCAGCGCTTGCCGCCATTGAGCGCGGCATGCATCTGGCCGTGGCCAGCAAGGAAATCCTGGTCATGGCCGGGGAAGCCGTCACTGAGGCCGCCAAGCGCAAAGGCGTGAACATTCTGCCCGTGGACAGCGAGCACAATGCCATCTTTCAGTGCCTCGAAGGCCACCGGCACAGCAGCGTCCAGCGCATCCTCCTCACCGCCAGTGGCGGCCCCTTTCGCACGTTGCCTGCGGATCAACTGCCCAGCGTCACCGTGGCGCAGGCGCTAAAGCATCCCACCTGGACCATGGGCCGCAAGATCACCATCGACAGCGCCACCCTTTTCAACAAGGGCCTGGAAATGATCGAGGCCAAGTGGCTCTTCGATGTGCCGATGGACAAGATCGAGGTCGTCGTGCACCCCCAGAGCATCGTCCATAGCATGGTCGAATTTGCTGATAACAGTGTCATCGCCCAGCTCAGTCACAGCGACATGTGTTTTCCGATCCAATACGCGGTGACTTGGCCTGACCGCGTGACGAACAATCTCAAGCCGCTCGATTTTGCCAAGGTCGGAGCCCTGCACTTCGAAGCCCCCCGCGTGGATGATTTCCCCGCGATCAACCTCGCCCGTCAGGCGGGGACTGTCGGCGGCACCCTGCCTGCCGTCCTGAATGCGGCCAACGAAGTCGCCGTCGAAGCATTTCTTAACGGTAAAATTTCATTCCCCGGCATCTGGCAGACGGTCGAAGGCGTCATGACGGCGCATCATACTGTTGAGCATCCAGATCTCGAGGCGCTCATCGAGGCGGATGCTTGGGCGCGGCAAAAAGCGGCCGAATTGATCTGATTCGAGGCCAGTTAGGAGTTTCCAAAAACTCTCCAAAAATGTCCTCGCCCCTGCGAGGGGCGTGCTACTCTCATGGCGAACCCACTGTTCGCCATGAAAACCTCTTTCAGCCTCGCGCTGCTGCCAGCCATGACGCTGGCGTTTGTTGCTGCCTCTGCCATCTCTCACGCGGCTCCGCCTAAAGGCCGTTCTGAATCAAAAGCGCCGCCACCGCAGGAACTGCATGCGGACATCACCATCAATCCGGAGGAGCTTTCGCCGGATTCAACCATCGAAGTCGTGTTTCCGACGGCGATGGTGGCGAAGGATCAAATCGGCAAAAACGCGACCACCTCTCCGCTGGTCATTCTGCCAGATCTGACCGGCACGTTTGAGTGGACGAGCACCCGCAGCGGGCAGTTCCACCTGACACAGGCACCGAAGTTCGCCGCCAGCTACGAGTTCAAACTGCGCACCGGTTTGACGGACCTTGCGGGCAAACCCCTGGCAGCCGAACAGCTCGATTCCGTGGAAAGCGCCCGCTTTCGCATCATTGATCAACATCCGCGCTGGTTCGACGACGATGCGCAGAATCGCACCCCGCGTTTTCTCTTTGAGTTCAACGACAGCGTGACGCCTGCGGAGGTCGTCAAGCATATCAAGTTCGTCTCTGAGTCATCGCCGCAGCCGGTCGCTGCCAAGGTTCGTCACGCCACGGGCAAGGACTTCACCCGCATGGGCACGGAGCCGCAGGCGACCTGGGCGGAGGAAATCTCCAAGGTGAAGCCTTCCGTGGGGGATGATGCCGCCCGCCTCAGCGCCATCATCATTGAGCCTGAAACTCAGCTCTCCATTGGCAAATGGCGTCTCACCATTGCTGAAACGCTCAGCAATACTTCCGGTATCAATCAAATCGCCACGGGTGACGACATCCAGCTCGGTGAGATCAAACCGTTCGAGGTGCGCGAGGTCGAGGCGCACACGCCATTCGACAGCGACTACTACATTGATGTCGATTTCAACAAGCGCCTCCTGCCGCCGACCAATGATGAAATGACCAAGGAAATGGTCGAAGCTTTTGCGCAAAAGCTCGCGCCGTTCGTCACCATCCGGCGCACATCTCTTGGGCAAAAACTGGCTTCGGTGGTGAACAAGGATGAAGGTCCGCTGACGGGACTCAAGGTCGAAATTCAAGGCCGCACGCTGCGTTTCACCGGGCCTTTCGAAGTGAACAAGAAGTACACCGTCACAGTCGATATGGCGATGACTTCGGGGGACAATCTGCCGTTGCAGGCGAACTACAAAAACGAGGTCACCTTCATCCCCAATCCACCCTATCTGGCTGCGCCAACCTTCATCAATGCGCAGCTGGCCAAAGGCGATGCGAATTATGAATTCAGCGCCGCAAACGTGAAGCAGGTGCGCGTGCGGGCGAAACGGCTCAACGGCCCAGAACTGCTCAAAGCTCTCGATCAATACCGCGCCTACCGCACCGCCTACTACGGCAACGACAAACAAAAGGCGGCATACAAGACTCAATCCATCGACACCTACCCCGGCACACAGGTGTTTGATCGTAGCTTTCCAGTGAACAAGCCGCTGGATCACAGCGAGATCCTGAAGCTGAACTGGCGCGAAGTGCTCGGCGATTTCCCTGCTGCGCCGCTGTTCATCGAACTCGAAGGCACTGCTGCTGATGGGATCGAGCATAAAGGCGTTGTCACCCAGACGCTCGTGCAGTTCACCGATCTGGGCATCATGCAAAAGAGCAATGGTCGCGAGTCGATGATCTTTGTGACCTCGCTTGAAACAGGCAAGCCTGTGCCTGGCGTGCGACTCACCCTTGTCGACACCGATTTGAAACTCATCGGTTACGGTGACACCGACGCCAGCGGCATCGCCACCGCTCCGGGGGCCACACCTGCATTCGTGCTTGCTGAAAAGAACGGGGATTGCGCCGTTATCGAGTGCAACGACAGCAGCATCTCCATTCCCTACGACATCTCGCAGGCCTATGAAAACGTCTGGCAGCCGCAGAGGCGCACGTTTGTTTTTTCTGATCGCCCGCTCTACAAGCCCGGTGACACTGCGCATTTCAAGGCGCACACCCGGCTGCTCATTGGTGATGATTTGAGCCTCGATCAAGCACCCGCCCAGGGGCGTCTCGTGATCCGTGATCCGCGCTACCGCATCGTGATCGACAAACCTGTCACGTTCACCGCTGGCGGTGCTTGGGCAGATGATCTTGTGCTTCCGACCGGTCCGGCAGGCTGGTATGATCTTTCGATCAACCTCAAGGCGGCCAATCCGAACAGTCAGAGCAATGACGGTGGCGGCATGACCTTCCGTATTGACGACTACAAGCCGAACACCTTTGAGGTGAAGCTGGACACGAAGGCCATCAAGTATCAGCCCGACCGCATTCATGTGCCGCTCAGTGCGAACTACTACATGGGCAAGGCTCTCTCCGTTGCCAAGGTGCAGTGGAGCGCAAACTCGCAGCGTGACTACGAAGCGCCGGAGTCCTACCGTCAGTATCATTTCGGCGAAGCACCTTTGTGGTCACACTATGCCCAGGATCGTGATGCCGATGGCGACTACGCCGGGCATGAAAATGACGATGTGGAGAACGAGTGGTTCGTGAATGGCAATCTCTTCCTGGCGGAAGACGGCAGCGCTACGCTCGAAATGCCGCAGCCGCCGCCAGACCGCGCCGCACTGCCACAGCGCGTGCGGGTGAATGCTGAAGTCACTGACATCAACGAGCAGACCATTAGTTCCATCGCTGAATTTGAAGTCCCCGGTGCGAATTTTCTCCTGGGCCTCAAAGGTCCTGATTATTTCGGCAGCGCAGGCAAGGCGCTGCAGCTTGAAGTCGTCGCGATTGATTCCAAAGGCGCTCCTGCCGCAGGAACTGTGCATGTCGATTTCAAAGTCGAACGTCAGGAATACCACACGCTCAAAATCGCCACCGCTGGCGGCGGATCGACGACCAAGGACCAGGTGATCCTGCGTGAGGAACTGAAGCAGAGTTTCGATCTGAAAGCCGTTACAGCAGGTTCCGCTCCCTCGGTCACTGTTCCGTTCACTCCCGCCAGCGGCGGTGTGTATTTCGTCACCGCAGAGTCGGTGGATGCCAAAGGCACGAAGGTGCTTTCCCGCATGCCGTTCTATGCCGTCGGAGGCAATGAATTCCCATGGGCGATGGAGGATGGCAACCGCATGAACCTCCAGCCCGAGAAAACCACGCTCAAGCCTGGTGAGGACGCGGTCATTGTGGTCAAGACACCCATCGCTGGCACTGCCCTCGTCACTGTGGAGCGCAACAAGCTGCATCGCCAGTTTGTGACCGAACTCACGCTCGAAAATCCGATCATCCGCGTGCCGCTCGGTGAAGACGATTTTCCCAACGTCTTCGTTTCCGTCATCGTCATCCGTGGTTCTGCCGCCAGCACCAAGCAGCACAAGATGCCGGAGTATCGCGTCGGATACTGTGCTCTGACGGTTGAGTCGGATGCGAAAGAATTAAAGCTCGCGGTGAAGCCGGATCATGATGAAGTGCGTCCTGCAGAAGAGGTTAAAATCACCACGACGATCACCGATGCCAAAGGTGCTGCCGTCTCAGGTGCCGATGTGACGCTCTACGCCGTCGATGAAGGCGTGCTCAGCCTGATGAAGCATGAGACCCCTGATCCTTCCGCGTATTTTCACGCCGAACTGCCGCTCGCCATCGACAGCTTCACCTCCTTTGACAATCTGCTGTCTGAAGAGGCCTCTGCACGTGATCGTGGCAATAAAGGATTCGTCGTCGGTGGTGGAGATGGGGACGGCAATGGGCCTGACGCGAACATTCGCAAAAACTTCATCGTCACGCCGCTGTGGCTTGCCTCCGGGATCACAGATGCACAGGGCAGGTTGACTGCCAGCGTCACCGCGCCGGACAATCTCACGCGTTATCGCATCATGGCCGTTGCCGCGCAAGGCGTGGATCGTTTTGGCAGCGGTGAATCCGCCTTCAAGATCAACAAGCCGCTCATGATTGAGCCTGCAGTTCCGCGTTTCGCCCGCTTGGGGGATGAATTCCTCGTCAAAGCCGTGGTTCACAACACCACGCCAAATGCCGGCGCAGTGGAGGTCACGCTCGAACTCGACGCCACGGCCAACTTCATCCAGGAGAAACGTGATTTTGTTCCTGCCTCTCTCAAAGCATACACTGGCGGCAGTGCCAAGCAGCAGAAGATCATCCTGCAAATCAAAGCCGGTGAGACCGCCGCCACCGCTTTCCCGGTGCAGTTCGTGCAGCTTGGCACCGCGAAATGGAAGTGGACTGCTCGCGGTGTGAATTGGCCTGTTGCCGCCAGCGACGGCACCGAATCGATCTTTGATGTGAATCATCCTGTGCCTGAGCTGCGCTATGTGAGCTACACGCGTCTCAAAGCCGATGTGCCGAATGAGAACCTCATCAAGGATGTGAACCCCGCGCTGCTCGAAGGCGAAGGCTCGCTTTCACTGGCCATCAGCAACAGCCGCCTCTTTGAGGCCCGTGATGCTCTCGATTACCTGCTGCACTATCCATATGGCTGTGTTGAACAGACGACTTCTGCTACGATGCCCTGGCTTGCCCTCGGTAAATACGAGCCGTTGTTCCCCGATCAACTCGGTGGAGGCAAGGCCAGGCAGGTGGTGCAGGCCGGTGTGGACAAATTGCTGCAAATGACCACGGATGAAGGTGGTCTCGCTTACTGGCCCGGTGGCACCGAGTCCAGCTTCTGGGGCAGTGCTTACGGCGGCATGATGCTGCTGCGCGCGCGCGATCAAGGCGCTGATGTGCCTGCGGATGTGATCAACAAGCTCGTCGAGTTCCTCTCGAAGAAACTGCGCGGTCTTGATGAGGAAAAAGACCTCTACAACATCACCGATTCCGCTCTGGCGCTCTACACCCTCGCAAAGGCGGGCAAGCCCGAACCTGCCTATCAGAACCTGCTTTTCGGCAGACGCGAACACCTGCCTGAAATCGCCAGACTCTACCTCGCGCTCTCCATGTGCCTGAGCAACGCCCCTGAGCAGCAGATCAAGGACACACTTGGCTGGAAACCTATAGAGCATCCTGCTCCCGTGAAGGCAGACAGCAAGGCCAAGGTCGCCAATGCCAAGTCCAAAACCGTGGCCAAATCCAAATCCAAAACGGAAACGAAGGCCAAGGCTACACCCGCGCCAGCACCACGACCTGTCGTTTGGAGCCACTGGGCCGGCAACGGTGCGAACAAGGCGCTGCGTTTGATCTGTTACACGCACCTCGGCCTCACTGAAGACGCGGAGAATCTTGCCGTCTCGATCCTGCAATCGCGCAATGGGCGCGGTGAGTGGGGCAACACCTTCACCAATGCCTGGACGCTGACCGCCCTGGCCGCCTATGAACGCAGCCTGAAAAAGGTCGGCGAACCGCTCGCTGCGACGGGGCATTGGGATACCCAGGCCATTCCGCTCAATCTTGCCGCAGGCTTCTCCAGCACGCGTGTGAATTTCGCGCTCAATCAGGCGCTCAGTGCCAAACCGCTCAGTGTCGAACTCCCCGCAGGCCGCGAGATCTACGGTCGCATCGAAGCCCGCAGCTTCCCGCCGCAGCGTGATTTCGCGGGTGAAAACAAGGGCTACGCCATCGAGCGCAGTTACGAAGAACTGAACATGGACGGCTCCACCTCCGGAACCGATGATCTCCGCGTCGGAGACATGGTGGTCGTCACGCTCAAAATCGAGATTGGAGGCGGTGATCGCTACCTCGCCATCGACGATGCTTTGCCTGCCGTTTTCGAAGCCATCAATCCCGAATTCGGTACCCAGAGTGAACGTGAAGGCGACCAGTTGCCCGACGGCACCCAGGCCTGGTTCTGCGACCACCGCGAAATCCGCACGGACCGCGCCCTGTTCTTCACCGACTTCGCACCAGCCAAAGGCAAGTTCAGCCTGCAATACCTCGCCCGCGTCATTGCCGAAGGCGATACCACCGCCCCGCCCGCCCGCATTGAGGCCATGTATCAGCCTGATAAATACGGCCTTAGTCCGACTCAGCGCATTCGCACTCTGCCTTCGGGAAATACGAAGGTGGCAGAAGTGAAGTGAGACAGATGAATTCGTCCGTCGTAATCGTTTTCAATGCCAGTATCTGCTGCTGAATCTATCTCCCAAATCCGCGCTTCCTTCCCGGAGCAGGGCTTCTTTGCGGAGAAGGAATGGGTGCTTTCTCCAGAAGCGTTCGCGTTGGATGCGGCAACGGTGACGTTGATCCGCAATCTAGGGCCGGCACTGCGCGCATTTCAGCGGGTGTGCAATCGGTTGTACTTCGATGAGGGATATCCATGGGTGGCAAAGCTGCTGGATCAGGGCAAGCCGCAGCGGGTCACCGAGTTGGGGCGGAATCCGCGCTGGCATGAAGACCTGCCCCGCGTTCTTCGGCCGGACTTGGTGCTGACGGAAACCGGGGTGACCATCTCGGAGCTGGATTCGCTGCCTGGTGGCATTGGTTTAACGGCTTGGCTGAATGAGTCCTACGCCGCGCTGGATCAAGATGTGATCGGCGGAGCCGCAGGAATGATCGAGGCGTTTGCCGCTGCGTTTCCGAGCGAGGACATCCTCATCTCACGTGAATCGGGCGATTATCTTCCTGAAATGAGCTGGCTGGCGGAGCGGCTGGGGCGCCGTGTGCTGCGGCCGTCGGAGGTGCAGCCGTATGAGCTCAATGGCGCTGCGATTTACCGCTTTTTCGAGCTGTTTGATCTCGCAAACGTGGAGAACGCCGATGTGATGCTGCGCATGGCGGAGCGTGGTGAGCTAAGCTTCACGCCGCCGATCAAGGCCTTCCTCGAAGAGAAGCTATGGCTCGCGCTGTTTTGGTCGCCCACATTGGCAGATTTTTGGAGCTCGGCGCTGAGTGCTGAGCATCTGACGCTCTTGCAGCAATGCATCCCGATGGGCTGGGTGGTCGATCCCGTGCCACTACCGCCCTTCGCGGTGTGGCCGAAGCTCGACATTCAGAGCTGGCATGAGATGAAACATTTTGGCGGCAAGCAGCGGCAGCTCGTGCTGAAGATCAGCGGTTTTTCGGAGCGCGGCTGGGGATCGCGCGGGGTCTTCATCGGGCACGATCTTTCGCAGGAGCAATGGGGAGCGGCGATTGACGAGGCTCTGGCAAGCTTCCCGACGAATCCGTTTGTGTTGCAGGAGTTTCACCGGGCCAGGGTCGTCAATCATTCAGCCTGGGATGAAGACAAGCAGGCTACGCGGGCTATGCAGAGCCGGGTGAGGCTGTGCCCCTACTATTTTGCCACATCGGAGGAGGATAATGATCCGACCCTCGGCGGAGTGCTGGCCACGGTCTGTCCGGCGGATAAAAAAATCCTCCACGGCATGCGGGATGCGATGATGCTGCCTTGCGTTGCGCGGTGATTTCCGCTCCATTGGCGGCACCATGAAGCTCATTCCCGCCCTTCTGTTTGTCTCTTCGTCGCTTTTTGCCGCCGAACCGATCGTTGTGAAGCTCTGGCCCGGAGGTTCGCCGGAACAGCCTGGGGTGAAGATCGAGGCCGAGAAAGAAGTGCCGAAAAAATCGGCAGATGACGTTCAACGCATCACGAACGTGACCGATCCTATGATCACGGTTTTCAAACCGGAGAATCCAAACGGCACGGCGGTGATGGTGTGCCCTGGCGGCGGCTACGGCATCCTCGCGTATGAGCATGAAGGCTCGCAGGTGTGTGAATTTCTCAAACAGCACGGTGTTACCGGCATTCTGCTCAAATACCGTGTGCCGAAGCGTGATCCCAAGGACCCAGGCCGCGAGGCTTTGCAGGATGCACAGCGCGCGATGGGCTTCATTCGCCATCATGCAGCAGAGTGGGGTCTCAAGCCGGATCGCATCGGCATTCTTGGCTTTTCCGCCGGCGGGCATCTGACTGTGATGACGGTGCTGCATGCGAATGCGCGGACTTACACGACTGATCCTGCGCTGGATGTCGAGGACGCGACACCGAATTTTGCCATCCCGGTTTACCCGGCCTACCTCGTCAGCAAGGAGGACATCACGCATCTGCTGCCAGGTTTTGAAGTCACCGCCAAATCGCCGCCAATGTGCTTCATTCACGCCAATGATGATCCGTGGCCGGCCAGCGCGAGCGCATTGCTCTATCTTGAATATAAAAAGCTCAACATTCCCTGCGAACTGCACATTTACGCCAAAGGAGGCCACGGTTTCGGCATGCGCAAAAGCGGAGGGCCTGTGAACGACTGGCCAAACCGAGTGGCGGAATGGATGAAGTCGATGGGATACATTCCGTGATCCCCTCATCTGTGTGGTGGCTTGTACCCCGAACCGGACTATGGTGATTCCGCGCCTGCATGAAGACACGCAAAGCCCGAACCAAAGCGCCTCCGGCCGCAGCGAGTGAGCTGCTGGCTCAAGATTCCCACCGCATCGTGGTGGAGGATCTGACGGAGATTATTTGCCGCTTTCTTCCGGATGGCACACTCAGCTATGTGAACGAAGTTTACTGTCGCTTCTTTGGCAGGACACGTGAGCAGCTGATCGGCCAGCGATGGCAGCCTGGCGCAGTGGCCGAAGACGTGCAGCTGATCGAGGAACGGCTGCGGCTGCTTTCGCCGAAGACTCCGGTCGTGTCCATTGAGAACCGGGTTTATGACGGCAAAGGGCGGCTGCGGTGGATGGAGTTCGTCAATCGTGCCATCTTCGATGATCAGGGGCTGCTGAAGGAGATGCAGTCGGTCGGGCGGGACATCACGGAGCGTGTGCTGGCGGAACAGCGCCTGCAGGAGGGCGAGCAACGCTGGAAGTTTGCCCTCGAAAGTTCAGGTTTTGGAGTGTGGGACTGGGATCTTACACGTGATACCGTCTTCCGATCCAGCCAGTTTAAGGTGATGCTCGGCTATAGTGCAGATGAGCCAATCACAGACGCAACGCTCGGCTGGCAGAGAATGGTGCATCCTGAAGATCTGCAGGGAACCGAACTGGCGGTAAATGATCATCTGATGCAGCGAACTGACGGCTTCGCCAGGGAGTTTCGCATGCGTTGCAAGGATGGTTCGTGGAAATGGGTGATGGGTCGCGGCAAGGTCATTCGCCGAGATGATCAGCAGCGAGCCTTGCGCATGACGGGTACGCTGGAAGACATCTCCCGCCGCAAGGCTGCCGAGGAACGCGAGGAGCATAATTTGCAGTTGATGGTGGAGGGGGCGCCGTGCACCGCCGTGCTGGAAGCTATTTTGCGAAGTGTTGAGGCGGGGCATCCCGGTATGCGCTGCAGTGTGATGCTGGCTGATGAAACGGGCACGAGGCTTCGTTTGCAGGCCGCCCCCAGTCTGCCCGAGTATGTGAGAAAGGCACTGGATGGAACTCCCATTGCACCAGACATCGGCATTTGCGGTGTGGCGACCTTCGGCGGCAAGCGGGTGATTTGTCCGGATGTGCTGGCTGATCCACGCCTGGAGCCATTTCACAAACTGGCGGAGAAGGCCAGGTTGCTGGCCTGCTGGTCAGAGCCGGTGGTGAGTGGTGCCGGACAGGTGCTGGGAGCCTTCGCCTGCTACCACCGTGAGATTCACACGCCGGACCAGCTGGAAATTCAGGCAATAGCCGCAGCGGCGCGTCTTGCCGCGCTGACCATTGAAAGTGAAGAACGCAAGCTGGCGCTGCAGGTCAGTGAGGAGCGGTATGCGCGTGCCATGCGCGCCACGACAGACGGCCTGTGGGAGTGGAACATCGTGACAGGTGAAACCTATCTCTCACCGCGCTGGAAGCAGATGCTTGGATTTGCAGAAGCCGATCAACTGGGCAAGGACCAGGAGTCGTTCATGTCCCGGCTGCACCCGGAAGACTGGCCGAGAGTGCAAGCGGCACGAAAAGCGCACTTTGAGAAGCGTGTGCCTTATCAGGTGGAACTTCGATTGTGTAACAAGAACGGCGAATATCGCTGGTTTCTCACTCGAGGGGAGGCCGACTGGAATGTGCAGGGAGAGGCGGTGCGCATGACCGGCACCATCTCAGACATCGCAGACCGCAAGCTGGCGGAGCAGGCGCTGCTGGCCAGCGAGCAGCGTTTTCGCGCCGTGTTTGAGCAGGCAGCAGTAGGTGTTGCTGAAATGGACACAACCACGGGACGTTTTCTCAGCGTGAACCAGCGTATTTGTGAAATCAATCAACGCTCACGCGACGAGATGCTGAAATTGACTTTCAATGATGTGACTTTGCCGGAGGATCTGCCGAATTCATTGCAGCGCATGGAGGAATTGAAGGCGGGAAAGATTCGCAGCTATAACTTGGAGAAACGCAATGTGCTGCCAGATGGCACCCTGAAGTGGGTGAATCTGACTGTTGCGCCGATGTGGCTTCCCGGCGAGCCACCCTTGCATCATGTCGCCGTGGTTGAAGACATCACGGAGCGCAAACGCGTGGAGCTCGATTATCGCCGTGAACTGGCCTACAACCAGGCGCTGGTGGGACACACCTCCGCCTTCATCGTGGTGCTCGATCTGGCCGGACGCTTCGTGCACGCCAATGCGTCCTTCAGTGACACCATGGGCTACAACAAAAAGCAGGTGATCGGTAAAACCCCCTGGGAGATCGGTCTCATGGATGCAGCGGAGACAGCGCTCTCCAAGGAGCGCTTTGCGCGTCTGCTGCGCGGGGAAAAGAATCCGCCCACCGATTCACGCCTGCGGACGAAGGATGGGGAGTGGCGCAGCGTCGAACTGCGCAGCATCGCCACCTGCAAACCGGACGGCAGCCTGGATCGCATCGTGGTCACGGGAACGGACATGACGGAACGCAATCGTCTGCAGCAGGAGGTGCTGCGGGTAGTGGAGCAGGAGCAGGCTCGCGTGGGACATGATCTGCATGATGGCGTGGGCCAGACCATGACTGGCATTGTCTCGCTGCTGGAAGCATTGGAAGCAGACCTGGATGGCGAGCCCCGGCAGCAGGCTCAGCGGATTCATGAACTCCTGCGCCAGTCCGTTTCCGAAGTTCGCCGCATGTCACACGGTCTTTCGCCCACCAGCGTGAAGTACCGGGGTCTCGTGGGTGCGCTGCAATTGCTGGCTGAGACCGTGCGCACCAACTTCCGCACGCCTTGCGAGTGCGAGGTGGACGCTGGCATCGCGATTCAAAACAACGATATTGAAGCTCATCTTTTCCGCATTGCGCAGGAGGCCGTCAACAATGCCCTGCGTCATGGCAAGCCCTCGAAAGTGATGCTGTCCCTGCAGCACGTGAGCCAGACCGAGTGTGAGCTGCGAATCGAGGACGATGGAGCCGGATTGAAAAAGACCAAAGGCGGGCAGCACAACGGCATCGGTGTGCGGGTGATGGATTACCGCGCCAACCTCATTGGAGCGCGACTGACGATCAAAGCCAAGCCCCGGCGCGGAGTCGTCGTGACCTGCCGCTTTCCATACGAGCCAGGCAAGAAGAAGAGGTGACACTGGTTCACGCTGCACAGGGGGCGGAGGAACGCAAAACAGGCACGCAGTCTAAATACCGCGTGCCTGTTTCGTGATGAGCACGGATACTGAATGGATCAATGCTTCAACAGCCACTCAGTCGAGCGCGGATTGAAGTCGCCCAGCTGTTCCCAGTGGAAGGCGTGACCGGCGTTGTCATAGAGGTGCAGTTCGGAGCCGGGGATGGCGGCAGCGACCTCCTTGCCCATCCACTGAGGGGTGAAGGTGTCGTCTTTACCACCGATGACGAGCGTGGGGCACTTCACGTTTTTGAGTTCGTTGAGGGTGTTGTGCGTCATGGCGGCGGCGCTTTGCGCCTCGGTGGCGTGCAAGGGCTGTGGCGCAGGATTGGTGGCGGCGTCTTTGAGGCCCTGCTGCATGTTGTTCCAGCAGTCGTCGTTGTCGAACCAAGGCTTGGTGAAGATGAGCATCTGAATCCACTGCATGAAGTCTTCAGGACGCATGTTCGCTTTTGCCTTCATGAGGTGCTGCCAAGTGTAGAGGCCGAAGCGGTCCTGCCGGGCCCAGGTGCACATGAGGATCATACTCTTCACCTTCTCCGGATGGCGCAGGGCGAGCTGTTGGGCAATGACGGAGCCAAGCGAGCAGCCCACGACACGGGCCTGCTTGATGCCGAGCTTGTCCATAAGTCCGGCGTAGTCGTCGGCCATCATGGCGGTGGTGTAGGGGCCGGCTGGCTTGTCGGTTTCGCCAACGCCACGGTTGTCACCGAGGATGCAGCGGAAGTGTTTTTCCCATGCCTGGGCATGCGCGTCCCACACGCCGCCGGGGGCGGTGACCCCCATGATGCAGACGAGCGGTTCGCCGCTGCCGCGTTCTTGGTAAAACATCTTGATTCCGTTGGTTTCGACGTGGGGCATAAGAGTGAATTTGTCGGTTGGATGGTTCGCTGTTCGCAGGTCAGGCCGCGAACGGCAAACTGTGAACAGAGATCGGTGAAAGCAACAAGCAAAAATCACCTGCCGCCGCACGAACTTCGCGCATAGTGGGCGCACGCCATGCCTGAAGCTCCAACCGAAACACCGCAAACCTCTGTTCCGCCCTGGGAAACGAAAGTTCCGATCACGCGACGCAGCCTGTCGCGCAAGCTTGTGTTCTGGTCTGTCGCCGGCGCACTGGTGCTGGCGATGGTCTACGCCTTGCAGCCGCGGGCGGTGGAAGTTGAGACTGGAGTGGTTCATCAGGGGCCGTTGACGGTGTATGTGTCCGAGGAAGGCAAGACGCGCATTCGCAACCGCCACATCGTCGCCGCACCGGTGGCGGGCAGCATGCAGCGAGTGACTTTGAAAGCAGGAGATGCGGTAAAGGCTGGGGAAACAGTGCTCACCCGCATCGAGCCTACTCTCTCGCCTCTGTTAGACGCGCGTGCTCGCTCACAGGCGCAGGCTCGTGTCGATGCGGCGACTGCCACCCGCAGCCGGGCCAACGAAGACATCGAGATGTCACGCACCGGCCTGAAATATGCGCAGGCGAACTGGGACCGCATCAAGAACAACACGGACAAGGGGACCGTCAGCGACACGGACCGCGATACGTTTGAGCGTGAGGCAGAAATGAAATCGCGAGAAGTTCGTTCGGCAGAATTTGCGCTCCAGGTGGCCGATTTTGAACTGGTGCAGGCCAAGGCGGCACTGCAGCAGATCGACAAACCAAGCGCTGGAGGTGCATTCATCGAGGTGCGTGCTCCAGTCAGTGGCGTCGTGTTGCGGGTGCAGCAGGAGAGCGCGACGATAGTGGCACCGGGGGCGCCCATTTTGGAAATCGGTGATCCCACGGATTTGGAGATCGAGGCGGAAATCCTCTCACGCGATGCAGTGACGATCAAGCCGGGGGCGCTGGTCACGGTGGAGCAGTGGGGCGGCGATGAGCCGGCGAAAGCCCGCGTGCGCCGTGTGGAACCTGCGGCATTCACCAAGGTGTCCGCGCTGGGTGTGGAAGAGCAGCGCGTGCTGGTCCTGAGTGATTTTACAGAGCAGACCCCCGCATTGAAAGCACTGGGAGACCGCTACCGCGTGGAAGTGCGTGTGGCCGTATGGCACAGTGATGACACGTTGCTGGTGCCGGCGGGAGCGCTGTTTCGCGAAGGCAGCGAGTGGAAGACCTTTGTTTTTGATGCCGGCAGCGCCAAGGCTGTGGTTGTCAAAGCTGGACGCACTGATGGTAAACTCACCCAGGTGTTGGCAGGCCTCAAGAAGGGGGATGAAGTGCTGATGCACCCGCCGGACACCGTGCGCGATGGCACAAGTGTGGTGAAGCGCGCGGAGGTGAAATAAAAAAGACGGCCTCTTTCGAGGCCGCCTTGGAAGTGCTTACGGGCTGTTATTAGACTTTCCAGTCGGCGCGGTATTCGCGGGTGAGCCATTTGGCATCGCCACCGCTGATGTACTCGTGCTTCTCTGGATTCCATTTCATGGAGCCGCCATGGTAATAGGCCTGACTCATGAGGTGGCAGGAGATGGCCGTGCTGGCGCCGATGGCGACATCGCAGATCGGCTTCTCACGGGTCTTGATCGAGTTGAGCCAGTCTTCGTGGTGGTTCTTTGAATTGTAGAGCTTAACCTTGGCATCGGCGAGGTATTCGCGCTCGGTGAGGATGACTTCACGGTCAAGAGAGGTGCCTTTGTCAGCGTCCTTGTCCCAAAACTTGTGAATGGTTTTGCCGCCGAGGACGAGCTCGAACTTGCCGCGATTGACGTGCACTTCGCCGTTCGCACCGTAGAAGGAGACGCCCTTGCCCTTGCCGTTGTGCAGGAGAGGAATGCCGCTGGCGTAGATGAGCTTGGCACCGTCGGAGGCGTCCGCATATTTTTCAGGGGCGATGATTTCCAACGGGCCGTGTTCATCTTCACCGAGGCCCCACTGGGCGATGTCGATGTGGTGAGCACCCCAGTCGGTGATCATGCCACCACCGAATTCGCGCGTATTGCGCCAGGCGGGGAAGTGATTGTGAACGCCGCGCGGGCTGAGGACGCTGCTGTAAGGCACGAGAGGGGCCGGGCCACACCACATGTCCCAGTCGAGGCCGGGTTCCATGGGCTCTTCAGGATTGGCATTGGGCTTGGCGGGGGAACCGAACTGGGTTTCGACGTGGTCGATCTTGCCGATGATGCCATTGCGGACGAGTTCAGCGGCCACACGGAATTCTTTGCTGGAGCGCTGCTGGGAGCCAGTCTGCAGGATGCGCTTGTTGCTGCGCACGGAGTCGATGAGGGTGAGCGCCTCATGGATGTTGTGCGTGAGCGGTTTTTCGCAATAGACGTCCTTGCCGGCGTTCAATGCGGCGATGGCAATGAAGGCGTGCCAATGGTCAGGCGTGGCGATGACGACGGCGTCGATGTCCTTGCGCTCCAGCAGCTTGCGGAAATCGGCATAGGCTTCGCAGCCCTTGAAGCCAGCGTCCTTGTCCTTGCCGTAACGTTCTTCGACGGTCTTTTTGGCGTTTTCGCGGCGGTTGGTGTCGACGTCGCAGACGGCAACGATCTGGACTTCTTTACGGCCCAGGAAACTGTTGAGATGGCCGCTGTTCATTTTACCCACGCCGATGAAGCCGAGCGTGAGGCGCGCACTGGGGGCGGTCTCTGCGCTCCAGACGCGTGAGGGGAGAATGAAGGGCGCTGCCACCGAGGCGGCGGCAACTTTGGCGAACTGACGGCGTGAGGATGCGGTTTGCATGGTTGGTGTTGGGTGGGATTTGAGGGTGGAGCATTACAGTCCATTTGCCAAGTCTCTTGCACTCGGGGTTGGCGTGGGTATTCGGCAGGATGGAATTCTCAAAACAGCGTCTTGGGCAGTTGATCATCGTTTCGGGGCCTTCGGGCACCGGCAAGACGACGCTGTCACGGAAAGTGTGTGATCGTGGCGAGGCCGTTTTTTCCGTTTCCTGCACGACTCGTGCGCCGAGAGCTGGCGAGGTGGACGGAAAGGACTACTTTTTTCTGACCGAGGAGGATTTCCTGGCACGGGTGGAGCGCGGGGAGCTGTTTGAATACGCACGGGTGCATGGCCGGCTTTACGGCACGCTGAAGAGCTACGTGTATGAGAATCTCAAACGCGGGGTGGATGTCATCATGGACATCGACGTGCAGGGGGCGATGCAGGTGCGCGCCTGCGAGGACGAACTGGTGAAGCGCTGCCTGCTGGAGATTTTCGTGCTGCCGCCGAGTCTGGAGGAACTGCGCAACCGCCTCTCAGGCCGGGCGACGGAGGATACGGCGGCGTTTGAACTGCGCATGCAGAACGCAGCGGCAGAGATGGAGCATTGGCGTAAGTATGGCTATGTTCTCGTCAGTGGTGCTCGTGAAGACGATGCACGGCGGTTTGATGCCATCCTCGAAGCCGGGCGGATGCGGACAAGCCTGTGGTGATCAGGACGGGATGCCGGCGTCTCTGAGAGCTGGGAACTGACTGCGCCAGTCGCGGAGCACTGCTGGTTCGATCCGGGCGCTGATGACACGCTCCTGCTCGGCGGCGTCGGCGATGACGAGGCCATGGGGATCCACGACGAGGCTGCGCCCCGTGTAGGTGAACTCTGGGTCCGTGCCGCAGCGATTGACACCAATGACGTAGGCGAGGTTTTCGATGGCTCGTGCCTGAAGCAGCGTGATCCAATGATGGATGCGTTTCACCGGCCAGGCGGCGATGTAGACCAGCACTTCAGCTCCGGCTCGGATGGCAGTGCGCGCGAGTTCAGGAAAGCGCAGATCGTAGCAGATGAGCGGGGCGATACGCAGCCCCTGCCATTCAAAGAGGCTGATGTCGGTGCCGGCGCGGTGGACCTGGCCTTCGCCGCCCAGACTGAAGGGGTAATTCTTTGTGTAGTGGGCAAGGACAGTGCCATCCGGCGCGATGGCGAGTGCCTGGTTCATGCCACGACCATCTTCGGTGGAGGTCACCACTCCACCGATGACGCAGCTTTGGTATTGCGCAGCGATTTCGCGCAGGAATTGCTCGGTGGGGCCATTGGTTGGCTCGGCAGTGATGGAGAGATTCATGCTGAAGCCGGTGGAGAAAGTCTCCGGCAGGATGATGAGCGATCCGGGCTGCGGACTGGCGCTGGCTATCAACTGGCGTGCCTTGGCGTGATTGGCAGAGCGGTCTTCCCAGACGGAATTGATTTGGACGAGGTGGACATTCATAGGCGTTCTTTACGGGCACCTGGACGGAGACGATCAGTGGACTCAGAATTGCTGCGGGCGCGGACGCCGATGAAGCAGCTGGCGGAAAGTATGGTAATACCGCAGATGATGGCGAAGGTGTCGAACGACATGACCTTGATCATGGCGAATGCCAGGGAAGGGGCGATTAGGCCGCGCACGCCGGTGAGAAAGGTGTGTACGCTCATGTACTCGGCGACGGCATGTTTGTCGGCGAGCTTGGTTACCCAGAGCGCCCAAGTGACATTCCCACCCGCATTGGCCATGCCCCACAAGGCCATGCCAAAGGTCCACCAGAAGAGGCTATGCCCAAGGAAAAAACACAGGATGCCAGCGGCAAAGAAGACGTTCAGCACTGCACGTACCGTGAAGAGGTGGAAGCGGTCATAGACCAGCCCCCAGGGATAGGAAAACACGACGCGAGCGAGCACCGGCACCACCCCGGTGATCCATGCGACATTGAACTCGCTCAGATTGATGCCGTGGCGTGGGTTCGCGAGGTATTCGACGAACAGGCATGCGGCAGCGAGATTTCCAATGCCCATCATCATCCAGGAGATGAGCAGCGTGCGGAAATCACGGTCCTCACGCACCCAGCGCATGGAACTCCAGAGGCTGGTGCTGGAATTTTCCGGTGCTTCCCATGCTGTGACTGGCAGTCCATAGGTCCAGAAGCCTGAAATGAAGCCGCTGGCGGCGAATGCCCACAACAACCAAGTGTAGTTCGCTATGTCCCATCCGAGAAGTTTGCCGCCCACAAAGCCGAAGCACACCGCCGCTGCCGCCCGTGTGACCCCAGTGACCGCATACAGTTTACCGCGTTTTTCGGCAGGGTAGTTGATGCGGTAAATCTGTGTCAGCAAAGGGATCTGCATGGTCAGGCAGAACAAGCCCAGGCTCAGACCGCCAATGTAAAGCAGAGGGTTGTGTGGAAACGCCGCTGAAACTGCCATGCAGCCACCACCCAGCAACTGCACTTTGGCCGCTGTGCGCGCGATGGTGCTTTTGGCTCGCAGCAGAAGTGGCACCACGAACAAGCTGGCCACCATGCCACCACTGGTGGCGCTGAGGAAGACGGACTTTGCCACATCGCTCATGTGAAACACCCGCACGGCGATGAGCATGCCGAAGGTGGCGGTCAGGGTGTCGATGACTCCCGAGGGAATCGAGCGCCACAGTTCGTTGCGCAAGGTCCGGGAGGTGATGGCATCGGCTTCATTCACGCGGGCTATTCGCATGAACAACGATACGCGTCCAGCACGGAGGCTGGGCGCGCATCAGACTAGAGATCGCAAACAGGCAAGGCGTTGTGGCCTCGCAGTCGCATCACGCAGCTTTCTTGGATTTCTTTGCAGCAGGGGCCTTGGCCGCAGGAGCCTTTTCAGCGGTCTTCTTGACCAGTTTTGGCGCAGGCATCGGGACGACGGTCAGCCATTCCTGATAATGAACCCAGCTGTCACTGCCTTCATCACGAAGATAGTCGGTTGCAGTGAGGAGTCCGCGCTTCTGGAAATCGAGGATTTCCTTTTTGGCGAAGGGTCCAAATTCAACGAAGGCGCGACTGAGATAAACGAGGTCTTTCATGGTATGTTTTATTGGTGTTTAGGTTTTGGGGAACTGGGCCGTAACATCACATGAGCTGTGGAACAAGCATCAATCTTGCCACAGTTCCACAAAAAATGGGGCAGGCCAAATCAGGACTAATTTTTGCTTTATTGGAGGCATGTCTGCTTGCGACACCCATCTCCGGCCTCTAGTTTATATGAGAATTAATGATTATTTGCCTCGAATCATCCATCCTCGGCGGGTACCTTTCTAACGAAGTGCCCGGCTTGGTTACAGGTGTGTTTCATCTCGCCGGTCAAAATCAGCCCGTACGAGTAGAGTTGGTGGGTAATTTTCTGCGTGATATTGCCGGCTGCCGGGTGGATTTTCATAATCCGCTTCCGAATGCCAATGAAGACCACGTGGATGCCATCTCGGCCATGCAGCATGGATACAGCGGCTTGATGACAGCCTCCTCTCGCGTGCTGAAACTCCCGCGCCGACGATCACAATCTGGCATGGTCTGCACTTTGCCTGAGCCGCCTGGGTTGAAAAACCTGCTGTTCTTCGAGTGGTTCAATCAGGATCACCAACGCATTCTGATTCAGTCCTGGCATTTGCAGGTGCGTGTCTCGTCACCACGCTGGCAGCTGACAAAGGAGGAAGAAGCCGCCTTGCTGCGACAGAACCGTGCCCGGAGGAAGCATTTCCTGCTGGGGGCCAGCCGCAATTCAAAATCCGCCGACGCTTTGCACAGTCCCGGTTTTGACGACCCTTTTCAGCCTGCAAAACCAGGCAGCGATCCATTCGCCTCAATCAAGGGTGATCCCACCGTTGAACCGCCCCGTCACCCTCCTGCCAAGTCGAATGGGAGCACTGACCTTAATCCCATGGCGCGTTCTGCGGCGCTGGCCAAGGAACTGCGGCGCTTTCAAAGCCTGCTGGTCTTCAATGAAGAGGTTCGCACGCGCCCGGCGGTCTTGCGTCTGCTGTCCACTGTGGCGGATCTGGCTGCGCATCTCATCCACGTCCTGCGTCAGTTTGCCCAGGCGGAAAAAGATCAATGGCAGTTTTTGGTGGTCGATCTTGAACAAAGTCTGCCCCTGTTTGCGGCGGCTCTGAACGCAACGGACAAGCTGGTGCAGCAGCATCCCCAAGGTGCTGACATGGAATGGCTGGCCGGCGTGCAGGCCAGCCTGCTCAACATCGAGCTGCGCATGCGTGAACTGCTGGGACTGCTGCGCTGAAAGGTTACAGGGGGTTGATCCTCGCTGAGCTTGCGTCTAGCATGCAGCATGCGTCTCTCACATTATGCCCTGGCTCTAACGATCATTCTGCTCGCCATCACCGGCTATTTGGCCTGGGAGGCACAAGAGGAGGCCAAAGGAGCACGCAAGGAACTCGAATTGGTGCGCAGGCAGCAGGCAGCCCATGAAATGGCCATGCCGGCAAAACCTGACACGGTGACAAATTTGCCGCCACCGCCGGAAGTGCAGGCAACTTCGGTGCCGCCTCTGGCCGGAAGCAACCTGATGCCAGGAACGCCGGCCACCTATGCTTCACCGGCAGCCGCCGCCGCGCCTTTGACAGATTTGCAAAAGCAGCTTTTGGGCATGCCAGCCTTCGCCAAGGTGATTGAAGTTCACAACGACCAAGGCTTTGCCGTGATCTCTGCCGGAAAAGACAAACAACTGGCTGGTGGTATGAAATTCGATGTGCGACGCGGCAACGGACTGGTTGGCCGCGTGATCGTCGGGGAAACCATTGAAGCAGCGGAAGCTGTCGTGGACATTGACAATACGGCCTCGCTTCCTGGTGTTCGCATTGAAGCTGGCGACGAGTTGATTCTGCCGATTCGGAAATAACGATCATCCTAGATGCCCCGCGAACGTCTTGATCTCGCCTTGCTGAAGCTCGGCATTGTGCCCTCACGTGAGCAGGCGAAACGGCTGATCATGGCGGGTGAGGTCAGTGTCATGGGCAAGCGTATCACCCAGCCGGGCTGGTTGGTCGCTGAGCTCCAGCAGATCGTCGTTCGTGAGCGCCCCAAATTTGTCAGCCGTGGTGGTTTGAAGCTCGAAGGTGCGCTGGTCCATTTTGACATTGATGTGACGGGCATGACCGCACTAGATGTGGGGTCGTCCACGGGAGGATTCACCGATTGTCTGCTGCAGCGCGGCGCGGTGAAGGTCTTCGCCTTCGATGTCGGCACCAATCAACTCGCCTGGAAGCTGCGCAGTGATCCACGGGTGGTGTCACGGGAACAGTTCAATCTTCGGCATATGCGCCCGGAAGATATAGGCCAGGAGGTGGATATCTTGGTGGCCGATCTCTCCTTCATTTCCCTCACTTTGGTCCTGCCCGCCGTGCTGCAGGCGCTGCGCTCGGGTGGTCAGGCTTTGGTTTTGATCAAGCCTCAGTTTGAGCTCTCACGTGAGGAGATTGGCAAGGGCGGCATTGTGCGTGAACCAGAACTGCATGCCAAAGCCTGTTCGCGAATTGAAGAGTTTGTGAAGTCGCAGCCAGAACTGGAATGGCGGGGTTTGATTGAGTCCTCCATTCAAGGAACGGAAGGCAATCGCGAGTTTTTGGCTTGGTTTGGCAAGCAGTGATCTGCGTGGTGGGTTTTCAAATGAGTGTCGTTGCGTCTTGATATTATCAATTATGAGACTCTCATTCGATTCTTTTACCGAAATTTGACAATTTAAGGTTGCATCTTTGCAATAATTATCACAATTTACCATCATAGATACAAGCCACTATGAAAAACCACGCGCACATATCCAAGCAACGCCGAGCTTGTTCGGCGTTCAGTCTTTTTGAGGTCTTGATGCTTATCGCCATTATTGGGGTGATGGTGGGAATGGTGGTGCCGATGCTAGGCCAGAATGATGCCGCCTACGCAGCGCGTGATCGCCGTAATGCTCAGGAGTTGTGCTCAACTTGCACGATGGCGCAGGCGGCTGAGTTGAATTTTGTGCAGGACGACAGTGTGATCGATACCGTGCGTGCCATTGTTCGTGGCGGCATGTCCGTGCGTGGTTCGATGCGTGGCCGGGTCTTCGTTGTTCCAGGCCTCAGTGATGAGGACATCCAAGGGGCCGCAAAATACCTTCGGGTGCAGGACGGCCAGTTGATGTACACGACCACTGCAATGGAATCCCCCCCCGGAGACCAGAGCTTGTAACAAGCGCGGCAGCAGGATTGGAATCGCGATTCTGCCCTCAGCGAAGATGGCAGGGGCTAAACCTGTCAGAATACGAGTGTTAATTTTTTTGTCGCAAGCAGAGCAATATGCAGCCTTGATTTGCCATGTGTTTTACCTTGCCTGCGGCCATCGGTTCCACCAGCATGCGGGCTTCATGAATTCTGCATTCGTCAAAAAGAACTGGTATTTCTTCACCCCGGCCGTGATCATCCTTATTCCGGCGTTGATGGTTGTTTTTTGCACCGTCAAATACGGCTATTCCGTCCCTGATTCCATCAATGCGGTGTTCCACATCGGCTCCACTGGCACGCGCTACTCCATGGGGTTTTCGGAAAGAAATTTCTCGCTGGTGAGGCCCGGCATGGATGGCAGAACTGTTTATAGCACGATCAGAAACCCCATGGAAGGCAATGACCCCAGTGCTGATGTTGCCAACTGGCGCTACAGCCTTCCTGCCAGCGGGGCAGGGTATTATCATGAGCGCACCATTGTTTTCGTGAAGGATAAAAATGGTATCCCTCGGGTCAAACAGCGCATCAGTCGTTTTCATGCGGCGAATTGATTCCTGCACGAAACAGGCGAAACTGACGCATACTATCGCATGAATCATTGTACGCCATTGCTGCTCAAAGCTTGTTGGGTCTTGCCGCTGCTGCTGCTGGCGGCGTGTGAAAATTCTGGACACATCAAGGGGCTGCCCAAAGACCTGCCAGTCATCAATCTGCATGGGTCGCCGGACACGCCGCCACACAGTTTGGGGCATGCAGATTATCCATTTGCGGCCAACGGTGATTACAAAAGTGACTGGGCTGCCGAGGGCGGGCAGGGTGCTGGCATGGACTACTCTTCCTGGCGTTCATCCCATGGTGGTTCCTCATCCCGCAGTTCTTCCAAGAAAAAAACTTCTTCCAAATCCGGCAGCAAGAGTTCGCGCAAAAGCGGTTCATACACCATCAAGAGCGGTGACAATCTGGGGGCCATCGCCCGTAGGAACGGCACTACGGTGGCGAAACTCAAGGCTGCAAACGGGCTGTCTTCCGACAAGATCCGTGCGGGCAGAACGCTTAAAATTCCCTAGCGCTCGTGTATTCTCCCCCCTCACGCATCGCTGCTTTCTGCCTGGCGCTGTTCGTGGGAGGTGCGGTGGCTGTTGTGGCAGAGGAGCGGGTGCGCTTTTCCACGGTGGTGATTGATGCAGGCCACGGTGGCAAAGACGGCGGCTCCGTCTGGAATGGGTTGATCGAAAAAAAGCTCTGCCTTGATGTCGCGAAGCGCGTCGAAACGGCTTTGAAATCAAGAGGCCTTAAAACCCTCATGACGCGGCGCACGGACACCTTTGTGGAGCTCGATCGGCGGGCGCGGATCGCCAATCGCGTCCCCTCGTCAGTCTTTGTCAGCATTCATTTCAATGGCAGCCGCAAAACCATCATCTCGGGCGGAGAAGTGTATTACCGCAGCTCGCGCGGCAAATGGCTCGCTTCAGCCATCAGCCGTTCGATCAAAAGCCGGGTCGCTGGCGGCACTCGCGGCATTTTTTACGGCAATTACAAGGTGCTGCGCGAGACCGAGATGCCTGCCGTGCTCGTTGAATGCGGCTATCTCAGCAACAAGCGTGAGGCCTTGCGCTGCGCAGATCCTGCTCACCGCCAGAAACTTGCAGATGCGATTGTCAGCGGACTTCTGGCCGTCCGGCGAAACGAGTGAAGCCCGGCTTTCATTTCTTTTGAAAGTTCACCTTTGCGAGGCATCCGCGTGGCATTTGACGAAGCCCCTGCCGTGGTGGATGGAATAAGCTAGATTCCATGTCAGCCCCAGCCATCAGCGCCAGCAACCCTGTTTTTCCGTTTCACCTCGTGCGGGCAGACTTGGAACGCGTGGAAACGGCCATCCTCGAACAAGCACGTGCATTTGATCCCGGTGTCGAAGGTTACGTGAGTTATGTCTGCAAAACTTCAGGGAAGCGCATCCGCCCTGCTTTGGCCGTGCTCGCCGGCGGTGCCACAGGTGGTACGCACGAGGGGCATACGCGCCTCTCCGTCATTCTCGAACTCGTCCACATCGCCTCCTTGGTTCATGACGACATCATGGATGGTGCGGACATTCGCCGCGCCCAGCCGACCGCCGTCGCGAAATGGGGCAGCAGTCTCAGCGTCCTGCTGGGGGACAGCCTCTTCGCCTATGCGCTTGAACTCGCCACTGAGTTTGAAGACACGCATGTCTGCCGCACCATCGCTCGTGCCTCGCGTGATGTCTGCACTGGGGAGATCCTGCAAACCCAGCGCCGCTTTGACTTCAATCTCTCCGTCACCGATTATCTCAAGATGATCGAGATGAAGACGGCTGCGCTCTTCGCCGCCGCCAGTGAACTTGGCGCCCGTCTCAACCAGCAGCCCGACTCTGTGCAGGCGGCCTTGAAAGACTACGGCCTCAAGCTCGGCACCGCTTATCAGATTTACGACGACTGCCTCGACATCGTCGGTGACGAAAAAACGGTCGGTAAAACGCTCCGCACCGATCTCGCTCGTGGAAAGCTCACGCTGCCCATCCTGTATCTCCTTGAAGGAGCCACCGATGCGCAGAAGCAAAAGCTCAACCGCATGCTGCTCAAAGGTGAGCCCATGGACACCACCATTCTCGCCGGCATCGCAGACTACGAAGGTGCCGTTGACCGCGCCGTCAAATTCGCGCAAAACATGCTGGTTGAAGCCCGCGCCGATTTGATCTGCCTCAATGTTTCACCACACAAGCAGGCACTCGAAGACATCGTCGGTTATCTGCACAGCCTGCTGGATCAGTGCCGGGCGCTTCATTGAAATCTCTTTTTAAAGTCGTGTGAAGTGAGCACCGATTCATGAGTCGAATCCACGACATCCCAGAAAACGACCGCCCGCGTGAGCGTCTGCTCCGGCTCGGCCCTCAGGCGCTCTCAGATGCAGAACTTCTCGCGCTCTTCATCAACACCGGCACCAAGGGGGAAAACGCTCTGCAGATCGGGCAGCGCATCCTGCGTGATTACAAATCTCTGCGCGATCTTTCCCGTCTGGAAACCGCTGTTTTGAGAAAGATCAAAGCCTTGGGTCCTGCGAAAACCGCCCTGCTCGCTGCTGCCTTTGAGCTTGGCCGCCGCTCCGCACAGGAGCCATCCCATACGGAGGTCATCCTCGATCGTCCACAGCGCATCTACGAATACATCGGCCCCGAGATGCAGGCCCTCGGCAGCGAATCCGTGCGCATCATCCTGCTCAACACCAAGCTCGCCGTCATGCGTAGTGAAGAGGCTTTCAGAGGCAGCTTGAACGAATGCGTTGCCCATCCGCGCGATCTGTTGCGAAAGGTGCTCATCCATAACGCCTACGCTTTCATCCTCGTTCACAATCACCCTTCAGGGGATCCCACCCCGAGCGAGGCCGACCGTCGCCTCACCCGCCGTCTCCGTGAAGCTTCCGAAGCCACCGGGCTATTTCTTCAGGACCACCTCATCATTGGTACACCTGCGGATTCACGCCCGCTGCCCTACTTCAGCTTCAAGGAGCATGGGATGCTGTAGCGCCGCTGAGTGAGATCACCATTTGTTCGCCTGAATCACGTCTTTCTCACCCGTGAGGTAGTTCACAAGATTCAGGGTGGCGCGCATGGCCTGGCGGGGGACGCTTTCGTAGGTGCGTGAGCCGATGTGGGGGGTGATGAGGGCCTTGGGGTGCTTGAGCAGCGGGTGGTCTGCGGGCGGTGGTTCTACGTCGAGCACGTCGGTGGCATAGCCGCCGACTTTGCCGGCATCCAGTGCGTTGATCATGTCGGCCATGTGGACGAGTTCTGCACGCGAAGTGTTCACGACGAGCAGTTCGGGCTTCGCCAGCTTCAAGCGTTCGGCGTTGATGAGGTTGCGGGTGCTTTCGCTGAGGTTCGCGTGCAGGCTCAGCACGTCGATGTGGGGAAGCATCGTTTCGATTTCCTCATGCTGGGTGATGCCGTGAACGTCTGCGAAGGCTTTGGGCCAGTACTGCGGCAGGTCCATGGCGTGAATATTCATGCCGAAGGCAGTGGCACGTTTCGCCACTTCCTGACCGATGCGGCCCAGGCCGACGATGCCGATGGTCTTGTTCCAGATTTCATGGCCTGTGACACGCTGCCACTGGCCATTGCGCACGGAGTTGGCGGAATCGACGAGGTTGCGCACCATGGCGAGCAGCAGGCAGAAGGTATGCTCGGCCACGGTGGTGTGATTCACGCCGGGGGTGAAGAGCACGGGCAGCTTTTTCTCCGTGCAGGCCGCCACGTCGATTTTGTCCAACCCGATGCCGTATTTCGAGATCACCCGGAGGCGCGGCAGGGATTTGTCCAAAACGGCGCGGGTGATTTCGTCATCGCCGCAGAGGAATGCGTCAAATTCGCCCGCGAGCTCCAGCATGCGTTTTTCCGGCAGGGGGCCGCGCTCCCGGTGTACCTCGTAGCCTTGCGCGGCGAGCAGTTCGTGGTGGTCGCCGGGGGTGTCCTGATAGCTGGTGGTTGTGAGAAGGATGCGCATGGCTGGAATTCAGATTGCAGATGACGGTTTGCGGAATGAGAGGGTGATCATGGGACAAGACGAAATCGAGCGCAACATGGGCGTGCAGCCTCTGGACGGGATCATGACCGAGCATGAACTGGGAAATCACGCCCTGGTGGCCGCCAGTACGGAGCCAATGACCCACAAAGCCGTGCAGCGCGCCCGCAAAGGCCGCCGCCTGACCAAGCACATGAAACAGCGCATGGCCGATGCCCTCAATCTCCTTATGAAACAGAAGGGCGTGGAGATCGAGCGCCCTTGGGTGGTGAAGGATTTGTTCACGTATTGAAGTGGCAAAACGGATAGTCACAGGTGCATCGCCCGGCTTGCCGGGGTGATTTCATCACGCTAGCTTCCCACCACCATGTCCGACGCCATCGCCAACCGCCGTTTCGTCACCGCTGCCGAAAAAATCGACTACCTCTCCCCGTGGACGCTGGAGGAGTGGATCTGCCGCAGCGACATCGTGAACAATGAGCACCTCATGATGGTGCGGGCCAACATGGAGCCGGGGCGCAGCCATCCCTTCCACTCGCACCCGACCCGGGAGGAGATGATCTACATCATTTCGGGCAAGGCCGAGCAGTGGGTTGGCCAGCAGAAGAAAATCCTCGGTCCGGGCGACACGGCCTTCATTCCCATGGGCGAAATCCACGGTACCTGGAACGTGGGCGACGAAATGCTCGTCTTCCTGGCCATCCTTTCTCCAGCCAAGGCGGATGAGCCCGGTTTGGTGGATCACAGTGAAGAAGAGCCGTGGAAGTCCCTGCGGGTTGCCTAGGGTGCCGCGCAGAGAGGGGTGCGAAGTGCGTTCCACGGCTTGACTCTCCCCTCTGGCTCGCTTGAGATTGCCTGTCCGCGCCATGGAATTGATCTCGATCGTCGAAGCTCTTCTTTTTGCCACCCAGGAGCCCCTGGGTGTGCCGCAGATGTGTGCCGCCGTCAAAGAGACGGCCAAGGACATTTGTGATGCAGCCAGCGAGCCGCTTGCCGAAGGCAGTCCGATCCAGATCCCTGAATGGGTTGCCCCATTGGCGGCTACGACAGAGGAGCAGGTGCGTGCGAGTTTGGATGAATTGATCGCCCGCTACGCAGCAGAAAAGCATGCCTTCACCCTCGTCGAGCGTGCCAATGGCTGGCGAATCGCCGCCCGTGGCGAGTACGCCGAGTGGTGCCGCGCGCTTTATCCCGGTAAAAAAGTACAGCGCCTGAGCCAGCCGGCACTGGAGACGCTCGCCATCGTGGCCTACCGCCAGCCGATCACGAAAGCCGGCATCGAAGCGGTGCGCGGTGTTTCGGTGGATGCGATGGTGCAACAGCTCATCGACCGTGGGTTGATGAAGATTGAGGGGCGGGCCGATCTGCCAGGCCGTCCGCTGCTGTATGGCACCACGGAGGCTTTTCTTGACCATTTCGGCGTGCGCAGTCTCGATGACATGCCCAACGCCTCCGAGCTTCGCCGGGTGAAACTGCCGACTGCCGAAGAAGGTGCGGCCGCTGCCGAGCACCCGCAGGAGCACCAGCTCTCCCTGGCTCCCGTCACGCCTGCGGCGGACGAGTCCTAACCCTCTTTTCTCCTGCGGTCCATGTCCCTCGAAGAAGTCCGCACCAAGATCGATAGCATCGATCAGCAGCTGCTGCGTTTGCTCAACGAGCGCGCCGAGCTGGTGCATGCTGTTGGCGAGATCAAGCGCAAGGACGATCTGGACATCTATGTGCCGGGTCGCGAAGACAAACTGCTGCGCAAACTGGCGGAGATCAACCGTGCGCAAAACGGCCGTCTCACTGAGCGGGCGATCCGTGCAATCTATCGCGAGATCATGAGCGCCGCGCTCGCTTTGGAGGACAGCCTCAAAATCGCCTACCTCGGCCCCACGGGTTCGTGGACGCATCAGGCGGCGGTAAACAAGTTTGGCCACTGTGTTGAATACCTCGCGGAAGCCAGCACCGAAGGCGTCTTTGGCCGAGTGGCCGCGCAGACCGCAGACTACGGCGTGCTGCCCATTGAGCATTCGACGGAAGGTGCGGTGCATCACACGCTGGATCATCTGGCCGACAGTGTGCTGCAGATCTACGCCGAAATTTTGTGGAAGGCCGATGCCGCCGTCATGGCGCAGGGGCCGAACAGCACCATCACTGAGATCCATGGCCGGGCGCAGATGCTCGCGCATTGCCGTCCCTGGCTCATGCAGAGCTTCCCGGGCGCACAATTGATCGAGTCCGCCAGTTCCAGTGCTGCAGCTTCTCTCGCGGCACAGAATCCCACCGTGGCCGCTCTCGGCACGCCCTTGAGCGCTGAGCTGCACGATCTGCGTGTCATTGCCACCTCACCGCGTGAGTACGCCACCCAGACGCGTTTCATCATCCTAGGCCGCCGCTCCGGCCCGCCTTCAGGCAATGACAACACGATGCTCATGATCCATTCCAAGGATCGAGTGGGCGCGCTCATGGAGGTCCTGCAGGTCTTTGCCTCACGCAACGTCAACGTCCGCCAGATCGAAAACCGCCCCACCACCAGCGGCGCCCAGGCCCGCTTCTTCCTCGAAATCAGCGGCCATCATTCCGATGCCACGCTGCAGCAGGCCATCACCGCTCTTGAAGTCGAAGGCATCGCTGTTCAGGTGAAGATCCTCGGCAGCTACCCGGCTCCGGGCTGGGTGGAGGAGAGGTGATGATTCCGCGTGGCTGTCCCGGTGGTATTGTATTTTGAATTTCACCAGGTTCTAGGCAGAGGATCGTTCATCCAGTTGCCATCAATCCAGTCCTGACTTTCTTCTGCCTTGATGCGCTTGATCTCGCTCCTGCTTCTTTTAACGCTGCCGCTGGGTGCTGATGACACGGTTCAGTCTGAGCCATGGACGTTTGCGGACTATGAGCGCTTCACTCCGACTACGTTCCGCATGCATCCGCCTGCGCTGCGGGTGATGGATCGTGCAAAGATGGATGTTGGCCTGCTGAACGCGGCGATTTTCTTTGCCACCAATACGGAGCGGGAGAAGCACAAGCTGCCGATGTTCCAAACGTCTCGTGCGCTGACGGTATGCGCTTATGAGCACTCACGAGACATGGCCTTGGAGAATTTCTTTTCTCACGAAAACCCCAATGATCCCGCGAAACGCACAGCCTGGCAGCGCATGGAGGCCAAGGGTCTGAAAAGTGGCGAGCGCGCTGAAAACATCGCCATGCGAACCACGAACGGCCTCACCTACCTCGCCTTTGCGGATGAGATGGTGAAGTTGTGGATGAACTCTCCGGGCCACCGGGCAAACATTCTGAACCGCAATCTCCTCTTTTTGGGCTGCGGCGTGCATGCCTGCACCTGCCCGAAATTTCACCTCTATGCCACGCAGAATTTCGCGTCGGTAGTCCCCTGAAGTGCACGGGCGGTCCGTCGAGGCTGGTGATCACCATTCGAAAGACCTGTTGATCGTGGCAGGCACCTCAGCGGCAGCGAACGACCCTAAATCCGACATGTGCTGCTGGCAGATCTCCTGGCAGGCTGAAACGACTTGCGCAGCGGGCTTCAGCGGCCGTATGCCGCCATCTGCCACCTCTGACGACGCAGTTTTGGCCCTTGTCAGGACCATGGGGATTTTTCAGCTGTGGCTCTGGAGTTCCGTAGCTTGGATCGTAGAAATCCCAGCACCACTCGGACACGTTGCCAGCCATGTCATGCAGGCCGAATCCATTGGGCTGAAAACTACCGATGGCAGCGGTGTAGGGTTTGCTGCTCATCAGGGCGGGCACTGTTCCTTCACGCTGACTTTTGTCATACTCAATGAGGTGTGATCCGTGGTAGTTGGCATGCGCATGGGTGATTTCATTGCCCAATGGAAAACGTTTGCCAGCGAGGCCACCACGGGCGGCAAACTCCCATTCGGCCTCCGTGGGCAGGCGGTAACCATTGGCTGTCCAGTTGACCTGCTGGTTGCCGATGTCCACCCTGCCTTTGCGTGCGATGTTCTGCTTGGTTGCTGTGGTGTAGTAGCAAGGAGTGAGGCCTTCTTTTTCGCTGAACGCGTTGCACCATTTCACGGCTTCTCCCCAGGAGATGCCATAGACTGGGTGATTGTACGATTTACCGTTGCCCGCAGGGAGATCTGGATAGCCATGGTCCCGGCCCCAAAGAATGACGCTGTCCCATAGCTCCAGTGTGACCTCATGTTTGGCCATCATGAATGGTGCCAGAGTGACTTGATGAGGTCGTGCATCCTTCAATTCACCCATTGGGTCCCCCATGGAGTAGCATCCTCCTTTGAGCGTCACAAGCTCGGCCTCGGGTTTCCCTGATGACGAAGATGCGAAATCCTTGCCTGGCAGGCCAGGCCGAGATGTAGGGGGACGATGACTAAGGCCGAGAAGGTAGCCTAGAACGGCCGCCATGAGGAAGCCTGTGGCAACCAACCATTTTTGAAAAGGCTGCATGCGCCGATTGCGCTGATAGGGGCGGCTGTAGAACGGCCTTTCATTGCTCCATGTGACCTCGGCAGACGCATGGCTTGCGCGTGCTTGTCGATGGTCTCCAGCCAGACCTGCCCGATGACGTGCCCTGGTCCTCGGCCTTCCGAAATCACCCGCTTTTTGGGGCGAACGAGGAACGGCGGCATCGTCACGAAATAACATAGAGACTCTGGGGCGGCCTTTGAAAACGTCTGATCAGCAGTTTTCAGCAGGTGCAAAAATGAACACAAACATTCTTATTTTCCAAACCATTGTCAGAGTGGCCCGGAGCAAAGAGGAGGATCAATCAATAGAGATCACATTTCCAGAAGGAAAGCAGCCGCAGAGCATGGTTGAATCAATATTTAGAACGATCATGATCGGCTTTCTTGGAAGAAAACCGATTCATTCAGCTAGTGCATCCAGCGCATTCGTCACTCCATTCCCGGCATCACGCCTGGCCCAAAGCACCGAGCACCTTTGCGACGGTGTTTTCAACGCTGAGGCCGTGTTTTTTGCGGAGGACTGAGGGCGTTCCGTGTTCGATGAACTGGTCGGGCCAGCCGATGCGGACGACAGGAGTATGAATACCAGCGTCGCTGAGCTGTTCGATGACTCCGGTTCCGAAGCCGTTGCGCAGGACGTGGTCCTCAAGAGTACAGACAACCTTCACTTTGCTGGCAAAGGACGATATGCAGTCCATGTCGAGGGGTTTGATCCAGCGCGGATTGATGAGGGCGACGGAGAGGCCTTTGGCTTCCAGCTCAATTTTAGCAGCTTCAGCGATTGGGAACATATCGCCGAGGGCGATGAGGGCGACATCGTTGCCGTCGGCAACGACTTCGGCCTTGCCGATTTCAAGGCGGACGGGCTTGTCCTTGGGCATGATGCCCGGGCCATTGCCACGCGGGTAGCGGATGGCGATGGGACCGCTCTCATAGCAGGCCATGGTCCAGAGCATATCCACAAACTCGTCTTCATTGCGCGGCTGCATGTGGACGATGCCGGGGACGCCGCGGAGGTAGGCGATGTCGAACAGGCCGTGGTGAGTGGGGCCGTCATCGCCGCTGAGTCCGCCGCGGTCCATGCAGAGGCGCACGGGGAGATTTTGAACGGCCATGTCATGCACGATCATGTCGAACGCGCGCTGCATGAAGGTGGAGTAAATGGTAAGGAATGGCTTGAGGCCACGGGTGGCGAGGCCGCAGGCAAAGAGTGCGGCATGTTCTTCGGCGATGCCCACGTCGAAATAGCGCTCAGGAATTTCCTTTTTAAAGACGCTCAAGCCGGTGCCGCCGGGCATGGCTCCGGTGATGGCGACGATGTTTTTGTCGGCCTTGGCGAAGTCGGTGACGCTGCGGGCAAAGACCTGGGAATAGGTGGGCTTGTCGCTGGTCGGAGTTTCGCCAGTCTCAATGGTGTACTTGCCAAGACCGTGGAACTTGCCTGGATCGTTGAGGGCAGGGGTGTAGCCGCGGCCTTTCTCGGTGATGATGTGCAGGATCACCGGTTCATCCTGAGTCTTGAGGAACTCGAAGGTCTGGATGAGCAGGGGGATGTTGTGACCGTCGATCGGGCCGTAGTAGCGGATGCCGAATTCGTCGAAGAGCGAGCTGCGATTGGACGGGGTCTGGCTCTGCGGCAGAAGGATGTTTTTGGCGTGGTCTTCGACCTTCTTGGCGATGCGGCGCACGTCTTCGCCGAGCACGAACTCAAGCAGTTTGCCGGCTTTCTGGTGCAGGTTCGCGTACGCAGGGTGCGTGGCAATGGAGGTGAAGTACTTCGCGATGGCGCCGACGTTGCGGTCGATGGACCACTCGTTGTCGTTGAGCACGACGATGAGGCGCTTGGTGTGCGCAGCGACATTGTTCATTGCTTCAAACACCGGGCCGCAGGTGAAGGCAGCATCTCCGGCCACGCAGATGACGTTTTCGTCCGTCCCGCAAAGGTCACGACCCGTGGCCATGCCAAGGGCGGCGGAGAGGGCAGTGCCGGCGTGGCCTGCACCGTAGCAGTCATGTTCGCTTTCAGTGCGAAGCAGGAAGCCGTTCAGGCCGTCATGCTGGCGGATGGTGTGAATGCGGTCCCAGCGGCCAGTGAGCATTTTGTGGACGTAGCCCTGGTGCGCGACATCGAAGACGAAGCGGTCCTTGGGGGTGTCGAATACCCGATGCAGGGCGATGCTGAGCTCCACGACACCGAGATTCGGGCCGAGGTGGCCGCCGGTCTGGCTGAGGGTCTCGATGAGCGTCTGGCGAATTTTCTCCGCAAGTTCGGGCAGTTTCTCCAGCGGCAGGGCTTTGAGGTCGGCAGGGGAGTTGATGGCAGGCAGTTGGGTATCCACAGGTCTAAAAAAGTCGAATTTCGCCACCTTCAGGCTCCACGGTTTTACGGCGGCGGGCGGGGGAGCGGAGTTTTTCGGTGTCTTCGGCGCTCTCGTCGTTATCAGCGGCATCGTCAAATGAACTGAGCGAGGCTTTGCCACCTTCCAGATCGGCGCTGATCACATCCACACGACGGCGGGCACCATCGATACGCTGCCGGCACAGTTTGAGGAGTCGCACCCCGTCTTCGTAGCTGGAAATCATTTCCTCCAAGGAAAGCTGGCCGTCCTCCATGCCTGCTACGATCTCATCCAAGCGCTGCATGGCGTCTTCAAAGGAGGGTTCGTCGGACTTGGGGCTGGGTTTGCTCATGTGTGTGTATCACTAGCCAAGGAGGCACGGAAGGGCGGTCATTATCCGGGCTTCATAGGAGGCCGCAAGCAGGAAAAGGCGTGCTTGAAAGGCATTTGACCCCCTATGGCGGTGATGGAGGATTCAAAATGACGCTTGGCGAGGTGACGTGTGTTTGGTTTCAGCATACCTAAGCGCCCAATACCATGAGCTAAGCTCCTTCCAATATATGGAATATTGCGTTAATTATTGAATTTATATTCAAATTGGCTAAGGTAATGTTTAGCCCGTGAAGATCCTCGAACGCAGATTTTGTCTCTACGCGTGCGTCATTGGGGCCATTTTCTGGTCCCATGACGCCCATGCCTATTTGGGCAGTTTCGAAGAGCAAGATGGCTATCGTGTCCCCATGAACGGCCAAATTCTGTCCGCTTATCTGGCGGGGGATGCCCAGTTCTATCTCAACAACAACTCCGCCAACGGCTATACCGGGGTGGTGCCGCTGGGAGCCTACCCAAACTCCTTGGGAGACGGCACGAATGGGCCCGACGTCACACGTTACAACGCGGGTCAGTATGGCAGCAACAACTCTGGCCCTGGAGGCGGGGCGGAGGATATTACGGATGGCACTGGCCTTTGGCAGGTGCTTTCAGGAGGCAGATTGTACGAAGATGCCACGGCACCCTACTACTATGGCAGCCAGTATGATCGGAATCAGATCGTCGCCTACCGGAACACCATGCCGCACTCAGGGTCGCAGACACTGAACCTGATGGCTTCGGATCAAAGCTTCAGCTACCGCTACAGCATGGATTCACGCGATTATGACGGGATTACTCCCTCCAGCACTGCGGGATTGCAGGTGCAAATGTCGTTTTGGGTCAAGCCCTCGGACTGGGATGACCCTGACACCGGCAACATGCTGGGTCTGTCGCTGCTTGATGCAGCCAATCAGCCTGTGTTTGAAGTGGGGTACACGGGCGACAATTTCCTGCAGTACCGCATGGTCGGGGGCACCTGGCAGACGACGCCTTATCAAATGGGCACGCTGGGCTGGTCTGAAATCACCGTGGCGCTGGACACACTGAACAACACCGCAACTCTCGGCATAAGCGCGTACAATGACGGAAGTTCGCTGCTGGGAAGCAGCAGCAGCGTGCTCAACAATCAGAGTCTTGGGCTGGTCAGCGGTGCGATCACCGGCCTGCAGTGGGATTTACGCGGGGGCGCTCTGGACAATGGTGCGGTGAGCTACATTCAAAGCTTTGACGACTTTAATTTTGCGATCACTTCAGTCATACCTGTGCCCGAGCCTGGCGGTGTGTTGCTCTTGATCCTGGGTGCCGCTCTGCTGTATGCCCCACGCCAGCGTGCGTGAGCCGCGGGTTAACGCAGGACAAGACCCCATAAAAAAACACCCGGTCTTGCGACCGGGTGCTTCTCATTGTGGAGATGATCTTGCGATAGGTTACGCGAAGATGTCGAGGACAGGAACGCCCTTGTCGCCGACCGTGAACGGACGGTTGGAGGGGGACATGACCACTTCATCCACAGGCAGGCCCATGGCATGGCCGATGGTGGCCTGGAAGTCCTGCGGTGTGCACTGCTTGTCAGCGACACGACGGCCTTCCTTGTCGGTGGAACCGTAGACGAAGCCGCCCTTGACGCCGCCGCCTGCGAAGACGGTGGAGTAAGCGAGCGGGTAGTGGTCACGGCCATCATTTTCGTTGATGTCCGGTGTGCGGCCGAATTCGGAGCCCATGACGATCATCGTGGATTCAAACAAGCCGTTGGAAACAAGGTCTTCGATCAAGGCGGCGAAGACGTTGTCCATGGTCGCTGCGGTTGTGCCAAGGGCGGTGTCAATGGTGTTGTGCATGTCCCAGCCACCTGATTGAACTTCGACGAAACGAACACCGGCCTGCACCAGACGACGGGCAAGGAGGGCTCCCTGACCAAAGCTGTTTCTGCCAAACTTTTCACGCACCGCTGCTGGTTCCTGGCTGAGGTCGAAGGCTTTCAGGTCTTCGCTCTTCATGAGCTTGACGGTTTCGTCATAGAACTCGGAATAGGACTTCACATCGTCCGACTGGAACTTTTTGCGGAAGGAGGTGTCGAATTCGTCGGTCAGGGACAGACGCTTCTTGAACTGATCTTCCGAAGTGGTCGGCTTGATGTTCTGCAGCCCAGTCTCAGGATTGGAGATTGGGATGGGGCTCATCGTGGTGGGGAAGAAGCCTGCGCCAGGGAAAGCATTGCCGCTGTTGACGACCACGCTGTCTGGAAGAGTTGGTCCCTTGATACGACCCAGGAAATGGGATGCCCAGGCACCGATGCAAGGATGGACAATCGTGCCACGCGGCTCATAGCCGGTCTTCATGACATAAGTGCCCTGATCATGCACACCGGTCTTGGAGCTCATGGAGCGGATGATGGAGAACTTGTTGGCCACCTTGGCCATCTTCTCCATGGTCCCGCCTAGGCGATCCAGGTTGCCGGAGCCAGCATTGGCTTTGATTGGATCAGTCGGGCCTTTGGTTGGCCCGTCTTTGGGATCCCAGGTGTCGATGTGGGTCATGCCGCCACCCATCCAAAGGAAGATGACGTTTTTAGCCTTGCCGAAGCCGGGGGTGCCTGCACCAGTGGTGCCGGCAGCCGCCAGATTCAGAGAGGGCATGACAGTCACGCCGAGTGCTGCCTGAGCCGTGCGCATCATGAAGTCACGACGGGCGATTGGATTGAGTTTGTTGAGTGCTGGTTTCATAAGATGAGTCTGCGCGTTACGTTTGTCGGTTATACTTTGGATTATTGGATGAAGATGAATTCGCGGGTGTTGATGAGCGCCCAGATCATGTTGGCATAGCCGTCTTCACCTCCAGAGAGGGCGCGCTTGGCGATCTCTTTTTCCTGAAGCGTCGGGCGGCGGTTGAGAACCGAGACAAACAGAGCTTCAACCTTTTCAGGCGGAGTCTTCACCTTTTCCATCGTGCGGAAGACCAGCGAGTCCGGGCTGGTGAGCATCTGCTGCGCCTTGCCATTCATCATCATCAGCACCTGGGGAACCGAGCCGGACTTGACGCTGCCGTCGATCAGGGAGCGAGGGGACTGGCCAAAGTCGATGAGGAAGTGGCCGTTTGGAGCGGGCTGCTCCAGTGTGGAGGCCCGGCGGAGAACCATGCCGTTGTAGGTCAGGGAGGCGTTTTCCATCATGCCGCTAGCAGGCTTGGCTTCTGCCTTGCCTTTGCCCTTGGCTTTGCCGCTGTCCATCATCATGTCGTCACCACCGGCTTCGGCAAGACCACCACCCATGAGGGCGCGTTCTTTCTCGGCCATCTTGCGGAAGGCGTCGTACTTCACCAGCACGGTCTGCGCATCCAGTTTGGGATTGCTGAGGTCCAGGTCAATGGAACGGCTGTAGAGATCTTCCAGCGGCTTGGCATACTTGTCGGGGTCGCCGAGCACCAAGGTCATGTAGGAGTCCCAGGCCTGTTCAGCGCTCATGCGGCGGAGAAGAGGTCCCTGGAAGTAGTAGGGTTCACCCATGGCAATCTTTTCCGAGGTGGCTTCCGATTGATAGGCGCGGGTGTTGTAAATGATGCGCATGAAGCTCTTGATGTCGAACTTCACCCGTTTCATTTCTTCAGCCAGATGGACGAGCAGCTCGGGATTCACGGACTGCTTGGGGTCATCAATGTTGGTCACAGGCTCACAGATGCCCTGGCCGAAAGCACGCTTCCACATGCGGTTGGCAATAGCCATGGCGAAGCGGGGATTGCTAGGGTCGGTGGCCCATTTGGCGAATGCCGGACGAAGCTCTTCGGCGGACTTCATCTTCTGTTTGTAGGCAGGAAGATTTTTGTCTTCTTTGCTCCAGGTGATGAACTTGGGTTCCACAGGGTCATTGGGCTTGGCATCAGGATACTTGTAGTCATGCGGCAGCTTCATGGTGTTGGAGTCCGTGTCTCCCACGATGTAGCGGTTGGCTCCCATGTAGTTGCGGATGCCATTGCGGATGCGCTTGATGTCCTGGCCGCTCTGGGTGACCATTTCTTCAATCTTAGGCATCAGATCATTCATGGCGTTCATGGCCATGCCGGGGCTTTCTTTGCCCTTGCCTTTGCCGTAAGCGCGCATCGTTGTGGTGGTGGCTCCGAAGAAGGAGGCCATTTCATAGAACTGATGCTGGGTCCAGTCGGAGAACGGGTGGTCATGGCACTGGGCGCAAGCCACGTCGGTGCCCAGGAACACAGCGAGCGTGTTGGCCAGATTGTCCAGCGGCATGCCTGCGTCACGGAGGAGATAACCAGCGGCACCATCCTGCCACATCTTTCCCTTGGCGGTCAGCATCTCAAACACCATCTTGTCCCATGAGGTGTTCTTCTCGATCTCGTGCTGCATCCAGTTGATGTAGGGAACGCCACGCAGGTTGTCCTGTTCGAGGCGGTCTTTCACACGCAGCATTTCTGCAAAGTAGTTGAACGTGTTGCTGTTGTAGCCGGGGCTGTCGAGCAGCATGTCGATCAGTTTGGCACGCTTGTTCGGATTGCTGTCCGAAACGAACTGATTGGTTTCCGCGTAATTTGGGATGCGACCCACGATGTCGAGATAAACGCGGCGCACGAACTGCTCGTCGCTGGCCAGCGGGTTGAATCCGGTAATCGGCTTCTTGCCACCCTTGGCGCGCTCAGGATTGGCACGTACAAGGCCATTGGCCACGAGGCGGTCAACTGAGGCGGATGCCTGGGCGACCGTGGAGTTTGCCAGCATCACCGGCTGGTCCGAGGGCTTCATGCTTTTTGCCAGCGCCTGGTCTTCCGGAGACAGTCTGGTCAGCGCGAACTTGTGAGTGGCGCCGTCTGCGGTTTTCAGAATGATGTCCTCACCATCGAGTCCGATGAATGAGGCGGTGACTTGGCGGCCCGAGGTGTCCGTCCAAGTGCGAATTTCCGCAAAGGCGGAAGACGCAACAAGTGCGGAAACAAGCAGGCTGCTGAGCAGTTTCGTGGTTTGTTTCATGGTGGTGTGGAATGAAGGGAATGGAATTCCAATGGCTCGAACGTGCCGAAGGGGCCTCCAATTAGGCTAATTAGCTGTTTTTTTGCAGTTTCGGCAAGCTTGGACGCGGGAAAGGACCTATTTACCCGGCCCTAAATGGGCCTTTTCCAGTCCGGATGCCATGGCTTTGACCCGATCTTGCTGTGTTTTGGCTAAGTTTTGGCTTTCCCCAATGTCCTGGGACAAGTCATAGAGTTGAGGGCCGGGGCCATTTCCGGTCTCACTGTTTGTGCTCTTATTTTTGGCGGCTCCGGGACTGGCGGGGATGAATTTCCAGTTCTCGATCCGCAGGCTGACAGGGCCGCCCTGTTCGACCAGTTCAGTCCGTCCGGTCGTCTCCGTCCCCAGAAGGGCTGGAAGGATATTTTGGCTGTCCACAGCGGCGGCTGGAGCTGGCTGGCCACTCAAAGCGGCGAAACTGGCGGGAAAATCGACCTGACAGACGAGGGCGGAACTCACGCCCGCCTTCATCTTCACGGGCCAGCGAACAATGAAAGGCACGCAGGTCCCCCCCCCCCTCGAATGCGCTGTATTTTCCATCCCGCAGGGGGGCGGCTGGCTTATGATTGCCGAGCTTTTCGACCGCTTCGTCCTGGTAACCGTCATCCACCACGGGGCTATTGTCACTGCTGAGCAGCACAAGGGTATTGTCTTTCAGTGCGTGCGGCGGGGGATTACTTCAGGGCCTTGGCGATGAATGCGGAGATGTCCGCATGCATTTTCTCCATATCCGGGCGGTTCGTGTACATCATGTGGCCGGACTCATATTCGGCGAATTCGATGTTCCCGCGCAGTTCATCCGGCAGGTGCATCTGGCGCACGCTCAGCAGCATGTTGTCAGGTGGTGTCACCAGATCTCGCCAGCCCACCAGTGCCAGCACCTTGAGATGAGGGTTTTGTTTGATCGCCTCCGCCAGCTGGCCGCTCACGCTCGTATAGCTGTTGCCCTTGCCGTGGTTCCAGTTCGGCTGTGGTGCCAGCACTTCGTAGGGCAGGTCTTTTTCATACTTCAGTTCCTCGCGCAAATAAGCGTTCATCGAGGCCGCTGCAATACTGCCCACCACGCGCATGAAGGGTTCGATTTGCGGATGATTTTCTGACTCATCGCCATCCCGTCCCGTCACCCGAGCATCGTAGGCTCCGAGCACCAGCTTCTCTTTGCGCAGCAACCGCTCACGAAACACTCCGCTGTCGATCCGCAGTTCCTGCTCCTCAATCAGCTTCGGCTCCAGGCCAGTCAACCGGGCCAGTTTTTTCACCACCGCCTCACGCTCCGCGGCTGTCAGCTCGCTTCCCTTCAGCAGGGCCGAGGCATATTCGCCGAAGGCAAACGTGCGCGATTCCGCCACTGCTTTCTTGAAATCCGCCTGCAAATCCGCCGGCAGCTTCTTGTGGTAGTGAGCCGTCGCGGTCATGGCCGGCAGTCCAACCAGGTATGGTGTTTCATTCAGCGGTCCGGGGATCAGCGTCGCGTAATCAAGCAGTCCGGACACGATCACGATGCCGTTCAAGTACATGCGGTGCCGCTGCTGCAGATGCTCCGCCAGCCCGCCGCCGCGAATGCCGCCGTAGCTTTCCCCTGCTATGAATTTCGGCGACCTCCAGCGTTCCTCGCGGGTGACCCACAAGCGCATGAACTCGCCCACGCTGGCAATGTCTTCCTGCACCCCGAGAAACTCGCTGAGATTCTTCGGATCTTCCGCACGGCTGAATCCGGTGTTCACTGGGTCGATGAACACCAGATCCGTCACATCCAGCAGTGAGAACTCATTGTTCACCAGTCCGCCCGGTGGCAGCGGGGGCGTCAGTCCATCCGCTGGTAAATCTACCCGCTTGGGTCCGAAGGCTCCCAAGTGCAGCCATACCGAGCTGCTGCCGGGGCCGCCATTGAAGCAGAACGTCACGGGCCGCGCGGCCGCGTCTTTCACACCCTTCATGGTGTAGGCCGTGTAAAAGACCTGCGCCGAAGGTTTGCCATCTGGCTTCAAAATGGGCAGCGTGCCCGCTTTGGCTTCATAGGCGATTTCTTTGCCACCGATGGTCACCTTGCCGCTCGTCACCACTGGCTTGTCGGCCTCGGGCTTCTTGCCTTCTTTCTTGTCATCCGCTTTGCCTTCCTTTTTCTCCGAAGGCGGTGCTTCAGGTTTGGCCGGCTTGTCTTCTTCAGCGGCAAGGCAAACGGGCATCGCAAGGGCCAGTACGGAGGTCAAAAAAGTCGGTCGGATACGCATGGTGGCCGGAAGCATGGCATGCGTGCCGCACCTTGAGAATCAAAATCCTCATGAAACCACCGCGATCACGCCTGCTTGCAGGCCTTGATCGTGTTCGCCATCAGCATGGCGATGGTCATCGGACCGACGCCGCCGGGGACGGGGGTGATCGCACGGCATTTCGGAGCGACTTCATCGTAGGCAACGTCGCCGACAAGCTTGTAGCCCTTTTCGGTAGTCGGATCGTCCACGCGGTTGATACCCACGTCGATCACCACTGCGCCTTCTTTAACATGCTCGGCCTTGATGAAATGCGGGCGCCCAATCGCAGCGATGATGATGTCCGCCGTGCGGGTGATCGCGGCGAGATCGCGTGTGCGGGAATGCGTGACGGTCACGGTGGCGTCGCCGCCTTTGCCCTTGGACATGAGCAGCAGAGCCATGGGTTTGCCCACGATCATGCTGCGGCCGACCACGACGGCATGTGCGCCGCTTGTTTCGATGCCTGCTTCGATCAGCAGCCGCTGGCAGCCCAGTGGGGTGCAGGGCACGAAGCCCGTAGGGTCTTCCAGCGCAAGTTTGGCCACATTGACCGGATGAAAGCCATCCACATCCTTGGCCGGATCAATGGCCCGCACGATGGAGGCCTCGTCGATGTGCTTGGGCGGCGGGCTTTGCACCAGAATGCCATGAATCGCCGGATCGTTGTTCAAGGCATGTACATGCGCCAGCAGTTCGTCCTGTGTTGTCGTGGCCGGGAGTTCGAGTTTGACGGAGTGCAGGCCCAGATCGCGGCACTTTTTATCTTTGGAACGCACATAAGCCCGTGACGCCGGATCATCACCCACGAGGACGACCGCGAGGCCCGGCTTGCGCCCCAGCGCGGCCAGTTCAGCGATTTCGCGACGGCATTCTTCGAGGACTTTTTCGGCGACGGCGGTTCCAGAGATGATCTGCATGTTTTCTGGTCATGCAGACGTGGCAGCGAGTCAACAGCCGACGCCAAAAACGTGGAACGGCATTTTTTGTAACCACCCGTCGCCTAGCGGCATTCGGCTCACTGTGCGGCGCTCACGCCGCGATCCATCCAAAACCAAAGCACATCATGAAAACCATCCTCCTCCTCCTCACTCTCGGTTTCAGCCTCGGCAGCGTACACGCACGCGATTTTGGCCGCAGTTCCTCCTTCACCACCAATCGCGGCACCGGCTCGCGTGCAGTCGCGGGCAAAGTCACCCGTGGCACCGGAGCCAGCCGTACAGCCACCACCACCGGTGCCAAGGGCAAAACAGCCTCTACCAGCCAGCAGGTGACTCGTGTCGAAAACGGCCGCGTCTCCACTGGTGCTGTCACCGGACCGAATGGCAAAACTGCCACGACCAGCGGCTCTGTGACTCATGCCGAAGGCACCCGCACCGCTAACCGAAGCGCAACGGGCCCTAATGGGCAGACGAAATCCTCGACCACCACGACGACGAAAAATTAACCCCCTGCTTGCCAGTGTCCACCCCCAATAGTTTATGAAAACTCTGACTCTGTCACTCCTGGCCGTCTTTGGACTGGCCACCGCCATCCCTGCGATGGCGTTCGGTCGCAGCGCCGACATCGGCGAAGGCATCATCCCCGATCAAACGCGCTCCTCCATTCGGGAGATCGTGCGCACCGCTGTCCGGCACTTCCTGAACTTCCGCAAGCAGACGCCGCTCACTGACGGACAGAAGGCTGCGATCAGCAAGATCCTTGCTGAGCACCGTGAGGAAATCCGCGCGCAGATCAATCAGGGCCGCGCTGCCCGCCATGCCATGGAGGCGGCCGTCAAAGAAAACGGCAGCACCAAGGCGGCGGCGGAAAAGATCGGCGATGCCGCACGAGATCGTGCGTTGCTTATGGCTCGCATCGGTGTGCAGGTTCGCCCGCTGCTGACCCCGGAGCAGCAAAAGCAGCTCGAAACTGCCCGGAGCGAGATCGAAGGCCTCGTCGATGGCGCTCTCGCCTCCGCACTGCGCTGATACCGCCCCCACGGCAACGAGGTGAGATCTTCACCGGCCCGCCTCGTTGCCATTCTCCATTTTGGAATTACCTGCGTAACCTGTTGTGACCGCCCCCGCTCAACCTGAAAGCCTTGTGGACGATGACCTCGTCCTGATACAGGCGGCGCAGGCGGGAGATCTCTATGCCTTTGATCAAATCATCACACGCCACCAGTCTACCATGACCGCCATGCTCCACCGCTTCTCCGCCAACCGAGCCGATCTAGAGGACATGGTGCAGGAGACCTTTGTGCGTGCCTGGCGCGCATTGCCACAGTGGCGGCCGGACAAACCCTTTCTGCACTGGCTCAAACGGATTGCGGCCAACATCGGCCTCGAATTCTGCCGCAAGCACCAGCGTTCACCCTTTTCGCGCCTCGTTCAGCCGATCGATGATTCGCATCCTCTCGACCACATTGCCAGTGCTGACGACGTCCCAACTGCCAGCGATGCTCTCGCCAGTGCGCAGTTCATCCTTTCCCATCTCCCGCCGGAAGACCGTGCGTTGCTCACGCTGCTGCACCTTGAACAAATGCCGCTGAGTGACATCGCCGCGCACTTTGGCTGGAGCAAAGTCAACGCCAAGGTGAAAGCCTTCCGCGCAAGGCAGCGCCTTAAAACCATTCTCACACGTCATGGATACACCCTCTCGTAAACCCTCCTCCTGGGACCAGCTCACACACCATGCCCGATCAGTTCCTGCGCCAGCGGACATGGATCTGCGTGCTGCCATTCGTGCTGAAGTCACCTCGTCACAGGTGCCGCCGCAGGCCGCGTCTCTATTTGATGATGTTCTCAGTCTGTTTCGTTCCCGATGGCTGCAGACCAGTTTTGCGGGTCTTGCTTTTGCAGCCGTTCTAGCTTGCCTCGAGAGCCTTGATGTCATGAATGAAATTGCCTGGATCTGGCAGCTCCAGGGCCCTGTATTCGCAGGCATTTGATCTCCATGAACACTTCATCCAACACCTCATCACGCTGGAAAGCGGTTCTACTTCTGCTGCTGGTCTTTGCCCTCGGGGCAGGTTGCGGCATCGGCGGAGGACTGCTGGTGCTGCGTCGAATCGTTCAGCATGCCATTGCGCATCCAGATGAGTCACACGCTCCGGTTGACCGGGTTGTCGGCAAGATCGAATCCCTGATGGTGGCGGAGCTTGATCTCACGGATTCCGAGCTTAGCGCGGTGCATGCGGAGCTGCTGCAAGCCGCCACAGAGTTCAAGGCATTGCGCAGCGAAGTCTGGCAGAAGGCCGGCGTGAGCGTGGCGGGTTCGCTTGATCGTATTTGCCTACATCTCCCTGCTGAAAAGCAGGCGATCCTGCGGAAAAAAGCCGCCGAACGGCTGGGTCCTTGGGGCCTGCTCAGCGGCAAGCCGTAACTCTATTGGCGTTACTTTAACGTCATGCTGCCATTTCTGGCGGCTTTCACCTCAGGCTGCAGCCAGCAGCTTCTGTTTGCCGCCTTCAGCTAGGAGTGCGGCGAGTTCGGGCATGTAGCGGGTGATCTCGTGCGAGAGCATCGAGAGCCGTGTTTCGGATTTCCAGCTGCCTTTCTTGCTGCGGTCCATGTCGGTCATTTCGACTTCAACGAGGGTGGAGAAGACAGTGGAGTCAGCCTGAGGATCGTGTTGCAGTGTCATGATGATAGTGAAGGTTGATCCGGCGTCAAAAGAACGAGTTGTCCGTCCTTGAGAGTCCATTTGCGTCTGTCCAAAGCACCCGTGTTCAACATGGCATCAATCCCATTGCTCAACAGCATCCTCGCCGCCTCGGCGGGGCTGCTGCCAAACGTGCCCTTCAAGGTCATGTCTTCGAGGTACTGCTTGATCTGCGGTGTGATCGCGATCGTCAGTGACAATGAGTCGAAGGTGTTTGAGGGGCGGGCCATCCAATAATAACCGGGTAATAACCCCATTTTAATTCCAACTTGACCCGATGGTCAAGGTTGGCTTCCATTAATTTGGGGTTTTAACCCCATAAAAACCCCGGTTTTATTTAAGGTTTATTAAGTATCTGGCAGTTAGCGATGGAAACTGGCCACGAACTGCGTTCAAAACCGCCCAATCCTATGAAACGAATCCTCCGTATCTCTCTCCCTGCCGCCCTGCTTGGGGCAGCCCTTCTCAGTCTGAACGCCCAAACCAAAGAAGTAGGTGGCTGGCAGGACTGGTTTGCCGATGGTTCATTGCAAGGTGGCCAGATTATCAGCGGCAAAGCCACCTATAAGGTCGAAAACGGGGTGCTCACCGGCACGACGACCGAAGGCAGTCCGAACAGCTTTCTCGCCATCGGTCCGTTTAAAGATTTCGAACTCGAGTTCGAGGTGAATGTGGATGATGCGCTTAATTCAGGAGTACAGGTGCGCAGCCACATCGCCAAAGAGGGCGATCCGGTGCCTGAAGGCGCCAAAGGCAAGCTTCCCGCCGGACGCCTCTACGGACCGCAGTGTGAGATCGCCATCAACGGCACCGCTGGGGACTTTTACGACGAGGCACGTCGCGGCACTTGGTGGAGCATTCTGACGAAAACGGACGCGGTGCGGACGGATGCCGCGAAAGCAGCCTTCAAAAAAGGCGAATGGAACCACTACCGCATCGTGGTGAAAGGGGATCATTATCAGAGCTTCGTCAACGGAGTGCCTGCCGCCGACTTCACCCAGCCCAATGACCCCGAAGGCTACATCGGCTTTCAGGTTCACGGCATCAAGGGCGGCACCGGTCCCTACAGCGTGCGCTGGCGCAATGTGAAGTTCCGCGAAACGAAGTAAATTCCGACCAAAACCAGGCCGCCTGCTCCTGCGGCCGCCATCCAGCTGCGCCACCAAGGCGTGAGCTGGATGGGAATGGGGCGGGAACGATCTCCCGCCAGCAGAAGCATCCATTTGGGTGGCGCGTCAGGTTGCGTCGCATCGTGTGTCCAGAGCAGCACGTCGTGCAGTTTGCCCTTGGGCATTTCAAAAACAATCTCCGGCTCGGCGCTGCGCCAGCGCCAGGCTGAGGTGATCAAGGCATGAGCCTCGCCTTCGGTGCTAGAGGGCAGGTAAGCAGCCGGGGCGTACTCCGCCCAGTTGTGATGCTGCGAGATGGTCGCCGTGGCCAGAGTGGCAAGCGGCACCAAAGTTTCGTGCTGCCTCAGGCGCACGGGATCAGCCAGCGCATCCAGCGCGGCAGATTCATCCATGATGAGCGGGTTGCTGCCGTAGTCAGCGGTGACCTCCAGCAGCACCTCCGCATCCGGCAGGAGGGCGAGCTTGGCGCTCAAAAACTCTGCTCCATGCCCCAAAGCACACAGGGGGGCCAGAACGGCTCCCCCTGCGGCGAGAATGAGGATGGATCGCGCGATGCGCATCATTACTTCTTCACGTTCCACTTCAAGACACGGCCCCACTTGTTCCACTCGGTTTCGAGGATGTTGCCGTCATTGTCGAAGGTGATGCCATGCGGGCTGGTCACGACACCCTGCTTCCAGTCCTTGGGGGCAATGCCGGGGGTGTTGGTCATTTCCGGGCTGGTGCCGAGATCGGCCACACGCTTGTTGGCCTTGTCCCACACGCTGACGTTGCCGGCGATTTCGGCCACGCACATCAGATCGCCGTGGAAGCTGGCGGAGCTGGGGTTGCGCATTTCGGTGGCGATTTCGCCGATGAAATTGCCTGCGAGGTCGGTGTGCAGCATGCGCTTATGACCGCGGTCGCAGATCATGACGCGGGCGGGTTCAAAGCGCGTGTCGATGAAGATCTTGTGGGCGTTTGCCAGCGCGAGGGGCTTGTCAGGGCCGCCGAACACACTCTTGAACTTGCCATCGGCGCTGAACACAAAGATGAAGCTGCGGCCGTAACCGTCGACGATGTAGATGTCACCGTTGGGAGCCACGTCGCAGTTGGTAAGCTTGAGACCGCCGGCTGCGGCGACGCCTTTTTCCTTGGCGATTTTCTTCTCGGTGCCGTCAGCGAGCTTCAGGGTGATCTCCGTTTTGGTATCTGCGATCTTCAGGCCCGATGCGATGGGAGTTTTCTTTTTGGGATCGACCTCGTCGGTTTTGGTGACACTCACAAAATCACGCTGCTCAGCCGGGAAGGCGCTGGTGGGGATCTCCATCACGATGCTGCCATCCAGGTTGCATTTGATGACCTTCTGCTCACCAAGCACGGCGGCATAGATGTGCTCACCACCGCCAAGCTTGCGAATCACAAAGCCATGCAGGGAAGGGGGGAGGGGGAGAGTTTTGATGAATTTGCCGTCCTTGCCATACACCTGCAGGCCTGCCAGAGCGGGGTCTTTGTCCTGCACGCTCACGTAGATGTTGCCGACGGAATCTACGGCGATTTCACCGTGGCCGTCGCCGATGGTTTCTTTGCCGGGGGGCGGGGTGATGAAGTTCGGGACGAATTCATAGGCCACTTCGGCAGCAGCGGTGCTGGCGAGGGCCATGACGGACAGGAGGGAGAGGATGCGGTTGCTCATCAGGCGGATTCAAACGGAACGCAGGGGCAGCGTCAATCGTACAACAGTGATTTTGCTGGATGATCCTGTCATACGGCAGGAAACTTCAGGTCACACAGCGTGTTCCCATGCATCTTCCCATGAAAAAAGTTCTCTTCATTCTGCTCGGCAGCGCAGCGCTGGCGGTCTCCGTCGCCGGTCTGCGTGCGCAGGCGCAGCTCACTGAGTTCGACGAAAAATTCAAAGCGTTCGACCAGAACAGCGACGGCATCATCAGCGGGAGTGAAATGAACGGCGCGAACTACCTGCCCCGGCTGGACTTGAACAAGGATGGCAAACTGACGCATGACGAAGCGCTCGAAGCTGTCCAGAAAATGCGCAAGCTCTCGGGCAATCTACCTGCTGGGGTTGGTGATGAGCCAACACCCGTCCTATTTAAGCGCATGGACAAGAACAGCGACGGCAAGCTGACCGCTGAAGAATTGCCGAACAAGAAATGGTTCAACGGTCTTGATACGGACAAAGACGGCTCGGTGACGCTGGAAGAGGCGGAGAAGGTGATCGCCACTTTGCGCAAGCGCGGCAGCACGGGAAGCACGACCACTGAGAGCCCGATCAAACCCGCCTCCGAGGATCCTTCCTTCAAGGAAGCGCCCGAATTGCTCAAGGGCAGCGATCATGGGGTGGGGCGCATGGTTGCCGATCTCGCTTTGAAGACCTTGCAGGGAAGTGAAATCAAACTGAGCAGCGCCGCAGGCAAGAACGGCCTCGTGATTGCACTGTTCAGCGCGAGCTGCCCGATCAGCGGCAAGCTGGCGCCCGAGACCGCCCGGTTGGAAGCGTCACTGAAAGAACAAGGTGTTGGCATGCTGCTGGTGAACGCTCCTCCAGGACAGAAAGCCGAGGAGATCACTCAGTTCATTGCAGGCCACAAGCTGGTCTCCCCGGTCGCAACAGATGCGGATGGCATACTTGCACAGCAATTAGCTGCAACGACCACGACTGAGGTGTTCCTGCTCGATGCAGCACGCACGCTCGTGTACCGCGGTGCGCTGAATGATCAATATGGCCTCGGCTATTCAAAGGACATGCCGCAGCATCATTACCTGCGTGATGCCGTGGCTGCAATGCTGCGTGGCGAGCCGGCAGAACTGGTCGCTACCAGTGCGCCGGGATGTGCGCTGGATCTGCCGGCGCAACAGGGCTTCGCCAGCACACCGGCGACCTATCACCGTGACATCGCGCGCATCATGCAGGCAAACTGCGTGGAGTGCCATCACAAGGGCGGCGTTGGGCCGTTCGCACTGGATTCTTATGAGGCGGTGATCGAGCATGCTGGAATGGTCCGCAAGCAGGTGGAGCGCGGGGCCATGCCGCCGTGGTTCGCAGCCCCGCTCGAAGGGCGTGCTCACTCGCCCTGGCTCAATGACCGTGCTTTATCCGAACGTGATCGTTCAGATTTGCTGGCATGGCTGAGTGCAGATCGTGCCAAGGGCGACATTGCGGATGCGCCCAAGTCTCGCGTTTTCCCCAGCGAATGGAGCATTGGCAAGCCGGATGCGATCATCGCTGGAGCGAAGCCGATTGCCATCAAGGCCGAAGGCACAATGCCCTACCAGCGCGTGACTGTGGCCACCGAATTTCCTGAAGACCGCTGGGTGCGCGGTTATGAGATTCTTCCCAGCGCCCGCGAGGTGGTCCATCACGTTATTGTCAGCGTGCATGAAAAAGGCAGCAAGGTGCGCGGTGGTGGTGATGAAGGCGCCGAAGGCTACTGGGCGGCCTATGTTCCAGGCAATACGAAGCAGATTTACCCCGAGGGCTTCGCCCGCAAGCTGCCCGCCGGTGCGACGGTGAGTTTCCAGATTCACTACACGCCGAACGGCAAGGCGGTGGAAGACACGATCCGCATGGGGCTGCTGTATTCTAAGGCACCGCCGAAATATGTCGTTCACACCACCGGCCTGTCGAATACGCGCCTCAGCATCCCTCCGGGAGAGGCCAATCATGTTGAGGTGGCCCAGCGCACGCTGCCCGTGGACGTCAATGTGATGGCCTGGATGGCCCACATGCACGTGCGTGGCAAGGCCTTCAAATTCGAGGTCACTCTGCCCGGCGGTAAGACCGAGACGCTTCTGGACATCCCCAAATACGACTTCAACTGGCAGCTCCGCTACGACTACGCCCTGCCGCATTTCCTGCCCCGCGGCAGCAAGGTGAAGATCACCGCCGTGTATGACAACAGCTCCGGCAATCCGGCCAACCCTGACCCCACTAAAACCGTGCGCTGGGGGCAGCAAACCTTCGATGAGATGATGATCGGCTACATGGAGCACTACACGCCGCTGAATCCAGAGGTCGCTGGCTTGAGGAAATGAAATTTCTCAGCGATAAAGTGTGCCTACATTGAGGAAATTGGCATGAACCGTTTTTCTGATTTCCAACAATTCAGGGATGAACTGCTTCATATAGGGAGCTCGGTCTGCATTGGAGAGCATGCTTATTTGTGATGATGAAACCTGGGCAACGGAGGCAAAGAATTCAGCGAACACAGGCACCACTTGGGCAATGGCCATCGTGCCTTTCGTGAACCCCAACCGTTGATTGACCTTGGCGATTCCATTGCTGATGGCCGCGCCTAATGTAAATCTGCTGCCGTCCACAATGAGCTGGCGGATGATGTAGTCGCCTCGGGGCTTGCTTGGAATGTCAAACCCCCCGCGATTGGGCTTGGGGTCGAGATAGCATGCGGCAGCCAAAGTCAAAGTATCACGGTGGAAAGCTTTCAGCTCGGCCAATGAACTCATCAGTGAGGTGTATTGCATTTTCCGCCATTTGGTCACCTTGTCAGGCCTCACCGCAAAGCGTCTTACATTTTCGAAAACGGTTCCCCGGGTCCAGATGTCACTTTTGCCTGAATCCAGGTAGGTTGAGATGCCTAGCACCTGCTTGGTGTCTGTGAGGACAACGGGACCGCCACTGTTGCCAGGTACGATCTGGCAGCTGACTTCGATTCGGTCGCTTCCCAAACCTAGCACCGCGCCTTCCAGCGAAGTCACGGCGTCGCCCCCCAGACTGTTGCCATAGGCGGTCACCCTTTGATTGACGGCGACTGAAAAATTGGTGTCTACAAGGGCATAGGAAGTTTCGCCCTCTTTGAGCGTCACAGGGAAACGTGCAACGTCTTCAAGTCCATTGGATGAATTGGGGTCGTATGTGTTAGAAAGCTCAATTTCGTATGGAATCGGGATACTTCGTCCCGATGCCGTTTTGATGCTCTCAATCTTTGAGGTGAAGCTTTTGGGGGTGCCACAGATGACATGCGCATTGGTATAGACGTAGGTTTTGCCACCCACCTGGGCGATGAATCCTGAGCCGCTGCCATGGTCTGTTTTGATGATGATAAGGCAACTGGCATCAAAGGATGAACCCGCCGCCGGCGCAGGTGTAGTTGTCGTCACGCTGGGGGTGGCCGGTGCTTGAGCCTTGGCCATTTCCGGCTGCGTTGGCTCACTGGTTGGGGACTTAGATTTGAGCGCTGCTTCTGGAGGCGATGTTTTAAAAGCCGTAACCGCAGTAATGAGCTTGGGTATCAGGGCGTTCGCTCCCAGATCATATTTCTCTTTCAAATTCTCAGGCAGCAGATCCACCGTCACAGTGCCAACGCCATCGGCATAGATCAATGAGATGCCTGATTCATCCACTTTGCGGATTTTGGCAGACCGGACCAGCTTGCCATTGGTTAGCGTGAAATCTCCCAATTCCTTGCCAGCGGCAGCGGAACGTGCGTTCTCCACTGCCGATTTGAATGAGTCGGTGTTCTGCGCCAGGTCGGCGTTGATTTTTTCCAGGCGCTTGTCGAGGATGCCCTTGGCCTTCAGAAGCACCTGATTTTTTTCCATGGTATCGCGGCGTTGATGGAGAAACGCTTTCTTTTGAGCGATGAGGCTGCGCTGGGAGGCAAGTCGGGAAGTAACTTCCTGCACAGCCAGTTCTGATGACTTGAGCTTGGTGGTATGATCGTGATAAAAATAGCCGCCGATGCCGCCGCCGATTAAAACCAGAAGCCAAAAATTGGGTGAGGTAAGCATGGTGGTGGGATTATTGAGCGCTCAGGGCTTTGTAGGCATCAAGCTTGGAGTGAACTTTTTTCAGCAGATCATCACCCTGGGTGCATTTTTTGCTCAGCCCGGCAAGAGCCTGCTCGATTGAGGCATTGTATTTCACCCACTCCACATGCTGTTGCTCCAGCAGATTCAGGTCAAGGGTATTGGTGCCTTGGATTAGTTCAGCGTCGAGATTTCCCATCTCTTCAGTGCCTTGAATGAACTGTGCTTCCAATGCCGCCTGTTCTTTTGACATGGGCTCATTTTTATCGCAGCTTGCCAATAGAATGCCTGCCAAAGCAGTAAAAATGCATGGATAGTTCATGTTGAACATTCTTAGCATCAGACCATGAGGTGTCAAAAGTGACAAGAAAAAATGCTACGGCGTATCCCGGATGTTTGGATGAAGGCTGACGCGGCAATAGCGGCGTCCAGCCTCGAATAGGTAATTTCGAATTTTGGCACGATGGAGGCGGCCCCATTGGCAGATGGGCGAAAATCACCGCTGTGTAACAGATACAGCACCCCGCCAGTCCGATGAACCTTGGCGGTATGGCGCACTTCACTCCGCTGAATCCGAAGATGGCGAGCGAAGATTGGTCGTTACTTGCCTCTTATCGCATAGTCGAGTTCGACTGCGAGCTTTCCACGTTCTTCAACCAAGCCGGCCTTTTGATTCTCCAGTAAAGCTGCTTGGGCTAGATTTTTATTCGCATTTTCAGTGTGCCGGGTGGAAGGCACCCCCCGATATTTGGCTGCCTCTGCTAGGGATTGATGGCTTTTTGCCGCAGTTCGATATTGCGCTGCCAAACCGCTGCAGTTTGCGATGCGTGAATCCAACTCTGCCATCCGCAATTTGATGCTTTTTATCTTGGAATCATCAACGCTGATTTTTTTGGAAATGGGGCTGATGGAAGGCGAACCGGCAGGTATTTCGAGGGGTGGGATTGATGTATTGTTGGTTCCGTCCGTTCCTGGCTCTTGCAGAAATGCTGTTTGGGCTTGCTGAATCATGGAGACAAGAGCATTCGGCCCCAGATCATATTGTTCCTTCAAATTTTCAGGAACCTGATCCGATGGGATTGTGCCGACGCCATCAGCATGGATGAAAGAAATGCCGGACTCTTCCACTTTACGAATTTTAACGTTAAGAAGAGTTTTACCGTTGGCTAATTTGATCTCTCCCAGTTCGGTGCCAGGCGCATTGTTTCGCGTTCTCTCCACCGATTCTCTCATGGATTCGAGGGCATATTTGAAGTCGCTATCAGCTTTATGATAACGCTGGCCCAAGGTTTCTTGTGTCTCGAGGAGAGTGGTGTTTTTGTCAGCCTCAGCTTTGATTTTGTTTAAAACCCGCTCCTTTTCGCTCCAAGCTTTCTTTCTAATGGAAAGCAGATCCTTCATGCCTGTCAGCTTGGATTGGCTCTGCTGCAGTGCTAAATTGGCATCATCTACCGTGCCTTGGTAGTGGATATAATAACTAAACGAAATAATGAGGCTGACCAGAACAAGGGTGACCCAGATTTTTGATTCTTCAAACATGATGACCGATGGCTGAATTTAGTACAGGTATTTGGCTTTGTAGGTGTCCAAACGGGGACGAAATACACTCATAGCAGCCTCGGCTTCGGCGCAATTTTTGCTGAGATCAGCCAGTTTGGCCTCCAATTCCGCATTTTTTTTCACCGACTCTTCAAGGTGGCGCTCCAAGGTCATTCCGTTCGATAAATGAATGGTCCGAAGTGATTCAAATTTGTCATCAATAGAGACCATTTCTTTACTGATTTGCTGAATCTCCACTTCGATCTTAGCCCGCTCATTCTTCAAAGTGCCAACTTTATCGCAGGAGCTTGCAAAAAGAGTGGCTGCAAGGCCAGTTAAGATCAGGGGGCGGTACATTAGGTAATGTTGTGAGGGTGCTAGGAATGAATGAATATTATGATTATCAATACATTTAGAAACAATGTTTGCATGCGGAAAATAGTGCAAAGAAAGTTTCTTTGTGAGGTCAAAGGAACACTGCTGGCCCTAGGGCTTGCCAGCGGGGGCTGATTTGGAGGTCGTCGGCGGAGTGAGTTCATCAATCAGGTGCTGCAGACCGCCATGGATGGACTTCGGGCCGAGGTCATACTTCTGCACAAACTCTATCGGCAGCTCATCGCTTTTCGCTTGGAGATTGGCCACCCCATCTTCGTGCAGAAAAGAGACCGAATCGTCGTTGATCTTGAAAATCTTGGCATTGTGTAGGGCTGAACGGCCTGGCAGCCTGAGTTCCGGTATCACGGTGCCTATGGCGAATGTGCGGGTGTTCTCCACAGCTGCCGCCATGGAATCTGCCATGTATTTGATCTCGCCGGTCAGTTTACGCTCTTTCGTGTCCAGAAGGTCGCGCTTCCGTATGACCTCGGTCATGCGTGTGTCCAGCTGATCCAGCTTGTCTTTGGCGGTTTTGAGCTCAGTCCATTCCTGCTGGCGCAGATCCGCTGTCTCCCGGGCGGTGTCGGCCTGGGATTTCAATTCGGCAAGCTCCGCCTTGAGCTTGTCGAGTTTGGCAAGGTGGTCGCAGCCGCCAATGATGCAGGCGAGCAAGAGCAGGGCCTTGAGAAAGGAGCTGAAACGAAATTCAAACACAGTGTTTTGTGGTGGGGCTTACTTGGGTTGCGCGGCTTTGAATGCTTCAGCGGCGGGCTTGAGCATGGCGAACTCGGTTTCAATGGCCGAGAGCTTGCGCTCCCTGGGGGCGTTGATAAATTCCAGCGGACGCAGCTGACCCTCTTTGATCTGGGTCTGTTCGAGGAGGCGTGTCAGCCCCTCCCTGCCACCGAGTTCGGCGATGTCTTTTTCGTGCTGGCGGATGGCTGCTTCGTCCTGTTTGAGCTTGGCATCGAGTGCGGCGACTTCACGCTTGAGCTCTGCATGGCGTTCACAAGACAGGCTCGTCAAGCAGAGCACCAGATAACAAAAGCAAAGAGGCGGTTTCATGTGAGGGTGCAGGGGCGGATCCCCGCCGGCGGAGATCTGCGGGATTTAATCTTGAATGGTCTGCTGCGCAACTTCCTTGCCATTCGGCAAACCCATCCTAGCATCGACGTGTGATAGCGATTGCAACAGCGAGTCAGAAGGGCGGCGTGGGTAAAACCACGTTGTGCATCAATCTCGCCTATTCATTGGCGCGGCGCGGCTGGCGCGTGCTGTTGATTGACACGGATCCGCAGGGCGGAGTGGGCTTGTCTCTGGCGAAGAGCACCAAGGCGCGTGAGGGCTTTCATGAGTTTCTGGTTCGCGGCGGAGATTTGGGCAAGATGGTGGTGCCAACGCGTCTCCCAGAGCTGGAAATTGTTCCTGCCGGGCAGTATGACACCTGCGCACGGCAGGGCTGGTCGTTGCATGAGGTTCCGACTCGGCTGGCCGATCTGCTGCGGGGTGCCGAGTTGCGTGGTGTCGATGTTGTGCTGATGGACACAGCGGCCGGGATGAGCAGCACAACGGAAGCGGTGGTGAAGGCCTGTGATTTTGTGGTGCTTCCCCAGCAGGCAGAGCCGCTGGCAATCCGTAGTGTGCCTCATCTGCTGGAGACGCTGGCGCGTTTTCGTGCAGAGGGGGCGGGTGTGCGTGTGGCGGGCATTTTGCTGACGATGGTGATGCGAGAAAACGAGATGAGCCTGAAGGTCGCGCGGGAACTGCGCGACATGCTGCCTGCCAATCTGATGTTTCAGCAGAGCATTCCGCGCCTGCCCTCATTTCTCGAAGCGAGCGCCCTAGGGGTGCCGGTCGCGCTGACAAAGCGCAACCCGCCGCCCGAGGCATTGATTTTTGACCAGATTGCCGCAGAGCTGGAGCAGCGGATTGGATTGACCCACGAACGTGAAAGGGAGCATGGCCATGCAAGTCTCATGGATTGATGCCGAGCGGATCAAGGCGCTGGTGGCACAGATCGCACCTCAGGAGGCATCGGTGGAGGAAACGCCAGGCCTCATTGAGATCGCTACCACAACTGATTCCTTGCCGAGCAATGCAGCCGAGGCTTGGGGATTTGCCATGGACTGGCAGGAGCCGCTCGTGAAAGCAGCGCCTGCTGTTGAATTAACAGATACATTTGCTGCCGAGCCAGAGCCACAGACAGAGATGGATGAGGAAACGGATGATGACGATCATGGCCAGTCAATTCCGAACCCTGCTGCAGCGCTGCCGCTGAGTCGAATTCGTGACAAGCTGCGTGCGATTCGCCAGCGTGCGACTGACGCGGGCATTCTCACGCGGATGAGCGAGATTTCTCCGATGGAGCCGCCATCCCAGGAAAGAACAACCGTCTTTGCTCCTCTGCATGAAGCAAGCGGTGATGTCATGGAGGCCGCAATCTGCAAAGAAGAAGCCGCAGCTGATGCGGTGGCGGAATTCACTGCCGTTTCTCCGCAGACAGCCGCCTTTGAAATTCCGCAGGGCTCGCGCGAGGTGCGTCTGGCTGCCTTTGCCAGCTGGGCGCGGCAGGTGCTGCGCGATGGGGGCGGACAGGTTCTGGTGATGAGTGATGATGGCGAAGTGCTGTGGGGAGGTGAGGCAAAAGCCGGGCTGGTGCTTTCCACCATGATGGCTTGCGGAGCCGCGATCCGTGCTAGCGCGATGTCCGCCTGTGAAACGCCTCCGGTGATCCACCAGCCGCTGGCAACTGGGAATGTGCTCACTGTGATCCCCTGTGAAACAGCCGCCGGCATGGTGCATGCCGCAGTGGCCGCTCCTGCTGGGCTGAGTCATGAACAGGCACACCTCATACGTGGTGCCCTGCGTGCCGTGATGAACTGAGAGGAGCCGCCCGTCAAGGGGGGGCTATTTCTTGAACAGTACCAGTTCGTTGATGCCCCAGTAGCTGCTTGCTGTGCCGAGCTGAGTGATGCGCACAAAACGCGCTTTCTGCGGTGTTTTGAAAACGATCTCGGTCACAATGTTCCCATCTCCCTGGGCATCTGTGGGATTCCACTGTGTGCCGTTGGATGACACTTCGACTTTGTACTTGCGCGGGTAGTCCTGATTGCTGGCCTGGCTGTCGAGGGCCAGGCCGGCAATGTTTTCCTCGGTGGGCAGTTCGACGGTGAACCACTCTCCGCCCTTCATGGCGGCTCCGGTGGCCCAACGGGAGCCGGTGTTGTTGTCCACGGCTTTCGCGCAATCTTCTTTTTTGAGGCTGGCGTTCAGCTTCCATGCACTGCGCGGCTCGATCCAGGCAAGCTTTGTTCTCAGCCGAGTGTTAAGCGGAGGGGGGGCTGCAGGCTGGAAGTACCAGTCACGCACCCGTCCGTCGATGAGCTGGGTCTGGTCGGGCTTCAAGAAGATGGAGTAGACGAACAATTCTGCCAGATAGCCGCTGAACTGATCCTGTGGACTGACGCTGCCGCCACTGCTGTCCTGGCCACGTCCGATCAGCAGCCAGTTGAGTGGTTGGGAAGGAGCGGTGGACTTGCCGCCGGAGGAGGTGAAGGTCTTGCCATCGGCATCTCGTGCACGGAGCTCCACGAGGCCCGTGCTGGCATTCCAGCTCACAAAGGCGAGGCAGGCCAGTGTGCCGTTCACATCCTTAGAGGTCAGCGAGGGGCTGCCTCCAGCATTTTTCACCTCTGTCACGAGGTTCTTCTTCTCATCCACCAGCAGAGACACCGTGGTGCCATTGTCATTGCCGAGGGTGAAAATACGCATGGGGAGCTTTGCAGCGTCGGCTTGAAATGCGATGACGACGGTGAGTCCTTTATCGTTGGGGACTCCGGCATCCTTGCTTCCGAAGGGCATGTTCTGCGTTTCAGAGCCCGTATCATCAAGCTCCAGGATGCAGGGCTTTCCATTGCGGGAATGGAAATCGAGCACGACCCGCCCTGGCTTCGGGGTGCCACCCTTGGCGGCTTCCGGCCAGTTGGTGCGCTTGGGAGCATAGTCCGGACTCTTCTGATAGCTGCGCAAAATGTTGTCGCCACCCCTCTCAGAAAGGTCATGCCACTCGATGACCGGCTCGTTTGCGTTGGCTTGAGCGGGTTTGCCGTCGCCGCCTTTGCGGTTGGTCAGGTTGGCGGTGTTGCCCACATAAAAGAGTGAGATACCACGGTCCACAGGAGGAAACGCACGGTCCTGTGGGAGCTGGAAACTGACCTTGGGTGGATTGGACGAGATGCCAATAGCGGACAGCGCTGAATTATTGGATGATGAAGCACCGGGCTTTTTGCCGAAGAAAAAGCAGCCGCCGATGCCCAGCAGGATGACGCCTCCGCCGATGATGGCGACTTGCTTGATCAGTTTCGCGTTAGTCTGAATGAACGAGGCCGAGGACGATGAAGAAGAACGGACCGCCGATGGCGGGCGCTGCATCGCTGTCGTGTGCCCACTTCCAGGTCTGCGCGGCGCAGGGGCCAGCGGCGTCGTGAGTGCAGCGAGCTCAACAACAGGCAGCGCCTCGGGGATGACTTCCACGGCAACCGGCTCGGCATAGACGGGCTGAGCTTCGGGGGGAGGATAATAACCTGTGAGCGGCACCGTGCCTGTTCCCGGAGGCATGCCAGGCGGCATATAAACGGACGGCGGTGCGTACATGCCCATCCAGGGGCCGTAGGGCACCATGGTGGGCATTTTTTCCCAGGCACGGAACTCTTCGATGGCCTGCTGCGCGTTGGCCGGGCGGTCATCAGGCTTTTGGGCCATGAGGCGTGCGCACCAAGCTCCCAGCCACTGCGGTACATGCGGGGCGATTTCATGCAGAGGCACCAAGATATGGTCGATGTGCTTGTCGATAACCTCGGCCATCGAAGCCCCATCGAACGCCTTTCTACCGGAGAGTGCCTCATAAAAGACACAGCCCAGAGAGTAGAGATCGGTGCGTTCATCTACGGGCTCGCGCGTCAGCTGCTCGGGAGCCATGTAATAAATGGATCCCATCACCGTGCCTTCCTGGTCTTCCGTCTGTTTGCGAGCGCGCAGCCCTGCCCGCGCGAGACCGAAGTCGATGATCTTCGCCTGCATGCGTCCGCCGGGAAGACGCTCCACCTTGATGTTCTCCGGTTTGATGTCCCGATGCAGGATGTGGTGCTGGTGTGCCGCGAGCAAGCCTTCGAGCGTCTGCGAGGCCAGTTCTTTGAAATCGTCGTAGGGCAGCGGGCCGCGGGCGACGACATCTGCAAGGTCTTCACCCTGCAGCAGTTCCATCACAATGAACAAACCTTCGTCATCGCTCGCCACGTCGAAGATGGTCACGATGTTCGGATTGCGCAGGGAGGCGAGTGCATCCGCCTCACGGCGCAGCTCGGAAGCGACCCCTTTGTCGACGTCGGCTTCGTTGGCGGTCAGCAGTCGTTTGACGGCAACCCAGCGCTTCAACTGGCTGTCATAAGCTCGGAAGACGGCTCCAACGCCGCCCATGCCGAGCTTTTCATATATTTTGTATCGTTCCGCCATCCGATGTTAAGCGCTTGAAAATAAGAGGAACAGAAGCAAAGCCCATGAGCCTCCCCTTTGGCAAGCGGGATATTCCACGAAAATGCTTATGAGCACAAACTGCTCCGCCTTTGACAAAATGGAGGTGTCGCGACACACTGACCTCCCCCGTCTGCTCTGGCGGGATCGAAACAAACCCGCTCAGCATCTTGAAAAACGTTCTCTTTGTCTGCACTGGCAATACCTGCCGCAGCCCGATGGCGGAAGCGCTTTTCCGTGATCTGGTCAGGGAACGCGCTGACTATCAGGTCTCCAGCGCAGGTGTTGCTGCGGCGCCCGGCATGCCCGCCAGCAAACACACGGCGGCTTTGCTGAAGGAGCGCGGTCTTGATCTTGCCAGTTTTAAGAGTCGCATGCTCGACCAGAAGACCTTGGAGCAGGCCACACATGTTTTTGCCATGTCCTCGCATCACATGGCTGCCATCGCGGATGAATTTCCCGCGCAGGCTGACAAAGTTTATCTGGTCTCTGAATTTGCCGCCGAAGACGCACTGCGCGGCAGGGATGTTTCCGACCCATTTGGACAGGGGCGCTCAGCTTATGAACAGACGCTGCGCAGCCTGGAAAAAATACTTCCCAGCCTGATTGCTTACATCGACCAGACTTGGAAGAAAAATGATGGATGACAGCAGCCATCGCCCACCCATCTTCGACCCTCACCCCAACGCGAAAAAAATGACCAGCAATACCAACGGCAGCCCTCCCCATAAACTCGCCATCGCCGCCGACCATGGCGGAGTGGAACTGAAAAATGCCGTCGTCGCTCACCTGCAATCCGCCGGTTATGGCGTGGAGGATCTGGGGGTGAATTCACATGATTCCGTCGATTACCCTGATTACGCCGAAGTGGTGGCTGACAAGGTGTTGTCTGGCGAGGCTGATGCGGGAATTTTGGTGTGCACAACTGGCATCGGCATGTGCATCGCCGCAAACCGCCATGTGGGCATTCAGGCTTCGCTGGTTTGTGACGCCCAAACCGCCGCCATCACGCGCGAGCACAACAACTCCAATGTGCTGTGCCTCTCTGGCAAAAACACACCTGCTGCTACCGCGAACGAGATCGTGGACACATGGCTGAAAACACCCTTTGCCGGTGGCCGCCATGGTCGCCGGGTGGACAAGATGAACGCGCAGCCGCACCCGCTCGATATTTTGGAAGCGAATGATTCCGCCGTCGCCGACATCATTCGTGGTGAGCAGCACCGTCAGCAGGACCACATCGAACTCATCGCGAGTGAAAATTTCACCAGCAAGTCGGTCATGGCCGCCCAGGGCAGCTGCCTCACGAACAAGTATGCCGAAGGCTATCCCGGCAAGCGCTGGTATGGCGGTTGCGAGGAAGTCGATAAAGTCGAGCAGCTTGCCATCGATCGCGCGTGCGAGTTGTTTGGCGCCAAATTCGCCAATGTGCAGCCGCATTCCGGTTCGCAGGCCAATGCTGCGGTCTATTTCAGCGTCCTTCAGCCCGGTGACAAGGTGCTCGGCATGAACCTCGCCCACGGCGGCCACCTCACCCACGGTAATCCGGCCAACTTCTCCGGCCGCCTCTACAACTTCTGCCAGTACGGTGTGAATCAGGAAAGCGAACTCATCGATTACGACGAGCTCGCCGAAGTCGCCCTGCGTGAGCAGCCCAAAATGATCACCGCCGGTGCCAGCGCCTACCCGCGCATCATCGACTTCAAAAAGATGAGCGAGATCGCCAAGAGCGTGGGCGCTTATCTGTTTGTGGACATGGCCCACATCGCCGGTCTCGTGGCCGGTGGCGCGCATCCCTCCCCGATGGAGTATGCGGACTTTGTCACTACCACCACGCACAAGAGCCTGCGCGGCCCGCGTGGCGGCATGATCCTCACCAATCGCGAAGACTTGTTCAAAAAGATCCAGAGCCAGGTCTTCCCAGGCGTGCAGGGCGGCCCTCTCATGCACGTCATCGCCGCCAAGGCCGTCTGCTTCGGCGAATGCCTCAAGCCCGGCTTCAAAGACTACACCGCGCAGATCGTCAAAAATGCCCAGGCCCTCGCTGCCGCCCTCACAGCGCTTGGTTACCGCATCGTCAGCGGTGGTACGGACAACCACCTCATGCTGGTGGATCTCCGCCCGAAAGGCCTCAATGGCAAGGTCGCCAGCGAGACGCTCGACAAGGCTGCGATCACCGTGAACAAGAACGGCATTCCCTTCGACACCGAGAAAATCACCCTCGGCGGTGGCATTCGTGTCGGCACACCTGCCGTCACCACTCGCGGTATGAAGGAAGCTGAGATGAAGCAGATCGCCGCCTGGATCGACCGTGCGCTGACAAACCGTGAAGACGAAGCCGCCTTGGCCCAAATCCGCAAGGAAGTCAGCGAGATGAATCAGCGCTTCCCGCTGCCTTGAGCTGCGATTGAGTGAATTATTTTGGAGGGAGCGCCTGGCAACGGGCGCTCCTTTTTATTGGTCGCCGATTTTGCTTTAGAATTGCGCGAGGTCGAGGGCATGCCAATCCCCTCTGCGGTATGGCAGTGTGTTGTGGATTTTGTCCGAGCAGCCGCCTTACCCCTTTTGGGTTGAAGGCTTCCAGTCACCTTCTTTTGCCTCACGAACATCCAGGGATGCAATGCCCGGACGGGTAAATTCGATGCGGCGTTGTTTGTAGAGAGAGCCGAGTGCCTGCTTGAACGCTTTTTTGCTGGTTTCGAAGTGGCTGCGAATGGCCTCGGGATGGCTGTCGTCGTCAAAGTCCAGCTTGCCGCCGTTGTTCTTGAGCGCTTCAAGTATGCGATCCGTCAGTGACGCGACGCGCTGGTAGCCGGAGGCATCGAGGCTGAGGTCGATCTTGCCGCTGGGATGAACGGCGCTGACGAAGCCGTTGATTCTTTGTCCGACTTGCAGCGGTGCGCCGATGTTGGTGTGGTAGAGCAGTCCGACATGCGTTCCCGCAACAATGGCATTGTAGCCCAGCGGGGTGCGGGCGGTGATCAGCAGCGGCACGGGCTGCGCCGGTTTGAATGGCGGGCGTTCGCGGCTCAGGTGCCGGTTCAGGCGTGTGGTGGCGATGATGCGGTCCGTTTTTTCATCCAGCATGATGTAGGCCACGACCTTGTCTCCCACGTAAACCTGATCCGCCTGTTCACGAAACGGGAGCAGCAGATCTTTGAGCAACCCCCAGTTCAAAAACGCGCCGATGTTGCGGTTCACGCTCACGACTTCCAGAGTGGCAAATTCGCCCACCATGGCAAGAGGCACCTCCGTGGTCGCCACGAGGCGGTCCTCGGAATCACGGTAGATGAACACGTCCAGGGCTTCGCCAAGGCTGGTGCCCTTGGGAATGTAACGGTTCGGCAGCAGAATCTCACCGTGATCCCCCCCATCCAGATAAATGCCGTGCGGCGTACTGTGTAGGACGATGAGGGAGTTGCGTTTGCCGATCTGTGCCATGCAGCGCAGACTAGACGCGCCTGCGGATCAATCCAGCGCCTACTTCACCTTCAGCACCACCAGTTTCTCCGCATCCCGGGCGTAAAGCTGGCCATTCGAGTAGGCGTCATGGCTGCGATGTCCCGCCCGGGTGATCTGGCAGCGTTGCAGAAGATTGAATTTCTTCGGGTCGGCGCTGAAGATCCACAACTCGCCAGCTTCGCTGTGTAGCAGGATTTTGTCTCCCACCAGAATCAGGGTGCCGCCCTGAAGGCGATCCGGCGCCTCCCAGGCGATCTTGCCATCGGCCACGGCGATGCAGCGCAGCGTCATACCGCTCTCCTGCCTGCCGTGAAGGCCAAAGACATGCCCGGCGTGATATACCGGCGTGGTGTAGTGGCAGTCGAGTGTGTCGGCTTTTTTCCACACGTTGGTCAGTTTGCGGTCAGCCTTGTTCCACTGCCAAAGGCCGGCTCCTACATCATACGCGGCGGTGAAAAGCAGCCTGCCATCTCCGCACGGCACGGGAGCCGCCGCATTGACGGAGGCATCGATCTGGGCGCGGAAGTAGTCATCAGCCAGCACTTTGCCGTCGCTGATTTGTGTTAGAAGGACGCCGCGGCGGGTGAAAAAGGCGCTCACTCCCAGATCTCCGGGAACCAGCAGGGGGGAAGAATAACTCGCTTCATCTTCCGTGGCCTGCCAGACGAGTTTTCCCGTGGCAAGATCCAGCGCGATGATGCCCGCCCCGCCCTTCGCATTCTTGCCACCCACATTGAGCAGCACCTTGCCATCCGTGACGAGCGGTGAGCAGGCGCGGCCAAAGTACCCCTGCGGTGATTCGAGTTCGGCGACGGTGTCATAGCTCCAGATCCGCTCGCCTGTCTTGAAATCGAGCGCCTGGACCATGCCTTCCGGGCCATGGGTGATGACTTTTCCTGCAGCGATGCAGGGCACGGCGCGGGGGCCGTTGTCGAAGCCAAAGCTGTCGCGGTAGGCAGTGGGGCAGGCGTGTTTCCAGAGGGATTTGCCGTCTGCGGCTGCCAACGCCTCAGTGATGATCTCGCCGCCCTGACGATGTGTCATGATCACACAGCTGTCGCAGACCACTGCTCCGGCATGACCGCTGCCCAGCATGCGCTTCCACACGATCTCGGGTTCCGTGCTGCCGACGATAACCTTTTCATCGGACGCAGTGCAGTTGCGCTGCGGGCCGAGGAACTGCGGCCAGTCGCCTGCCTGGAGGCTGGTGAATGCGCAGAGGAGAAGAAAGATCGGGCGCATGAAAGTGAGGAGGGTGATTAGCTGACGAGGGAGAGATTGGGGTCCACATCCGCCTCCAAGGGAGACGTGTGGCCGATGCTGAAACGTTGCGCAGCGGCGAATGCAATCATGCCGGCATTGTCGGTGCAAAGATCCGGCCTTGCGAGCAGCAGTTGCAGGCCTGCTTTGGCGCAGCGCGCAGTGAGCGCCGAGCGCAGTCCGCTGTTGCAGCTGACCCCGCCGCTCACCGTGACGAGTGTTTCGCCGCATTGCTTTGCCGCAAGAAGCAGTTTTTCGACCAGCACCTCGATGATCGCCGCCTGCACACTGGCACTGAGATCAGCCAGCACCTGTTCGCTCTTCAGATCGACTCGCGGCAGTTCATACAGCACGGCGGTTTTCAAGCCGCTGAAACTGAACTCCAGGCTGCGGCCGTCCAGAAAGCTCCGTGGAAAGGCGAAGGCGGTTGGATCGCCACGCGTGGCCAGTTTATCGATCTCCGGCCCGCCGGGGTAGGGGAGGCCGATCATCTTCGCCACCTTGTCAAAGGCTTCACCTGCGGCGTCATCACGCGTGCGGCCCAGCAGTTCGTAGCGGCCCACGCCATGCACGCGCACCAGCATCGTGTGTCCGCCGCTGACGATGAGCGCCACGCAGGCGCGCACCGGGCCGTTGCCACTCATAAAGGGGGAGAGCAGGTGGCCCTCCATGTGATTCACGGCCAGGAAGGGCTTGTTTTCAGAGATAGCGAGCGCCTTAGCCATCGACGTACCAATGAGCAGTGAACTCACCAGTCCTGGCCCACTGGTTGCCGCAAAGACTGCCATGTCGCCGAGCGTTTTTCCGGCGTCAGCCAGCACCTGCTGAACCAGTGGCCGCACGTGGAGGATGTGATTGCGTGAGGCCACCTCCGGCACGACTCCGCCATACGGGCGGTGGATTTCAATCTGTGAGGCGATCCTGCCGGCGATCAGCTCACCGTCCAGCGTACAGATGGCCGCCGCAGTCTCATCGCAGGAGGATTCAAGGGCGAGCAGGCAGTCTGGCATGGCAGTCCATCAGTGAAGTATAAACGGGCGTCCGGCATCCGGAATTCGGCGCTGAAAGGGTGGAAAAAAGAAGCCGCCGTCCCCCGGTTGGGTGGGGAACGGCGGCGCAATATGGCAGTTGCCTGTCAGATTTGAGCTCGTGACCGTCTTTGCAGTCGGCCTTCGCTTTGGCGTCGCACTTCGCACATGCCGTCTTAGCTGGAACAGGATGCATGAAGCATCACGGACGCAGCGACAGAACAATGGCAAGACGGATCATTAAATGATCACACGTAAGTTACACAACCAGCCGCACTAGGCGGCGGACTGCTTACTTGCCGGTCTGCATTGGTGGTGGTGGCGGCGGAGGAGCTGGCTGCTGGCAAGCGGAGAGGACGGCGGAAGCCGCGATGAGGGTAAGAATAGCGATTTTCATGTGTGTGGGTGTTAACCTGTTTGTTAAGCTTCCCATCCACCAGACTCCTGGCAGCGGGATTTTTCGAGATTAACGACAACTTCTGTTTTTGCAAACAGCCAAATGCATTCTCTGCGAAAACGCGCATGGGAGGCATAAGAAAGGGGATACTTGGGACTACCATAATGTCAGGCTGTGTTTTGATGGTAATTACCCATAAGGCCCGTTCTCCCCCAAGCCGTAGGCCATGCCCAAAATCTCACCGTCGTCTTCTGAGAAAAAGATGCGCAGAGGCCTGCAGCAAACTTCGCAGTCGTAGTCCACATCGCACGGCACCTCATTATAGGATGGGGCGGGAACCTCAAATTCCTGAAAACAGCTTGGGCAGGTGACTGGGGTAGTGTGCATCAATGACAAGGAAACGCGCCATTCAGTGTTAGTGTACGCAGCTTTCTCATGGGTTGGGGATCGTGCGTGCGCTTACTTCAATCCCGCCAAAAACGCGATGATGTCTGCGGCTTCTTGTTCAGTCATGCTTTGCAGCAGACCTTCGGGCATCAGCGACACCGGCTGCGGCTGCTGACTTTTGATTTGGTCACGCTTGATCGTCTGTGGTTGTCCAGTGGGAAGCTTTAGAGTGATCGTACCTTCATCGGAATGGGTGACGAAACCGCTTTGCACGCTGCCGTCCTTCAATGTGACGAGCCAGGTCTCGTAACCCTTGGCGATGTTTTTTGAGGGCTTATTCAGGCTTTCGAGGATTTGCTCCCGCGTCAGACGCGCCCCCGCTTTGCTCAAATCGGGTCCGAAATCGCGGCCGATGCCTTTGACGATGTGGCAGGCCAGGCAGGCCGCCAGCTTGCCGCTCATGCTGATGAGTGCACCACCGCGTTTCGCATCGCCGTTTTTGGATAGGAGATTCTTGGTGTCAAAGTTCACGCCGAGGGTCTTCACCCGCTGGTCGGGCGGCAGGAAGCGCTCAAACAAGGCGGTGATGTTTGGATTGGCACACTTGAGAGATTCCTGAATGATCTTCTCTCGAAGAGGCGGCTTGAACCATTCGGTATCCAGGGCATAGACGAGTTCGAGCGCAGCGGGCACATCGGCCAATGCTCGTCGAATGGCTTCGTCGAAGGAAGCAGTGTCTTTTAAATGGACCATGATCTCAGAAACAGCCATTTCATTCCTCATTTTTTCGGGTTGCGCATTTGACCGCACGTTCAAAACCCAGCTTCTTAATGCCGCCAGTCCAGAAGGATCGGTCTCGCGCGCGCCGATGGCCGGCATGTGGCCACTGCCTGAGATGGCGAGGCGATAGAGCAGGACACTTTGTGCCGGCCATCCACTCTTGATCAAGCTTGCATTGGGGATGCCAAAGTCGCCTCTCGTAGGCGCACTGAACAACATGGTCTCAGCCGTGGGCAGATCAAAATTCACCATCAACGGCACGCTGCCACCGCCGTGGCGACGATGACAATGGGCGCAGTTCGCGTGCAGCCATGAGCGGGCGCGGGTTTCGAGGCCTGCCTTGTCGTCGTGACTGGAGACGAGGTGATTATTCAGCCGTTCAAGATAGGGGCCGTCGAACAAAACCGATGCATCGGCTGGTTTTTCGCCGTCAATGTTGACGAGTTGATCCGGCTGAAATCCCAAGGCGAATCCGCTCCAGTTGTTGTGGCAGCGGGCGCATTCGGCGCGGCTATGAATGCGCCAGGGCTGCTTCTGCACTTTGAACTCTGCGCCGTCAGCGGCAACGAGTTCGGCATCTGTCCCCTTGTCATTCCAGCGGTAGGAGTAGCCGTTCCAAGTCTCACCGTCGAAGTGGAGAACCTGGGTTTCGATGCGCTGCTGTGTGGCAGGCCAGGTGATGGTGCGGGCTAGCACTGACTCGGCTGGCCACTCAACTTTGTAGTTCGGTTTGGCGGGATTGCCGCTGCTGATTGTCTTGATGCTTTTGCCTTCGGGCAGGGCAATGAAGCGAGCTGCAGTTGCACCGTCCTGCCACATCGGTTCGGCGATCTCAAAGCGGAGCACGCCTGCGGCGGGTGTTTGCGCGGCGGTGTCATTGAAGAGGCCGGTATCGCTGAGCTTGCGCGGGAAGTGGCTTGGCATGCCTCCAGCGGGGTTCGGCGCGAGTCGGTAGATCCGCGTGTCTTTTTCCCAATTCATCCAGTAGATCTCGCCGTCTTCGCTTTGGCCAAAGCTGACGATTTTGTGCGGCGTATCGGCGATTTCCATGTGGCTAATGACATGGTCGCGATGATACCACAGCGCCCAAATTTTGCCGGTTTCGTAGTCGCCGTAAATGTAGAAATAATGCAGTTTAGGAAAGCGTTTGTCGTTATAGACATAGCCGCCGGTGATGCTCGCGGCCTCTGTGTGCGGGTGCGCGGCCACGGGCGGGATGATGGGCTCGGGTCGCTGGGTTTCGGGCTTGATTGGCTGGCTCGCCTCATACGCGCTCCAGCCATGATTTCCGCCGCGCTGCACCAGATGAATCATTTCCCACAGCTCCCAGCCGACATCCCCACACCACAGGCGGCCTTCTGCATCGAAGCTGATCTTCCAGGGATTGCGAAAGCCGAAGGCCCAGATTTCTGGCCTGGCCTTGGGTGTTTTTAAAAAGGGATTGTCGGGTGGAATGGCATAGGCCTTGCCGTTTTCCCCATGATCCACGTCGATGCGCAGAATGGAGGACAGCAGGTCGCTGATGTCCTGCCCGGTGTTCAGCGGGTCGGGCGGGGAGGGGACTTCGGAGTCACCAGTCGAGATGTAAAGCATGCCATCGGGTCCGAACTGCAGCGAGGCTCCATTGTGGCCGCCGCTGCGCCAGGTGAGCAGCGCGGTTTCCGATTTGGGGTCGAGCACCGGCGGCTCCTGCTGCGTGAGTTTGAAACGCGAGAGCTTCGTTCCATCGGGAACTTTGTCGCCGTAGGCGTAGCAGAGGAATACGTAGCCGTTTTCCTTCCACTTCGGATGAAAGGCGATGCCGTAGGCATATTGCAGCAGCGGATGGTCTGGCTTGAGATCGATGAGCAGGTCTTTCTGATTCGCGTCCGGTGCATCCTTGAAGCTCCAGATTTTGCCGCCTTTTTCGACGGCGACAAAGCGATGCGCGCCGGGCACGGCGATCATCTCCAATGCTTCATGAAGTTCGATGGAGGCAAAGGCCTGCTCCGCAATGAAGGGCTTGGGTGCCTCTGGTGAGCCATGAAGGCGCGAAGTTGTCCACTGTGCATGAATCACGGTGGTGAAGGCCAGGCAGAGGAGTAACACTCGGTGCATGCCCGCATCATGGAATGGACGGGCTGCTTTCGCCAAGCATGAAATGATCCCCCCTTTTCGGCCAGGCACTTGCTGCTTGTGCTGGCGCGCATGTCTTTGGTAGTCTCCCGGCATGCATGCCTTGCTGCGTCTCCTGCTGCTTTTGCTCATTGCCCCTCATCTGAATGCCGCAGAAATTGCCAGCGGCCCTGTGGACTTGGGAGCCCTCTCCTCGCTCCGCACGGGCACCCTGCTGCGGGAAAAACGTGAAGTGCGCGTTCAGGAGGGCAAAGGCCGCATGCAGAAGTCCAGTTCGGCCAATGACTTTTTCTGCCGCTTCGTTCAGAAGGTCAACTTAGTCCGGCGTCTGCTGGGAACTGACACCGAGGAGGTGCAGGTGCGGGAGATGGTCTGCGAGCTGATCAATTACAACGGCCCCGCACCGCAGCCTGCCGAACAGGCCGGGCCTTTGGTTGGCAAAACCCTCCGTCTGCGCAAATCAGATGGAAAATGGAAATGCGCCCTGGTCGGAGGCAAGCCCACTGTCGATCAGCAGAAGTTCCTCAATGATCTGGCATTCACCAGACTTTTGCTGGAGATCCCAGAGGCGTGCCTCATCAATCAGACACACAAAGCCGGTGAGACATGGAAAATCAGCATCAATGAGTCCAGTGGCAAGGACTACGGCGCGGTGGTCGCGAAGGACATCGAATGCACCCTGGCCGCTGTGGATGAACGCCCCGACGGGGCGCAGGCAACCGTTCACCTTGTAGGCAATTTCACCATGGAGCGGCCCATGAATTATCTCAGCCGCATCGAGGTCGCTTTCGACATCACCCTCGTCCGCCGCCTGTCCGACATGTTGGATGTGAACACCAGGATCTCCGGCAGCTTCAAGAATATCGCCCAAGTCAACGACGCGGATGGCAAGCCGGCGCAGCTCATTCTTGAGCTCCCTTACACCCTCGTCCGCACCCAGGCGGTCGAGCGCAAATAGCCGCCGCACGCAAAAAATCGTCATTCACAGTCGACTTTCGCCAATCTTTCTCCTTCTTCCCAGCCTCAACTCAACCACACACCTGACATGCCACGCCCAGTAACTCTCTTCACCGGCCAGTGGGCCGATCTTTCCGTTGATACCATGATCCAGAAGGCCAAGGCTTTCGGTTATGACGGTGTCGAACTTGCCTGCTGGGGCGACCACTTCGAAGTGGACAAGGCGGATCAGGCCTACTGCGATGACAAGCGCGCCAAACTGAAGGCCGCCGGCATGCAGTGCCACGCTATCTCCACCCATCTCGTCGGCCAGGCCGTGTGTGATAACATCGACCCACGGCACGCCCAGATTCTTCCCGCCCACATCTATGGCGACGGCAATCCTGAAGGCGTCCGCCAGCGCGCTGCTGAAGAACTCATCAAGACCGCACACGCCGCCAAGCGTTTCGGCGTCAGTGTCGTCAATGGCTTCACCGGCAGCAGCATCTGGCACCTCGTTTATTCCTTCCCGCCGAACCTGCCGGGGCAGATCGACGCTGGCTACAAGGACTTCGCCAAGCGCTTCACCCCGATCTTCGACGAGTATCAAAAGCTCGGCATCCGCTACGCCCTCGAAGTGCATCCCACGGAAATCGCCTTCGACATCGCCAGCGCCGAGCGCGCTCTGCAGGCCGTCGATTACCATCCGGCCTTCGGTTTCAACTACGACCCCAGCCACTTCGGCTACCAGGGCGTCGATTACGTGAAGTTCCTCTACAAGTTCAGCGACCGCATTTTCCACGTGCACATGAAGGACGTCGCCTGGGGCATCGGTGATGGCACCGCCGGCGTCTTCGGTGGCCACGTTGATTTCCACAAGCCAAGCCGCTACTGGGACTTCAAGTCCGTGGGCCGTGGCAACATCAACTTCGAGCGCATCATCCGCGCCCTCAACGACATCGACTACGGTGGCCCGCTGAGCGTCGAGTGGGAAGACGGCGCCATGGACCGCGAGTTCGGCGCCGCCGAATCCGCCGCATTCGTGAAGAAGATCGACTTCCCGCCTTCGAAGATCATCTTCGACGCGCAGTTCGCTGAGAACAGCAAGTGACCTGATGTCGGGCTTTCGAGTCCGACAATTGAAATCATCCTTCAAGATCTACAGGCCGGGAGCATTTCCCGGCCTGTTTTTTTGTGGCAAGGCACCATCATGCTTGCCGCTACAAGCTTGGTCATGCCCATGTCTATTCATCTGCTTCAGCGGAAAAGTCGGTAACCATTAAACTCAAATGTCGTTAGTAAGCAGTTGAGCTGCTGGCTCAGTCGGGCCGCAGTTGCATGTGAATCCAACCACTCCCATGAAGACAAAACTGATCACTACCGCAATCGCTGTACTCTATTCGTCCACCCTCCTTGCGGAGGGGCCACCCAAAGTTCCTGGCTCGGTCGAGCCGGATGCCAAAGTCCTCACAAAGCTCACTGAGGTTGTCCAAATCCGAGAGCAACTCGTCGAAATTGAACAGGCTCTTCACAAATCAGGCCGGGCTTCCTCAGAGAATGGATCGGGGGTGGAAGTGGCCGAGGTTGAGCTGGCTGAGGCACGGGTCGATCTCGCTCGCGAAAAGGGACAGCGGGATGCCCTGATTGCCGCACTTCAGGGGCTGGTGGCTGCGAACGAGCGCCGGGTGGAATGGGCCAAAAGGATGAAAGATCTCGCCCGCGTTTCTGACGTCGAGATCAAGCGGGCACAAGCAGAACTGCTAAAGGCGCAGGTCCGTTTGTTGCGAGCGCAAAAGTGAACCTGACCCGGTTGTTTCACTCCACTGCTTTTCGCAGTTCCATCACCGTGTTGATGATGTTTTCCTCGGTCTTGTCGCTCCACCGTGTGGGATGCGAGCCGTAGATCATGGCACCGCCGCCTTCGTAGCCGCCTTCCTGCCAGATGCGCAGGCTGGGGATGTAGGCCATGACGTCGTTGGTGTAGCCGCTGACCCAGACGATGGGATCTTTGATGTCCTGTTTGAGGCGGAGTGAATAATCCACAACGACTTCACCGCCGAGCGTGACCCAGGTAAGATCGTTGCCAAGGCGAAGCACCTGTACGGGATAGGGATAGGTCGTGGACAGCGGGCCTTCGTCGGCGATGCGCTGGAGCACGCGGGTGGCATGCGTGACCTGCCATGTGTTCGTGGATTTCTGCTCTTCGAGAAGCTGCTCGCGGGTGGGCAGCTCATCGTAGGCCAGCGGTATCTCACGATACGCGGCGCGGATGGGGCCCTTGAGGCGCTGCATGTGAGTTTCCAGCGCGGCCTGCACGGAGGTGGCGAGCGATTTGCCATGCGTTTGCGCGAGTTCTACCGTCCTGCGTGGGTAGGGGTTCTGATCGCCGCTGCAGCCGTTCGCAAACATCGCCACCGCATCGGGATGCGCTTTTTCGATTTCCTGCTGCGCATAGCCCGCATAGTCGCCGCTGAATTTTTGATGACCAAGTGTGGTGCAGTGGCAGGAGTAGCCAAAGATGATCGCGATGTCCTTGCCATCCGCCCTGCTGGCTTTGAGCACGGGCACCGTTTGATCCACCGGGCCTTGTGGATTCGGGAAATTGCTCCAGCCGCCTTTGCCATCGGGGGTGCGGCGGTTCATCGAGACACCGCAGCGTGCCGTGCTGTAATCCAGATGTGCAGGCACCGATTTCTGAAGGGCCTCGCCGACCAGTCGCACCAGGGTGTTTTCCAACTGGGCCGTGTATTCCGCCGCCTCTTTTTCACGCAGCGCCAGATCATCCGCGCCATGAATCTTGCTCGTGCGCAGTTCCGGCCCGCTGTGCGTGTGAGAGGCGTTAATGGCGAGGTTTGCCGGTTCGATGCCGTGTTCTTTTTTCACCCGTTTAGCGACGGCGAGGCGCAGATTCCTCGGCACGCCGATCAAATCCATGGTGATGAGCACGAAGCGCCCACCTGCCTGATCCGTGAGCACAAATGCTTTCGCGAACAAATCCAGCTCCACACCTTCGGAGGGTTTGGTGCGTCCTGCGTAACCCGCCATCCACATGGCTTTCTCCGGCGTGATTTTGGCCGATGCAGCACCCGCCTTCCAAGCGGGCGATTCGGCTACGGGAGCGGCGGCAATGACGAAGACGGCGAGGAGTATGGGCAGCCAGAGTTTCATGCTCACTACCAAAGCCGCCAGGCTGACAATTCTTTATCGCTGCGTGCAAATACCCTGTTTCCCGCGAATGCCGGATGCGCCCAGGTTTTGCCGATGATCTGCCAGCGGGTCAGTTCCTCGCGCTTGTCGGGCTTCAGTGTGACATAGATAAGTTCACCGTTGGCATTGAGCAAGGCGGCGAGGTTTGCCGATTCCTGCATCCACACGAGGCTCATCTGCGGGTTGCTCTCCTTCGGTGTGAGCGAGTTGTCATCGCTCCAGAGGATTCTGCCGGTCTTAAGTTCGAAGGCTTGGAGGCCGCGTGTCTTGTCGAGCATGTAAACGACGCCGTCTTTGTACAATGGAGCTGACATGAGGCCACAGATCTCACTTTGATTCTCCCAAAACAGCGTCGCGCTCTTTTCGAGTTGAAGCGCCTTTGCACCGTGCCAGTAGCCCGAGACAAGCAGAATGCCGTCATGATAGAGCGGTTGCGCGATGCTGACGCCATACGTGATCTTGTATGGAAAGAGCCAGTTCACCTGACCGCTCTCTGGATCGAGACTCTGCACATGCTCCGGTCCCCACGCGATGAGCTGACGGGTACCCGCATGCGAGATGATTTCCGGTGTGCAGTAACCCGCCGGATCTGGGCCACCCCGCCAGACTTCTTTGCCGGATGTTTTGTCCAAGGCGATGACTGAGCCAGCTTTCGCTCCGACATGCAACAGCACTCGATTCCCATCGATCACCGGCGACGCTGCAAAACCCCACGTCGGAATCTTTGCCCCGAAGGTTTTGACCGTATCCACCTGCCACATCACCTGGCCCGTCACAGCATCAAGACACAATGCCACGCCTGTCGCACCCAAGGCGTAGGCCTTGCCATCGGAAATGTTCACCGAAGAACGCGGCCCGGTCCCATAATCCATGCTGCCATAGCTGACCTTCCAGCTGTGCTGCCAGATATTTGAGCCGCTCTCCGCATCGAAGCACAGAATGCGTTCGATCTCTTTGGGCGTCTTGAGCCGGTCCATCACATACACCCGTCCGCTGCTTGCGGTGACACCGCCGAATCCGGCGCTGATCTCCTTTTTCCACAGCCTCTCGGGCTCTTTCCTGGCAATGTCCGCAGGGATGTCCTTCGGATTCCAGTCTCCATCCGTATTCGGCCCACGCCAGCGCGGCCAGTCCTCAGCGGCAGATGCAAGGGTTGAAAGCAGAAAAGCCACACAAAATTTCTTCATGCTGCTTCAATACGAAGCCGCCTTGGAAATTTCGCAACACGATGTCAAGCCATGGCTCCGACAAAAGTTTTTCACATGTGATCTTGAATGGTTGCTGCCCGTGATCGTCTCGCTTACTCCACTCATCCCAACCGGATTTTTATCCTTCACTTTTCCCATTTCCAACCATGTCTGCTGCTAACGAACTCAACATCAATGTCACCCACGTCGAGCGTGTCGCCAAGGAGCTGGGCCTGCGGGCCATCCAGGTCGGCGCGACGGCCAAACTCTTTGCCGATGGCGCCACTGTGCCGTTCATCGCGCGTTACCGAAAGGAGGCCACCGGGTCTTTGGATGAAGTGCAAATTCAGAACATCCAGGAGCGCATGACTCAGCTCGTGGCGCTGGACGACCGCCGCACCGCGATTGTGAAATCGCTCGAAGAGCGCAAGCTGATGACAGACATCCTGCGCGCGAAGATCGACAAGGCCGAGACGATGAATGCACTGGAGGACATCTTTGCGCCGTTCCGTCCGAAGCGCCGCACACGCGCCACGATCGCCAAAGAAAAAGGTCTTGAGCCACTGGCAGATTTCATTGAGGCCAATCTCATGACCCATGGCGTGGATCTGAATGGCGAAGTGGTGAAGTATGTGAACCCGGATCACGAAAACGAAGAGCTGCGCGTCAAGGACGCCAACGATGCGCTGAGTGGTGCACGCGACATCATCGCGGAGCGCATCAGCGACCACGCGGATGCTCGTGCCACTTTGCGAAAATTTTTCGCGGAGCAGTCCACAGTTGTATCCAAGGTCATGTTTGGAAAAGAAAAAGACGAAGAGGCGCAGAAGTTCCGCGACTACTTCGACTGGAGCGAGCCGCTCAAGGCCATCCCTTCGCACCGTATGCTGGCCATCCGGCGTGGGGAAAAAGAAGGATACCTGCTCATGCGCATCCAGCCTGCGGAAGACACGGCGATCAAGATGCTCGAAAACCTCTTCGTCAAAGGGGGCAACCTCTGTTCTGACCAGATGAAGCTGGCCTGTGCGGACAGCTACAAACGCTTGATGAGTTCAAGCATGGAGACTGAGGCACGTCTCGAATCGAAGAAGAAGGCGGACACAGAGGCGGTGCGTGTGTTTGCCGACAATCTGCGCGAGCTGCTGCTGGCGGCACCGCTGGGACAGAAGCGCGTGCTCGGCATTGACCCAGGTTTCCGCACCGGCTGCAAAGTCGTGGTGCTCGATGCGCAGGGGCAGCTTCTCTACAACGATGTTATCTACCTGCTCGGCGAGGGCAGCGGACTGCTGCATGCGAAAAACCTGGTGCTCAATCTGGTGGATCGTTACAAGATTCAGGCCATCGCCATCGGCAACGGTACCGCCAGCCGTGAGACGGAGATGTTTGTGAAGAAGATCGGTGTGCCGGCTTCGATTCCGGTGATCATGGTGAACGAGAGCGGTGCCTCCATTTACAGCGCCAGCGAAGTCGCGCGTGAGGAGTTCCCGAATCAAGACATCACCGTACGTGGTTCTGTTTCCATCGCCCGTCGTCTCATGGACCCGCTGGCGGAGCTGGTGAAGCTCGATCCGAAATCCATCGGCGTAGGCCAGTATCAGCACGATGTGGATCAGAACCAGCTCAAGACCAGCCTCGACCAGGTGGTGATCAGTGCGGTGAACGGCGTGGGTGTGGAGTTGAACACGGCGAGCAAGCAACTGCTCAGCTACGTGTCCGGTCTTAACAGCACCCATGCGTTGAACATCGTGGCCTTCCGTAATGAGAACGGCCCGTTCAAGAGCCGCAAAGATCTCATGAAGGTGCCAAGGCTCGGTGACAAAGCCTTTGAGCAGGCGGCAGGCTTCCTGCGCATTCGTGATGCCGTGCATCCGTTGGATGCCAGTGCGGTGCATCCTGAGCGCTACGCCCTCGTTGAAAAGATGGCGGCTGAAATCGGCTGTACGGTGCCGGAACTCATGCAGCGCGCTGATCTGCGCCAGAAGATCGACTTGAAGAAGTATGTGAGCGAAGACGTGGGTCTGCCAACGCTGCAGGACATCATGAACGAGCTCGCCAAGCCAGGCCGCGATCCCCGTAAGCAGTTCGAGGTCTTCAGTTTTGCCGAAGGTGTGAACGACATGAAGGATCTCACCGTGGGCATGAAGCTGCCGGGCATTGTGACGAACGTGACGGCCTTTGGCGCCTTTGTGGACATCGGCGTGCATCAAGACGGCCTCGTGCATGTGAGCCAGCTCAGCGACACGTTTGTGAAGGATGCCGCGGAGATCGTGAAGGTGGCGCAGCGCGTGCAGGTCACGGTCACGGAAGTGGACATCCCACGCAAGCGCATCGCCCTGAGCATGAAATCCAAGCCTGACTTTGAGAAGAAGCAGGGTGCAGCAGGGCCACGCCCGGCGGGTGGACCCGCCGGTGGTCAGCGCAGCTTTTCCAGCGGTGGTGGTGGCCAGCGCAGCTCCGGCGGCGGCATGGGCAATCCCTTTGGCGGTGGCGGTGGCGGGGGCGGCGGTGACTGGTTCACGGCAGCGGCGCAGAAGGGGAAGAAGTAGTTTCGGCCGACTGCATTCTTGCCAGCCCGTGATCTTCCCATACGATTCAGCTTATGAAATCAGCCCATCTCCTCACACTGGCTCTGCCGTTGTTTCTCACACAATGCGTGGACCCTTATCAAGGGCCAAACGGTGCTGATCCCTATGCGAATCCGTACCGCCAGGACATGCGGGATCAGGGTTCGCAGATGAACAGCATGGCGTTTGAGCGTGGTCAGCAGGACGGGCAGATGGACGCGCAGCAGGGCCAGAGCCAGAACTACCAGCGCTATGCTTCACGCTATGACCGCAATACCGAGATGGCTTATCGCGATGCGTACAATCAAAGCTATGGTCTGACGATGAACAGCCGCCGTGAAGTCGGTGGCTATCCCAATCAGGGCACGGCCCAGCCACCTGCGCCGAATGTGCCGCAGCAGCAGGCACCGCGTGATCCGACCTACAACCAAGGTTACGACTACGGTCTGCGTGACCGTACGGGAGGACGGGTGGCCGATCCATCCGCGCAGGTAGGGCGCTATGATCCGCGCTATCGCTCCAGCTTTGAACGCGGCTACTACGACGGCTACAATTCAAGCTCCTCCAGCGGCGCTCCAGGCGCAGGCGGGAACTTGTGGTTCCGCTAAACTAGGCTGGCAGCGGCACAGCACAAAAAAACACCGTCACGGCAGGCCATGACGGTGGTCTTGTTTTGAAATGGAAGTGCGGCGAAGCGCTTATTCCTGGGCAGCAGCTTCAGAAGCAGCGGTCTCTGCAACTTCAACGGCTGGAGCCACAGCTTCGGCGGCGACTTCAGCGGCCTTGGGCTTGGTGGTGGCCTTCTTGACGGCAGCTTTCTTGGCTGGAGCCTTCTTGGCGGTTTTGGCTTCGGATTTGACGGCGCGTGCTTTGCGGGAGACGCCGGCCTTGGCCAGAGCTTTCTTGCGGGCAAGATAAAGCTTACGGCGGCGGCGTTTGATGACTTTGTTCAGTTGTTGACCCATGATGGATGATCGGTTGTCGTTTGCGGTTTTGAGGGCGGCAAGAGTTCCACTGATCAAGGTTGAATCAACCTCAAATGCAGTCCGCCCCCGGTTTCCCGGGGTTAGAGAGTGTTGAAACCCACTTTTGGAGCAGTTTTCAGGGTTTTTTGTCCTCGGCTTTGGGCTCCTCGCTGGCCTTAGGGGCCTCAGGCTTGGATTCCAGGCGCGCTTCCACGTTGTTTGCAGCCTGCTGAGTCGGCGGTACTTTGAACAATTTGCCAGTGTAGGGGCACTTCACGGTCTGGCCTGCACTCATGCCGGAAACATCCACCAGCTGGGTTTTGCCAGCGAAGGGACTGTTCACCATGTTCATACGGCCCGGGACTGGGGCACCATACGGCAGGCTTTCAGCGGTGGGTGGGGTGCTGTCAGTGGTTTTCGGTGCCGAGCTGACAGGTGGCGGATTATTCGCGATGCGCGGAGCCGCAGTGTGGTCGGGTTCCTCCACAGGGATTTTCACATCCAGACTGCGCACCAGCGAGGGTCTGCTTGGCCGCTTACGAGGCACATACCTGGAACTGCCCAAACCAGTGGAGAGCGTGCTGAAATAGTTGTTTGGCGTGGTTGCGCTGGTTGTGCCGTAGCGAGGGTGCTGAGTGTAGGCGGCATAACGCTGGGAGTACAAGCCGCTGGTGCGGAAGGGCGGCGACGGTCTCGCAGAGCTCAAGTAGGGAATCAGTCCGTTCGTCTGAATGCTGTGCCATGCCTCGCTTGGTGGCATGGCACACTGGACTAGAAGAACAACAGGCGTCAGAATGGCGAACATGCGCGCAACACAGGCGGTAGGACAACGCGAAGCTTTCATGGATTTTAAGGGAATGATGGTGAGGACGTTGATGCAGAGATGTGACTTCACACGACCCAAGCAATGCTGACAGGAGTATTGTCAAAGGGCAAGAAAACAGCTCGTCAAAATCCTGTTAGCATGCCGCACTTTTCTTAATTTCCATACCCGCTAAACGGAGTAATTTCAGGCTGCTTGACCGAGGCCAATCTCCTGATCATTAAGATAGCAGGATGGGTCAGGTGCCCACAGGTCGCCCGTCATTTGCAGTGCGCGCACGCGGAAGCCGCCACCGCACACATCCAGGAAACTGCATTGCGCGCATTTCCCTTTGAGGTGCTGCTTGCGATCCCGCAGGGCATTGAGCGTGGAGTTGTCGCGATTGCTCCAGATGTCGCTGAATTTGCGATCCTTCACGTTGCCCAGAGTGAGCTCGTGCCAGAACTGGTCGGGATGCACATTGCCCTGGGTGTCGATGTTGCTGATGCCGGTGCCGCTGCTGTTCGCGCCGCCGCCGTTCCAGGTGAGAAGTTCCATCGCACGTGCTGCACGTTCGGGGTTCTCCCGTTTCAGGCGCATGTAGAGGTAGGGGCCGTCCACAGGTTGATCGACGGTCAAAACCTCGCGTGGCTTGCCGCTCGCCGCCCACTTGGCGGTGCGATCGAGGATTTTGTCGATGGCTCCGCGCGTTTCCTCATGCGGCACTTCCATGAGATCGGCACCACGACCGCTGTAGACGAGGTGGTAAAAGCAGACGCGCTCGATGTCCTCCTTCTCGATGAAGTCGAGGATGGATTCGATATCAGCGATGTTGTGGCGGGAGAGCGTGAGGCGCAGGCCCACCTTCTGGCCCACCGCCTTGCAGTTCCGAAACGCGGCCACCGCCTTGTCAAAGGCACCCACCTTGCCGCGGAAGTGGTCGTGCGTGGCACCCATGCCGTCGAGCGAGATGCCGACGTAGGAGAAGCCGATGTCCTTGATGCGCTGCGCCCACTCGGGATTGATCAGGGTGCCGTTGGTGGAAAGAGTGAGGCGCAGGCCCTTGCCGGTGGCGTATTCAGCCAGTTCAAAGAAATGCGGGTGGATGGTGGGCTCGCCGCCAGAGAGCAGCAGGGCGGGCACTTTGTACTCGGCGAGATCATCGATGACGGCTTTGCACTGCTCCCAGTCGAGTTCACCGGGGTAGAATTTCGAATCGGAATCCTGGTAGCAATGGACGCACTTCAGGTTGCAGCGGCGGGTGATGTTCCAGACGACGATGGGGCGACGCTCAGCGGCGGAAGTTGGGGAACCGTGGCCGCGACCATAGCGCAGGTGGTCCATGGGCTGGGCGACATCACAGTAAAGACGGGTGAGATTGATCATGACCCGGAACCAACGCACAACCGTGTCCTAGGCGCGCCGCCGATCTTGCGCAATGCCTGACCAAGCTTGCCTCAGGCCTGTTCCGTGGTCTGGAAGTCGGGGTAAGCGTTCGCCGCGTGCTCGGAGAAGTCGAGCCCGTCGATCTGCTCGTTGTCCGTGGCACGCAGACCCACCAGCATGTCCACCGTCTTGAAGATCCCGAAGCAGATGACAAACGAGGTGAGTGTGATCGAAAAGGTGCCCAGCGCCTGCACACCCAGTTTGTGCGCATCGAAACCACCTTGATTGAAAAGGGCGACACTCAGCGTCCCCCACCAGCCGTTCACCAGATGCACCGGCACCGCGCCCACGGCATCGTCAATCTGCATGCGCTCCAGCGCGATGGTTGCCACGGTGGTGATGATCCCCGCGATCAAACCGACCACGAGGGAGGAAGCAGGGGAGATGTTGGCACAGCAGGCGGTGATGCCCACCAGCCCGCCGAGCGCGCCATTCAGCGTGATGCCCACGTCCGGGCGTCCCTGCACGAACCACATGGAAATCATCGCGGCAAGTGCGCCAGCCGCAGGAGCAATGGTGGTGTTCACCACGATGCGGCCGATCGCACCGTCGCCGATGAGGGTGGACCCGGCGTTGAAGCCAAACCAGCCAAACCACAGGATGAAAACACCCAGTGCAGCGAGCGGGATGTTGTGACCGGCGATCAGGCGCGGCGTGCCATCTTTGGCGAAGCGCCCATGCCGTGCGCCCACAACGAGAATGCCCGCCAGCGCACACGCGCCGCCGCAGCCATGCACCACCGTGGAACCCGCAAAATCCACGAAGCCCATCGCCTCCAGCCAGCCCTTTTCACCACCTATGCCAAAGCCTCCACCAAAGCTGCCCCAGGCCCAGTGGCCGCCCAGCGGATAGACCAGCCCGGCCAGCAGGCCCGCATAGACAAGATAGCCCACGAACTTCGTGCGTTCCGCCATGGCGCCCGAAACGATTGTGCAGGCGGTGCCGGCGAACACGACCTGGAAGAACCAGAAGGACCACATGGAGTCATTCGCCGCATGATTGGCCAGCCAGAAGCCGTCCGTGCCGATCCAGCCGCCGGCGCTGGTGCCAAACATCAGGCCGAAACCGAGAAACATGAAGACTAGCGCACTGATGCAGAAGTCGAGGAAGTTCTTCATGATGATGTTGATGCTGTTCTTGGCGCGGGCAAAGCCCAGCTCCACCATCGCAAATCCGGCCTGCATCATGAAAACGAGCGCCCCGGCGATGACCATCCAGACCATGTTCAAGTTCACCTGTACGGTGTCGATGTCCGCCTTCACGGCGGCGCTTGCGGGTTCTGCCGGAGCGCTTTCGGCCTTGGGGGCGGTTTCATTTTTTACCGCCTTGGCCACCTCGTTCAGCGTGCCTTGATTCGTGTCGAGCTTCTTGATGATGGTGTCCAGTTTCGCTTCAATCTTGCTGTTGTCCTGAGCGTTGGCGGAGGGAAGTGAGACGGCGAGAAAGGCAATGGAAGCCAGAGAGCAGATGCGGAGGAGATTCATGCGGAAAGGGGCGGGTTCAGAGGTCCAGATGTTCGAGTGCGGCTTCGAGTTCACCGAGAAGCTGGCGACGTTTAGAGGTGTTCGGCACCTGCTCGATCACGCTGGCGGCCAGCTTGCGCACGGCGGTGGCCGTGAGACGGTAGGGGTCTGAAATCTTGGCCTCCGTGATCGTGCGCTGGATCAGATTGGCGGCTTGCGCCCGGCCCATGACCTTGCCCAGCACGCCTTCCACGCACTGCCTCACCGCACCCCATTGGTTGACCGTCGTCTCCGCCTTGTCGGTGAGCTGGGAGAGGGCACGCGGACTGGTCACGACGAGTTCTTCAATGCCATCCGCCGGCGGCCTGGACGCAGGCTGCTGCTCGGTTGGGGCACCATGGAGCAGCGCGGCGTGATCATTGAGCATCACCGAAGCGGCGCTGGCCGCGAGATCGGAGTCTGCACGTGAGGTGAGGAAGAACAGCATCACCACTTCATCCTGCGTCACAATGAGCAGTGAGCCGCCGTCAAACTCTAGGAAGACCTGGTGCATTTTTCGGCGCACCTGACGGTAGCCGTCGAGCATCTGGATGATGATTTCACGCAGGTTCTCCGCACGCGTGTCGGAAAAGGGCATCTGCCGGTGGATGGTGTTGCGGCCTTTGAAGAGCATCACACCTGCCACGCCGTCGAGGCGTTGCAGGGAGGCTGCGGAGGTGATCACAGAATTCAAACTCATGAGAAAATCGGGATCAGCGTGCCAGTGACTCGCGCACCTGTTTGATTGACCGGCGGTTGCTGCTGATCATTCCGTGCCAGTTGCCAGCCTTCTCCCCCGTACTGATGGCGGTCTGGCCATCCCTGTCTTCCACGATGGCGATTTCCAAACGGCGCATGCCGAGCGTCTCAGCCAGCTTGTCCGCGAAGTATCCCACGTATTTCACCTCGCCGGCGAAACGCTGGGCGGACTCGGTGTCGCCACCAGACAGGGTTTCGCGTCCCTGGAAGGACTCCATCTTGATCAGACCAGGATCGGGTTCCATGCGGACGATGTTGCTGGGTTGCGCGCCCGCAGTGTTGCGGGCTGATGAGATCGGAATGATGCGGGTTGGTTCCATCTAAAGGCACATTTATAGATAGCATCCCGCGTGCCAAGGTGTGTGTCTCCTCGTAACGACTCTGTGATAATTGCCTCACGCACAAAAAAGAACGGCCCTGAAATCAGGGCCGTTCATGGCAGATACTGAATCACCCTGCATGGGTGAAATTGGAATCCAAGCGACTAGAGCTTCGCGAGGCTGTCATCCAGCGCGGCGATCACCGTGCTGATGCTGGCTTCGGACTCGTCGCCCATGTTCGATACGCGGAAGGTCTTGCCCTTCAGCTTGCCGTAGCCGCCGTCGATGATCATGCTGTGATTTTTCTTCAGCAGACCGATGAAGGCCGCCACGTCGATGCCCTTGTTGTTCGCCACGCAGGTCAGCGACTTGGAGCGGAAGCCTTCGGGCGCGAAGAACTCGAAGCCGTTGCGGTTCACCCAGTCGTGCACCATGCCGTTGAGCTTGGCATGGCGTGCGTAGCGGTTGTCCACGCCTTCGGCGAAGATCTTCTGCAGTTGGTGGCGTAGGCCGTAGATCAGGGAAATGCAGGGCGTGCTCGGCGTCATGCTCTTCTCACCGTTCGCCTTGAACTCCAGGAAGTCGAAGTAGTAGCCGCGGTCATTGATCGTCGCAGCGCGCGCCATCGCCGCCTCGGAGGCGGTGAAGAGCGCCAGGCCCGGAGGCAGCGCGAAGGCCTTCTGGCTGCCGGTCAGCAGCACGTCGATGCCGAGTTCGTCGAAATTCACCGGCACGGTGGTGAAGCCGGAGACGGAGTCCGTGATGAACATCACATCCGGATACTTCTTCTTCAGCGCGGCAATTTCCGCGATGGGGCTGAGCACGCCGGTGGAGGTCTCATTGTGGATGAAGGTCACCGCATCGAACTCGCCGGTGGCCAGGCGCTTGTCGATCTCGTCAGCACGCACAGGCTGGCCCCACTCCACGGTGTAGGCTTCGGCTTCCTTGCCGCAGCGCTTGGACACGTCCAGCCACTTGTCGGAGAAGGCGCCGTTGCAGCAGTTGAGAACCTTTTTCTTCACCAGATTGCGGATGGAACCTTCCATCACGCCCCAGGCGGAGGAAGTGCTCAGAAACACCTGCTGTTTTGTGCCGAAGAGAGTCTGCAGCATCGGCTGGATCTCAGCGTAAAGGTCCTGAAACCCCTTGCCGCGGTGCCCGATCATCGGCTGCGCCATCGCAGCATAGGTGTCAGGGCTGACTTCAACGGGTCCAGGGATGTAAAGTTTGACGTGGGTGCTCATTGCTTGGGTGGAAGGGGGGATGGCGAGTGTAGATGGGGCAGACGCCTGCGCAAGGGCGAGAAACCGTCGTTTCCACCCCAAGATCAGCTCGGGCGGGGGAGCCTTGACTTTCAGAGCCTGAAATTCCTAAAATCCAGCATGCGTTGGCTTATCCTTACTGCTTCGGTTTTTCTGTGCTGCGTTTCGTGCCGGGGAACCATCATGGGCGGCGAGAATGAGACCTTGGACTTCACCAAGGAGGAGGATTCTAAGACGCTTGAACTGGGGGAGGGGCTGAAAGTGACACAAGATGGGCTGGGAATTGCCGATGAGTCTTCGTATGGCCTGCACAGTAGTTTCACCACCGCGCCGATGGCGGTGGGGACGGCCTGGCGGACTGTGCGCGAACTTTCTCTGACCGGCTCTCTCAAATTTTCTTCGCCCAACGGCAAAGGAGAAAAAGCGACCAGCTATTTGAGTCAAGTCTATGTCCGCTACGGCCCCGACAAGAAACATTGGTCCACCTGGCAGCCTTTGCTGCCGAATGTGCTGCTAATTGACTTTTCCCCCAAGCCGTCGAAACGGTTTCCGGAAAGACCGAAAATTGAAGGTGGAGTGTTCGAGTTTTTCGGCGATCTGGAGGTTCCTGGGATCGACATCAGAGATTACGCTCAGTTGCTGCGCGAGTATGAACAATTGGATGTGCCATGGATAAACGACGAAGAGGCTGCGGTGAAGTGGATGCTCAAAAAGCATCCAGATTTCTTTTCACAGCACCTGCCTTTCATTGGCTACATCCAGTTCTATTTTGAGGGGAGGTTCGCCGCTGGGGTGTGGATCACTGGCTTTAATTACTCCACTTTATGGAGCGTGGGTGGGATGCATCAGGCCCCGAAAGATCCTGCGGCGCGCAAAAAGAGCGAAGGCCCGTGGCGCTTTGACGCCACGCAGCCCATGGAGAAGAAGTGACTTGGACAGGACTCACACCCACCCCAGCCACCCACTCAGCGTCTTCATATCCCGCGTATGCGCCTCGCGGAATTCTTTGAGCACCGCAGCATCCTTGGGATCGCCCTTGAGATACTCCAGATGCAGTGAAATCGGGCCGCTGTAGCCGGTTTTCATGAGCATTTTGCCGTAGGCAGGGTCCACCTGGCCTTCGCCGATGGGGACGGTGACGAGCTTGCGCCCGTCCCATTTGAAATCTTTGAAGTAGGCGGCGCCGATGTGGTCTTTGACGAGGTTGAACTCCAGGGGCCAGGACAGGCCGCCTTCGCAGGTGGAGTGCAGGATGTCGTAGGCGAAGCTGAAGTCCGCCGCCGGATACTCGCGCATGATCGAGAAGATGTCCCACACCGGCGCGCCGAAGTAATCCTTGCCGCTGTGGTTCTGGAACATGGGCTGGATGCCGATCTCTTTGCACAGGGCCACGAGGTCCTTGATCTTGGGGCGCACGGCCTGGAGCTGCTCCCAGATGGGCTGCTTGAGGTCGTACTTGTAGTAGTTCATGCGGAAGCGCTTCACGCCCAGCTTGGCCGCCGTGCGCAGTACTTCCTCCGTGTGCTGCTCCTTGCTCACCTCATTGATTCCGGAGGTCATGATGGTCATTTCCATGCCTTGCTTCTTCAGCGCCTCGACGAACTTCGGCAGCTCATCCACCACCTTTTCCGGCTCGATGTGCCCTTTGGGGCGGATCGGTGCCTCCACGCCATTGAAGCCCGCCTCCGCGCCCAGACTGGCGATGTCATCGAAGCTCAGGCCTTGCAGGTGCTTGGTGAAAAAACACACGGTGTTCTTTTTTTGCTCCGCTGCTGCTGCCGGCAAGGCGCTGGCGAGTGCGGTGGCAGAGAGATTGCGAAGGAAAGTGCGTCGTGTGTTCATGCGGTGCTGGGTATCACCCTCAACGCCGCTTGTCGCGGCATTCTTCTGCCCGGTTTCAGGTCAGTTGCGGTTTAGATTGTCGATGAAGTTTGCGATGGTTTGAATGGTGGGATGCTGCAGCAGATGTTCGCGTGTGTCAGTGCGGCGTGAAAAGAGCGACGGATAGCTCCAGGTGTCCCAGGCATTGCCACCAGCGGCGGCCTTTTGAGCTTCGATTTTGGCCTTCGAGGCAGTCAGTGGCAGCAATGGGCCGGTTTCTGTGGGAGGCAGGTTTTTTTCAGCCGCCAGCAGCGCTTCCCAGAGACGGCGCAGATCTTGCAGGCGGTTCAAATCGGGGCCGGAATGCCTGCCAGCTGGATCCAGGCGGAACATCTGGAGAGCGGCATTCTCGCTTTCTTCACGCGGGATGTTTGCGGCCTCCGGGAGTGAGGAGAGCTCTTTCCAGGCGTTGAGGTAATCGGGGTCGGTCTTCACTGCCTTCCTATAGGCTTCGGCGGCATCCACCGGCCGGTCCTGAGCTTCGCGCAGGTAGCCGAGCAGATAGTACACCTGGGCTTTGACCGGTGGCACGCTGGCAATGTGGGTGAACACCTTGTCTGCTGCGTTTTGCGCCTGCAGGCTCCGGAATGCGCCTTCGCAGCCAAAGCAGTGGCTTTCAACACGGCCAAAGCTCCCGGGCATGAGTTCAAAGGCGCGCAGGTAATGCTGCTCCGCCTTGGCAATATCGCCGACTTCGCTGTACCGCAGCGCCAGCCGGGCCTGGATGCAGTAGGCGTCAGCGAAGTCGAGCAGCGCGGCTTCGTAGCGGCGCACCGCTTCGCTCAGCAGTCCGGCCTGCCACCAGTCGTCTGCGGCCTCAGACTTGCGGATGGCGCTCACGGCCCCGCGCATGATTTTGGCGGTGGCGGCATCGCCTTTTTTCTCCAGCACCTCCGCCAGCACGGCGTAGGCGCGCATGCGGTCGCCTTTGCCCTGCTCGCCGTCACTGGGGTCGATGGCGATCGCGGCACGGACTGCTTTTTCGGCTTCATCAAGCTTTCCGGCGTCCAGAAGCACACGCGCCTTCCAGATGAGCGGCCGTTCCTGGAAAAGGTCGCGTTTCGCCAGTTGATCCAGCAGTTCTTCGAGGGGCTGTTCTGCGCCCACGCTCAGCAGCAATTCATAAACGCTGTCCTGCCCCGGGTAATCCTGCACCGTACGGCGGATGACACGCCGTGCGTCTTCTGTCCGCCCAACACCGTGCAGGGCGCGGGCGGCGATCAACATCAGCGGTGTGCGCCCGATGTTGTTGGACTCAAACGCCGCCAGATCAGGTGCCCCCCAGTTCGGAGACTGCTCAAACAAGGCCAGCACATCAGCGTGGCGGCCGGCCTGCTCATAGATTTCTGCAAGCTTGCCCAGGGCGTTGTCAAGCCGCTTACGACCACGCTGTTGTTTGTCCGGCACCACCTGTGCGGCGAGGGACTCCACCATGACCGCCTCCGCCTTGGGGCCGCGCTGGTGTTCCATCAGCAGGTTCACCAACGAATCTACAACCGATTCACGGGAGGGATCTGTGGCCGACACCGATTCAGTGGTGGCGATGGCGGCGGCCAGGGCCTCTTCGATCCATTCCTGCTTGCCGAGCAAGCGTCCCAAATCCGCCAGTTTTGCGCATAAACTGACATGCTCGTTCTGACCTCCCGAGGCATGTCCTCTGGACTCGTTCTGGAAGCGGCTGAGCATTTCCTCCGTGACATGGACGCCCACTTGTTCCCAGCGCTGGCGTGTTTCCTGTGCCTGAGACTTGCCATCGGTGACGGCGTTGCGCGGGCCTGCCTTCACCAGATCTCGCAGCACCTGTACTCCCTCATCGCGTTTGTCCGCCGCGAGCAGGGCCTGGTAGTGGTGGGATTGCAGGTCGTTCCGCACGTCGGCGGCAAGACCGGGCTTGGCCAGGCTCTTTTCGAGCAGGTCCAGCGCTGCGGCGGAAGCATTTTGACGGGCGGAAAGCTCGATGAACTGGTGCCAGCAGGGAAAGCCGGGGTCCTGGATCAGCAGTTGCTGCAGAAAGCCAAGCACTTTGGCCCCCAGCCCCTGTTGTGCGATTCCATCGAGCTCGTCCAAATCCATATCAAGGCGATCACCGTCCTTCAGGCGGCCTGCCTGGGTTTGCACCAGTTTGATCGCCTCACCGGTTCTGCCTGCTGCGATCAGGGACACCAGATAAATACGCTCGGCAAATTCCTGGGTTCCATGCTTGTCCTCCTGCGGAAACTTCTTTTTCAAGGCTTCATAAAGAGGTGCGTCATCCAGGGACTGCACGAGGTCCCACAGCGGTTTTTTGAGGGTGCTGATGTGCTTGAGCGCCAGAGCTGCCGCGAGTTTGCGGGTCGCTAGGCCATCAATGTCCATGGACTCCAGCCCAAGCTTCAGCGCACGGGTCAGCAGGGCTGCTGCACGCGTTTCGTCCGCGAGGCGCACCAGATCAGGGACATCAAGCTGGTCCCCGTGGCGTTCGAGGTATTGCTCATTGGCTTTCTCCAGCTGGGAAAGTTGCTTTTCAAAGGCGGCGATTTTGTCGGCATCTGACCCCGTCAGCTTTACCAATGCCTCTTCCACCCCGGTGATACTTTCTTCATAGCTCTCCTTCTGGTAGTCCTCCAGCTTTTTGAGCGATGCCAGCTCCTTGCGCAAGCGGCTGAGGGACTCCTTTTGCCCGGTCTCATCACTGAGCAGCGCTGCGGCGAGCAGTCGCAGGGCCTCATCCTGCAATGGCTTGGTTCCTTTGCGTTTGCCTAGCTGGGTGCGGATCTCCTCCCAGGCGGCGGGAGGCGGCAGGGCAGTGACGATGGTGCCCAGGCTTAGCCGGTCTTCATAAGCACGGTTTGAGTAGAGCTGCTCCGCAGGGATGGTGAGGTAGGCGTCCAGCAGGGCCAGCCAGCGTTTGGCCGCTTCGACAGGTGCCAGGGCGGCCTCAGAGCGGAGAGCTTTGACTTTCAGGCGCAGCTCCTCCACAGGGTCGGCCTTTTTCTCCGCAGGCTGCTCCTGTGCCTTTTCTGCCAGCAGTTTGAGCACGGTGCTGGCACCTTGGTAATCCTGTGCTTGGGAAGAAAATGCAATGCCGAAAAAAATAACACTTAAGGAGGTCCTCATATTCGGCATTGGAGCGAATCCCTGTGTTTTTGACAAGAATAAAATGGCCTGGGCACGCGGTTGCGCCATTCATCGAGCCGTAAAAAGCAAACCTGAGCGGTTGCCAATGAAAGGGGGCCGTGTGTTCATACGGCCATCGAATTTTCGGACATGACTCACTTGCAAGGCCAAAGCATCATCATCATGGGGGGCACGACGGGGCTTGGCCTTTCCGCTGCGAAAAAACTCGTCGCGGCGGGAGCCCGGGTCGTCGTTTCCAGCCGCTCGCAGGTCAATGTGGATGCCGCTGTGGAAGCCCTCGGATCGAACTCGCGGGGCTTCGCGGCAGATGCCGCCACGCCGGAGGCGGCGGAGCGTGCGGTGGAGCTGGCGGTCGGAGAATTTGGCAAGGTGGATGCCCTCTACCACGTCGCCGGCGGCAGTGGTCGCAGCCGGGGAGATGGGCCGCTGCATGAAATGACCGATGACGGTCTGCGCTACACACTGGATCTCAATTTAAACTCCATCATCTACTCGAACCGCGCAGCGATCCGCCAGTTCCTGAAGCAGGGCAGCGGGGGCGTGATTCTCAACATGGCCAGCGTGCTCGGCTACTCGCCCTCCGCGCAGTTTTTTGCCTCGCATGCCTACGCTGCGGCGAAGGCGGGCATCATCGGTTTTAGCAAATCCATTGCCGCCTACTACGCGCCGCAAAACATCCGCGTGAATGTCATCGCTCCCGCTTTGGTGGAGACGCCGATGTCCCAGCGCGCCGTGAGCAATGAGAACATCATGAACTTCGTCAAAACCAAGCAACCGCTCGACGGTGGCCGCATCGGCCAGCCCGAGGACTGCGATGCCGCCGCGCTGCTGCTGCTCTCGCCCGATTCCCAATTCATCACCGGTCAGGTCCTCGCCGTGGATGGCGGGTGGACTGTCAGCGAAGGGCAACTCCAAGCATCATGAATCAAGCTATAGGAATCGATCTCGGCGGCACGAACATCAAGGCCGCGCTCGTGGACACCGCCTGTGCCCGAACTCTCGCTACGCTTTCGAAGCCCACCCGCGATGGCGACTTCGATGGCGACACGCCACGCTTCGCTCTCACCGTGCGTGAGATCGTGCAGGAATTCGAAGCGCAGGCCGGGCAAAAGCTTCGCGTTGGTCTCTCCGCGCCCGGCTTGGCAAATCCGGATGGCCATTGCATCGACTGGATGCCCGGACGCATGCACGGGCTGGAGAAATTTCATTGGTCCGCCTTCCTGGAGCGCGACTGTCGTGTGCTGAATGATGCGCATGCCGCGCTGCTCGGCGAAGTCTGGGCCGGAGCTGCGAAGGACACGCAGGATGCCTTCATGCTCACGCTGGGAACGGGTGTCGGTGGCGCGATCTGGAGCGGCGGACGCCTGCTCAAAGGCAAGATCGGTCGGGCAGGGCATCTCGGCCACATCACTATCGATGCGAATGCGCCGTGCGATGATTTCAACACCCCGGGCAGCCTGGAGGACGCCATCGGGAATCAGACCATCGCGCATCGTGGTGAAGGACGTTACGCCACCACCCACGCGCTGCTGGATGCCTTGAGTGCTGGCGATGAACACGCCGCCAAAGTTTGGCTCACGTCTGTGCGCCATCTCGCTGCCGCCATCGCCTCGCTAGTCAACGTGCTCGATCCCGAAGTCGTCATCGTCGGCGGTGGCATTGCCGTCGGCGCCGGTGCCCGTCTGTTTGATCCGCTGCAACAAGCCCTCACCGGCTTCGAATGGCGGCCCGGCGGCCATCAGGCCCGCATCGTTCCCGCCAAGCTCGGCGACAGCGCCGGATGCCTCGGCTCCGTTTTCAATCTTCTGCAAAACTCATGACTCCCGCCCTCCAATACCTCGACGCCAGCCAAGGCCTTCTCAATCGTGTCCGCGATCAGCTCCCTCTCATCCAGCAGGCCGCCGACATGTTCGCAAGGACGATCCTCGCCGGGCAGATGGTGCATGTCTTTGGCTCCGGCCACAGCCGCATTTTGGTGGAAGAAATGTGGCCGCGCTACGGCTCCTTCCCCGGCTTCAATCCCATCGTCGAGCTTTCTCTCACCTTTCACAACCTCGTCGTCGGCGCGAACGGCCAGCGGCAGGCCATGTTCCTCGAAAACGTCAGCGGCTTGGCGAACCGTATCTTACGGAACTTCGATCTTCAGCCCGGAGACAGCGCCCTCGTCATCTCCAGCGGCGGCTGCAACGTCGTGCCAGTTGAAATGGCCGAGGAATTCCAGCGGCGCGGCGTCAAAGTCGTCTCCATCATCAGCACCACGCACAGCGAGGCCAGCACCAGCCGCCACCGCGACGGCAAGAAACTCCAGGACTTCTCCGACATCGTCCTCGACACCGGCGCACCCGTTGGCGATGCCATGATCAAGATCGAAAATCTCGATACCCCCGTCGCCCCCGGCAGCACCGTGGGCGGCTGCTTGCTGGTGAACGCCGTCAAAGCCGAAGTGGCCGACCGGCTGGTCAAAGCCGGTCAGCCCCCCAAAGTACTTACCGCAGGAGCCGTCGTCGGCGCTGAGAAGGCCACCGAGTTGTTTGAAGCCGCGTATGACGAACACGCCCGGCGGATCGCGAAGTACTACGCGAAGCTGGGCATCTAGCCCAGCCCCAGCCTTCTCCTGCGCAGAAGCATCAGCAGACCCACGGAGGCGATCAGCACGCTGCCGCCGGGTTCGGGCACGGGGGTGGTGGAGATGTTCAGGTTGGAGATGGTGGCAAATTCTGTGCCCAAGCTCAGTGCGGTGGCTCCGACGGTGGCATCTCCTATGAACCGTACGCCAATGGGGCCAGAGGGAGCGGTGCCATCCAGAATGTAGTCCAGATTCACGGTGCCAGTAGTTACCCCCGAGCCAAGCAGGCCGGCGATGTTGATCTGTGAGCCGCTGCTTTGGCTGGCCAGCGTGTTGCCCAGGCCGTCGATCAGTTCAAAGCTGAAACTCGGGTTCAGTCCCGCCACAGAGCTGAGCAGGCCGTTGTTGCCATCGACGTCAAAGCTCACGCTGTAGTGGGTGTCGGGTGCATAGCTCAGGATGTTTCCCGGGGTGTCGAAATAAGCCACCGCCTGCCATCCATAGTGGATGCTGGTGCCAACTCCCAGGAGACCAAGCAACGAATTGTTGTCGTTGCTGATGCCGAATTGCAGGGAAGAGCCCGTCAGAGTCGTCTGCGCGGCAGATTCGGTCAGGCTTAGGAGAATCGTTGCGTTGGCACCTCCCTGGGCGGTGAGATCCCACAGTCCGCGGGTAGCGGTGGTCGAGCCGTTGGACAGGGTGATCGAGAGCAGCCCTCCGCCCGGGACGTCGTAGGTGACAGGGGAGGAGGAAGGGAAAATTGAGCTGTAGCTGCTGCCAGAACCCACGAGTGGCGTTTGGGCATTAAGTGCTAAAATAGTAAAACAATAAACTAAACTAAATATAATAATGCGGTTAGTTTTCATAAGGTTTTAAGGTTGGACAAGTACTCTACAAACTTAGTGAAGCCCGAGCATACTAAACTAAGATTTAATTTAGAACTGTCTGAGGCGATTGGAGCTTTCAGCCGCATCGGTTGTGTTTTGCCGCTTGGCTTTGACGATGAGCCTCTTGCGTCGATAAGCTGCTCCACATGCAATCCCAACCCCTCCGCACCTCCGTCATTGGAAGTTATCCCTTTCCAGGCTGGCTCGAATTTTCAGCCCGGCACCTCGCCGAATTTGGCAGTGCTGACATCGCGGAAATGCAGGATGATGCCGCTCAGGTGGCCATTCAGGATCAAATCGCCTCAGGGCTGGATGTCATCACGGATGGCGAGCAGACGCGGTTTGACTTCAATCTGTCCTTCTACGGCTTCATCCAGGGCATCGCTCTGGAACCGGCCAGTCCCCGGCGCTTTGGCCCTCCAGCGCATGATCAGCGCGGCAAGCATGAGATCGTGGGAGAACTGCGCGCCCCACGTGGTCTGGGCGTGGTGGAGGAATTTGAGCGCCTGCAGCGCCTGGCCGCACACACGGGCAAGCGCTTGAAGGTCTCCGTGCCCGGCCCCTACACGCTCAGCGGACGGCTGGCGCCGAATGCACAGCACAAAGATCGCTACGCCATCACCGAGGCACTGCTGCCCATCGTTAACCAAGAGATCGCGAATCTCGTGGCGGCGGGTGCGGAAGAAATCTGCGTCGATGAGCCCAGCATGAGCTGCTACGGCTACCGCGAGGATACCAAGCGCTTCGTGGACATCTTTAACCGCACCGTGAGCAGCGGCTACGGCAAGACGCGCATCTGCACGCACCTCTGCTTCGGCAATTTCAAAGGCCACCCCGTGGGCTGGCGCAAATATGCACCGCTCTTTCCCGCCTTCCTCGATCTGCATTGCGATGAGGTGCATGTGGAGATGGCGAACCGTGAATACGCCGAGCTGGAAGTCCTCAAGCCGATGGCCGAACGCTATGACGTGGCAGTGGGCATCATCGATGTGAAGAGCTACCACATCGAAACACCGGAGCAGATCGCCGATGCGGTGCGCGCCTGCCTGAAGCACGCGCCTGCTGACAAGCTCGTCTTTGCGCCCGATTGCGGCCTCAGCCAAACCGCACGCTGGGCGGCGAAGAAGAAGCTCGCCAGCATGGTCGCAGGGGTTGGCATCGTGAAGCGCGAGCTGGGTCTGTGATCCCGACTTGGCGAACCAGTGATCAAGAAACGCGACAGCGTCGTGGAGTGCGGTGGCAGAGATGCAAGGCGCAAGCCTGCATCGGCGACACCGCTTTCGCCAGGTGAAGAATGTCCTGTGGTCTCAGTGCGTCGTCCGGCCTGCGAAAGCGGCGTCGCGCCCAGGCTTGCCGCCGCAGTCCAAGACGCTCCGCGTTCGCGTAAACGCTGATGCTTGCGTCGGTGAGCTTACCCGATCTTCACCACCCCCACCGTCGTGTTGTCCTGACGGTCGTTGTTGATGCGGCGGATGGCGAAGATGATCGCGTCGGAGATTTTGTCCGCCGTGGTGTGCTTGCCAAAGCTGAGCAGTTCTTCGAGCGCCTTGTGGGTGAGCGTGAAGATGCCATCGCTGGCGGCGATGACGATGTCACCTTTCTTCAGGGCCCAGGGCTCTGCGGGGGTGTCGATCATCGCCAGCGGCATGCCCAGCAGCGCGGCCTGCAGCGTGTGGCGGTCGGGGTGATTTTCGGCTTCCTCGCGGGTGATCTCACCGCGATCTGCACGGGCATCAATGAGCGGGGAAAGGCTGTGGTCGGCATTGAGGCGATGCAGCACGCCTTCGCGGAAGAGGAAGAGCGGTGAGTCGCCCACGCTGATCCATTCCATGGTCTTCGGCGTGATGAGCACGCCCACCATCGTGGTGCCCATGGGCGGTGCCACGCTCGGCATGCGGCTGGTGATGATGCCGAGGGTCTCATTCGCTGTCTCAACGGCATGCTTGAGCTTCCAGGAAGGCGGGCCGTCCTGCTCATGGTAGGCACGCACAAAGGCGTTCACCCCGATGTAGCTGGCCACGCTGCCGCCTGCATGCGCGCCGAGTCCATCGCCAATGACGAGGAGCAGGCGCTCAAGGCTGCGCTCCTCGGGTTCGGCGGCATCGGCAAAGGCATAGTAGTCTTCCTGGTTGTCACGACGGCCCCGATACTGCCTCGCGGCAAAATCCTGCTCCTGGATGAAGGCAGGTGGCTGAGATTCAAACAAGGGGACTCGATCGGTCAGGACGGTGGTGGTGGCGCTCACTCGGCGGAAAACTGGTAAATCGTGGTGCTGCTGAATTTTTCACCCGGGCGCAGGGTTGCGCTGGGGAAGGCGGGATGATTCGGACTGTCAGGATAATGCTGCGTTTCCAGGCAGAAGCCATGACGCTTTGCATAAATATGCCCCCCTTTGCCGGCCACGCCATTGAGGTGGTTGCCGGTGTAAAGCTGCACGCCGGGCTCCGTGGTGCGCACGGTCATCACCCGGCCGCTGGCGGGATCTTTGACGGTGGCGGCCAGCTTCATGCCAGTGCCGGAGAGGACGTAGTTGTGATCATAGCCGATGCCCTGGACGAGCGGTTTGAAGTCAGCGCCGATGCGTTCGCCGATCTCATGCGGGGTGGTGAAATCCAGCGGTGTCCCCTTGATGCTGGCGATCTCTCCCGTGGGGATGAGGTCGTCATCGGTGGCGGTGATTTGCGCCGTCGGAAGCGTGAGCTCGTGGCTGAGGATGTCGCCGCTGCCTTCACCGGCAAGGTTGAAGTAGGCATGGTTCGTCAGGTTCAGCACGGTGGGCTTGTCCGTGGTGGCGTGGTAGTCGATCTTCAGGCTGTTGTCCTCGGTCAGCGTGTAGGTCACGGTGCATTGCAGAGTGCCGGGGTAGCCTTCCTCGCCATCCGGGCTGGTGTAGCTGAGTGCCACGCCGTTGGTGGTCGGATTCGCGGACCAGAGCTTTTTGTCGAAGCCCTCCTTGCCGCCATGAAGCTGGTGCTTGCCGGAATTGGCGGTCACCGGGTACTCCACGCCATCGAGTTTGAACTTCGCATGGCCGATGCGGTTCGCGTAGCGGCCCGCGATGCAGCCGAAGAAAGGGTTTTTGCCCAGGTAGCCGTCCAGCGTGTCAAAGCCGAGCACGACATCGGCAAACCTGCCGTTTTTGTCCGCCACCTTCACCGCGACGATGTAGGCGCCCCAGTTGGTGAGACTGACCTCCATACCCTTCGCATTCCGCAGTGTGAAGAGTTTCACTTCCTCACCCTCCGGGGTTTTCCCCCAGATGGAGGATTCAACACTGGCAGCAGGTGACGAGCCGGAGATCGACATGAAAAGCAGGAAGAGGGTTGGCAGCGCGAGCAGGCGCATGGGTGTGGGTTGGGGGAAGTTGGATCGCGAGTGTGACGGTACTGCTCGATTTTCGCAAGAAGGGATTCCATGACCCGGGATGAAGTTTCTGGCCTGCACCGCATGATCCTGTGTAACCTCCGCCGCCACATTCTCCATGCAGCCGGTATCATGGACTCTTCCACTCCCTCATCCGATCCCTTCCATGGGCTGAACCCTGCCGACCTGATGGCGGCTGCTGCCATGCCGACGGACGGTGGCGCTGACACACTCCCGCTCACCCCGCGTGATCTTCCCTCACTCGCGGAAATCGCCGTCGCGTTTCCCGATCTCGAAATCCTTGATCTCATCGGCCATGGCGGCATGAGCGCGGTGTTCCGTGCGCGGCAGCCGAGGCTCGATCGCATGGTGGCGCTCAAGGTGCTGCCCAAGTCCCTCGCAGCCACGCCGGGATTCGCGGAGCGCTTCACGCGTGAGGGGCGCGTGCTCGCACGGCTCAGCCATCCGAACATCGTGACCGTGCATGACTTTGGCGAGAGCGGCGGCTTCTGCTTCCTCATCATGGAATACGTCGATGGCGTGAACCTGCGGCAGGCCATGCGTGTCGGCCGCTTCACCCCGGAGCAGGCGCTGAACATCATCCCCGTGATGTGTGAGGCCCTGCAATACGCCCACAGCCAGGGCGTGCTGCACCGCGACATCAAGCCGGAGAACATCCTTCTCGATACAAAGGGCAGGGTGAAGATCGCGGACTTCGGCATCGCCAAGATCCTGGATGAAAATGGCGACGGTGGGATGATGCTCACGCAGAGCGGAGCCAAGCTCGGCACCGCGCCCTACATGGCGCCGGAACAGATCGAGAAGCCCGGCAGCGTGGATCACCGTGCGGACATTTACAGCCTCGGCGTGGTCTTCTATGAGATGCTCACTGGCGAACTTCCGCTGGGACGCTTTGCAGCACCTTCCGAAAAATCCGCCGTGAATGGCAACATGGACGAGGTCGTCTTCCGTGCGCTGGCCAAAGACCGCGCCATGCGCCAGCAGAGTGCGGGCGAGTTCAAAACGCAGATCGAAGGCATCGCCTCCATGCCACCGCAGATGCGGCGCTCGCTGGCTATGCGGTTCAGCAGCTTTGAGTACAAGTCGAAGCGCACGCTGCTGGGCAGGCCGCTGCTGCACATCACCTCAGGCATTGATCCCACGACGGGTCGCAAGCGCATAGCTCGCGGCTTCTTTGCCTTCGGAGACCGTGCCGTGGGTGTGGTGGCCTTTGGCGGCTATGCGCGTGGCTTGTTTGCCTGCGGTGGCATGGCGGTCGGTGTTTGTGCGCTCGGTGGCATGAGCATTGGCCTCATCTCCTGGGGTGGTCTCGCCATTGCTTTGCTGCTGGCCTATGGCGGCATGAGCGTGGGCTTTTTATCCGCAGGCGGCCTTGCTGTGGGCTGGGAGGCGGCGGGAGGTTTGGCTGCTGGTGTGCATGCGTATGGAGGGCAAGTGTATGCTCTTGTCAGCGGCATGGGCGGTCAGGTTCATGCACCTCATGTGATCAAGAATCTCATGGAGGCGCCGCCTCTGCTGCTATGGCTGGTGCGGGCCACCCATCAAAGCGCCTCCCTGGCGACGTGGATCTGGCTGCCAATGATGATCCCATCCGTGCTCATGCCATGGTGGGCGCGCAGGCAGCTCGAATTTGAAGCGCAGGGCGGTGCCCAACTTCCGACTGCATGGCATGAGCGGCCCTCCCGCGTGCTCTGGCTTCTGCCCGCTGCCATCCTGCTGTTTCTGTCTCTCATCTGGATGACTCGCCACTGGATCCTCGCGGGCCAGACGGGTGTGACCGCGCAAACCTTCATAGCATCCGCGATTGAAATCATCGGCTGCATCCTTGCAGCAGTCAGCCTGCCGCTCTGGCTGCGGCTGGTGCCGATGAACTCCTTTTATGGCGTGCGCCTTCCCTCGACCTTTCTGTCTGACGAGCGCTGGTATGACGTGAACGCCGTTTTTGGGCGGCATCTCTTTGGCTGGTCGCTCACCGTCATTGCTGCGGGCATCGCGGGTTTTTATCAACTGCCGCGCCATCAGGACGCCTACTCGTGGGCCGCCATCACGCTCACGCTGGTCGCCGTGGCGGCCTCCGTGGTGTCCACGCTGGTTTGGATGCACAGGCGTCCGGTCGGGCGTCCAGCCATCAAGCCTCATCGGCTTGTGCGAAATCTCGAGCTTGTCATCCCGGTGGTCGTGCTGATGCTGTTCGTCCGCTCGTTCATCGCCCGGCCTTATTTTATTCCGAGTGGCAATGAACCGGGGGTGGCTAAAAACAGCCGTTGGATCGCCTCGCATCTCGACACCGGTTTCGCCCAGGGAGACCTCATCGCCTATGCACATGAGAACGGGCAGACCTGGCTGGCGCGTGTGGTTGCTGTCGAACCCAAAGGACTGCTGCTGAAACGCGGCGGCAATCCGGAGGAGTACTTGATGCCGTGGGACAAGATCATCGGGAAGATGATGTTTCCTTATTATTCGCCGAATGGACGCTCCAAGCCATGACTTCCTCCTTCCACGACACCCGCTGGACGCTCGTCTCACGTTCTCGTGGCGAGGATGCACACGCGAAGGTGGCGCTCAGTGAACTGTGCGAGGCCTACTACGCACCTGTGATGGCGTTTCTGCGGCGTGATGGACGAGCAGAGGATGTGGCGCGGGATCTGGCGCATGACTTCTTTGCCAAGCTTCTTGCAGGCGGGACCATTGACGGTGCCGATCCTTTGCGTGGGAAATTTCGCAGCTACCTGCTCATGGTCTTGAAACGATTCGCTGCCAATCAACGAATTCATGATCATGCGGCCAAGCGCGGCGGCGGCCAGATCCATGCGGTGATCGACGGTGAGTCCGACACGACCGGCGCGGGCCTGCAAATCGCCGATACAAGCATCGAAGCACCGGATGCGGCCTTTGACCGCCAGTGGGCGCTGACCTTGCTCGCGCGTGCGCTGGCACGTTTGGAGTCCGAGATGCGGGACGAAGGCAAGTCAGAGCACTTTGATGTGTTGAAGCCTTGGCTGACAGCAGAAGCCGATGCGACACCGCAAAGCGCGGTGGCCACGAAACTCGGCATGAGCATCGAAGCCATCAAAGTGGCCGTGCATCGCCTGCGGAAACGCTTCCGCGAGGCCGTGAGAGCTGAGATCGCACAAACCGTCAGTGATGCTGACACGGTGCGCGAGGAAATGGACGCGCTGATGGCGGCGCTGAGAAAATAAAAATCCCCTGTCCTTGCGGAACAGGGGATCTCGCGTTGCACAGCAACAAAGAAACTTTACGCCACCGGCGCAGCAGCAACGGCAGTCTCCGGCTTCTTCTCTTTCCAGGTGCTCTGGATGTAGATTTCGCGCAGGGTCTTGAAGTCGATGTTGGTGGGGCTGTCGGTCATCAAGTCGCTGCCCCTGTTGTTCTTCGGGAAGGCGATGACTTCGCGGATGCTTTCCTCTCCGCTGACAAGCATGGCGATGCGGTCCAGACCCAAGGCAAGGCCGCCGTGAGGAGGCGCACCGAAGCGGAAGGCATCGAGGAGATGGCCAAACTTGTGGGCCTGCTCTTCTTCGTTCACACCGAGGACGCTGAACATCTTGGCCTGGAGATCCTTCTCGTGAATTCGGATGGAGCCGCCGCCGAGTTCGTAGCCGTTGAGGACCACGTCGTAGGCTTCAGCGCGCACCTTGCCGTATTCGCCGGCGTCCATGAGCGGGATGTCTTCCGTCTTCGGACGGGTGAAGGGATGATGCACGGCCACCCAGCTCTGCGTTTCGGCGTCCTGGGCGAGCAATGGGAAATCGACGACCCAGAGGAAGTTGAACGCGGTGCTGTCCTTGGTCAGCGCGGTCATGTTGGCGATCTCGACGCGCACGCGGCCGAGGATGTCACAGGCTTCCTGCCAGGTGCCGGCGTAGAAGAACACGATGTCGTTTTCCACGACGCCGAGCTTGGCGATGAGGGCCTTCTGCTCGTCTTCGCTGAAGAACTTCCACAGCGGGCTCTTGTATTCGAGCACGCCATTCGCGTCACGCTCCACCTTGATGAAGGCGAGCTGCTTCACTTTCATGCCCGCCTGCGTGGCGATCTCGTTCAGACGGATCATCTGACCGGTGGTGATGCCGGCGAAGCCCTTGGCGTTGATGGCACGCACGACGCCACCGTTCTCGATGGTGCTGCGGAAGATTTTGAAGCCGCTGCTGGCGAAGACATCCGCCATGTCCACGATCTCATTGCCGTAGCGCGTGTCCGGTTTGTCGGAGCCGTAGCGGTCCATGGCTTCCTGATACGTCATGCGTGGGAAGGGCGTGGGGATGTCGCGGTCGGTGCCGGCTTTGAACATCTTGACCAGCAGGCCTTCGACGAGGTTCAGGATGTCATCGCGCTCGATGAAGCTGGCCTCGATATCGATCTGGGTGAACTCAGGCTGGCGGTCGGCGCGCAGGTCCTCATCACGGAAGCAGCGGGCGATCTGGAAGTAGCGTTCAAGACCAGCCACCATCATGAGCTGCTTGTACTGCTGCGGAGCCTGCGGCAGCGCGTAGAAGCGGCCGGGGTTCAGGCGGGCAGGCACGAGGAAGTCGCGCGCGCCTTCGGGTGTCGGGTTGCTCAGGATCGGTGTTTCGACTTCGATGAAGCCGGCGGCGTCGAGGCAGTTGCGTGCGGCGTTGGTGATCTTGTGGCGCGTGCGGATGTTCTTGCTCATGCGCTCGCGGCGCAGGTCCAGGTAGCGGTACTTCATCCGCATGTCTTCGTTGGACAGCTCGCGGTCGAGCTGGAAGGGCAGCACGTCGGCCTTGTTGAGCACTTTGAACTCGGTGGCGACGATTTCGATATCGCCGGTGCCGAGCTTGGCGTTTTCCGTGCCAGCGAGGCGCGCAGCCACCTTGCCGGTGATCTGCAGCACGTCTTCATCACGCAGGTGATGGCTCTGGGCGGCGAGCTCAGCGTTCTCTTCCGGGCGGAAAACGACCTGGGTCAGGCCTTCGCGGTCGCGCAGGTCGATGAAGATGACGCCGCCATGGTCGCGGGCCGAATTCACCCAGCCACAGAGTGTGACGGTCTGGCCGATGTGCTCTGAGCGGACGGCGTTGCAGTGAAAGGTACGGTAGGCGTTGGGGATCATGGCTGAAAAAAGGGCGCGTAGAGTCGGCGGATTCGGCCTGCGTGCAAGGGGTAAGGCAGGGCCAAAATCCATGCCGGGGAATGGTCGGAGGGAGGCGTTCTCTCCCGATTGGCTTGGGAGCTCACTCCCCCAGCCGGGACGAATTCGCCCGAGTATCAGATTTGTACATCCAGATCCGGGCATTCGGCGGATTAACCAAGGAGGCACCCACAAAGCCCATCCCGGCAGGTTCTTTTTCAGTTTTAGGTCAACGCCTGGAATAAATACCATGTCCATACCTCCTACAAGTCGGTGGCTTCAGCACCGCAGAGGGCTTCAAAGTTAGACAAAATTCGATATAAAATTAGACAAAACAGAAACAAATCTTTGACGAAAGGGCGTTTGTCGCAATTATTCCAACCTGTCAGGTAACCCCAATCACCATGAACATGACTGAAATTTCCCCAGAGGTTGACCCCAATGTCGTCGAAGACATCCGCCTCCTGAAGCGCATCTCGGAACGCGATTCCGCCAGCTTCCAGACTTTCTACAAGAAGTACAGCGGCCTCATCTTCGCCTCCATCTCCAATGTCTTGAACGACCACCACGACACCGAGGACGTCATGCAGGAGGTCCTCGTGCAGGTCTGGAACAAGGCCCACCTCTACGAACCTCGCAAAGGCAAGCCGCTCACCTGGCTGACGACTTTGGCCCGTAATCGCGCCATCGACCGCATCCGCTCCAAGCAGCGCCGCTCGCGCCTGAACGACGATTTTGAGAACGAGAACAAGAAAGACCAGTTCGAATTCGAACCTTCCGGTCACGAAAACCTCGAGTTCAAGGAGCGCGACACGATTCTCCACAGCGCCGTGTCCCGCCTCACCCAGGATCAGCGCGAAGCCATCGAGCTGACTTACTTTACCGGCCTCACCCAGGCCGAGGTGGCCGAGCGACTGCACGAGCCTCTTGGCACGATTAAAGCTCGCATTCGTCGCGGCGTGAACCGCCTCGAGACGCTGGTTAAGCCACGTCTTGCCTGATTTTCCAACCCCCAAAACTTGGAAAACCAAATGAGAAGGGCGGACTTCGGTCCGCCCTTTTTATGCTTGGAAAGTAGCCTTGTTGCTGTGCAACAAGGGCCTCCCTGTTCCGCAGGAACAGGGCTGCTTTCACTCCCGAGCCCGCGAGTCGATGCAGATGGTCACCGGCCCGTCGTTGACCAGCGCCACCTTCATGTCGGCACCGAAGATGCCGCGTGCCACGGGCTTGCCCATCTCAGCCTCCAGCAGCGCCAAGAACTGCTCATAGAGCGGAATCGCGGTCTCAGGGCGCGCAGCACGGATGAAGCTGGGGCGGTTTCCCTTCTTCGTGCTGGCATGCAGCGTGAACTGGCTCACCACCAGCAGCTCTCCGCCGATGTCCTTCACGCTGAGGTTCATTTTGCCTTCCGCATCGCCAAAGATGCGCATCTGCGTGAGCTTCTGAACCAGCCACGTCGCGTCCTCAATCGTGTCCTCGTGTTCGATGCCGGCCAGGATCATCAAGCCCGTGCCAATCTGGCCGGTGATGGTGTCATCGACGGTGACGGAGGCGGAGGAGACGCGTTGGAGGACGAGGCGCATGGGTGAGAACAAGGAATGACAGAGATCAGATGCGTTCGACCCACCGATACGCTGCCTTGGAATTCTTCCAGAAGTACTTCTCGCAAGCCTCCGTGCCTTTGGCGCGGAAGTACTCGTCCACAATTTTAAAGACGACGTCATACGGCGCGCCCCTGTCGGAGACTGGCCAGTCGCTGCCGTAGATGAGGCGGTCGGGGCCGAAGCACTCCCAGAGATGGTCGAGAATCGGGAGGTAGTAGGAGGTATCGCTCGGGGCCTTGCCGTACTCGCACTTCACCTGCTCCACGAGGGCGGAGACTTTCATGAAGACATTCGGCTGCTTGGCCACAGCACGGATGTTGTCCTTCCACTCGGGACGCAGGGACTGGGGATCGCCGGAGGCTCCGAGGTGATTGATGAGGACGCGCAGATCGGGCACATCGGCGGCGAGTTTGGCGGCGTGAGGCAGATAGGCGGGCGAGCCGTTTAAATCGAGCTCCAGGCCGTGTTTGGCCAGCAACTTGGCACCAGCGATCACAGATTCCTGCTTCGCGGCATCTTGCAGAAATGCGCTGCTCCAGCGCACCCCGCGAAAGATCGGATTCGCGGCAAAGCGCTCCAGATGGCCTGCAAATTCCGCGCCCGGATCAAGATGCCCCACGAATCCCACGATGCTCTTTTCCTTCGCGGCGAGATCGAGAATCCACTGGTTGTCCTCCACCAGCAGACTGGCTTCGACGACGACGGTTTCCTTGACGCCATGCGGCGCTGCCACCGCGAGCCAGTCGGCAGGCAGCACGGTGCGGTATAGAGGAGTGCCCTTGCCCGGCCACGGCACGCCGCCGGGGCGCGTGGGGTCATAGAAATGCGTGTGGGTGTCGATGATGCGCGTTGCAGGCGGAGCGGCCTGAACGGATTCATGCAGCAGTGCAGCGGCGGTGGTGGTCTGGAGAAAGCGGCGGCGGTTCATGGGGAGAGGTACGGGCGTACGTAAGCTTCTCAAGCATGGAGATTTTTCGCTGACTTCTTCCGCCGATGTTATGGAATCACGCTCTGCCTTCGTCCAGATCCTGCTCATGGCGATGGCCGTGCCAGAAGCGCAGGATGTGAACGACGTTCTCGGCTGCATCGATCCGGTAAATGATCTTGTAGCTGCCTTTAAAGACTAAAATCTCTCGCGTGTCTGGCAGGACAGCCACACGCACAGGGCGACCACTTTGTGCGCGCAATGGCGATGAAAGTTCTGTTTCTGCTGTCTCGATAAGGTTGCGGACGTACTGCTCTCCGCGGTCTGGCTCGCCATGCAGGAGCCAGTAGTCGTCGATCTCATGCAGATCGTTGAGCGCCGAATCGGTCAGGCGGACTTGGAACGACGCTGAGCCCATTTGTGTTCCAGCAGCTCACGGGCTGCCGCCAGAGGGCGTTCACGCCCGTTTCTCACATCTTCTTCGGCCACGGCGATGTCGCGCAGCAGCCGGGCATCATCATGCAGTTCGCGCCAGGCAGGCGAATCCTCCGGCAGCTCGGCCAGCCAGGACAAGGTTTGCTCTTTGGTGCTCATGTCCGCAAAACTAACATCGGTCTCTCTACCCGCAACCGGGGACTGGGGCGGGGGTGGTCAGCAGGTCAGACGATGCTGATGCACTCCGCCAAAATGTCGAGCGTGCGAAACAGCGCGCCCTTCGTGCGGGCGTGCACACGCAGCAGCACATTGCCGGTTTGCACCTGCGTGCCGGTCTTGGCGATTTGATCGCAACCGACGGCGAAGTCGATGGGATCAGCGGCTTTGGAGCGCCCGGCGCCGAGTTCGAGCACGGCCTGACCGATGCCTCCGGCATCCATGCGCGTGAGGGTGCCGCTGGCGGTGGCTTTGAGTTCGCCGATGAACGGCGCGCGATGCACGGTGGCCATCTTTTCCAGTGCGTCCACGTTGCCGCCCTGGGCAGCGACCATCTTTTGAAACTTCCGCCACGCATCGCCGCGATGCAGCATGGTGGCGAGATCGGCGCGGGAGGAAATGGAAACGGCGGAGGCGAGATCAAGCACGATGTCCTCCAGATCCTGCGGGCCTTCGCCTTTGAGGCAGCGCACGCATTCAGCGACTTCCAGGGCATTGCCGGCGGATTCGCCCGTGGGCTCGTTCATCTCGCTCAGGCGCACGCTGGAGCGCACGCCCATGGCTTCGCCGACGGTGACGAGGCTGTGGGCGAGCCGATGCGCCTCCTCCTGCGTTTTCATGAAAGCACCGCTGCCCCACTTCACATCCAGCACGAGGCGGTTCAGACCCTCGGCGAGTTTTTTGCTCATGATGCTCGCGGTGATGAGCGGCACGCTGGGCACGGTGCCGGTGACATCGCGCAGGGCGTAGAGCTTTTTGTCCGCCGGGCAGATGCCCGCAGTCTGGCCGACCATCACGCAGCCGATGCAGTCGATGACATTGTGAATCTCCACCTCAGTGAGCTGGGTGCGGAAGCCGGGAATGCTTTCCAGTTTGTCCAAGGTGCCGCCGGTGATGCCGAGGCCGCGTCCGGAGATCATCGGCACCCACACGTTGTCGCAGGCGAGCAGGGGCGCGAGGACCAGGGAGGTTTTGTCGCCAATGCCGCCGGTGCTGTGCTTGTCCACGCGCATGGGGTCGTGGTCGTTCCACAGCAGCATGGAGCCGCTGTGCAGCATGGCCTCGGTGAGCGCTGCGGTTTCCTCCGTCGTCATGTCGCGGAAAAAGATCGCCATCGCCAGGGCGCTCATCTGGTACTCCGGCATGTCTCCGCGAGTGAAGGCGCTGATGACGTGATGGATCTCCTCGGAGGTGAGGGCTCCGCCGTCGCGCTTGTGCTCGATGAGGGTTGGGATGTGCATTTCGTCATGCTAGGATCTGCCATGCATGTTTGGCAATACTGAACCTGCGGACATCGTATGCTCATTCCGTCCCACCATGCGTGTCCTTTGCGTCCTCCTCAGCTTCAGCTCCGCTCTCACTGCGGCGGCGATTGATTTCTCGCGCGACATCCAGCCGATCCTTTCCGACAAATGCTACTTCTGCCACGGTCCGGATGCGAAGGAGCGCAAAGGCGACCTGCGGCTGGATGTGGAGCAAGAGGCGAAGGCGGTGAAGGACGGCGTGGCGGCCATTCTTCCGGGCAAGAGCCATGAGAGCTCACTCATCGAACGCATCCTCAGCACCGACCCGGATGAGGTGATGCCAACCCCGAAGAGCAACCGCACGCTGACGGCTGCGCAGAAGCAGCTGCTCAAGCAATGGATCGACGAAGGGGCGAAGTGGGGAACGCACTGGGCCTTCAAGCGGATCGAACGGCCCAAGGTGCCGAATGTGGGAGCCAAGCATCCCATCGATGCCTTTGTGCGGGCGAAGCTGGCGGAGAAGGGGATGAAGCCTGCGCCCAAGGCGGATGCGGTGACGCTGCTGCGCCGTGTTTCCTTGGATCTGACCGGCCTGCCTCCGACTGCGGACGAATTGAAGGAGGATTATGCGAAGACCGTGGAGCGCCTGATGAATTCACCGCGCTTCGGGGAACGCTGGGCCTGGGACTGGCTGGATGCGGCGCGCTATGCAGACACGAACGGCTACCAGGGAGACCCCGAGCGTACCATGTGGCCGTGGCGTGACTGGGTGGTGAAGGCGATCAATGAAAACATGCCGTATGACCGGTTCACGGTCTGGCAGCTTGGTGGGGACTTGCTTCCCAATGCAACGCCGGAGCAAAAACTGGCGACGGGATTCAATCGCAACCACATGATCAACGGCGAGGGCGGACGCATCGCGGAAGAGACGCGGGTGGAGAATGTGATGGATCGTGTGGAGACGACCGGCACCGTGTGGCTGGGGCTGACGATGGGCTGCACGAAGTGCCACGATCACAAATTCGATCCGCTGACGATGCGCGATTATTACGGCCTCTACGATGTCTTCAACCAAACGAGCGAGGACGGCCTTGGCCGCAGCGGTCAGGCGGCTCCGGCGATGGACATGTCAACGCCTGCCGAACTCGAAAAGGTGAAGACGACCACGGAAAAAGTGAAGCAAGTCGCAGCGGAGGTGGAGGCGTTTGAGCTGACCAAATGGCCGCGTCCCGCAGGCAAACCGCTGACGGAATCCGATGCGATCAAGCTGCCGGGAAACCTGCCGAGTTACATCGCCAAGACGGAGCCGAAGAACCGGGGCGTGGATCCTCTGCTGGAGGCGGTGAACTATTTCAAAGACAAGGACGCCGGATACACGAAGCTGCTGCAGAAGCTCCTCGCTGCGGTGCGTGCGCGTGTTTCAGCCACCAGCGCCGTCACCAAGGTGATGGTCATGGACACCACGCCCAAAGTGCGGGAGACCTTTGTGCTGGAGAAGGGCGCGTATGACAAACCCAGCACGACCAAGGTGAGCTTCAACGTGCCGGCGAGTCTGCCCGCAATGAAACCTGACGCGCCGCGCAACCGGCTCGGCCTCGCGCAATGGATCGTGAACCGTGATAATCCGCTCACGGCGCGTGTGACGGTGAACCGCTTCTGGCAGGCGTTCTTTGGTGTGGGGCTGGTGAAGACGGCGGAGGATTTTGGCCTGCAGGGAGAGGAGCCACCGCAGCGCGAACTGCTCGACTGGCTGGCCTCCGAGTTCATCGACAGCGGCTGGGATGTGAAGGCGCTGATGCGCTTGATCGTGACGAGCGAAACGTACCAGCAGTCATCGAAAATCAAAGACGCACAGGTCGACCCGGAGAACCGCTATCTGGCACGTGGGCCGCGCTTTCGCATGCCTTCGTGGATGCTGCGGGATCAGGCCTTGTTTGTGGCGGGCCTGCTGCAGGGCACGCTCGGTGGGCCAGCAGTAAAACCCTACCAGCCCGAGGGCATCTGGGAGGAGGCGACCTTTGGCAAGAAGAGCTACGTGCAGGATCATGGCGACGCGCTCTATCGCCGCACCTTGTACATCTTCTGGCGGCGCATCGTGGGCCCCACGATGCTGTTCGACAATGCCGCACGGCAGACCTGCGTGATCAAAGCCACCCGCACGAACACGCCGCTGCAGGCGCTCGTGACGTTGAATGATGTGACCTACGTGGAAGCCGCCCGCGTGCTGGCGCAGCGCGTGTTGCTGGCAAATCGTGGAAATGAGGACGCGGCGCTCGCGCAGGCGTTTCGTCTCGTCACCTGCCGTGAGCCTGCCAAGGCGGAAGCGGCGCTGCTGAAGGCGCAGCTTGGAAAATTGCGGGCGCAGCAGTCAGATCGCGCTGCGGCGCTTAAGCTGCTCGCGGTGGGAGAGTCTAAGCGTGATGAATCCATCGATGCCATCGAGCACGCTGCGTGGACAAGCCTGTGCCTCATGCTGCTGAACTTGGATGAGGCGGTGACGAAGGAGTGAAAAGCAGCCTCGTTGCTACGCAAAAAGGGTGGAGAAGCCGCGAAGCTTCTCCACCCGGGAGCTGGATCCAAACCCGCTGTTAGCGGCGGCTTGAAGGCTTGTTCCAGCCTTCATGATGTTCTGAGTGGCCACCGGACGAATGGCTGCCCGAGGAGTGATTGCCGTTTGAGTGGTTGCCCGATGATGGGCCGCCCGACGGGCGGTTGTTCGAGGGGAAGTTGCTCGTCGGATGGTAGTTCGACGGGTGATTGCTGGACGGATAGCTGTTCGATGGGCGGAAGCCAGAAGGGCGATTGTTCGATGGGAAGCTGCTCGACGGACGGTAGCTCGATGGGTAGCTGTTCGAAGGACGATAGCTTGATGGGCGGACGACGGGATTCGAGTGGGTCTGATGCTGGCCACCGTAATAATACTGTCCGTTGTGGTAGTAGCGGTTCGAGTACTGCCTGCCCTGATAGAAGTAGCTGCCGGTCTGATACTGGCCGCCTGAATAAGAGCGCCCCTGATGGTAGTAGGCGCTGCCGCCATAGCCGCCACCGCCCATCATCGGATCCACACAGGAAGAAAGGCTCAAGGTGGCGATGGCAGGAATGAGGAGGAGAAAGGGACTGAATTTCATGAGGTTCGATTAAGTGCAGGGTTGTGCTGGGCGGACGATCGGCCGCGAGAGTTATGAAGCTGGGCTTAAATACGCCCGGTGAGTAGCAATACGATGAGGATGATGACAAGGAGACTTGCACCTCCGCCGACATAATGATTGCCGGAACGGAAACCGTAGCCACCACCGCCAATAAGCAACACAATGAGAAGGATGAGCAGAAGATTCATGGATGGATGATGTGTGAATGTTTGAGAATGAATCGGGGACTGGAACGAAAGCGGACGTCGGACAAAAATAAATCCAGCTTGTGCTCCATGGGGGCAGCCCGGGCAAGATCCTCATCTGTCCCAGACATGGAAGGGGCATTCAGCCCTGCGGGGAGTCACATGTGATAAGGCTTTTTTGAGCGTTTATCCGATTAGGATGACAGATCCTGATGCCGAGATCCATGGGGTGAACACCTCATCGCGTCAGCCAGCCCCGCTCTTCATGATTTCTGCAATGCCCTCCATCCTCTCCCATGGCTGTTCCTGCCTTCTTACCGCTGCCCTCCTCTGCCTGCTGCCGGGCTGTGTCGAACCACTTCCACCACCTCCCGTTGCTGTCGAAGAGTCGTTTTGGAACGGCGACTACATGAGGGGCAAACCTTCCATCCGCATCAGCCTCTCGCAGCAGCGCGCCTTTTTCTACAAAGACGGCCAGCTTGCCGGCATGTCGCGCATTTCATCGGGACGTGAAGGAACAGACACGGTGACGGGCAGTTTTAAAATTATCGAAAAGGACATCGACCATGTGTCTTCCTTGTTTGGCGATTACGTGGATGCCAATGGAAACGTGATCCAAAAGGACGTGGACACCAGCAAGGACCCCAAGCCCAAAGGGGCGATCTATGATGGAGCCAAGATGCCGTATTTCATGCGCATCGTCGCCGGCACCGGCATGCATGAGGGCTACCTGCCAGGTTACGCCGCCTCGCACGGCTGCATTCGCATGCCCGGCTTCATGGCCGCCGCCTTCTACCACGCTGTGGAGCTCGGCACGCCGGTGAGCATCGAACCCTGACTTGGATTTTTGGACCTCAACTCAAAGCGCACAAACCTATGAACATCACCAAAAATCGCGGCCTGCTCGTGCTGGCCATCTATCTCATCATCGTCGGCTTTATCGGCGCTTTTAACGTCAGCCTCGGCGCGCTCAGCATCCTGGTGCCCATTCTCGCCATCGTGGCAGGTGTGCTGCTGATCATGGAGAAGTGATCTGGGCGAGGAGGGCTCCAGCCAAGGCGCGGGGGTCACTGAACCCCGGTATGGGTTTGGCTGCGGTGCGCGTTGCAAAGCGGTGGAAATGAAACGGGGCGGAGACCCCGTCACCTTGGGCTGCGATGGCCTTGCCGCCTTAGAAACTGATGTACTCCAGCGGTACGTTCGTTTGGGCCTTGAGCTTGAACTCCCGGTCCACCATGCAGGGGGCTTCGGGCAGGGCGAGGATTTCTTTGGTGAACTTCGCGCTGGTGTCAGGGCTGGCCTCCACGTGCAGGACGTTGCCTGCGGCATCACGAATGATAAGCACGTAGCCGTAGCTTTTCACCCCGGCATCCGGCGAGTCGCCGCCTACAAAGTAGGTGAGGCGCACGGGCTGCGTGGTATGCACCATCTTGGACTGGGGGCGGATGGAGATGTCAAACTCCTCCTTTTGCAGCACGATGAGGTCGCCGTTGCGGTCGGAGGTGTTTTTGCCCAGGATGATAACCAGGCCAAGTGCATCCTGCAGGTCGCGTTTCACCTCCTGGTTGCTGAGGTTGAAGTTGTAGGTGTGCTCAAAGGTGCGCTGGTAGAGGTCTCCGCCGCTGCGGTTGCTCTTGGCGGGCAGAGTCTGGCAGACCAGGCGGTATTTCTGCGCAGGCGCTGAGGTGCCCGCTGCGGTGGGCGCAGGGGCGGTGGCCAGGTCCGGGTGCTGCGCCGCCCAGGTGGCGATGTAGGCGCTGTCTTCCTTGCAGAGCGTCTTGCGGTTGATGGTGAGGGTCTGCTGATCGCTGCTGCGTTTCAGAGTCACATTGTCACCTGAAACGGCGGTGATCTCCGCCTCCATCAGCGTGCCCGCGAGACTGACGAACACACGGGTGTCCGCCAGCGCCATGGGGGCGATGAGGAAGGACAGAATTAGCAGGCGGACGGATCGCATGGACAAGAATACGGCTGACACTGCCCTATTCTGCCGGATGCCGCACGCTTTCAAGCCTCGCGCAGCAGAATCGCATCCACATTGATGCCATCGTAGAGCGCATCGCTGAGAATGACGAGGGGATCGCCGAGCTTGATGAGCTTTTCCATGCGCAGCAGTTCCAGGGCATTGCGGATGGCCGCCTCGGGATCGCCCTCGGTGAACTGCAGCACGAAGGGGTTCACTCCACGGGCGGTGACCAGCGTGCGGCTGACGTGCAGATTGGGCGTGAAGGCAAAGATGGGCGCGAACTCGGGGCGCTGATGGGCGAGGAGATGCGCCATGACACCACGGATGGTGAAGACGAGGAGCTTGCTGCCGGGGATGCTGTTGGCCAGCAGGATGGCGGCCTTCACGGTCTTGTGCTTGTTGGTCTTGAGCGGGGCATCGCTGGCGAAGCGGCCGGAGGGATACTTCTGCTCGATGCGGCTGATGACGGTGTGCAGCACCTCCACGCATTTCTCCGGGTAGCGGCCCACGCTGGTTTCACCGCTGAGCATCACGCAGTCCACCTGCTCGATGACGGCATTGAAGATGTCGGTGACTTCCGCGCGCGTCGGCACGGGGTTTTCGATCATGCTCTCCAGCATCTGCGTGGCCACGATGACCTTGCGGCCATGGTAGGAGCAGCGTTCGACGATCTGGCGCTGGATGAGCGGCAGGTCCTCGATGGGGCACTCGCTGCCGAGGTCACCACGGGCGATCATGATGCCGCCGGAGGCTTCCACGAGGGCGTCGATGTTGTCGATGGCCTGCTGGTTTTCGATTTTGGCGATGACGCGCGCCTTGCTCTGCTTCTGCTCAAGGAGAAGCTGCAGGTGCTGCAAGTGCCCGGGCTCACGGGCGAAGCTGAGGGCGAAGAAATCGACGCCCAGCTCCACTCCGAGATCGAGATCCGCGTAGTCCTTTTGCGTGAGCGGGGGCAGGCGCACGGGCACGCCGGGGAGATTGATGTGGCGGCGGGATTTCATCTCGCCCTTGGTCATGACGGTGCCGATGACGCGGAGGGTGGAGACCTCGGTGGCCTTCACCTGGATCATGCCGCCATCCACCATGATGGTGTCGCCGACTTTGAGATCCTTGCCCAGCTCCGGGTAGTTCACGCTGACGGAATAGGGCGTGCTCGGGGGAACTTCGGCTTTGCTGCGGAATTCCACGGTGTCGCCCACCTGAAGCTGCCAGGGCTGCTCCACATCTCCGGTGCGGATGCTGGGGCCGGTGAGGTCCATGAGGACGGCGATTTCGCGCTTGGAGGCGGCGGCGGCCTCGCGGACGCGGGCGTAAACGGTGCGCACCCAGTCATGGGAGGCGTGGCTCATGTTCAGGCGGATGACGTCGGCACCTTTGGCGATGAGACTGGCAAGGACTTCAGGACTCTCCGTGGCAGGTCCGAGAGTGCAGAGGATTTTGGTTTTGCGCATGGATGGCATAATGAAAGCAGGGGTCGGGCCAGCGTTGGCTCTGATGTGCCCGAAAGCAAGGCGCACCTCGCAACGGGGCTGGAACATCCGATGCCGGTTTGATGAGGATGGCCGCAAAAAGGCGCAAAAAAAGATCACAAAAAAGCGGGTCGCTTGGGGAGACTGAAAGTAGCGCCCTGTGTCCCTTTATCCAAACAAGGCCCGGTAGTTCTCGGCGATGACCTTCTCCAGCTCCGCCACTTCCATCCCGCGCACCTTTGCCAGCAGCTCGTAGCTCACGCGGAGGTTGGCGGGGTGGTTGAGGGCCTTGCCATCGGCGGCTTGCAGCGGGTGCGGGTTCAGCTCATCCGGCGGCCACATGTCGGGGGCGTCGGTTTCGGCGAGAAGGCGGTCGAGGGGGACGGACTTGAAGACGGCGAGCTGCGCGGCTTTGCGCGGATGGCCGAAGTAGGGACTGAGGGAGAAGTAGGCGCCCAAAGCGGCGAACTGCGGGATCATCTCGGCGGGGCCGCCGTAGGAGTGGAGGAGGAAGCCGCGCCGTGGCAGCGTGGTGCTGCGCAGCGTCTCTTCCAGCAGGCCAAAGGCGCGCAGGCAGTGGAGGGTGGCGGGGCGGTCGAGCTCCACGGCGAGGGCGAGCTGCGCGCGCAAGCATTCGAGCTGGGCCTCGATGTCGGGGTTTTCAATCCAGCGATCGAGGCCGATCTCGCCGACGACGGCCTTGGGATGCTCTACCAGAAGCTGCTTGAGTGTGGTGGCCCAGTCCTTGGTGCGTTCTTTGACATACCAAGGGTGCAGGCCGAAGGCGGGGCGTATCCACGAGTACCTGCGGGCGAGGTCTGCCACGGCGGGCCAGTCTTCCTCACAAGAGCCGTTCACGATCATCTCCGCCAGCCCGGTCTGCGGCAGCATGGGCATGATCTGCTCACGCCACGGGTCGAGGCGCTCGTCCTGGAGGTGATTGTGGGCGTCGTAGAGCACAGGCGAAATTATGAATGATGAAGGATGAATTATGAAGGCACAAAAAAGCCCGCGCATGCTTCACAGCACACGCGGGCCGTTGAATCATTCGTGGATCAATTGTTGCCGATCATGAGCAGCATGGTGTCGCCTTTGCGCCAGACGCGGAGGAGGACGGTTTTGTCGCTGCCTTTGGCGAGGGTGCGGGCTTCGGCGGCGTTGGTCACGGGCTTGCGGTTCACGTGGGAAATGACGTCGCTTTCTTCCACTCCCATGGCGGCGGCGCGGCTGTCGGCGTCCACCTTGGTGACGATGACGCCGGTGACGCTGTCAGGGATGTCGTGGCGCTCACGCAAGGCCTGGGTGAGGGTCTGGACGGTGACGCCGGAGACGAGTTCGCTGATGTTGTCCTTGGCCTGGCCGGGAGCTGCGCCGGGGCGCGGAATGCCGCGTTGTCCGCTGCTGAGTTCAGACAGGGCCTCTTCGGGCAGGGCTTCCAGGGTGGCGTTCAGGGTGAGGCGTTTGCCACCGCGCATGACTTCGATGGGGATCTGGCTGCCGGGCTTGGTGCCGCTGACGATGAGGCGCAGGCGGCTGCTGCTGTCCACGCGCTGATTGTTGATGGAGACGATGATGTCCTCCAGCTGGATGCCGGCTTTTTCGGCGGGGGATTCGGCACCGACCATCATGACGACTGCGCCGCCCTGCTCTTTAAAGCCGAGGCGTTCGGCGAGAGCGCCGTCGAGATCGGTGATCTGCACGCCGAGGAAACCGCGCTGCACGGCGCCGTCGTCCAGCAGGTCTTCCACGATGTGGAGGGCCATGTTGATCGGGATGGCAAAGCCGATGCCGGCATTCATGCCGGTGCGGGAGAGGATGGCGGTGCTGATGCCGACGACGCGGCCCATGGCATCCACCAGCGGGCCGCCGGAGTTGCCGGGATTGATGGAGGCATCGGTCTGGATGAAGTCTTCGTAGCCCTGGACGCGGCCGCCGCGGCCGTTGCCCTTGCCCACGATGCCTTCATTGCTGCGGCCCAGGGCGCTGACGATGCCCTGCGTGACGGAGCGGCTGAGCTCCATGGGTGCACCAGCGGCGAGGACGATGTCGCCCACGCGGAGCTTGGAGCTGTCTCCCAGCGTGGCGGGGGTGAGGCCGGTGGCGTCGATCTTGATGAGGGCGACGTCCGTGAGCGGGTCCGTGCCGATGACGGTGGCGCGGTAGGTTTTGGTGGAGCCATTCACATCCACATCCACGTCGATCTTTTTGGCATCTGCCACGACGTGGTTGTTGGTGATGATGTAGCCGTCCGGGGTGATGATCATGCCGGAGCCGACGCCCTGGGACTGATGAGCGTCATCGTCCGGGGCCGGCTGCTGCGGGCGCTGGGGCTGCTGCGGCTGGCCACCACGGCGGCGCGGAGCGGGTGTGGGTTCGTCGTCCTCATTCATGCCGCCGCCAAAGGGATCCGGGCCGCCGCCGGGGGCGCCAAAGAAGCGGTAGAAGAAGGGACGGAGCTGCGGCGGGATCTGGTCCACATCCGGTGCCTTGATGGGCGTGGAGGAGTGGATGGTGACGACGCTGGGCAGGATCTTTTCCACCACGGTGGCATAGCTCATCTGCAGCTGGCCGTTGTTCGGCAGCAGGCTGGGGTCACGCAGGATCTTCGCGGTGAAATCCGCCGTCAGAGGCTCCTTCAAATCCGCAGGGGGCATCAGCGTTGGCGGTGCCACAGGCTTTGTCGATGCGGGAGGCGGCAATGCGCCCGGCGGCAGTGCTCCGGGCTGCTGGGCGTGGACGCCGGGCAGTCCTGACACCAGCATGCCGGCGCAGGTGAACGCAATGCAGAGACGAGGTTGGGTCTTCATGGAGTGGTTTTTGGGGTGGGATTTTTCAGCGGTTCTTTGAGGAGCGCATGATTCTCAGACGTAGTGACGCAGGGAATGTTGAACATATTTGGGCGAAAGAAAGGGACTCTTTCACATCGCCCGCCGTAGATACCAAGATCCGTCCCGGCGGCGTTTGGGCCTGTCCAGTACTACGACGCTCGCGCCCGGAAGAGTGGCGATAATCGTGGGGGGCATCGCAGAAGCAGGGATTTCCAACACGAACTGCGGTGCCGCTCCGGACGTAGGTTGGGCGTGTTTGGCGTGCCGCGCCCTCCTGTTCATCCGCAGCTCCTCCGCCAAACCGCCCGACTGCGAGGCCGTTCGCAAGCCGTGGTGTTTGCCACACGCTCATGGACGGGCGGGCTTTCGCCACACCCATCCCGCGGCTGCTTACTTGCGCGCTTCGGCCAGGGCTTTGTCCATCACTTCCTTGAGGGTGACTTCGGCTCCGCCGCGGCGTTTGCTTTCGTCGGCGGCTTCCATGAATGCGTAGATTTCCAGCGTTTCTTCAGAGCTCACGGGAGCGACGCCGGTGCGGAAGAAGTGCACGACGGAATAGAGCAGGGGATCGTAGCCGTCGTAGGTGCCGATGGCGGCCTCGCCCTTCTCACCGATGGCCTTGCCGCCGTAGCCTTTGGACTCGGTGAAGGTGCCGGTGCGGTCGCCTTCCCAGGTGCCGGTGACGGTGATGCGGGCGACGGTTGCCTTGGTCTCCACCTTGGTGACTTTGTCCACGGTGGTGACTTCCTCCATGACGGTGCCGCGCTTCACGCTCTGGCAGCCGGTGCCCATGACGGTGAAGAGGGACTCCACGCCGTGGATGCCATACCAGAAGAGATCAGGGTGGTGGGGCTCCAGGCTGGCGGGGCTGGTGGTGTTGGCCTGCTTGACCTTGCCGATGCTGCCACCGCGCACGGCCTGCGTGCCTTTGCCAAACCGCAGCGAAGAGGATGAGAACACGGGAATGCTGGCCTTCTTGGAGGCATCGAGAATCTTGATGGCATCGACGAGGGTGCCCGCGATGGGTTTGTCGAGGAAGACCGGTTTGTGCGCCTCGATGCACGGCAGCACCTGCTCCAGATGCACGCGGCCGTCGTTGGACTCGAGGAAGACGACGTCCACTTTGTCGAGCAGTTCATGGATGCTCGGCACGATCTCCACGCCCAGGTCCTTGACCTTCTGCGTGTACTCCGGCACGCGCTCCGTGCTGGAGGGGATGTCCTTGGAGCCCTGCGCATACGCGGCCACGAGGCGCACGCCCATGACCTCCGGCTTCTGCGGCGTGGTGTTCAGCGTCTTGGTGAAAGCCAGCACGTGGGAGGTGTCCAGCCCGATGATGCCGGCGCGGATGTTCTGGGCACTGGCGTTGAGGGAAAGCAGCGCGAAGGCGCCAAGGGAGAAGAGCAGGGTGCGAATCATGGCCGAGGACTACGCAGCACGGGCTGCGGCCTTTCGCTGGGGTTTGGGGATGGAACAGGCTGCGTAGGGGAAAGCGCCTCAGCGCAGCACAAAAGGACTGAAACAGGTGCGAAAAAGCGGTGGGAGATCAGGGGGACAACCTGATCTGTGTGCTCTCACCAGTGAAGAGAATCAGAACAGTCTGCGTGCCTCACCGATGCGGTTGCGCCAGTAGTAGGGGCGGCGTTTGGCATGGGCCACGGCGAGAACCACGACCCGCTCCCGCCAGACCATGTAAGCGATGTAGTGTTCGCCAAAGCGCGGGGTGAGATTGGCGCGGCGGATTGGGGGACGGCGGTGATTGTAGAGCTGCGGGTTGTCGAGGATGAGGCTCAAATGCTGGTTGAAGGCCGCATCAAAAGCAGCGGCGAGAGGTTGCTCCTGATCCTGTTCATCCAAGGCGGCGTAGT
>CALRWM010000009.1:0-141926 GCA_943371875.1 Prosthecobacter debontii | reverse complement strand
GGATGGCGTCGAGATTGCTGCGACCGCTGCCGATGAGGTCTGGGCCCACCTTTTGGCCGCCGCCGTGGAACTCGTGGCAAACCATGCAGGTGGAGGTGAAGATGAGTTTGCCGTTGGCGAGATCGGGCTCGCCGGTGAGGCAGGCTTGTTTCTTCTGGGCGATTAGGGACTTCACGTCGTCGGAGGAGTCTTTCCAGGCGCCGAGGACTTTGAAGGCCTGATCGCGGATGGCTTTGTCTTTGCTGGTGGCGAGGGCGCGGCGGACGGGAACGGGGAAGCCGGTGGGGCTGACTTTGCCTTCGGCGATGCCATTGAGCATGGCCTGGGTCCAGGTGGTTCGGCTGCTGAGGGCTTCGAGAGCGGCGATGCGGACGTTGAAGTCTTTGGAGGCGGCCTGCTGGAGGAGCGGGGCAATGAAGTCATCGCCGCCGAGGTCTGCGGCGGCACGGATGGAGGCGACGGCGAGGGCTGTGGAGGTTTGGGGAGTGAGGAGGGGTTTGATGCCTTCCTTCATCGTCTTTGTCCGCACCGGACGGAGTGATTGCAGGATGGCGATGCGCTCTTTCTCAGGTTTTTTTGTGTCGTGCAGCGCGCCGAGCATCTCCTTCACGGAGGTTTCATCTCCCCACAGAACTGCAAGTTTCTGGGCGTGCTGGCGCACCTCTGCGCTGGGATGCGTGAGCCAGTTCGCGAGACTGCCGGAGACATCTTTCACAGGCATGATAATGCCGCCTTCCTGGCCTTTGACCAGGCCGGCAATCGCTTCGACCAACAGGGCATCGTGCTCAATCAGCTTGTCACAAAACTCGACAGCAAGATCGAGATTCTTCGCCTTCCGCGTATCGCACATACGGCGCATGGCTTTGTGAGAGAGGATACGTGAGAGTGGCTGTGTGGAGGGGGCGGTCTCAGCAAGAACAGGGAGGTAACGGCCTGGCTGCGAAGCCACAAGCGGCTCCAAGAACATCCAAATTGCGAAGGCGATTTGTCGATCAGCCTGGGCATTTCCTATCAGCACTTTCTTCAATTCAAAGACAGCATCGAGCTTGGCATCCAGCCGCTCCTTGTGTCCCTCAACCTCGAATTTGAGAGGCTTTCTACGGTGGGTGGTCAAATCATGCCCGGAGGCATCGCGAAGCGCGATGATGGAGGCAAGGCGCACGCCTGGATCGAGATCATCGGACAAATCGGTGAGGGCGTCGCCCTCACTTAGACCAAAATCCACCGACGTAGCATCGGGTGGAATGCTTCTTTTCTGCACTTCATCCACCAAATACCAGCCTCGGCTTGCGCCCCACATGCGCAATGAGATCGAGCGGATGGCTGGGATGTTGGAATTGTACAAACTTTTGGCCGCTTCCATTCCAGTGAGCCGCACATTCCAATCGCCGTCAGATATCAATTGAGCCATGGCAAAAGCGGCTTCGATGCGCTGATGTTGGAATCCTGTTTTGTCGATGGCGGCGGCAGTAAGGGTCTTGGTGATTTCGGGGGTCATTCGCTCTACAAGCATCCTTCTCGCCATGCGGCGCATCCAGTTGTTGGGATGCTCCAGGGTTTTGACGAGATCGGGGGTGGCGAGTTTTTTGAGGTTGAGGTCGGTGTGGTCGCGGGTGGTTTTGGATTTTGAGTCGGTGGTGACGACGCGCCAGATGCGGCCACGTTCGCGGTCGACGCCTTCGGGGTTGGCTTTGGCGTTTTGGTAGCAGGGGTATTTGTCGCACCAGTCCATGATCCAGAGGAAGCCGTCGGGGCCGGTTTGGGTGCTGACGGGGCGGAACCAGCCGTTGTTGGCGCGGAGGAAGTCGCGGCGGGGTTCGCATTTGAAGGTGGCACCGAGGGGGGTGAGGACTTCTTCGTGGATGGCGTTGTCGTGGATGTTGCCGATGAAGGCGTGGCCGTGGGTGTCGGCGGGGTAGCGGCCGCCCTGATAGATCTGGATGCCGGCGTAGGCGGCGCGGAAGTGTTTGTGTTTGACGATGCTGGGGAGGAGTTCGTAGGAGTAGGGATTCTCGGGAGCACCGCCCTGACGTGTGTAGATGCCGCCGGGGGCCATGTGGAAGAAGTGATCAATGACGCAGGCGCTGACGAAGAAGTTGCCGGCGGCGTCGTAGTCGCAGCCCCAGGGATTGCTGGTGCCGTCGGCGAAGACTTCGAATTCCCATGCGCCTTCTTTTTCGCGGGATGTGGGGCGGGCGCGGCCAATGCCGGCGTCGAATTTGAAGCCTTCGCTTTCGGGCTGGCCGGGGCGGCGGACTTTGCTGTTGGTGAAGACGCCGTGGGTCATGTAGAGCCAGCCGTCGGGGCCCCAGGTGAAGCTGTTGACGAGCTCGTGGGTGTCTTCGCGGCCAAAGCCGGTGAGGACGACGCGCCAGGCATCGGGTTTGTCGTCGCCATCGTCATCGCGGAAGTGGATGAGGTGAGGCTGCTGGCCGACGTAGATGCCGTTGTCGCCACAGAGGATGGCGCTGGCGAGGTTGAGGCCTTCGACGAAGACGGTGCGTTTGTCGGCTTCGCCGTCGTTGTCGGTGTCTTCGAGGATGATGACGCGGTCGCGGGGGATGTGTGGCGGCGCGATTGTCGTGGCAACAGGGGTTCCTTTGCAAAGCTCGGGAACGGGGTGGTACTTGTCGTCCTTGGCTGCGCCGCCGAAGGGGCGTTGGTTTTCGGGGAGGGGCGTGCCTTCGGGGTATTCGTAGGCTTCCACGATCCAGAGGCGACCGCGATGATCCCAGGTCATGGCGACGGGATTTTGCACCATGGGTTCATGAGCGAAGCAGCGGACCGCGTAGCCATCCGGCACGGACATTTTGGCGCGGGCTTCCTCGGGCGTGGGGCAGATGGTGGAGGCGGCGGCGCGTTCGCCTTCGAGCTCTTTGCCTGCGGCAAGGAGGTTGAGGGTGAGGAGGCAGAGAGAGAGGAAAAGCAGCGGGCGCATGGTGGGGATTGGTTGTAGCAGAAGCTACGGAGAAAGGACAAGAGCGATGTCGGACACGGTTTGGGCGGAATCGGACGGGGGAGACTGATTTCGCAGGGGGGCGACAGGGGGCGTTTTGGACGTAGAGTGGCGAAGAGGCAGAGTTGTTAACCACGGAATACACTGAATATACGGAATCAGAATGGAGGTGCCGAGAGGAGAACGGCGGGAAACTGCGAGGACGATTTGACCGGGCGAAATCCAGCCTGTTAATGCACGCGAATCTTGTTATTCCTTTTACCGATGGCCTCTGAAAACACTCCCACCCGCAAAACTCCTGAACAACTCCGCTCCTGGCGCTGGTATGGCCGTGATGAACTGAGATCCTTTGGTCATCGCTCGCGGGCGAAGCAGGCGGGGTGGGGGAGCGAGGACATCGTGGGCAAGCCGGTGATTGGGATTCTGAACACGTGGAGCGATCTGAACTCCTGCCACATGCATTTGCGGCTGACGGCGGATGCGGTGAAGCGCGGGATTTTGCAGGCGGGCGGGCATCCGATGGAGATTCCGGTGATGTCTGCGGGGGAGATGTTGACGAAGCCGACGGCGATGTTTCACCGCAACTTCCTGGCGATGGAAACGGAGGAGATGCTGCGGGCGAATCCGATTGATGGAGCGGTGCTGCTGGGTGGGTGTGACAAGTCCACGCCGGGGCTGCTCATGGGTGCGTTCAGCATGGATATTCCTGTGATTTACATGCCTTGCGGTCCGATGATCAAGGGCAACTGGCGCGGCGACACGCTGGGCAGCGGCAGTGACGTGTGGAAGTACTGGGATGAGAAGCGTGCGGGCAATTTGAGCTGGGAGCAGTGGTGCGAAATTGAAGATGGCATCGCCCGCAGCCCGGGTCATTGCATGACGATGGGGACGGCGAGCACGCTGACTGCGCTGGCGGAAACGCTGGGGCTTTGCATTCCTGGTGCGTCTTCGATTCCTGCGGTGGACAGCGCGCACACGCGCATCGCTGCGGCGGCTGGCAGGCAGATCGTGGAGAACGTGTGGCTGGACCGCAAGCCGTCGGGCATTGTGTGCGAGCGTTCGTTTGAGAATGCCATCGCGGTGGACATGGCGCTGGGTGGCAGCACGAATGCGATCGTGCATCTGGTGGCGATGGCGGGACGGCTGGGCATCAAGCTGCCGCTGGAAAAATTTGACGAGATCAGCCGCAAAATTCCGCTGCTGGCGAACATGCGGCCTGCGGGCAAGTATTTGATGGAAGAGTTCTTCCTGGCGGGTGGTCTGCGGGCGCTGCTCAATGGCATGCGTGAGCTGCTGCACACGGATGTGCCGACGATCACGGGCAAGACGCTGGGTGAAGACATTGAGGACGCGATCATTCACAATGAGGATGTGATCCGCACGCCGGCGACAGCGCTGCAGCCGGATGGTGGAACGGCGATCCTGCGGGGCAATCTTTGCCCCGATGGCGCGGTGATCAAACATGCGGCGGCCACTAAGGAGCTGTGTACGCACACGGGGCCTGCGCTGGTTTTTGACAGCTATGCCGATCTCAAAAAGAACATCGATGACATGGATCTGGATGTGACGAAGGACAGTGTCTTGATTCTGCGCAATGCGGGTCCGGTGGGTGCTCCGGGGATGCCGGAGTGGGGGCAACTGCCGATTCCGAAGAAGCTGATCATGCAGGGCATCCGAGACATGGTGCGTCTGAGCGACTGCCGCATGAGCGGCACGAGCTACGGGGCGTGTGTGCTGCACATCGCGCCAGAGAGCGCGGTGGGCGGACCGCTGGCGCTGGTTAAGACGGGAGATCTCATTGAGCTGGATGTGCCGAATCGGAAACTGCACCTGCATGTGAGTGATGCGGAGCTGGAGCAGCGCCGTGCTGCGTGGAAGCCTGCGCCTGCGCGATACTATCGCGGGTATGCGAAGCTCTATGTGGAGCATGTGACGCAGGCGGATCAGGGGGCGGACTTTGACTTCCTGCAATATGGGCCGGCGGTGCCGGAGCCGGACATCTTTTAGAAGGGGACTCAGGGCGCTTTCGGGCTGCCATCAAAAGCGACGTGTGGGTGAGTCGGCCTGCTCCGAGGTCTCAGGTGTGTTCACACCCTGATGGTCGGGCGGGCTGTCGCCACGCCCAACCTACGGAGGGGCGGCTTGTTCTGAAGCCGCTGCCAAACAGAGAGGTGAGGATCGGTGAGGGGTATTTTTTTGAAATGCATGGAAAGCGGCCTCGCATTGAGGCACAAAAAAACCTCCCGGCTTGCGCCGGGAGGTTTGAAAACCTTGAAGGGTTGAATCGTTCAGAGAACGATCTGAATTAGAAGCGGACGCTGAGGGTCACGCCGTAGTAAATGATGCTGTTGAACGGAGTGGATGGGCCGCCGACAGGAATGAACGGGGCATAAGCGTTGGTGGTGGAGCTAGCCAGATTCTTCATCGGGCCCATTGGCAGGTTGGCAGCCACGTAAGGGGTCAGGGTCGCACGGCTGTTGAGCTTGATTGGGAAATCAATGCCAACGTTGAGTGCGGTCCAACCGGAGATGCCACCTTGAGCTGCAGACTGGCCGAAGAGACCGCCGCCGCCGACGAGGTTGCGGGAAGCCTGGGTGAAGCCAGCGTTGTAGTTCAGGCCATAGCCCAGACCAGCGTGTGGGACGATGCTGATGGCATCGGTCACGGCGATGGTGGACTTGGCGGTGAGGTCGAAGTACCAGCCACCGTTGAAGAGGTCATAGTTCGCGCTCGAAGCCAGATTGATCGGGCCGAGGTTGGTGTTGACGCCCAGAGTGAGCTGCTGGATGTCGTTCATGCCGTAACCGTTGCTGACAGGGGCACCGATCTGGTTGACACCGCTGCCATTGGCAAGGGAGCCCATGTTGTGGATGAAGCTGTAGCCGAAGCTCACCGCGACAGGACCAAGGTCATGTGAGATGGCTGCACCCAGCTGAAGGCGCTGGAAGGAGGCGGTGTTCTGGACGAAGGGCTGGAGGCCGTTCGGGGAGAAGCTGTCATGGTCACCTGCGAGGGAGCCGTAGTTCACGTCCCAGAGAAGGGAGGTGCTGCCAGCGCCGTCTTCGGAAGCGCCGCCCACAAGGAGAAGCTCGCCGTTGAGGCCTGCACGGACCCAATGCTGACCGTAGTTGATGCCACGCCACACGTAGTTGGAGTCGTAGCCGATGGAGGCGGTGATGCCCAGGTCATCGTTCACCGGAGCGGGAGCGATTGGGTTTTTAGGAGCGGGAGCGGATGGTCCGGCCACAACGGGAGTGGCGGCCAGTGCCAAGAACCCCAGCGTTTTCAGCAATGCGTTCAATTTCATAGTCTGATTAGTTTGGTATTAGGTTGGTTGGGTTGAGGTCGGACACTCGCATGGGATGGACTAGAGCCTGAGTTCTAATCCATAGTACGTGAGCCGTTCAGCCTGGAAACTAGCAGGGGCCGCAACACGTGAAAAGCATTTTTTGCAATTATGGAGCAAATTTTTGCATCCCTAATTGCTGCCTTAGTTTTATAATTGCCTCTCTAACGCAGCCTTCATGCCAATTTAATTGAAATATTGAGATTGAACGGATTGCGGAAGATGACTTACCCCTTGTTATGATTCGTCTGCTGATTTTCTCTTTGCTCTCGGCGTGGTCGCTGCCATTGCATTCCCATGAGCCATCTCCCCTCATTCACTTGAGGGTTCGGGTGCACCTGATGCAGTCCATTACGAATCCAAGGCTGCAAACGACGCTTACGGAAATGGAAGCGCGTGCCCTTTTTGATGAAGTGAACCACATCTGGTCCCAAGCGGGTATCCGATTCGAACTGGAGGCGGTTGACACCCTCCAAGCACTCGATCTCGCTCCCAAAAGATGGTTCATTAAAGATCGCGACTGGGTCAAATCGGCGATTCCAACGAATCAATTCAGCCCTACCGCCATTGATGTGTGTTTTGTGAAGGACATGGGCCCCAACGGCTTTTTTTATGGTGAGCCGGTGGTGGTCTGCGAAAATCCCGAATTTCACAAGGTTTCCAGCGGCGCAGACAATCCCGTGGCTCGCGTAACGGCCCATGAACTGGGTCACGTTTTGTTCCTGCCCCACCGCCAGGAGCGCACCAATTTGATGGCCTCGGGAAAGAACGGGATTTCTTTAAACGCGCAGGAGATCAAAGACGCGAGAAAACGGGCGCTGGAGATTTTGGGACAGTGGCCTCAGCCTTGAGGCTCAAGCGTTTCCCGCAGGACTCTGCCCAGAGCGTGGATCTGTGCGGCAGTGTGCAAAGCGCTGACGGTGATCCGCAGTCTGGCGCTGCCTCGGGCGACGGTAGGGTAGCGTATGCAAGGAATGAGGAAGCCGGCCTCACGCAGGCGAGCACTTATTTCCAGCGCGCGTGACGCTTCGCCTAAAATGACCGGCAGAATGGCTGCCGGGCCGGGCGGTGAACCGATGCCGATTTCAGCCAGCAGGCTTTGGGTTTGCACGGCATGGTTCCGAACCTGACTCCTCAAGGCATCGCCATGCTCATTACGAATCAGGTTCAAAATGGAGCCCAGCGCGTGGGCCTGATGAACGGGGGGCGCAGTGGAATAAATAAAACTGCGTGCGCGGTTGATCAGCAGGTCAATGACCTGGCGTGAGGCCGCGAGGTAGCCACCGCTGAGGCCGAAAGCCTTGCTGAGGGTGCCCAGATGAAGATCCACCTGCTGATCCACGCCGAGTGCGGCGGCAAGTCCTCGCCCCTGCGGGCCCAAAACACCCACGGCATGGGCTTCATCCACCAGCAGCCAGGCACCGTACCTTGCCTTGAGCTCTACAATTTCCCGCAGCGGTGCGGCATCGCCATCCATGCTGAAAATCGACTCCGTGACGACGAGCACACGCCCTATGGCCGTTTGCAGCAGGCGTTCGAGCTTTTCGAGGTGGTTGTGGGGGAATACACGGATCGTTGCTCCGCTCAAGCGTGCTGCATCGACCAAGCTGGCATGGCAGAGCTTGTCGAGGATGATCGTGTCACCTGCACCCATCAGCGCCGGGATCGTCCCCAGCGCCACGGCAAATCCGCTGCTGAAGGTCAGCGCAGCCGCAGTCCCTTTGAAATCAGCCAGGGCTTCCTCCAAGTCGGCATGCGCACGATGGGTGCCACACACCAGACGTGAGGCACCGGAGCCTCCGCCATATTTGGCGATCCCTTCGGCAAGTGCTTGCCTCATCTCAATGGAGTGCGCCAGGCCCAGGTAGTCGTTGGAAGAAAAATTGATCCACTCGCGGTCTTCGGCGCGCACGGTGACTCCATTCAGCTCATCCAGTGGGCGCAGCTCGCGCCAGAGTCCCTGTGTACGCAGTTCATCCAGCTGCGCGGTGATGTCCCATGGGTCCGTACGTTCCTGCATGCGTTACTCCTTCAGGCGGCGCTCCACCACGTCATCCTTCGACACCCCTAGCGTGAGCGCCTTCTCATAATGCCTGCGCGCCAGTTCGATGGCAGGCGGGCGGCGCTCCAGGAGCATCAGTGCCATGTTGAAGTGAGCGATGCCGTAATCGGGCTTCAGTTCGATCGCGCGCTGCAGTTCCGCTTCGGCCGCATCGGACCAGCCCAGGCCTTTGGCGGCGATGGCCAGGTAATTATGAGCGCGCGCATCCTCCGGCTCTTCGTGAATGGCGCGGGTGAAGCAGGAGATGGCCCGGTAGGTATCTCCCTGTTTTTGCAGCAGCAGCCCCAGGGCCGTCCATGTTTGCGCAAGCTGCGGATTGATTTGCACGGATTTCTCAAAACATTCGATGGCTTGCTTGGTGTCTCCCGCCTGCTGCTCCACCGCACCCAGATTGGCCCAGATGAGGGCATTGCCGTCGTCGAGCTCCAGCATTTCTTGGTAGGCCTTGCGGGCTGCGGGCCAGTCCTGCTTGCCGAAGGCCGCCGCCGCACGTTCGCCCAGCACCTTGGTGAAAGGGGGCAGCATGCCGGTTTTATCCATTTTGGCCGGGTTGATCGGCGCAGCCTCCTGCGCATGGCTGGCCGTGGCCAGCAGCAGGATTACGGAGATTTTCAGGTGATTCGAACACAGCATGGCTGTGACTATGCGCTGAAATTGGCGCAGGAAAACATCTTGCGTAAGGTGCATGTGAGGGAATGTTCGCCCGAACAGCCCTAATTTATCATGTTCACCGACACTGACACCCGTCTCACGGCCCGCCAGCAGGAACTCCTCGAATACCTGCGCAGCTACCAGCGCACGAACGGTGTTATGCCCTCCACGCGTGACATCCAGCGTCACTTCGGCTTCTCCAGCCAGACCGCCGCCATGAGCCATCTGCGGGCGCTGGAAAAAAAAGGCGTCATTCAGCGCCATGCGCACAAAGCGCGTGCGGTGGTCTTCCCTGAAGACCTCGATCGTGCTGAAATCATCGACATTCCGGTCTTCGGCCAGATTCCCGCTGGCATGGCTGCTGCTGACATGGTGCAGCATGCCGACCGCTGCATCTCTGTGGATGTGAACACCCTCGGCATCCCACGCTCGGCGAAAAGCTTCGCGCTCAAAGTGCGTGGTGAATCCATGATCGGCGCTCTTATCGGCGATGGCGATCTCGTGATTCTCGAGATCCGCGAACCGCGTCCGAAAGACATCGTCGCCGCGCTCATCGACGGGGAGAGCACCTTGAAGCGCTACGTGGTCAAAGATTCTCAGCCCTACCTGCAGGCTGAGAATCCCGAGTTTCCTGATCTTCTGCCAGCGCGTGAACTTCTCATCCAGGGAGTGATGATCGGACTCATCCGGCATGTGCGTCAGGGCTGAATCTGATCAGCCGACGTAGCGCTCGCGCAGGTGTTTGATGTGCCATTTCGCATCCGTCGGTTTGCCCGTGGCCTGCGTGATGATCTCCTGAGGCAGCAGGGCGGCACCCTTGCTGTGCACGTTTTCACGCAGCCAGTGCAGCAGCGGCGCGTAGTCGCATTTTTCCAGCGCCGTGGCGATTTTCCGCTGCTTCTTCGCCGTCGCGAAAAGCTGGGCGGCATTCAGGTTCCCCAGCGTGTAGGTGGCGAAATACCCCAGCCCGCCCATGCTCCAATGGATGTCCTGCAGGCAGCCGTGGCGGTCGTCTGGAGGTGTCAGGCCAAAGAGCTCGCGATACTCTTCATTCCACACCTTTGGCACGTCCTGCACGGCGAGTTCACCCTTCACGAGGCGGCGCTCGATGCCAAAGCGCAGGAGAATGTGCAGATCATACGTGGCCTCGTCTGCCTCCACGCGGATGAAGCTGAATTCACTGCGCAGCATCTCCTTCATGAACGCATCCAGCTTCACTTTGCGCAGGTGCGGGAAGAGCTCCTGGGCGCGGGGCAGCCACTTGGCCCAGAAGGTGCGGCTGCGGCCCACGTGGTTCTCCCACAGGCGGCTCTGTGATTCGTGGATGCCGAGTGAGGCAGCACTGCCGCTCGGCAGGCCGTAGTCCAGTCCAGGCAGCCCCTGCTCATACAAACCGTGACCGGCTTCGTGCATCACGCCGAAGAGCGAGGACAGAAAATCTTTTTCGTCATAGCGCGTCGTCAGGCGCACGTCGCCGGGGCCAAGGGTGGTGCAGAAAGGATGCGCCGTCGTGTCGATGCGACCCGCCTCGAAATCAAACCCCAGGCTTTGTGCGATTTCGCGGTTCAAAATTTGCTGCTTCTCCACTGGATAGCGGCCTTTAAGGGTGCCCGGCTTCACCTTGGCAGATTTGGCCACGGCCTCGCGGGCGATTTCAGCCAGCTGCGGGCGCAGCTTGGCAAACAGCGCGGCCACTTCGCGTGTTTTTGCACCACGCTCGTAGAGATCAAGCAGCGCATCGTACGGTTCGTCCTCGTAGCCAAACAGATCTGCCTTTTTGCGTGCAATGCCCAGCACCTTCTCCAGATGGGGTGCAAACATGGAGAAATTGGATTTCCCCCTTGCCTCCACCCATGCCGCCTTGGCATGCGCGCAGACCTCGCTTTCCTCCTCCACCAGTTTTTGCGGCAGCTTCGTCGCACGGTCGATGTCGCGGCGCAGTCCGCGCACGTTGGCGGCGTGGGTCGGATTTTCCGGCGTCTCAGCTTCAGCGCGCTCCAGCAGCTTCAGCGTTTTCTTTGATGTCAGCAGACCATGCGCCTTGCCCGTCAGATAGGACAACTGCCGCGCCCGGTGCTCCAGCGCATGTGCCGGCATGTAAGTTTCCTGGTCCCAGCCCAGCACCGCTTCGGTTGAAGTAAGGAGGGCGATTTCAGAAACAACTTCGCGGAGAGATTGGTAGGCGGTCATGTGCGGATGAACTTCCCGTGACCGAAGTCATCTTCAAGCACGATTCACGAGTTCCTGTTGAGCAGCTCTGCGCGAATCCATGTCGGCTCGCGGCGAAGGTCGAGAATCGCATACACCTGTGTTTCGTCAGCCGTTTCTCGGTAGTAGATGCCGAAAGGAAACTTCTCAGAAAGCATCCGATGAAAACCAAAGTGGAGACCATGAATGCCGCTGAGTGCCGCAAGCCGTTCGAGGTCTTCGACAATGCGCCGGAGAAAGTAATCTCCAACCCCCTGCTCGATCTCATCGTAGAAGTCACGTGCCGCCTCGATGTCTTCCGCTGCTTCCTCCAGGACTATGACTCTCTTCATGACCGGGGCAGGCCAAGTCGTCCTTTGAGTTCTTCAAGAGTGAGAAACTTTCCCTGACCTGCCTCAACCTTGGCCAGACGTTTGGATAGAACATCTCCGTGCCAGGATGGCGACGACACGTCTTCGGGTGATTTCAGCAATGAGCCCCAGATCACCTCCATGGCTTGGAAGCGCTCTGCTACGGTCATGTGCTCGATGTCGGATTCGACGAACATGGCTTCAAGATTATCTTCTTCCCTCACTGTCGCAAGCCTCTCTTCAAGCAGCCACCGGATGCCAGGTGGTCTTGAACTCGATCAGCGAGCGGATTTCTTCCACACCTTGCATCTTGCCGGCGAACCAGTCGATGGGCTCCTCGGCTTTCAGCAGGCGTACGCGCTTCACGCTTTCTGCGGCGCCGAGTCTGAGAGTTTTGCGGTCTGCAGCGATCACGGCGCCGCTCAGTGCGCGGAGGTGTTCATGCGTGGCAAAGGTGGGCAGCATCTCGCTGCGCTGGCCGGTGAGCAGGTTCACCACGCCGCCGGGCAGGTCGCTGGTGGCCAGCATTTCTCCCAGCAGGATGCTTGGATAGGGTTGGGTGCTGCTGGCAAGCGCTACGACACAGTTGCCGCTCGTGATAGCGGGCAGGATTAATGAAATCAATGCGAGCAGGGGTGAGTCATCGGGGGCAATGACGCCGATGATGCCCATCGGTTCGGACACGGTGAAATTGAAATGAGCGGAGGCGACCGGGTTCACGCTGCCGAGGAGTTGCTCATATTTGTCCGTCCAGCCGGCGTAGTGTACCACGCGCTCGATGCTGGCGGTGACCTCACGCGAGGCGTCTGCTTTCGAAGCACCACTTAACGTCAACGCCTCGGCCAGTTCGGCAGCACGTGCTTCCATCATCTCTGCGAGGCGATATAAAATCTGTCCGCGGTTGAAGGCCGAGCGTTTTGCCCAGCCTGGGCCCGCTTTCGCTGCTGCTTCGACCGCGTTGCGCAGATCCTTGCGCGTGCATTGCGGGATGTTGGCGAAGAACGCACCGGAAGCATCGTGCAGTGCTGTCACGCGTCCGCTCTCGCTGCGGATGAAGGCGCCGCCGACGTAGCATTTGGGGGTTTTGGTGATGGAGAGACGGTGAGGCATAAGAGGCGAAGTTGGACAGGATTAACAGAATTTCAGGATCACAGGATTGGGCATGGATGATTCGGAAGGATTCAGATGAAGCGGGTTGTCTGGAGAAATCCTGAAATCCTGAAATTCTGTCATCTTGTAAATCCTGTCAAAAAAGGCATCGCATCAATCCAAGGTTAGATAATCCAGCAGCCCTTGCTTCCCACCTTCACGACCAAAGCCGCTTTCTTTATAGCCGCCGAAGGGGCTGGTGGGATCAAACTTGTTGTAGGTGTTGGCCCAGACGACGCCGACTTTGAGGAGAGTGCTCATCTTGAGGATGCGGCTGCCTTTGTCGGTCCAGACACCGGCGCTGAGGCCGTAGGGGGTGTTGTTGGCTTTCTCGATGGCTTCTTCAGGTGTGCGGAAGGTGAGGATGCTCAGCACGGGGCCGAAGATTTCCTCGCGGGCGATGCGGTGGCTCATGCTGACGTTGGTGAAAATCGTCGGGCGGAAGAAGAAGCCTTTGGCTGGCAGTTTGCAGCCGGTGTCGTACTTTTCTGCGCCTTCCGCGACCCCGCTTTTCACAAGCTCGGAGATCTTCGTGAGTTGCTCGCGGCTGTTGATCGCGCCGAGGTCGGTGTTCTTGTCCATGGGGTCGCCCACACGCAGCGTGGCGATGCGGCGCTTCAGTTTGGCCAGCACGGCATCAGCGATGCTTTCCTGCACCAGCAGGCGTGAACCAGCGCAGCAGACGTGGCCTTGATTGAAAAAGATGCCGTTCACGATGCCCTCCACCGCCTGATCCAGCGGCGCATCATCGAAGACGATGTTGGCGGCCTTGCCACCGAGTTCCATCGTCAGCTTCTTGTCCGTGCCCGCGAGGCTGCGCATGATGCTCTTGCCGACTTCGGTACTGCCAGTGAAGGCCACCTTCGTTGTCAGCGGATGCTGGATCACTTCGGCTCCTGTTTCACCAGCGCCGCTGACAATGTTCACCACGCCATTCGGCAGGCCTGCCTCCTGGCAGATTTCACCAAACTTCAGTGCAGTGATGCTGGTGGTCTCCGCCGGTTTCAATACCACGCAATTTCCCGCCGCAAGAGCCGGAGCAATTTTCCATGCGAGCATGAGCAGCGGAAAATTCCACGGAATGACCTGCCCCACCACGCCGTGCGGCGCGATCTGCCTGCCCGGTGCGAGATGCTCCAGTTTGTCCGCCCATCCCGCATGATAAAAGAAATGCGCCGCCGCCATCGGGATATCGAAGTCGCGCGATTCCTTGATCGGTTTTCCGCCATCCAGCGTCTCCGCGATGGCAAATTCACGTGCGTGATCCTGCAGCAACCGCGCGATGCGGTACAGGTATTTGCCGCGCTCCTTCCCGGGCATCTTGCCCCAGACCTTCGTGAACGCCTTTTGCGCCGCCTTGCAGGCGGCATCGACATCCGCAGCATCCGCCAGCGCTATGTCCGCAATCTTCGTTTCATGCGCCGGATTGATCGTGGCGAAGTATTGTCCTGCACGCGGCGAAACGAACGCCCCGTTGATGAACAGGTCATATCGTGGCTTCAGCTTCGGGTCCGCCGTTTCAGGAGCGGGATCGTATTCCCACAGATCGCCGAAGACGAGCTCACGGGCGGGATTGGTTTTAGAAAGGGTCTTGGGCATGCAAAAAAGAGGTTAATAACCTTCGGTGGCCTCGCTGAAATTCCACGGGGCCTGATAGGCGCCGGTGCGTTCTTTTTCGAGCTGGCGCACGAGGTCGTTGAGCAACGCGGAAGCGCCGAAGCGGTAGCGGCGGTTATTAAGCCAGTCGTCGCCGAGGGTTTCTTTGACGGCGATGAGGAAATGCAGCGCCTGCTTGGCGGTGCGGATGCCGCCGGCGGGTTTCATGGCGATGGGGATGCCAGTATCGAGGAAGTGGTCGCGGATGGCCTCCAGCATGACCTGATTGTTGCCGAGTGTGGCATTGGAAGAAGTTTTGCCCGTGCTGGTCTTGATGAAATCGCCGGGGCGGATCATACGCATGGCCAGGAAGCTGGCGGCGCGGATGTTGTCGTAGGTTTCGAGTTCGCTGACTTCGAGAATGACCTTGAGCGTGGCCTTGCCGCAGGCTTCAACCACAGCGGCAATCTCATCCTGCATGCGCCCGAATTCGCCGCTCAGAAAAGCACCGCGATTGATCACCATGTCGATTTCATCGGCACCGTCGTTCACAGCGGCGTGGACTTCCGCGAGGCGGGTTTTGATCGGAGCCTGTCCGCTTGGGAAAGCGGTGGCGACGGAGGCGATTTTCACCGAGGTGCCGCCGACGTGTTTCTTTGCATGCTTCACCATGGCGGGGTAAACGCAGACGGCGGCGGTGGGTGGGGTGTCGCCTACATCATGCGGGCGCAGCGCCTTCTGACACAGGGAGGCGACTTTGCCGGGCGTGTCCTTGCCTTCGAGGGTGGTGAGATCGACCATCGACACGGCAAGGCGCAGGCCGAAGACCTTGGACTTTTTCTTGAGACTTCGGGTGGTGTATTTCGCCACACGTTCCTCAATGCCGACTTGATCGACGGTGCCGATCTCATCAAAGAGTCGGCGGAGGCTGGTGGGCGCTTTGGCGGCGGGCATGACGCTCATTTACATGTGAGACCGTGTTGCTGACAATGACAGAATCTGTACTCGCAGATTCTCCGGCCCGCGTATGCTTGTGTACCATGAGCAACATGATCCCTCTAGTGTATGATTCGCCGATTTTTCGCATGGCCTGTCAGCAGTTTGATTTGGTGGCCGACTTTTTGGACATTCCTGAAAATGCCCGTGACCGCCTGAAAATGCCCAAGCGAGCCGTGACCGTGGCCATGCCCGTGCGTCGGGACGACGGCAGCACGACGGTGTTCATGGGCTACCGCGTGCAGCATCACCTCACACTTGGGCCCACAAAGGGCGGTGTGCGCTTTCATCCCGATGTGACGCTCGGAGAAGTGGGCGCTCTCGCCATGTGGATGAGCTGGAAGTGCGCCCTTACCGGCCTGCCGTATGGCGGTGCCAAAGGCGGCGTGACCTGCGATCCACGGGCGCTTTCGCTCGGTGAACTGGAGCGTGTGACGCGGCGCTACACGCAGGAGCTGATTCCGTTCATCGGCCCGCAGATTGACATCCCTGCGCCGGACATGGGAACCAATGAGCAGACCATGGCTTGGATGATGGACACCTACTCACTGCAAAGCGGCCACTGCGTGCCAGCGGTGGTGACGGGCAAGCCGGTGGGTTTGGGCGGCTCGCTCGGCCGTCGTGAATCGACCGGTCGCGGTGTGGCCTATCTGATTTCACGCGCCATGGACACCGTGGGCATCCCGGCCCAGGGCGCGACGGCGGTGGTTCAAGGCTACGGCAACGTTGGTGCTGTGGCAGCGGCGTCTTTGAACCGTATGGGACTCAAGGTGATCGCCGTGAGCGATGCTTTTGGCGGTTTGCACAATGCGAACGGCATTGATCTGGCGAAGCTCGACGAGCATGTGGCCAAAACGCGGAGCATCGTTGGCTTCGAAGGAGCAGACGCGATCACCAACGAAGAACTGCTGGTCACACCCTGCGACGTGCTGGTTCCCGCTGCGATGGAGCGTCAGATCACCGGTGACAACGCCGCAAAAATCCAGTGCCGCATTCTCGCCGAAGGCGCGAACGGCCCGACCACGCCCGAGGCAGATGCCATCATTTCCCAGCGTCCAGAAATCTTCGTGATCCCAGACATCCTCTGCAATGCCGGTGGTGTGATCGTCTCCTACTTCGAATGGGTGCAGGATTTGCAAAGCTTCTTCTGGGACGAGGGTGAAGTGATGAGCAAACTCTACCGCATCCTTGAGCAAGCCTTCGTGCAGGCCCTCACCTTTAGTCGCAAACGCAACGTCAGCATGCGCTTCGCCGCCCTGAGCCTGGGCATCCAGCGCGTGCATGAGGCCAAGCAGATGCGCGGATTGTTCCCGTGATGTGAGGGAAGTAGCGTTTTTCATACCACGCTCTTCCGGGCCGGATTCACCACTTCGGTGATCTTTGCACGTTCCAGACGTTCCATCAGAGCTCCTGAGCCATGCTTGAGTTTGAACTCCATTTCGGCAGAAGTGAGAGGGATCAAGGCATGGAAATGGATGTTCTTGACCGTTGGAACGAGCAGGGTGTGAAACTCCGTGCTGGTTGTCATCGGTGGCACCAGCATGAAGCCCGCCAGTCGAGTCCCATCAGCCAAAGGCTCGGGTGGGTCACCATTGGGAATGGTGTGCCATGAACTCAGCCATGTCTCGTACTCATGGGGAAAACGGGCCAGGGTTTTAAGCCAGCGAACTGGCCAGTAGTTTCGCTCATCTTCGAAATCCTTCTGTGTGAGCTTCCACTCTGCAGGCAGACAGATCATGAGCTCGGCAAAGCGGAAATCCTCGGCGCCTTGGGGCACGGACATTGGCAGGTCACTCATCCCGCTGGTCACCAAAGTGTAGTAGTTCCTGTCTGGACGCGGTGAGACCACATGAATATCGAGATGGACAATGTCTGAGACAAGCTCATGCCAGACATTTTCGATCTTGCCGATGTGCTCTTCCACATGAGCGTCGATGGCCTGAAGATTTGACTCACTCATGTCGGGTGGTGAGAAGCCAGACGCGGCACGAGGCTTGTGCAGGTAAATAGTGCTGCCCCCGTCTGTGACTTCGGCTGTTCTTTCCTCATGGGTTGGCTGTTTGGTGCGGTGCAGCCAGAACATTGCTCCATCAAACATCTCGCCGGATGAAATGACCGTGATGGAGGCGCTGGATGGCTCTTCTCCCTCCCAAAGCACGGTGATCACCCCTTCATCTATGGAAAACGTGCCGCTCTGATCGCTGCGAAAGTCAGGCGCGTCATCTGCAGGCTCGCCATTTTCCATTGGCTGCATGCTGAACTCCAGCCTGCATTTTCCATTCTCAGCAAACTCCCACTCCTGGCGGCTGAGCAGCGAAAGCAGGTGTGGGCCCTGATCATCGGAGATCTCAGTTTCAACCTCGCCCGCCCAGGAGCCGAAGATCGATTCTGGTGTGGCATCAAGCCATGGCGGAGGCTGTCCGCTCTTTTCGACCTCAGTTTTCCACGCCAGATGCGACGCGATGCGCTTTTCGGAAATGCTACGTTTGGTGGCCCTTTGCAGCACCGTTTGCTCCCAAGGGACTGCCAGACTGGACGGCCAGTATTTGGCGGGGATTATCAAGACATCATGGACCTTGCCTGCAAGGACCAGCAGGGGCACAAACTTTCCGCCCAAGGCTCTTCCGGGAAGGTGCGCCCGATGACCCCAAAAAGTCGAGAGATGACATTGCAGCCCACGCCTCATTGAATCAGGCAGTGGAATGCCAAACGCACGGTCTGTCTCCAGGCGCAAGTGTTCGACGACACCACGCTCCGCTTCCGTGTAGCTGCCGAGTTGCTTGTCAGAAGTTTTCTCCGAGTAGAGAGCGTTCGCGATTTTCGGGAGGCTGTCGAATGCCTGCTCGTCCGTCGCTGAGAGTGAATAGACCACATCCCCCGGCCGATCGTTCTCATCGGGCAGATAAAGATCACGGTTTGCCATCACCACATAACCCCAGACAATCTGTCCGTTCTTCCAGATGTCCTTCTGCCGGAAAATGGTGTCCAGCAGCGGTTCATCATTGGGTGTTAGTCCGTTAAGGTTACTAGGCACGGGAAACACCCGGTCTCCCCAGCCAAACCCCATGAAACCTATGCGACGCGGCGGCGAGCCAAGTTCTTTACGGATGTGGTCAAGCTCACTGAACATGATGAATTTTGTAAACGGGTTGCTATTCCGGATTGGACTCTCCGCATATGAGTAATCACAATCATCTAAATCACGCAAGTTTTAGACTTTACACGACTACTGCATGATCTCTGTCGGGCACTCCGGCAGGGATGACAGGAACGCGCGGCCATACGGCTTGGTAAGAATGCGGTTGTCGAGGATGGCGCAGATGCCTTTGTCGGTGGCGGTACGGATGAGGCGGCCGACACCCTGGCGGAGTTTGAGGATGGCCTCGGGCACGCTGTATTCGGTGAAGGCGTTGAGCCCCTGTTCCGTGAGGTGCTCGATGCGCGAGGCAGTCAGCGGATGGTCAGGCACCGCAAAGGGCAGGCGTGTGATGATGACGTTGCTCAGGGCTTCGCCGGGCACATCAACGCCCGTCCAGAAGCTGTCGGTGCCGCAGAGCACGCTGTGGGTGTCGTTCTTGAATTCGGCGAGCATTTGATGCCGTGGCATGCCGCGACCCTGCACGAGCAGCCGCCAGCCGCGCTTTTCGCAGTGCGCTTCAAGGTTGTCAGCCAGCGAGCTCATCTGGCTGTAGCTGGTGAAGAGGATGAAGGCACGGCCGCTGCTGAGGTCGATGAAATGGGTGATCCAGTGCTCCAGCATATCGAGATAACCAGGCTCCGAGGGCTGCGGCATCTTTTTGAGCAGATAGAGCTTCATCTGCTTTTTGAAATCGAAGGGGCTCTCGATGCATGCGGCGCGCGCGTCTTCCGCACCGACACGATTGCGGAAGTAGTTCAACTCCGTGTCGTCGCCGATGCCCAGCGTGGCGCTGGTGAAGACGCAGGCCTTGTGGCTGGCGAAAAAGATCTGCCGCAGGCGCGGCGCGACATCGACGGGCGCCGTGTGGAAGGAGACAATGCGGTTTTCGGTATTGGTGCGCTCCACCCAATGGACGTGATCTTCGTTTTCCTGATCGAGGAAAGCTTTGATGCCGACACGAATGGCGGTGAGACGTTTGGAGAGATCGAGAAGTTCGAGCTTGGTGCCTTCGCGATCGACGGCATCGCCTGCTTTTTGAGCGCGCAGCGAGAGGCGTTGCAGCGGCAGGCTGAGCGTGTCTTCAATGAGGCCCGTTTCACGCACGCGGAATTCGCGGCCCATGGCGTTGAACTTGCACGCGGCCTCGGCGGCACGGAAAAAGGTGTCCACGCTGTCGAGCGTCTGCAGCACCTCACGAATGCCATCTTTATCCCCAACGAGCTGGAAAAAGCCCTTGCGGCTCTTCGGGTTGTGCAGGCGGCCCAGTTCGAATTTGATGTTCGATTCGCTGATGTGAAGACCGAAGGCGCGTGCAGCCACGTTCTCGATGGTGTGGGCCTCATCCAGGATGACGAAGTCGCGCGGGAAGAGGAAGTTGCAGTCCTCGGTGCTGGTTTCATCAGCGGAGGCCAGCAGCGTGAAGAATAGCGTGTGGTTCAGCACGACGACGTCCGCCTGCTCCATGCGACGGCGCACGTCCTGGTACCAGCAGCGGCTGCCGGGCGGGCAGCGGCGCGGGGTGCATGCATGAGGCTCGCTGCACACGAGCGACCACACGCGGGCGCTGGGCGTGAAGTCAAGATCGCTCAAAGTGCCGTCCTCGGTTTCGGCCACCCAGTCGAGCAGCATCTTCAATTCGCTGGCTTCAGAGGTGGAGAAGAGATCGCCTGACTCATTGAGCGCGCGCTTAAGGCGCGTGGGGCAGATGTAGTTGCCACGACCTTTGAGAATCTCCGCGTGGAAATCGCCGATGAGCTGTTTCACGATGGGAATGTCCTTCGTGATGAGTTGCTCCTGAAGATTGATCGTGTGAGTGCAGATGATGGCCTTGCGCTTCTGCTCCAGGGCAAACGTGACGGCGGGAACGAGGTAGGCGAGGGACTTGCCGACGCCCGTCGCGGCTTCGCACACGAAGGCGTGGTTGCCATCCAGCGCCGCGCCGACCAGCTCTGCCATGCGCTGCTGCTGCGGGCGGTATTCGAACTGCGGCGACTCGGACATCTTGCCCTGGTCCGAGAAGGCGTAGTGCATGCGCGGCGCCAGTGGCGGCCGCGAGATGCGGCCTGTCATTCCTTCTTCGTGATCTTCAGCGACGTGAAACATGCGGGGGTGGTGATAGCAGAGAGCGGAGCCTTCAGGGCAACGGGGTTTTTGAGCAAGGGGTCATTTTTCACGCTCGAACCACACGACATGCAGGCCGAGCTTTTCCGCCAGCTGACGACCAGCCTGCGGTCCCAGAACCAGCAGAGCTGTGGCGAAGCCATCGGCCTGAGCTGCGCTGGGATGAATGACACTGACCGAGGCGAGAGAGTGATCAATGGGACGCCCCGTGCGCGGATCAAGGACGTGAGCATATTCCTTTCCTCCAGCAGTGAAATGCTGGCGATAGACCCCGCTGGTGGCGATGGATTGATCTTTGAGCAGCAGCGTCTGTGCAGATTCACCGGGCGCTGCCGCTGGAGTCTGAATGCCCACCCGCCATTCACCACGAGCGAGGACTTCACCCCCGATTTCGAGGAGGAAATGGGTGATGCCTTTGGATTCCAAATACTGTGCAAGGTGATCCATCGCCCAGCCTTCCGCGACGGCGCTGACATTGATCTGCAATCCGGGAATGTCTTTGCGCAGGGCAGGGGGATCGTGGCGCGCGTGCAGGTGCTGCCAGCCGCATTTCGATTTAGCACCAGCGATCTCAGCCTCCGTGGGTGCGGTGTCGCGCCTGCCAGCAGCACCAAAGCCCCACAGATCGATGAGCGGACCGATGGTGATGTCGAGCACATGATCGGTCTCGCCACCGATTTGCTGCGCGAGTTCGACGACCTCAACGAGTTCATCAGGAACGGCGACCCAGTCTGCGCTGATGGAGGCATTGAACCGCGAAATGGCGGAATCAGGCCGCCAGTGGCTGATGATAGACTCCCAGACATCGAGCTGCTGCTGAATCTCTTTTTGAGCGATGGTGACAGCCCCACCATCCACTCGCAGGCTCCAGGTGGTGCCCATGGTGCGACCGCCGAGAATGACGGGCTGGTCATCACGAGAGCAGCCGCTGAGAAGCAGGAGCAAAAGAGCAAAACGCATGGGTGCGAGAAATTGGCGAGGGCTGCCGTTTCAGCCAGCACGATGAATCCAGCCCCCATCTCCCGCCGCCGCGCCCTTCAAACCTTGTTTTGCTCCTCCGCCGCTCTGGCGTTAAATGTGCGGCCAGACCGGGCGGCTGCGGAGATCGCCAAGGAAGCGCTGCACCTGCTCATGATCGGTGACTATGGGACTGGCGGGGTGGATCAGATCAAAGTGGCGGGAGCCATGCAGAAATTCGTGGGCGACAATGGCGTGAAGCCGGAGGGTCTGCTGATGCTGGGAGATAATTTTTACGGCCTCGCGAAGGAAGGGTTCAGCGTGGATTCCCCGCGTTGGCAGAAGGAAATCGAAAAGATGTACCCGGCGAGCGTCTTTCCGTGCCCCATGTGGAGCGTGCTGGGAAATCACGACTACCATGACAACCCTGGCGGTGAGAAGGTGCAGCTGGCCTACGCGGCGCAGCCTGGAGTGCGCTGGAATATGCCGTCAAAGTGGTACCGCTTTGAGCTGGGCCCCGTGCTCAAGCCTCTGGTGACTTTCATCTGCCTGGACACCAATTTCCCTGCCATCTCGGGCGGCGAGAACAAGAAGACGAAGAAGCCGCGCGGCTCCCTGACAGCCGCAGAGGAGAAAGAGCAGCTCGCCTGGCTCAAGGCTGAGCTGGCGAAGCCGCGTGCGCCATTCACCATCGTCATCGGCCACCACCCGCTTTACTCAAACGGCGATCATGGCGACACGAAGCAGCTGATCTCGCAGTGGGAGCCGCTGTTTCAAGAGCACAAGGTCCACGCCTATATCTGCGGTCATGATCATGACCTGCAGCATCTGGAGATGAAGGGCCGCTTCACCACGCATCTGCTCTCAGGCGGAGGCGGCGCAAAGACGCGCAAACTCGAAGGCAGGCACGAGGTGCCGTTTGGCAAGGACGTGCATGGCTTCACGCATCTGCAGATCACCGAGGGGGCGCTGACATTCACGCATCACTCGGCGGATGGCGGTGTTCTGCACACCGTGACGAAGCTGCCGGATGGCAGCTTCAAAGTAGGCTGATCACTTGTAGCCGGTGACCATCGCGCAGGGCACTGTCTTGCGCTTGCCTTGCTCCGTCTGGTGAATGGCCACCATGTACATGCCGGTTTTCTTGGGCTTGTAGAAGAGCACAAAGCCCCAGCCGTCGAGCACCGGCAGGATGTCACCGGAGGGTTTGCCTTCGAGATCGAGCACCGCACCTGTGACGTGGACGCCCGACTGTTTCGGCACGGCGATGCAGAAACAGTACTCATTGCCCTTGAAGAGCTGCATGCGGGTGGCCTTGCCGAGCTTCGGTTCGAGCACGTAAGTCCTGACCTCGGCGCGGATGTTGTAGCCTTCCGCCTCCTGGTCATAGGCCAGAGCGCTGGCGGCTTTCTCGGCGTCTTCATTGTCACCCGCATGCAGCCAGGCCGCAGGGGTGATCAGCATCAAGATGCAAAGTGCAAGGGAAACGAAGGGGGATGGGGCGGCTGGGGTGCGCATGACACGAAAGGCTGAGAAATTTCACTCTCACATGCGAACATAGCCGTTGCATCAGGAAAATCCCAAGTTTCTGTTCAGTCATTCGTGCCTTTTCTGGTTTTACGAATATTTACTCCCCCTTAATCCCCCTCATTCATGGCTTCTGTAGTCTTTTACATGGAGGACGGCACTACGCTCGTTCACAAGTTGGAAAGTGATGTCGCGACCATCGGCAGACACCCTGAAAACGATGTCGTGCTCACCTGTCCATCCTCATCAGGGCGGCATGCCATCATCAAGGCGTCAGACAAGGGCGTTTTTGTTCAGGACCTTGGCTCCAGCAATGGCACCCGTGTCAACGGTGCTGAAATTGAGGAAGCCCTCCTCAAGGATGGTGACCGTGTGGGCTTTGGGGATGTCCAGGCCGTGTTCTACGCTGGGGATGCGCCAGCGGTGCTGGAGGAAAAACCGATGGCTACGCCTCGCTTTTCAAAGTCGCTGCCACCGCCGGCTCCCGTCAATGCTGATCCGTCGCTCCCGGCGGCCAGGCCGGCGCCTGCCGGACGCCCCCTCAGCCCGGTGAGGCGTGCTTATGCCAAGCCTTCCGCAGGAAGCTATCCTGACACCTCCGAAAGCGGCTGCATGACCGGGATCATTGTCACGGGCATGTTCGTCATCGCCTTTGTCGTGGGACTCGCCATGCGTCACTCGAAGGAGATGGATGGCAACCTGCTTGAAGATCTGAAGGACAAGGTTTTTGGTTCCATGCCCAAAATCAAAATCGAGCGCAAAGAGGAATAGGGAGCTTCACAGCGGCCGCTTGTAGCTCTCACACCGGCTGTGCCAGCCGGACAACCAGCGTTGTTCTTTGCGCTCAGGCGGGGCATTTGCCACCCGGCGGCTGAGCACGCGCTTGGCGGCGTTGGCGAACTCTCCGGGCATCTGCCCCCATGTTTTTGATGGAGGCATGTTTTCCAAGACCTGCAGCAGCCCCCAGCCCTCGCCACGGTAACGTTCTTTGGAACTGGCCCCCTCACCCTTGAAGTTGACGTAATCGATGAGACAGAAAGTCCCTTCGGGCGTTTGTTTCAATCCATGGAAGGCCTGCTGCACAGCGGCAGGATTTTTTGACTCCCCCAGCATCTTGGGCAGCGCAGCCTTCATACGGGCCATGATGAATTCCGTCTGTTGCCTCACCGTGCGGCTGAGCAGCGCCCGCAACTCCTGCTGCCGTTCGCCGTTCCGGTCTGCTTCAAAGGCGGCTTTGGTCGGCCAGGGGCACGCACCCCGCGCCCAAGCAGGCGTGGCAGTCCCGTGAGCCTCCAGAAAAGCCAGCAGCGGTGGGAAACTTTCTGCAAATGGACCGCTGCGCCCCTGCGGGTACCAGATGAAGTGCCCGATGCCTAGGGAAGCGAAATCCTCTCCCCCATTCCAACTGGTCAAACCCGCCACCGTGCCGCCGCATTCGTTTTGCCAGATCCGCCTGCCGACACGGTCCATTTGAGCCGCCGATAAACGTGTTCCGGCACCACCATTGGAGGCTGGAACCTCGGCACAACCCTCCAAACTGCTCAAAACCAGCGCCAGAAGACCGAAATATTTGATGAATCGCATGGCTTTCATATTTTAGAAATCTTAAATGATGCTGTGCAATCGAAGTGGTTTTTGTAACAATAGGTTCTTACCCCATCTTCCCTATCGACTGATTTCATTAAGTTTGATTCACTGATTTTCCACCCTTAATCTCTCGACCCTCTAGTACTTTCTGCGCGTCCGGCATGCCATATCTGGCCTTCAATCTTAATGATGGAAATGAGTTCGTCTTCGACATCCTCGAGGAACGGCTGTCTATCGGACGTGAGACCAGCAATGACATCGTCATCGACAATACTTTTATTTCCAGCTTTCACGCGGAGTTTATCCGTCAGCCGGATGGCAGCTACGAAATCGTCGATTTAAAGTCTTCCAACGGCACCTTCGTCAATGGCAGGCGCGTTGAACGTTTTCGCGTCAAAGGGGGGGATCGCATCATGTTCGGTCAGCTGGAAAGCCGCTTTCGAGAGCGGGCACCCAAGGGGCTGGCGTCGGATGGCGGTTCCAAATCCGTTTCCGTCGCCAAGGGGCAGCCAAGTCGTGAGGATGGTAAAAAGGGCGACACCGAAAGCATCCCGGCACGGGACAAGGATGACCTGCCAAAATCCACCCCTGAAACCGGCAAGATTGAAGTCACCAAGCCGGTCGTGCAGCGGGCCCAGACCGATGCCCCGCGCCCCCCCGGCGGCAGTGCACCACCTCCTGCACTGATTCCCAAGCCTTCTGCTTTTGTTCCTCCTGCGCCTTCCAAGCAGGCGGTCGAATCGGAAAAACTCCGCCAGCAGCGCGATTCCGTGCCTGCAGAAAATGACGGGGAGCAGAAACGGCGTGACGAGATCCGTTCACTGGATGCCACACTTGAGGTTCGGCGCAAGGAACTGAGCCAGACGCAGGCTGAGATCACCGGATTCAAAGGCGAACTCGAAAAACTGCGTGGCCAGGTCCAGAACGCCCGGGCCGATGTGGAGAACGCGAAGACGGACGCTGGCAAGCTTGATGCCAAACGCCGTGATCTGAGCAACCTTGAGAGCAAGCTCGAATCCACCCGCACCCTCGTCACCAAGTCCGAGGAGGACCTGGGCACCGCGCAGAAGAGCCTGCAGGCCCTGCACGCAGAGGCTGACAAGCAGCGCAAGGATCGTGAAGCTGCGATAGCCAAACTCGCGGCCGAAGAAGCGGCGGCAAAGGAGAAGGTGGCCGCCATCAACCAGCTTCTTGCCACGGCGCAAAAATCTGAAGCGGATCTGAAATCGCAGCGCAGTGGAGAGCTTCAGGCACTCGATGCCCAGCTTGCGGCCAAAGCGACTGAGCTGACAAAAGTTCAGGCGGATTTCACGCAACTCGTGGGCAATCTCACCGCCCAGCAGGTAGTGCTGGGAAAAACGACCGAAGAAGCCCAATCCCGGGAGAGCACACTGGCCAAACTGGCCGCCGACGAGGCCGCGACTGCGCAGAGGCTGGCGGCGTTGCAGCAGCAGGCAGCCGCGGCAGATGCGGAAGTGAAGCGCCTCACCGCGCTGCAGACGGACGCGCAGAAATCCGAGGCCGAGCAGCGCTCAAAACGCAGTGCCGAACTTCAAGACCTCGACAGCAAGCTGGCAGGCCGGCGTGCCGATCTGGAGAAGACCCAGACTGAGCTGGCGAAGGTTCAGGGGGATCTTGCGAGCCGGAGCGATGCACTGCAAAAGACCACGGCGGAGGCTTCTGCGCGTGAAGCCATCGTTGCCAAACTCATCACGGATGAAGCTGACAAAGCCAAAAAACTTGGCGAACTTCAGGAACAGGTCAGCAGTGCCGAAGCGGTGGTGCAGCGCCTCGTCTCGTTGCAGGCGGATACACACAAGTCCGAAGCGGAGCAGCAAATCAAACGCAATGGAGAACTGCAGAGGCTCCATCAGCAAGTCGAGATCAAGAGCGCTGAACTGAAGAAAACACTGGCCGATCTGGCGAAAGTCCAAAGTGATCTCACCGCGCAGCAGGGCGCGCTCAAGCAGACCACGGAAGATGCGAAAGCGCGTGAAGCCGCCGTCGCCAAACTCACCACCGATGAAGCCACCGCCGCGCAGAACCTTGCCGGATTGCAAAAGCAGATCAGCGATGCCGATGCGGAGGTGAAACGTCTCACCGCGTTGCAGGCCGATGCGCAGAAATCCGAGGCCGAACAGCGCACGAAACGCAGCGCCGAGTTGGTGGAGCTCGACCAACAGCTCAGCGTACGGCGTGCCGACTTGACCAAAACACAGGCGGATCTGGTGAAGGCCCAGGGCGATTTTACCACACAGAGTGACTTGTTGAAGAAGGCCACGGAGGAAGCCACGACACGAGCGGCTGCCGTCGCAAAGCTCGCCGCAGACGAAACGACCACCGCCCAGAAGCTGGCCGGACTGCAAAAGCAGATCAGCGATGCCGATGCGGAAGTGAAGCGTCTGAGCGCCTTGCAGGCCGATGCGCAGAAGTCCGAAGCCGAACAGCGCTCGAAACGCAGCGCTGATTTGCAGGACCTCGACAAGCAGCTCGACCTGCGCCGCGCTGATTTGGCGAAGCTCGAAGCCGAGCGGGAGACCAGGCAGAACGAAATCGAGGCCGTCAATGCGTCGCTGGCGAAAGCCCAGGAGCAGGTGCAGCATGCGCAGAGCCAGATCGCACAGCTGGGTGGAGAGGAAACGGCCATCACCGCCCGCGTTGGCGAATTGCGCGGCAACGAAGAACGACTCAATGCCCTGACCCAGACCTTGGGCCAGATGGAAAACCAGCGTGGCCTGCTCGATGCCGCCATTGCCGCCCTGCTTGGCAGGCAGCAGTCCCTCGAGGCCGATGCGAGCACCGCCGAGCAGCGCATGAAGGCCCTTCGTGCCGGGCTGACCGAACTGGAACAGCAGCATCTCGCCGCCGAGCAGCAGCTTGCCGCGCTGAACACGCAGAAATCAGACGCCGAAGCCGCTTTTGCCACCCAAGAGAAGGAAGCACTGGCGAAACTCGCGGACATTGACCGGCAGGCCAAAGACACGCGCAAGCTGGACGAAGCGGAAAGGCTGGAGGCTGAGAAGCGCCAGGCGGACCTCGAAGCACAGATCGCAGAGCGTGGGACGCGTCTTGCCGAGGTGCAGGCCCAGGTGAAAGAGCTGGAAGACAAGGCCGCTGATCTCACCAACAAGCTGGACGACCTTGCCTCGACCGATTCGAAGCTCAAAGACGCAACCGACGCGCTGAAGGCCGTCGAATCGCACAAAGCCGAGGTCTTGGCTGCGGTGGCCGCGTTGGTGAAAGACCGCGACGAACGCACTCGCGAACTGCTCGCCGCCACCGAGCACGGTCGTGCGCAGACGCTGCTCACACAAACGCTCACCCAGCGCCGCGAGGCTCTGGAAAAAGAGGTGCATCACATCGAGGAGCAGCAGACTGAACTTTCCCAGGCCATGGGCAAGCTGCGCGAGCAGGTGCGCATGGCTGAAACCGAGCTCAAGGAGCGCGAGGCCTCACTCGCCGCCGCCGAGCAGCGCACCAAAAATCTCGAAGAACTCGCCGCCACCGCTGATCAGCAGTTCAAAACCTTGCAGACCGAGCACAAAAAGGTCACCGAGCAGCTGGCGCTGGCCAAAACGGATCTTGAGCAGTCAGTTGCCGCTGCGATTGAAAAGAAAAAGGACGCTGCCAGCGCCGCTGCTGCGGCCGAAAAAAGCTCGCAGCAGCAGCTCACGCTGGTGGAAAAAATCAGCGGCCTGGAAGCTGTCATCGCCACGCTCACGACCACACACGCCAGCACTCAGCAAAAACTGTCCGCAGCGGAATCAGACCACCAGAATCTGCAAGATCGTCTGGCCGCGCGGCAGAAGGAAATCGCCGGGGCGGAAGCCCGTGTGGCCGAACTCACGCAGCAGACTGCAGGTCTCGACGACCGTTTGAAGGAGCTGGCCGCCGCAAACAAGCAGAACGCCGAACTAAACGGTGCCATCACCACTGCCACGCAGGAGCGTGACAAGCTGCTGGCTGAAACTCAGCGTCTTGCCAAGGAACGCGCCGAGCTTGAGTCGGTGCTGCCAGATCTGCGTGGCAATGTGACGCAAACCCGCGCCGAAGCGGACAATCTGAAAGCCGAGCTCGCGGGCCTGATCAAGGATCGTGACGCTGCAGCGGCGACGCTGAAGGAATCGCTGGCCCAGCGCATGGCCTCCGAGACCGCCATTGAAGCTCTGCGCGTCGAATCGATCAATCTCGACAAAATTCTGAGCGACAAGCGCAGCAATCTCGAAGCTGAAACAAAAGCGAAACTTGCGGAGGCAAGTGCCGCCGAAACGCGCCTCAAGGGCGTGGAGGAGCGCATTGTCGTTGCTGAAAAGCGGCTGGCTGAACTGGCGGAGGTGGATGCACGCCTTGCCACGGCCACCAAGACTCTCAAGGACACCGACGCCCAGCGGCAGACGGAAGAAAAGACGCTGGCTGAACTGACTCGAAACCAGGACAGACTGAAGAAGGAGTGCGCCACTCTCGATGCGTCCCTGAAGTCAGAGAATGCGAAGCTCGTGGAGCTGACCAAGGCCGTCAAAACCAATGAGGCCAGGGCGGTGGAGGCCGAAAAACGCACGGATAAAGCCGTTGCCGCGCAGCAGGCAGCCGAACACAAGCGCATCGAGGCCGATGCCGCCGCCGAGAAGGCGCGCACGGAGGAAAGGAACCTGCGGAAACAGATTCCTACACTGACCACCGAGCTGGCGGGCATTCAGGCGCTGCTGGTTACTGTGACGAAGGAGCGCGAAGAAGCTTCGCAGTTCGTCACACGTCTGAATGTCAGCACCGACGGTCAGAACAAGAAACTGGCCGAACTGCAGCAGCAGGTCACCCAGTTGGAAGAGGCCCACAAAGTTCGGGAAGAACGCGTGATGAAAGCCCAGGCGGAGGTGGACAAGGAATCCGCGCGTCTGAAGGCGGCGCAGGAACAGTCCCGTGCGGCCGAGGTGCAGCTCGGAGAACTGGAAAAAGAGGTCAAAGACGCCAAATTGAAGTCGGATGCAGCGAAGAAAGATGCCGCCGCGATCGAGGGCGAACTGCGGCAGCGGCTTGACCGCGTGCAAAACCTCAAAGCCGACGAGGAACGCCTGCTCAAAGTCATCGAGACGCAGAAGTCGGAACTCGCAGAGGTGGACATGACTCACAAGGAGCTGCACACCAAAATCGAGGCGCGGAAGAACGAACTCGGCGAATTCATCAATGTCGGCGGCAAAATTCTCGGCCTTGGCCAGGCGCTGGCGGGGCTGGAATCACGTCAGACCGAGATCAACAAATCTCTGCGCAAGGCATCAGAGGAAGATCTGGCCATCCAGGTCAAATTGAACGCTGCGCAGGAGGCTCTGAACCGTGAAGCCGCGCGTGCTGAGCAGGTGCGCAAGGATCGTGACGCCGCCGATGCCGAATTCAAGAAATTCAGCGCCGACATTCAAAAACAGGCTGCAGCTTTGCAAAATTACGAACTGGAGCAGAAGAAGCGCATCACTGAACTGGAAAAACGCATCACCGATCTGGGTGCCACCCAGCAGCGTGCCATGGGCCAGATTGACGAAACCAAGGCGGAGCTGGTCCGGCTCGAAGGCAAAAAGCAGGAATTCGCCCAAGCAGAAGCCCAGCTCAAGCACTGGCAGGACATCGAAAAACGTCTGCGCGGCCAGCTCGTGGAGCTCGAAGAGAAGCACGAGATCATGCGCCGTGGTCTGCCCACCGAGGAGAGCACGGTGGTCATGTTTGCCAACGACATCATCAAGCGCATCGACCTCATTGACGCCCTGGTGGCCCGCTACGCCGGGGCAAACGGCAGCGACGTGCCGCAGCAGCTCGTCACCCTGCGCGCCTCATTTGAGGATATTTTGCACCAGCACGGGGTGACCGAATTTGACGTGCCGAATGGCACCGAAGTCGATATTGAGCTGCGCAAACGCATTGCCGTCGTAGATTCGCTGCCCGGCAAGTCGAAACCGCGCGTCACCGAAAGCTGCCGCTCCGGCTTTATCTTCTCGCGTGGGGAGGGACACGAGATTATCCTGCGCAAAGTGGAGGTCCGGACCTCCAGCCAGTAGCACCGCCTCCGGAAAATTTTCTCACACACATTGTTATGGCTGAATACGTTGGAATCGACCTTGGCACCACCCTTTCGGGGCTGGCCTACCTGAAACCTGATGGCAACCCGGAAATCGTGCCCAACGCTGACGGCGAGCGACTGACGCACTCCGTGGTGTTCTTCGATTCGCATGAGGATGTGAAGCTCGTGGGCAGCGCCGCCCGCGACGGTGGCGAACCCGACCGCACCATCTTCCAGATCAAGCGCTACATGGACGACCCGGAGCATCTGGTCGAAATCGACGGCAAGAAATGGACGCCGGCGGAAATCTCCGCGCTGATCCTCTCCAAGCTGAAGCGTGATTGCTCCAAGATCTGCGGAGACATCACCGAAGTCGTCATCACCGTGCCGGCAAACTTCAACGAACTGGCCCGCAAGAGCACCATCGCCGCCGCTGAAATGGCCGGCATGAAGGTGAAACGTCTGGTGAACGAGCCGACGGCGGCGGCGGTTTACTACGCCCACTCCCAGGGCGTGAAGGGCCGCATCCTGGTGTTTGACCTCGGCGGCGGCACCCTGGACACGACGATCCTCGATGTCGAGGGCGACAACATCAAGATCCTCACCTCCGAAGGCGCCCGCCATCTCGGCGGCAGCAACTTTGACGACATCCTGCTAGAGGCCTATGCCGAGCAGTACAAGAAGCAGACCGGCGCGGCGCTCTACAGCGACGAACGCCACCGCCGCCGCGTGCTGCAGGCCACGGAAGACGCGAAAAAGATGCTCTCCAAGCTCCAGCGCGTGAACGACACCGTGGCCAATGACCAGAACAGCGGCATCGCCCGCATTGACCTGAGCCGTGACCATTTCGAAAAGCTGATCCGCCACATGCTCACCCGCACAGTGTTCCTCGTCGAGCAGGCGCTGGATTCCGCGAAGCTGAAAACCTCCGACATCGACCACGTCGTGCTCGTGGGCGGTTCCACACGTATTCCGAAGGTGAAATCCATGCTGGAAAAAATGTTCGGCAAAGTGCCCAAATCCTGCGGCAACGTGGACGAGTGCGTGGCCCTTGGCGCAGCTTTGTTCGCCAAAAAATCATCGCGCATCCAGGAAGTCTGCAATGCGAGCTACGGCACGCTGGCGATGGTGTACAACGCGAAGACGAAGGAGGAGAAGCTGATGAACTCCATCGTGATCCCCAAGAACACGCCAATCCCATGCTCACGCACCCAGGTGTATCAGACCTCCGAAGACAACGAGCGCGTCATCGAAGTGGACATCACCCAGGGCGAGGATGATGACGCGAAATTCGTCGATGTCATCGGCCGCCTGACCCTGGACGTGCCGCCCAACCGCCCGAAAGGCTGCGAAGTGGCCGTGACGTTCAGTTACGATGAAAACCAGCGCGTGCGCGCCCTCGTGGTGGACAAGCAGTCCGGCCGCAGCAAGGAAGTCGCCGTGACCTACAAGGGGGCGGGCGTGCTTTCCGATGAAGAACTGAAACGCCGCAGCCATCATCTTCGCGCCATGCGCATCGAATAAACGGTCAGTCACAGAAGGAACCAACATCATGTTCAAGATCCTCAAATCGCTTTCCAAATCTCTCGGTGGCTCCAAGCCCGCCGCCGAACCCAAATCCACGGCCAAGGAGGGCAGTCTGCTCGACAAGGTCAACAAAGGGGCTCCCGTCGCCGCCAAGGTGGAGCCTTCCAAAACTCCCGAAGAACTCTGCGGCATCACGCCCAAGATGCCCAAGGACGAGATCAAAGCCCAGTTGAAGATGCTGTTTCGTCGCTACAACCGCAGCGCATCCAGTCTGGATGCCAAACTGCGCGGCGAGGCGGACCAGATGCTCGATGCCATCGTGCAAATGCGTGAGAAGCACTTTGGCGAAATTTGATCCTGCCTTTCACGGCCTGGACGCAGTGAAGGCATGAAACTGGACCGACTCATCGCCGGGTATGAGTCCATGGGACGTCAGGCCGCCCATCATGCCATCGCCGCGCGGCGCGTGCGGGTGGATGGAGTGTGTGTGACCGACGGTCACCATCCGGTGGATCGCTTCACCTTGGTGGAGCTGGATGATTCAGTAATTCAGGCCTCGGAACGCGCGCTGTATCTCATGCTGCACAAGCCCGTGGGCATTCTCAGCGCCACGAAGGACGATCAGCATCCCACCGTGATCGATTTGATCGACGATCCCGGCAAACACACGCTGCACATCGCCGGACGGCTGGATCGCAGCACCTCCGGCCTGGTTTTGCTGACGAACGATGGCCGCTGGTCCAAACGCCTGATGGCAGCGGAGGAAAAGGTGCCGAAGGTTTATCGGGTCGAAACTCTCGATACCATCGCCCCGGATGCCGTGGAGGCTTTCGCACGCGGCTTTTACTTCCACACCGAAGACATCACGACACTGCCGGCGGAACTGGCCCTTTTAGGCGGGAACCATGCCCGGCTGACGCTGCATGAAGGGCGCTATCATCAGGTGAAGCGCATGTTCCACCGTGTCGGCACTCGCGTCATCAGCCTGCATCGGGAGAGCATCGGCACCCTGGCCCTGCCCGCCAATCTGCCGCCGGGAGCATGGCGGGCGCTGACACCCCAGGAGGTTCTGGCGGCAGCCGGTGATGGCTGATCTCCTCCCGTCGTCAGATTTCTGGCAGTTGTTTGTTTTTCAGAAAATCCAGCTTTCGCAGATGAATTTCACCCCTTAATCTCTATCTCTTGTGATCCCCCCACGCATGTATCTTAGCATTTGGTTTGGCATCATGTTGGCAGCCCAGTCGGGCTGTACAACTCAAAAGGCTGCAAAGCCGGACAAACTCGCCATTGAAGAGGCGCGCAAAGCGCTGCCGCTCGTCGAAGAAAAGGAAAAGGAAAAGGAAAATCCGCTGGTGAAGCGGCTGAACAATCCTTCCACCATGCCCGTGGTGCCGCCTGCAGGCGTGCGCCTGTCGTATTCCTCCGTCAAAATCGAGCAGAAGACGCTCGCCATGACCTTTGATGACGGCCCGCATCCGAGCCTGACCCCAAAACTGCTCGACATCCTCAAGGAGCGGAACATCAAATGCACTTTCTTCCTCATTGGCGCGCAGGTGAAGATGTACCCCGCCATCGTGCGCCGCATCATCGAAGAAGGACACGAAATTGGCAATCACACCTGGACCCACTGCAGCCTCACCAGCCGCTCGGATGAGCAGATCCGCAGTGAGCTGAAAAAGTCCGAAGACGCCGTCTTCGAAGTGGCCGGGGTGCGTCCGCATCTGGTGCGTCCGCCTTATGGAGCCATCAATACCCGCATCAAAAACCTGATGTTCACCGAGTTTGGCTACTCCACCATCATGTGGTCGGTCGATCCGCAGGACTGGCGCCGTCCGGGTGTGGCCGCTGTGACCAGCCGCCTCGTCAATGGCGCGCATCCGGGAGCCATCATGCTCTCGCATGACATCCATCCGCCCACCATCACCGCCATGCCGGCGATGTTCGACCAGCTGCTGGCCAAGGGTTATCAATTCGTCACCGTCAGCCAGCTCCTGAACATGGAGAAGGCCTCGATGCCCGTTGGCGTGATCATCCGTCCCGCCGAAGCCATCGGCGACAAAGATCCCAAGCCGCTGCCTGAGAAGAAGCCGAAGGCCTGAGGTCAGGCTTCAAGGCATGCCTGCCTTGTGCGCTGAAAAAAAGAAAGCGCCCCGGGCGGAGCCGGGACGCTTTCAAACCCGCCTGTGCCGTCCGAATACAAAGGGCTCACGTATCCCATGAGACCAGGTGGGAACCCGCGTGATGAAGCTCTGTCTTCCAGTGAAGGCATGACATGTCACTTCAGCGCGTAGCCCCCGCAGTTGATGAATCGGGCCGGGCCACAAAGCTCGAAAACGAACACCGCAGGAAATTTTTCAAAGAGCAGGCCGCAGCAAAACGCCAGACCAGGATGGGCCAACGGTATCCTGAGATGAGCGCATGATCAAGGACGGTGTCGCTTGTCTTCATCGGAGAAATTCATGCATGGCATGCGTTTGTTTTCCCCTGCATTCATGTCGCGTTTTCCTGCCATCACCATGAAACTCATTGCCTTCCTCTGCCTCAGCTCCCTTGCCGCTGCCGCTGACGTTCCCGCCGAGCCCATAACCCAAAAGAGCGAGCCAATACTGGCTGATGATTTCGAACGCCAAGATCTCGGCGACTGGAAATCACTGATTCCGACTTTCACGGTCGAGGCCGGTGCGCTCAAAGGCGTGCAGACGCGCGCTGATCATGGCGCAGTGGGCCGTGTGTATCGGCCGATGAAGGATGTCGTGGTGGAGTTCAGGTTTCAGCTCGTGGGTTCCACCGGTTTCAATGCAGTCTTTGATGACCAGAAGTTCAAAGGCTCGCATGCCGGACACATCTGCCGCGTCGCCTTTGCACCCACGCAAATCCGCCTTGGCGACGACAAGGAAGGGGTGATGCGAAATGACATCTTCGAAATGCGCAAAGACCCTGCGCATAAAAAGGAGGCGGACAAGCTGCTGGAAGGCCGCGGCTCCGCCGCCAGCATCACCAAGCTTGAGCAGCAGAAGTGGTATCAGGTGATCATTGAACTCAAAGATGATGCCATCCGCGTGAGCCTGGACGGCAGGCCAGTGGCCTTTCTCAAGTCCCCCGGCATCGCGCACGCAACCAAGAGCAGCTTTCACTTCACGGTGAACGGCAAGGGCGCGTTGTTTGACGATGTGAAAATCTGGCAGGCGAAGTGAACTGAGGGTGTTAACATAACACCCGGATTTGTCCATATGCGCCATGAATGCGGTCTCTGGCAGCGTTTTCCTTCCACATCCAACCATGAAACACACGCTCCTGCTTCTCTCTCTGTTCGCTGTGCAAGCCGTCGCTCAGGACAAAACCCTGCTCGATCTCGCCCTCGAACCGCCCGTGGTTAACACCCAGCCCGGGCCCGAGTATGACGCAGACAAGCGGCCGGGAAACATGATCATCGGCATCGACCGCACGCCGAAAGGCCGCCTGTGGGCCGCATGGGTCGGCAACGGCGATTCCCCCAATGGCTTCTTCATGCTCGCCACGAGCGAGGACGATGGCAAATCGTGGTCCAAGCCCCGCGTAGTGATCGATCCTCAGGATGGCGAACTCAATGGCGTGAAGTACGAGCGCCGCGCACTCGTGGGCAATCTCTGGACCGATCCCCTGGGCCGCCTGTGGTGCTTCTTCGATCAAAGTCTCGGCTACTTCGACGGCCGCTGCGGAGACTGGTACATCCGCTGCGATGATCCCGATGCCGCAGAGCCGAAATGGACCGCCCCCGTGCGCTTCGCCGATGGCTGTACTCTGAACAAGCCCACCGTGCTGACCAATGGCGACTGGCTGCTGCCTGTCTCACTCTGGACCCGTGACCGCATGCACGGCCCCGGCGTGGACAAGGAAGCACACAAAGATCTCGATGTGATCCGCATGGCAAATGTCTTCGCCAGCACCGATCAGGGCAAAACTTGGACACGCCGTGGCGGCGTGCCGTTTCCTCGCACCGACTTCGATGAACACATGATCGTCGAGCGCAAGGACGGCAGCCTCTGGATGCTCGCCCGCACCAAAGACGGCATCAGCGAAAGCACTTCCGCCGACAAAGGCGCTACATGGAGCGAGCCCCAGCCCTCCGCCATTCAAAACCCCAGCGCACGCTTCTTCATCCGCCGCCTCGCCTCTGGAAAACTCATTCTGGTGAAAAACGGCCCCATCAACTTGCTTCTTCCACGCCGCTCCAACCTGAAGGCCTTCCTCTCCGACGACGATGGCAAGACCTGGGGCAAAGGCTTCCTTATAGATGATCGCGCCGAAGTCTCTTACCCCGACGGCTTTCAGTCACCAAATGGCGACATCCACATTCTTTATGACTGGAACCGCCACACAGATGCCGAGATCCTGCATGTGAAGTTCACGGAGGAGGCCATGCAGAAGCAGGCGGAGATCGGCAAACTCACGATGGACCCCGAGGAGATCAAACGCCGCGCCACCGTCGGCAAGACCGTCGTCAACAAAGCTCACGCCCCCAAGTTGCCCAAGTCCATCACGCCAGATCCCACCTGGGCCGCGCAGGCCATCGAGGATGCGAAGCAGGATTTCAAGAGCATCCCCTATGACGGCATCACGCCCAATAAGATGGTATGTGATACCACCCTGCGTGAGCTGCCCGACGGCTCATGGATTCTCTTCATCTTGGCTGGTGGCGACACCGAACCCAGCCCACTGAACTACACCGGCGTCACCCGCAGCCACGACATGGGCAAGACCTGGACCCCATTGGAACAATTCGATATCGGCTTCCCCCGCGAAGGCAAAACCATCGGCCAGGGCCCCACGGAACTCATGATCCTCGGCCAGCGCAGCACGCTCTTCTTCTCCACGCACTCCAAGCATTGGGCCAATGACTGGCGCTCCTGGTATCTCACCAGCGACGACTCCTTCAAGACTTGGAGCCAGCCCATCGAAGTCCCCGGTCGTCTCAAAGAGCGCACCTTCATCCGCAAGCACATCGTCTGCAAAGACGGCCGCATCATGATCCCCTTCCAGCACTACATCGGCCCCGATGACCAGCAGGATCGTGCGCCTCTCGATCGCGACTTCACCAATCCACGCAACGGCGTCCTCATCAGCAGCGACGGCGGCAAAACCTGGAGCGAGCACGGCAACATCCGCCTCACGCCAAACAGCCGCTACTTCGGCTGGGCCGAGAACGATCTCTTCGAGCATCCCGACGGTCGCATCACCATGGTCATCCGTGGCGATGGTCTCGGCGGCATGCTTTACAAAGCCGAAAGCAAGGACGGTGGCAAAACCTGGCCCGAGTTCGCCTCCATCACCCAGATCCCTAATCCCGGGAGCAAAACCACGCTCTACAATCTCGGCGGGGATCGCGTGGCCATCCTGCACAATCCCAACAGCAAACATCGCAGTCCCATGGCCCTTTGGATCAGTTTTGACGGCATGAAGACCTGGCCCTACCAGCGCATCCTCCAGCAGGAATCCGTCGATGGCCCCAAAGGCCGCATGAACTACCCCGACGGCTTCGTCAGCAAAGACGGCCTGTGGCTCCACTTCGCCTTCGACGACAACCGCCACCGCGCCGTGCATTACAGCGCCAAGCTGCCTCCAAAGTAGCCCTGTTCCTGCGGAAAGCGGGGAGCCCTTGTTGCACATCAACAAGAGAGTTTGATTGCGAAAATACGATGCGCTGCGACTTGAGCCTTGGGCCAAACGTTCTATCGCATTCTCCATGAAAATTCTCCCGTGCGTCGCCGTCTTTGCCGTTTGGGCTCTTGGCCTTCCCTTTGCCGCAAGGGCAGCTGAAATCAGCGTCAAACCCGGTGCATCCGACCAGCCCATCTCTAACGCCATCGCCGCTGCGAATGCCGGAGATACGCTGGTGCTTGCTCCCGGCATTTACCTCGAACGCATCCGCCTCGAAAAGCAGCTTACTCTTCGTGGCGAAGCAGGTGCAATCTTGGACGGCGCAACACCCCTTAAGGCCGAATGGACAGCGGCGGAAGGTTTGGACAATGTCTTCGTCACAGCTTCCAAAAACCGCCCTGAAGGCTTGCTAGTAGATGGCAAATTCATCGCGGAGATTCGCTTTGATCGCGCACAAAAAACCGGTGAATGGCACTGGCAGACGCTGATGGCCAAGGGGCCGCCTCTGGGCGGTTTCAAGCACATCCGAGCTCTGTGGATGTATCACCCCAAGGAAAAGAAAATTTATGTGCGCCTCGCAGACGGCGCGGCACCAGCCAACGCGGCGCTGAGTGCGGTGATGTCAGACAAACCGTTGATCGAAATCGCTGCCGCAGGCGTGGTTGTCGAGGGCCTGACTTTGCGCGGCGGTACTGAGGCCATCACGCTGACTGAGGGCGCGAAGGACTGCGCCATTCGCCGCTGCAAGGTGACATCGTATGAAGGCACCGGCATCCTGATCAACGGCGGCGCATCGAACTGCACCGTGGAGGACTGCGACATCACTCGCGGTGCGTTTGAGGAATGGCGGGCCACCCAGGAGAACCACCGCGAGAACTACGAGGTCTGGCGCATCCACAAAGACGTCGGCAAATACGACCGCGTCGGTATCGAACTCATCCGTGCAGGCGCAAACAACCGCATCCTGCGCAATCATCTGGACCGCGTGTTCGATGGCATCTGCCTCGGCGACTCCAGCACCGAATCCCTCGACAAGCCTCTGATCGATCCCAACCACGGACGCGGCACCGAGATCGCGGAGAACGTCATCGAAAACACGCGCGACTCCGGCATCGAGCTCGGTGTCGGCTGCATCGACGTGAACGTTCATCACAACACGCTGCGCCACACGCACGGTGGCCTGCGATTCAAGCTGCCGCGTATTGGACCTGTGTTCATTCATCACAACCACCTCATCGAGGGCACGCCGTTCAACATCTGGTTCAGCATGGATTCCTCTCCCGCCGAAGGTTACATCTATCACAACACCATCACCGGCGGTGATGACGCCGCGTTCGTTTATTCATCGTTCAATGCCAAACGAGATTTCGCCACGCCGAAGTGGCAGTTCCTCAACAATCTCGTGCTGCAGGTGAAGGATGGCTTCTTTGACCAGCGCAAAGGCACGCCGCCACGTGATTTCACCGAATCGAACAACATCACCACAGACGATGCTCAGACTGCCGTGGATGCGGGGAAGGATTTGTCCACCTACCTCAAAGGCAAGCCGCTGCCGGGCTGCGGACCGGGCTATTTCAAAGGCAAGGCTCCTGATGCAGGTGCTGATGAAAAATAGCGGGTCACTTCATCACCATCGGCTGTCCGGTGCATTCCAGCACGCTGTGCCACAGCTCCTGCGTGGGATCAACCTTGCGGCGGCCATGAATGACGAGTTCCAGCGGCAGATGCACGAAGGAGTTGTGCCAGCGGCCCACCAGCATGTTGGTCTTGCCCGCCATCGCGGCATGCACCGCGTTTTGGGCCAGGCGTGAGCAGTACACGTTGTCCTGAGCGTTGGCCGGGACGCTGCGCACAATATAGCTCGGATCGATGTATTTGAGGTTCACCTCGGTCTTGCGCTCTTTGAAGAAGGCATTGATGCGATCCTTCAAAAAGGGGCCGATGTCTCCGTAGCGCTTGTTGCCGCTCGCATCGGTGTCATCGCCGGTTTGCATGAGGTGCTGCCCCGCGCCCTCCGCCACCACGATCACAGCGCTGCCGCGCTTGATCAGCCGCTGTCGCAAAAACTCCAAAAAGCCGCCGTCGCCGTCCAGTTCAAAATGAACCTCCGGTATCAGCACAAAATCCACGTTGCTGCCCGCCAGGGCGGCATAGCACGCGATGAAGCCGGAATCACGCCCCATGAGCTTGACCAAGCCGACTCCATTCACCGCGCCGGTGGCCTCGACATAGGCGCACTTCACCGCTTGCACGGCGGCATCGAATGCGGTTTCAAAGCCGAAGCTCTTGTCGAGGAAACTGATGTCATTGTCGATGGTCTTGGGAATGCCGACGACTGCCTTTTTCAATCCGCGTCGTTCGATTTCCTTCACGATCTGAGCCGCACCACGCAGCGTACCATCACCACCGATCACAAAAAGAATATCGACCTTCATGTCCTCCAGCGTGTCAACCATCTCGCCGATGTCCTGCTTGCCGCGCGAGCTGCCCAGCAGGGTGCCGCCAAAATGGTGTGCCTGCTCCACGGACGAAGGTTTCAGCAACAGGGGGGTGTGGCCGAAACGCTGCACCAGCCCCTCATAGCCATAGCGGAAGCCATAAACGCGCGCGACTCCATACTGCTGATGGCAGCGGTTCACGATGCCACGGATGATGTCGTTTAACCCCGGGCAGAGACCGCCGCAGGTCACAATGCCGACCGTGGTCTTGGCCGGGTCAAAGTAGATCATCTCCCGTGGCCCCGCCTCTTCGTAGCTCGGCTTTGACACATCACGCCCGTCTTCGAGCAGATGGCTGTGGTACAGAATGCGGTCCACCTCGTCCGTTTTGTAGGGGGCCTCCACTCCGCCGATCCGGTGCAGGGGCGAATGAATCAAACAGGGGCCGAGCGTGGGGATGCTCGTGTCGGAAGGGGCTGGGGTCATGGCGGGTGGGTATAGTGTAAAGCAGGAGAAGTGCCATTCTCCCTCTCCTCGTAGCACCTGCCAGACACAATTGGCCTTCCGCTAAGTGTACATGTCAGTTGCAAAAACACGCATCCCCTCCTGCTTCCAGCCATGAGTACCGCTTTTCCCGACAACTTGCGCCTTCAACTCCGCCAGACCGGCGTGATTGCCGTTTTGATGATCGACCGTGTGGAGGATGCCGTGCCGCTGGCTCGGGCTTTACTCGCGGGCGGCGTGAATGGCATCGAACTCACACTGCGCACCGATGCGGCACTTGAATCTTTGCGGCACATCCGCGCTGAAGTGCCGGAGATGACCGTCGGCGTGGGCACCATCCTCACACCGAAGCAGGCAAACGAGGCCAAGGAGGCTGGCGCAAGCTTTGGCGTGGCTCCCGGTATGAATCCACGCGTGGTTGCCGAGGCGATTCGCATCGGCCTGCCGTTCGCGCCCGGTGTTTGTACCCCCACAGACATTGAGATCGCCATCGAAGCCGGATGCCGTGTGCTGAAATTTTTCCCTTCAGAGCCGAGCGGTGGTTTGATCTTCCTGCGCAGCATCATGGCGCCGTTCATGCATCTCGGGGTGCAGTTCATTCCCCTGGGTGGCGTGGGTGCGGGGAATGCCGCGCATTACCTGCGTGAGCCAGCCGTGCTCGCTCTCGGTGGTTCATGGCTGGCACCGAAGGAAATTGTGGCAAGAGGCGGGTGGGATGTGATCACCGCGCTGGCGCGTGAGGCCACGGACATCGTCAAGCAAGTCCGCCCATGAGCCGCGTCGTCACTTTTGGCGAAGTCATGCTGCGTCTCGCCACGCCGGGCTTCGCACGTTTTCAGCAGGCCATGCCGGGCAGCCTGAATGCCAGCTTTGCCGGAGCAGAGGCCAGCATCGCCGCTTCGCTGGCCTACCTCGGCATTGATGCCGCCTTTGCCACCGCCCTGCCCAAAAATGCCATCGCGGATGCTTGCATCGCCGATCTGCGCAGCCTCGGTGTCGAGACTGAACACATCCTGCGCACGCATGAAGGTCGCCTGGGAACCTACTTCCTTGAGCACGGCGCCAATCAACGCGGCGGCAACGTCATCTATGACCGCGAAGGCTCCGCTGTGGCCATCACACCCGCCTCCGCCTATGACTGGGACGCCATCTTCTCCGGCTGCGAATGGTTCGTGATCTCCGGCATCACGCCCGCGATCTCACGCAACGCCGCCGAGGTGGCCCTCGTCGCTGTGCAGGAAGCTGCGCGTCGTCAGATCAAAATCGTGTGCGACATGAACTACCGCACCAAACTCTGGCAGTGGGAGCCGCCAATCACCGCCCGTGATCTCGCCACGCGCACGATGAAATCGCTCCTGCCTTTCGTTCAGATCTTCGTCGGCGGCATCAGCGATGCCACCGCCATGCTCGGCATCGAGCACAGCGATGATCTGCACACATTGGCAAAGCAGATCATCATCCAGTTTCCCAACCTCACCCATGCCGCCTTCACTCTGCGGGATGGCAGCACCTCCGCCGCTCAGTGCTTCAGCGGTGCGCTCTATGAGGCTGCGACGGACACACTGCACACCGCTCCGCGCTACACGATCACCCAGATCATCGACCGCCTCGGCGCCGGGGACGCCTTCACCGCCGGTCTCATCTTTTCATTCCTTCAGCACTTCACGCTTCCCGACACCATCGCCTTCGCCACAGCCGCCGGCTGCCTCGCCCACTCCATCGAGGGCGACTACAACTACAGCACCCGCGCCGAAATCGAAACCCTCATGCAAGGCGACAGCGGAGGCCGCGTCAGCCGCTAATTTTTTATGTCCCACTCTGCCACCACCCATCCCGACCGCTGGTCCCTCGAATCCTGGTTCCCAGGCTTCGGCAAGCCCGACTACACCGATTTCAAAACCGCTCTCGTCAGCGATGTAGAGGCCCTCAAAACACAAGCCGCCGCTCTCGGCACTGACACCACGGAAATCGCCCGCGTCATCAATGCCCTGGAGTCGCTGAGCGATCGCCTCGGCCATCTCTCAGCCTATCTCGGCTGTCTCTCCGCAGATGACGCAAACGACGAAGCAGTAAAAGCCGACGAAGCATGGATCTCCACGCTCGAAGCCGAAAGCACCAAGCTCATGGCCTCGCTGCGTGCAGCGCTTGCCGCTTTGAGCGATGACGCATTCACCACGCTGCTTGCCGATCCCTCATTGAAAAATGCCGAGCACGCCGTGAAGCGCATGCGCCACGAAGGCCAGCACCAGATGAAGTCGGAGATGGAAGCTCTGGCTGCCGATCTCAATGTGAACGGTCTCCATGCCTGGGGCCGTCTCTACGACACGCTCACCGGCAAGATGGAATTCGAGATGACATTCCCAGATGGGCACAAGGAAATCGTGCCGATGTCGCGGCGGCGTGCGCTGATGTCCGAACCCGACCGCAAACTACGCGAAGCCTCCTTCAATGACGGGCAGAAGCCATGGAATGATCATGCCGTGACACTCGCCGCCGGATTGAACGGCATCGCCGGTACCCGCCTCAGCCTTTATGGACGTCGTGGTCTGCCGCACTTCCTCGACACCCCATTGTTTGATGGCGCGATGAGCCGCAAGTCGCTCGATGCGATGCTGGAGGCCATCCACACGCACATTGATCTGCCACGTCGTGCGTTGCGAAAAGCCGCGAAGCTGCAAGGCACCTCCGCGTTGCATTACTTCGACCTCGAAGCACCGCAGATCGCCGCACCGGGTGAAAAGGAACTCACTTGGGACGAAGCCTGCTCCACCGTGGATCATGCCTTCAGCTCTGCCTATCCAAAACTGGGCGAATATTTCCGCGAGATGCTCGCGCAACGCTGGATCGAAGCCCAGCCGCGTGCCGGCAAGCGCCCCGGTGCGTTCTGCACCGGATCGCAGCTCAAGCACGAGGAGCGCGTGTACATGACCTTCCACCGCACCGTGCATGACATGGTCACGCTCGCGCATGAAGTCGGCCACGCCTGGCATTCCTGCGTGCTGCGCCCCGCACGTTCGTTTGCGGCAAACTACCCGATGACCCTCGCGGAAACGGCGTCGAACTTCGGCGAGATGATCCTGCTCGACGGCCTCATGACCAATCCTGGCATCACCGAGGCCACGAAGGCCTACCTGCTTGATCAGGAAATGCTGCGTGCGCACGCCTATCTCGTCAACATCCCGATGCGCTACGAGTTCGAGAAGGCCTTCTACACGGAGCGTGCCAGCGGTGAGCTGAGCGTGAGCCGCCTCAGCGCACTGATGACCGATGCGCAACGCAAGCTCTACGGTGACACTCTGCTCGATGACGGCACCGACCCGATGTTCTGGGCCTACAAGATGCATTTCTTCATCACCGGCGTTTCCTTCTACAACTTCCCCTACGTCTTCGGCTACCTGCTGAGCCAGGCCTTGTTCGCGCGCTTCAAAGCTGAAGGCGCGGCCTTCCTCCCACGCTACGAAGCCTTCCTCTCCATGACTGGCAGCGCGACCTGCGAGGAAGTGGTGAAGCAAAGCCTCGGCGAAGACATCACCCAGCCAGAATTTTGGGCCACGGCGCTGAAAGCCATCGAACCGACACTGACGGCTTATGAAGCGCTCAAGTGAGGCAAGACGCAGGTAGCAAGTCTTTGATAGCTCATGGCCCGCTCCTTCGTGATAGTGCCCCATGAAACCCGCCCCCGTTTCCCGCCGTCATTTTCTCCGCGCAGCACTCGCCGGTGGCGCGGTCAGCCAGAGCCCCCTCACTGCGGCTGACACCCCTGTTGCGAAGGCAGGCATGTTTGCCGAACCCGCCCACGAAATCCCGCTCGCCAATGACGCCGACGTAATCGTATGCGGTGCCGGACCCGCAGGCGTCACAGCAGCCATCACCGCCGCACGCGCAGGCGCAAAGGTGCGCTTGTTTGAATGGCGCGGCTGCCTCGGCGGCATCTGGACGGCGGGCCTGCTCGGCTATTTCCTCGACTTCAACAAGCCCGGTTTCGCCAAGGAACTGCGTGACAAGCTCGATGCACGCGGCGCACGTGCGAATTCCACCAGCACCAGCCGCTTCTGCTACGACCCTGAAGCACTGAAGCTCCTGCTCGAAGAGCTCTGCATGGAAGCAGGCGTGAAATTCCAATATCACACCAAAGTGTGTGCGGCGTTTCGTGAAGGGAAGCGCCTCACCACCATCGTCACCGAATCCAAATCTGGCCGTCAGGCATGGAAAGCCCCAGTCTTCATCGATACCACCGGAGATGGTGATCTCGGCTTCCAAGCAGGCTGCGCATTTGAAATCGGCGAAGCCGCCGAGTGCCCCTGCCAGCCGCTTTCGCTCAATGCATTGCTCGTCGTGAAAGATGTCGAAAAGCTGCGCGAGTTCGTCCGCTTCGGCCAGCCAAAGCCCGGCGAGAACACGGACGGTGAAAAGAAAAAGCGCATCAAGGACGCCATCGTCAGCACCGGCCATTTCCCATCCTACGCCGGTGCCACCCTCTGGCATGTCAGCGGAAATCTCGTCTTCGCGATGATGAATCAAGAGTTCGGCATCAAGCCTTGGGACGCCGCTGAAATCACCGCCGCCACCGTGCGCGCTCGTGCGGAAATGAACCTCATGGTCAATGGCCTCCGCAGCCTCGGTGGACCATGGGAGGGCATCCAGATCGTCGCCACCGCCGAACAGATCGGCGTGCGCGACGGCCGCCGCATCGTCGGCCGCTACGTCGTGAACAAGGAAGATCTCATCAAGGGCGCACGCTACGATGACGCCGTGGTGCGTGCCACCTTCGGCGTGGACATTCATGCCACCACCGCGGATTTTAACCAAAAAGCGGCGATCCATTCCACCGGCATCAAGGTCAAGCCCTACGACATCCCGTTGCGCGCCTTGATCGCGAAAGAGGTCGATGGCCTCATGATGGCCGGTCGCTGCATCAGCGGGGATTTCATCGCCCATGCAAGTTATCGCGTCACGGGCAATGCCGTTGGCATGGGTGAAGGCGCAGGCGTCATTGCCGCTCTCGCGGCGATCTCCAAACGCATGCCGCACGAAGTTCCCTGGAGCGAGGGCGAGGCCAAGCTGAAGGCGATGGGGCAGCGCGTTTAAATCACTGCAATGGCCGTATGCTCGGACCGTCCACCCATTTGGGCGGGATCATGATCTGGCGCGGCACTGCGGGTACTCCATGCTCGTGCTGCGAAAGCTGCGTGACGATCAAATCGACCGCTGCTGCCGCCAGGTGTTCACGCTGCTGGTAGATGCCCGCAAACTCCTGCATCTTGGGCGTCCAGTCATGTGCCACAAAGCCGATGTCCTGCGGTACGCGCAGGCCGAGCCTCCGCAGCCAGCTGGGCACATGCGTGTCGAAGGTGATCAGCGCATCCGGCTCGTATTCACGCATCCATTTGGCAAAAGCGTCGAACCCTTTGCTGATGTCATTGCTCGGAAACAGCAGCAGTGGCACCCGGTCCGCAGGTGGCAGGCTCTGCTGCCAGTGAAACAAGCCGCCGCTGTAGCCAAACTGTGAGCGGTTCACGATCCACTTGGTCACCGCCACGCCGATGCGTTTGTAACCTCGCGCACTGAGTTGATCCGCCGCCATGTGAATCCCCAGTGTCATGTTTCCCGCGCACATGTGCAGCGCCGGGCTGCTCATCGCATTGCCAAAAGTCACGGCGGCAAAGGGTGAGAAGTCCATCTTGCTGCATGGCAGTTCCATGCTCTGCGGCGATACGATCACGCCCTCAATCCCGCGTGCATGCAGGATCTTCTGCAGCCTCTTGGGCGTGAGCCCGTCCTTGCCCAGCCAGAACTCCTCCACCGCATATCCATGCCCATGCGCACGGCTGCGGATGTCATCGATCAGCACGTATTGGTACGAAGGGCCCAGCAAACCATCCTGCGGCACATCCTCACGGATCACCGCGATCACCGCCCGCACACGCTGCTGCTTCTTGCCCCTCACCACCTGCATCATGCGTGCCAGATGCGGGTCGGGCTGGTAGTTCAGCCGCTTCGCTTCCTTGAGAACCAGCTCACGCTTTTCGGCGGAAACCTTCGGCGCTCCGCGGAGCACCCGGGACACAGTCATCAAAGAAAAACCAGTCGCACGGGCGATGTCTTTGAGCGTGGGCGCTGTGGTGACGGGCATGGTGTTAAAAGGCAGAAGTAAAGACAACCTCAGAGCCCCGAGGTGGGACGGTGCCCGAAGTTATAGATCTGCCAGCGTCGCCGTGAGCAGCTTCCAGAACTTCTGCGTGGAGGAGATGCTGGCGCATTCTTTTTCAGAATGCGCCTCATGAATATTTGGCCCAAAGGAGATCATATCTAGCCCCGGATACGCCATGGAGATGACACCGCACTCCAGTCCCGCATGGCATGCACCCACCTGGACCTCATGGCCAAAAAGCTCGCGGTAGAGCTTCTTCATCTTATCAAGGATGGCCGACTCAGCGCTCGGACTCCAGCCCGGATACGGATCACCTGAGCGAACCTCCGCACCGATGAGTTCAAACGGCGCCTGGAAGGCACGCGCCACATCCGCCTTGCTCGATTCCACCGAGCTCCGCAGAAGGCTGCCCCACTCCGCCTTGCCATTGCCGAGCGCGATGGTGGAAAAATTGGAAGACGCCTCCACCAATCCCGGCACCACCGGACTCATGCGATAAACTCCATTCACCACCGCCTGCATCGCCAGCACGAAAGACTTCTGATGTTCCCCGCCCATGATTCCCACCTTACCGCCATCCACCTCGGCGCGTGTTGAGCCGATGCTCAGCCCCGGTTCGATCAGGCGAAACTCTTCCCGAATGCCGGCAGCTTCACGCTCAAAACTTTCCGCAAAACGTGCCTCGTCCAAAATCACCACCTGCGCCACGCACTGCGCAGGTATCGCATTCCGTGCGCTACCCCCACGCATTGTCGAGAGCGCCACCACATCCTCACCGCACGCGTAAAGCAGGCGCGCCATCAGCTTGATCGCGTTCGCACGCCCTTCGTGAATCTGCAGGCCAGAATGCCCGCCGCGCAGGCCGGTGATCTGGATGGCAGCCACCGGCGCTGCAGAGTCATGCGCCACCTCGGTGTATAGGAACGTGCCCACCGTATCAATACCGCCTGCGCAGCCAATGGTAAAAGTGTCATCTTCTTCAGAGTCCAGGTTCAGCATCGTCTTGCCCGTCAGCAGTCCCGGTTGCAGCCCCAGCGCACCGCCCATGCCCTGCTCCTCATCCAGCGTGAAAAGCGCTTCGATCGGAGGATGAGACATATCAGTCGAAGCCAGCACCGCCAAAATCGCAGCCACACCAAGTCCATTGTCAGCGCCCAGCGTCGTCCCGCGTGCCCTCACCCAGTCACCATCCACCCACATCTCGATACCCTGCCGGTCAAAATCAAAATTCAGTCCGTCAGCAGCTTTATGCACCATGTCCAGATGCGCCTGCATGATGACGGGTGCGTGGCCGAGCCGGTCTGCCGACGCCGGTTTTTTAATGATCACATTACCAGCGCTGTCCAGCTGTGCCGCTAGGCCATGGCGTGTGGCGAATCCCAAAACGAATCCCACCACCCGCTCCTCGCGTTTGGAAGGGCGCGGCACGGCGTTGAGATCGGCAAAACAGTTCCAGAGAGCCTTGGGTTCGAGGGCGCGGATATCAGAGGAGGGCATAAAGGGGATTCGATGGGAGATGAAATCAGGCTGCGGCGGATAAGGACACACTTCAAGCAGGTTCGGCTGCGAAACAAACGGGAGTGGTATCATAACACTCCATCGACCGATTCCACCGCGAAATGCCAGCGCGCTTCACGTTTGATAAGCCAATGATTCTCCGTCAGCTCTGCTTTCTTCTCTTCCTCGTCGCCACATGGGCGTGTGCCGCTGAGCCTTTCGCCGAACGCCGCCAAACCTGGCAGGGCATTCCCGGACTGGAACGCACCGCCAAAGGCCGCGTGTTTTCATCCTGGTTCACCGGTGGTCCCAGGGAGCCGTCCCCAGAGAACATCGTCCTGCTTTGCTACAGCAATGATCAGGCGAAGACCTTCACGCAGCCCCAGGTCATGGCAGAGCCAAAGGGCGGCACGCGTTGCTTTGATCCCACCCTCTGGATCGATCCCAAGGGCCGACTCTGGTACATCTTCAATCGTGGCAATCAAGACACCGCCGTGCACGACGTCCATGCCCGCATCTGTGACGACCCCGATGCCACACCGCCGGTCTTTGGCCCCGAGTTCCGCGTGGGTTACGAAGGCCCCTACGCCTTCCGCATGAACAAACCCACTGTGCTTTCCAACGGTGAGTGGATTATGCCAGTCACACATGCCACCGAGCCGATCCACGCATGGTTCCCCTTCGCAGATCAACTCCAAGGCGTGGGCATCTCGAACGACGAAGGAAAGACATGGAAACTCCACGGCGCGCTCAGCATGCCCAAATGGGCACTCGAATGCATGATCACCGAACTCAAGGACGGTCGTCTCTGGCTCCTCAGCCGCACAGGCAGCGGCTTCCTCTGGGAAAGCCACTCATCTGACAAAGGCCGCACTTGGGCGGAGCCGAAAGCTACCCGCATCTCCAATCCAGGCTCCCGGTTCTTCATCCGTCGTCTTGCCTCCGGCAATCTGCTGCTCATCAATCACTACAAGTTTAAGGGCCGCAGCCATCTTTACGCCCAACTCTCTACCAACGATGGCCAAAAATGGAACGAAGGCCTCCTGTTGGACGAGCGTTCCGGCGTCTCCTACCCCGACGGCGTGCAGGACAAGGACGGCCTCATCTGGATCACCTACGACCGCGACCGCCAAGGCGATGGCGAGATCTTGCTGGCGAAGTTCAAAGAGGAAGACGTGCTCGCAGGGAAAAACGTGTCAGGTTCGGTGGTGCTGAAGCAGTCGATCAACAAGCTACACAAGCCTTCGCTCCTCCCCGCCAACTGGGACCCGGCGCTCGCAGGCGACATCGTCATGCAGCGGCTCGTCAACACCTCCTCGTCGCGCGTGAAAGGTGCGCATGATGCGGAGTTTGTATGTGTTGGCGAACGCGCCTACATCGTCACTGAAGCGAATGACGTGAGGGCAGGGGAGAGCGCTGGTTGGCCGGAAATTTACGCGACGCTTTCCATCGTAAACCTCAAGACGCTCGCACTGGAAAAGGTGATCGACTTTGCCAAGGGCGAGCAACGCTTTGAAAATGAGACCCTGCCGGTGGGAGCATGCTTTGTGCCTCGCATCCTGCAGAAGGATGCGAACACCCTGCGTTGCTACTTCACCAGCGAAGATCCAGGAAAGCGGCAGTCACAAATGTGGTATCGCGACTTTTATTTAAAATCCGGTGATTTCGCAGCCTCGATCCACAAGGCAAAGCTGAAGACAGCGGCGGGCACCTTTGACTTCCAGCCCCAGTATTTTCATGCCGATGCAGCGGTGCAGGGCTTTGCCAAGCAGGCCTTGGACTCTTCGTTCTTCATCTTTGATTCGTTCAAGCAGTTCGACGGCAAAACCTACGTCGCCTTGAACAATTTTAGTGGCAAACAGAACGCGCTGGCGCGGGTGCACGAGGATCTCGCCACATTCGAAGTTCTCGGCCACTTCAACGAGCCGCAGTCTGAGGCCTTGAGCGAATCAGCCGTGAATCGTCTGCCCGACGGCACCTGGATGGCCATCTGCCGCAACGACAAAGGAAACTACCATTTCTCGACCAGCGCCGATGGCAAAACATGGAGCGTGGGCAAGCCGCTGCCCATCGTGCCGAATGGTGCGAACTCGAAACCCACCTTCGACAAGTTCGGCGGCGCCTATTACCTCGGCTGGCAGGAGTCCACGCGCATCCAAGGTGTGGGCCGCAGCGTCTTCAATGTGGACGTCTCGCACGATGGCAAAACGTGGGAGCGCAAATACCGCTTCGAGACGCCGCAGTCCTTCCAATATCCCACCTTCCACGAACACGACGGGGTGATCTGGCTCGTCGTGACACAGGGAGACAAGGACGCGAGCCGCAAGGAGCGCATCATGTTCGGCAAACTCGAAGACGTGGTACAGTTCGAGCCACAGGCTGGGCAAAAGCGCATCGTCTGGCCTGCGCCACCGCCGGAGGAAGCTGCGGTGATGAAGGCGGGAGTAAAACTCTTCACGGATCGCGACTACGTGATTGAAGCCTTGTTTGAGCAGATCAGCGGCCTGCCATTCCTGCGCACAGGCATCGAGAAGGTTGACGTCGAGGTCACCAAGCCGGGCACGCTTTACGCACTCACACCTTCGTCTCGGCCACAGGCTGCGAGCCAGGAAGCAGCACTCGCCAGCGCGGGTTTCACGAAGATGGATGCACCCGAGGTGCAGCTTTTCCCCGGAGAGATCAATCGCGTGAGCCTTTATCGCAAAGAGGTAAAGGCGGGTGAACAACTGCACTTCAAAAAACTGGTGCTGCTGATCAGCGGCACTGGGGTGGCCCTGCGCGAAATCCATCCTTGATCAACACCACATCCTCTTGGTATCACCGCACATGACCCGCTTTCTCAACTGGTTTAACAATCTCTATCCCGTGTGGCTTGTCAGCCTCGCGACACTCGCGTTCTTCTTTCCACAGACCATGCTGTGGTTCGACAAGCCGTGGATCTTCTGGTCGCTCGCGGCCTCCATGCTCGGCATGGGGCTCACGTTGAGCCTGGGTGACTTCAAGGCCATCGCACGCATGCCCGGCAGCGTGGCGCTGGGATTCCTCGCGCAGTACACCATCATGCCGCTCACCGGCTGGCTGGTGGCCACGCTGCTGAATCTTGAGGCCGGACTCGCGGTGGGCATCATCCTTGTTTCGAGCTGCCCCGGCGGCATGGCATCCAACATGATCAGCTACCTTGCCCGCGCAAACGTGGCTCTCTCGGTGGTTCTCACACTCGCTTCCACCCTGCTTGCCTTCTTTTTCACCCCCATGTGGACCAGTACGCTGGCTGGAAAATTTGTGCCGGTGGATGCCTGGGGCCTGTGCCTGTCAGCACTGCAGCTCACGGTTGCTCCAGTCGTATTGGGGGTGCTCATTCGCTGGAAACTCCCGCGCACTGCCGATCGAATTGGTGCTTGCGGTCCCACCGTCGCCGTCCTTGCCTTCACGCTGGTGAGCGGAGGCATCGTGGCCGCCAGTGCTGACGCCGTTGCCTCACACTTTGGCCGTCTGGCTCTCGCTGCATTTCTGCTCCACGTCATTGGCTTTGTGGTCGGCTACCTCATCCCCAAAGTGCTGCGGTATCCCGAATCTGTGGCTCGCACGGTGAGCATCGAGGTGGGCATGCAAAACGGCGGCATGGCGGCCGCGCTCGCTCGTGAGCATTTTCCCATGATGCCGCTCGCTGCCGCCGCCGCCGTCTTCAGCGGTGTGATGCAAAACATCGTCGGCGGCCTCATGGCCGCATGGTGGAAGCGCCGCACACCGGATGCCTGACCATGAGCCGACGCGACATCTATTACTGGAAATGCGACCGCCCTGCGGCGTTTCACGGCACGCAGACGCGCGGCGCGGCGGATGCCGAAATCGAGCAGCAGCTTGGCGAGGCTTTGCGGCGGCACTTCGTCACGCAGGTCGTTGAACTGAGCACAGGAATCGGTCAGGGCAATCACCTCACCTGGAATGCCAGGGTGGCCGGACAAGCGATGTTCATGCGTGTCGAAAACGGTCCTGAAAAGGACGGCCAGCTTGCCGTGGAGTCAGCCTTGCTGGGGAGTGTTCGTGACGCCGGAGTGATGACGCCGCGGGTTTATGCCTGCGATGCTTCGCGCTCCCGTGTCCCCTTCGCCTGGCAGGCCTTGGAGCGAATCTTTGACCCTGATCTCAATCACTGGTTCAAGCAGGGTCGTCTCGATGTGCCAAGCATCTCCTTCGGCATCGGCGAGGCGGTGGCGAAGTGGCAGACGATCAAGCTGCCGGGCTTTGGAATCCTGGATGAATCGATGTGTGGCTATCACGCCACCTACGCCGACTACTTCCATCTTCGCCTCGATCAACACCTGGCCTTCCTCGTCACCCGCGGCTTCTTCACGCGATCTAAGAGCGATGAAATCCTCGCCGAGATCGAAAGTCATCAGTCACTTCTCCTACTCGACACCGGCTGCTTCGTTCACAAGGACCTCGCCCTCTGGAACATCCTCGGCAGCGAAAGCGAGATCTCGGCCTTCATCGACTTTGACGACGCCATCAGCGGCGATCCCATGGACGATCTCTCGCTCCTCGCCTGCTTTCATGATGATGCGTTTCTGCGCCGGGCCTTTGAGGGTTATCAAAGCACCCGTGTCCTGCCTGCAGAACATATGCGCCGCTTCTGGCTGCATCTGCTGCGCAACATGATCGTCAAAGCCGTGATCCGCGTGGGTGCGGGCTATTTTGACCGTGACGATGGCTTTTTCCTCATCTCGTCCGGCACCTCCGGCCAGTCGCTGCGCGAGTTCACCCATTCACGTCTCGACCTCGCCTTGCAGGGCTTGCGCAACTCCAGCAGCATCGACATTCTTCGACCATGAAAACTCACATCGGCACCTTTCTTTCCATCGGCTCACCTGCGGTCACTGAACTCGCCGCCGAGTGCGGCTTCGACTGGGTTTTGATCGACTTGGAACACGGCTGTGAATCCGAAGCCGCGCTGCCAGATCAACTGCGCGCTCTGCGGGGCAGCGACACCCTTGCCATCGTGCGTGTGAGCGCTCCTCATCCAGATCTGATAGCTCGCGTGCTCGACTGGGGCGCGCAGGGCATCATGGTGCCGCATGTAAACACAGTCGCGGAGGCGCGGCATTGTGTGGATGCGGCCTATTATCCCCCGCAGGGCCATCGCGGCGTGTCACGCACCGTGCGTGCCTATGGTTATGGCATGCGTCTGCCAGACGGCGCCATGCCCAAACCGATCATCCTCGCCCAGATCGAAACCGCCGAGGCGGTGGCGAATGCCGATCAAATCGCCGCCGTGGAGGGCATCGATGCGCTCTTCATCGGTCCTGCCGATTTGTCCTTCGATCTCAAGGCACAGCAGTCACCCCGCAGCTACGACGACTGCGTCAACAGCATCGTCAAAGCCGCCAAAGACCACTGCAAAGGCTGTGGCATCCTTGTGAGGCATGCCGATGACAAGGAGAAGCTCAAAGCCTTGGGCTTCACCTGGATTGCCATGGATTCCGACCTCTCGCTGGTGCGCGAGGGCTTCAAACGGAACCTCGCCACGGCGCGGGAATGGTGAAAAAGTCTGACTTTTTCCTGTTCAAAGGCGTTTCCCCTATAATCTCGCCTCCCCCATGAACGCATCCCCCCAAATCAAATCCAAAATCGTCGAACTGTGCGAAACCCTCGTGGCCGACAGCGACGTGAAAAATGCCCGCGAAAAAGCGGAAGCCTTCCTCGCCAATGAGGAAGCCGTGTCGCTCTACCGCGAGATGGCCACGCTCGGCCGCGCCCTGCACCAGAAGCAGAACAACGGCGAAGAGCCCAGCGGAGAAGAAATTTCCCGCTTCACGGAACTGCAGGACCAGTGCGATGCGAACACCGCCATCCTCAGCTTCATCGAAGCCCAGGACGTGCTGCGCGGCATTGCCGAAGTGGTGACAAGCTTCGTCGGCAAAAGCCTCGAGCGCGGTGAAGTGCCTGCCGAAGCCGAAGTGTTCTCCAAAGGTTGTGGCGAAGGCTGCGGCTGCCACTAATCACCGGGCTGCATGAAAGCGTTCGCTCTGATCGCCACGCTGCTGTTTTGTGCCTCGTCCTTCGCGGGCGAGGCCAAAACGGTGAAGCTGCTCACCATTGGCAACAGCTTCTCGGCCAATGCCACGCATTACCTCGGCGATCTGGCGAAGGCAGGCGGGCATACGCTGGTTCATCAGCCCCTCGTCATCGGCGGTGCCTCATTTCAGGTGCACGCCGAGAAAGCGCAGAAGCATGAAGCAGACCCGAAGGACAAGGTGGGTCTCTACACCAGCGGCCGCAGTTTAAAGGAAAACCTCGAATTGCAAAAGTGGGACTACGTCACCATCCAGCAGGCCAGCATCAAGAGCCACGACTTCGACACCTATCAGCCCTACGCAGGCTGGTTGCGCGATTACATCACCAAGCATGCGCCACAGGCAAAGCTGCTGGTGCATGAAACCTGGGAGTACCGCAAAGACGATCCACGTTTCTCCAGGCCTGGTGATCTCAAGTCACAAGAGGAGATGTACACCGGCCTGCGTGATGCCTATGACAAAATCGCCGCAGAATTCGGTGCCCGCATCATCCCGACCGGTGACGCTTTTCATCTCGCGGACACCGATCCGAGTTGGGCTTATCAAACTGACACCACCTTCAATCCCAAAGCCGCCAAACAGCCGGAATTGCCGAATCAGACACACTCACTGCACGTCGGCTGGCGCTGGGCCAAGCCCAAAAACGGTGGTAAAATCGCACTCGGCATGGACGGCCATCACGCCAGCATGATGGGCGAATACCTCGGTGCCTGCGTCTGGTACGAGGTGCTCTTTGGCGAGACCGCCGTGGGCAACACCTTCATGCCCAAGGGACTGGGTTCGACGGACGCTCGTTTTTTACAGGAGACTGCGCATCGCGCCGTGATCGAGCGGACAAAATGATGTCCAAAATGAGAGCGGCGTGTTCTTATGTGAACCATGACTCGCCTCGTCTTGCTTCTATTTGCACTCAGTTTCTCAGCCCATGCCGCCACGGAGGCGGATGTCATTGTCTATGGATCCACCCCAGGCGGATTCTGCGCGGCCATCGCCGCAGCACGTGAGGGCACCTCTGTCATCCTGCTGGAGCCCACCGCCCATGTCGGCGGCGTAAACACCGGCGGCCTGTGCTTCAGTGACTCCAATCAAACGGTGCGTAGCACCGTGCTCGGCCTCTTCGAGGAATGGCATGCGCGCATCGAAAAAGACTACCAGATGCGCAGTGTTGCACTGCCTTACACCGTAAGTGACAAAGATCACAAACCCTGGACCTACGAGCCTCATATAGCGGCCAAGATCACGCAGCAGATGCTGAATGAAGCCGGCGTGAAGGTGCTGACGAAGCGGGTTTTGCAATCGGTGGCAAAGGAAGGCAAACACATCACTAAACTGGTAACGAATGACGGCGACTTCGCCGCCAAGGTGTTCGTGGATGGCACCTATGAAGGAGATTTGATGGCTGCGGCCGGAGTAAGCTGGACGATTGGCCGCGAAAGCAGGCAGGAGTTCGGCGAGCCTTTGGCCGGAAAGCAGTATTCCAAGGCGAAGCTTCCAATCTCCGGTCTCGATGTCGCTGGCAAACCGCTGCCTCTGATCACGACGACTGACGCTGGTGCCGATGAGGCCGGCGACAAGAACGTGATGGTCTACAGCTTCCGTCTGTGCGTCACCAAAGATCCGGAAAACCGCGTGCCGTTTCCACAGCCTGCACAATATGACCCCGTACGTTTTGAAGTCGTGCGGCGCTACTTCGCGCAAGAAAAGCAACCGCATCTGCTGTGGGACCTCTATCCGCTTCCGGGCAACAAGTTTGATGCAAACAACGGCATCGGCAAACAGTTCTCCATGGGTCTCGTGGGAGCCTGCAACGGCTGGAGCGAGGCAGATGAAGGCATGCGTGCGAAAATCTGGGAAGCGCACAAGCAATACACGCTGGAGATGCATCATTTCCTCAGCACCGATCCTGTCGTGCCGGAGCATCTGAGGCAGCAGATGGCGGAGATCGGCCTCTGCCGCGATGAATTCCCCGCTTATGGCCATTGGTCACCTCAGCTCTACGTGCGCGAAGGACGGCGAATGATCGGCGAATATGTCGTTTCGCAGAAAGACATCATGGACGAGCCGAAGAAGGACGATGCCATCATCGTCTCATCCTTTCCAATCGATTCGCACGATTGCCAGCGAGTGGGGACGAAGGTCATGGTCGTGGATGAAGGGACCATCATGCCGGTGCGAATGGCGGGTCGGCGGCATGGCTATCCGTATCACATTCCCTATCGCGCCATCACGCCAAAGGTTGCCGAATGTGACAACCTGTTGGTGCCCGTTGCGCTGTCTTGCACGCATGTGGGCATCTCCTCGATCCGGGTGGAGCCTACGTGGATGATTCTCGGCCAGAGTGCAGGCATTGCCGCCGCTTTAAGTGCAAAACAAAGCATCGCGGTGCAAAAACTTCCGTATGCCGCACTGCGTGAGCGGCTTCTGGCGCAGAAACAGGTGCTTGAACTGCCCGTTCTGCCGGATGTTCCACCCGAAGCGAAGGGTGCGATGAATGTTGATCCAAAAACCCTTCCCGGCATTGTGCTGGATGACTCTCAGGCCGAACTCAAGGGCCAATGGAGCCGCTCTTCCGGCTTCAAGCCACACATCGGCACCGGCTATCTTCACGACGACAAACGTGCCGATGGCCAGTCCATCGCCATCTTTCGCTGCAAAGCACCGAAGACAGGGCGCTACGAACTGCGCATGGCTTATTCGCCGCATGAGACTCGTGCTAAAAAGGTGCCGGTGACGATTCAAAACAACGGGCGCAAGACTGATATTATTGTCGATCAAACGCTGCCGCTGGCCGCAGGAGAGGCGTTTCGCACCATCGGCAGTGTGCAGCTCGATGGCGGTGTTGAAACAGTCATCATTGTCAGTAATACCGGCACAGAAGGGTTTGTGATTCTGGATGCTCTGCAACTCATCGAGGCTAACAACTAAACCCACCATGAAGAAAATTTTCTTTGCTTGCCTGATCTGCGTCACCCACCTCAACGCGGCGGACATCGTGGTGTATGGAGGAGTGCCCTGTGGCATCGCGGCATCCATCGTGGCGGCACGTGAAGGGGGCAAGGTGGTGCTTATTGAGCCGACGAAGCACGTTGGCGGTTTGAGCACGAGTGGCATCAATACTGCCGAGAGTGAGCACATGCTGAAATGGACCATCGGCGGTTTTGCGGATGAATTTTATCGCCGACTGGGCGCACACTACCAGACCGGTGGTCCGGAGTATTTCTTTGAGTCCAGCATCGCCGAAAAAATCTACCTCGAAATGCTGCGTGAGGCGGGCGTGGAAGTGCGCTTCGGTGCATCAGTGGACAAGGTGGCCAAAGACGGCGCGCGCATCACCGAGATCACCCTCACGGACGGCACCAAGTTGGAGGCGAAAGTCTTCATCGACGCGGGTTATGAGGGCGATTTGATGGCGCGTGCCGGAGTCAAATTCGCTGTCGGTCGCGAGTCAAAGGCGGAGTATGGCGAAGAGGCTGCGGGGGTCCGTTTTGACAAGACAGCGCGCCAAGCCCGGACGGTGGATGAGATTGGAACGTTGCTCCCGGGCATCAGTGCGTGGGCCAAAGATTTGCATGAAGGCGATGCCCATCGGGCACCAATGAACTACAATTTCCGCCTCACGGTGGCAAAGGATCCCAAGCTGCAGGTGCCCATTCCCTCGCCGAAGCATTACAACGAGAAGCGTTACGCGTTGCTGGCCAGCTGGCTCCGCGATCAGACGCAGCAAAAGAAGCCGGTAAAACTTGCGGACATCATTGACCTTTACGGACGTCGCAATGGCAAGTTCGAGATGAACAACAAGCAGTCCGCCGTCTACTCGCTGGGACATTTTGGCGGTCAATTTGACTGGCCCAATGCCACATACGAAGAGCGTGCCCGCATTTACCAGAACCACATGGATTACACGCTCGGTCTGCTGCATTTCATCGCCACTGATGCAGCAGTACCTGCGAACGTGCAGGAGGAGATGAAGGCGCTGGGCCTGCACAAGGATGAGTTCACTGACAACGGCCACCTGCCTTATCAGCTCTACGTACGCGAGGCACGGCGGATGCGCGGTGAATGTGTCGTGACGCAGCTGGATGTGCAGGAAGACCGCCGCAAGCCGGACAGCATCGGCATGAGCAGCCATTTCATCGACTGCCATCATGTTCAGCGTGTGGCCTTGAATGAAAACGAGTTTGTCAATGAAGGCCGCATCTGGCGCATGGGCTACGCTTATCAGATTCCGTATCGGGCGCTGATACCGAAAGCCTCCGAATGCACCAACTTGCTGGTGCCCGGCGCTGCGAGCTACACCCATGTGGCCTTTTGCACGCTGCGGCTGGAGAGCGTGTGGATGATCACCGGTCACGCCGCAGGCATCGCCGCTGCGCTGGCGGTGAAGGATGGTGCCACCGTGCAGAATGTACCGTTGGCCCCATTGCAGGACAAGCTGCGCGCCCAGAAGCAGGTGGTCGATTTCATTCCCGGATTGCCGGAGAAGTGCGAGCATCTCAATGGTCCGCCGGAATTTTAACTTTCGACTCATCATGAATACACGCCGTCACTTTATTGCCTCCGTCACCGCCACGCTCGGCAGTTCTGTTTTTGCTGCCAACGGCAAGCCAAAAAACATCGTCCTTCAATCTGCTTGGGACACGGTGAACATTGGCGACATCGGCCACACACCAGGCACGCTGCGTGTCATTGAAGAGCATCTGCCGGAGGTGAAGGTTGCGCTGTGGGCGATGAAGCTGGACGAGCGCGTCACCGCGATGCTCAAGACCCGCTTTCCCAAGGTGGAGATCATGCAGGGTAGCCTCACCGGCAAAAGCGAAAAGGACGAGGCGCTTCGGCAGGCGATCACAAGCTGCGATCTCTTCATTCGCAATTCCGGCATGGGCCAGGACATCAGCTTCATGCAGTTTTGTCAGAAGGCAGGCAAGCCCTACGGGCTGTTTGGGCAGTCTTATTTTGCCAGCATGGTGGAGGGCAAAGGGGCTGATGAGCGCATCGCCTTGCTGAATGCGGCTTCGTTCATCTACACGCGTGAAACCAAAACGCTGAGCATCCTCAAGAACGCAGGCATCAAGACGCCCGTGCTTGAGTTCGGGCCGGACGGGTGCCTTGGCATCGACGTGCGCGATGACGTGCGCGGATTGGCGACCATGAAGAAGCTCGGGCTGGAAGAGAGGAAGTTCATCACCCTGCAGCTGCGCACTAACACGGCCAAGCTGCCTGGTGTGGATGACACCCGCACCCCGAAGCTCAACCCGCTGCATCCCACCCCTGAGCAGATCGCCGATGATGAACGCCGTGCGGCAAAGTATCGGGAGCTCGTCACGATGTGGGTCAAGAAGACCGGGCACAAAGTACTCATCGCCCCTGAGGTGAAGAAGGAGATGGAGCACAACAAGCGCCTCATTCATGATCCGCTCCCGCTGGAGATTCAGAAGCACGTCGTGAATCTGGAGTACTTCTGGAATGCCGACGAGGCCGCCTCCATCTTTGCGCGCGCCCACACCATCGTCTGCCACGAGCCGCATTCACCCATCATCGCGCTGGCCAACGGCACGCCGATCATTCACACCTACTCCGAATTCCACTCGCCGAAGTGCTGGATGTTCAAGGACATCGGCCTGGGTGAATGGCTGCTGGAAATGGACGAGACACCGGCGGACAAGATGGCCGAGACGCTGTTCTCCATCGATGCCGACTACCCTGCAGCTCTGGCCAAAGTGAAGAAGGCCATGGTTTATGTGCATGAATGCTTTGGCAAGTCGATGCAGCACGTGAAGGGCATTTTGTCGGCAGCTTGAAGCATTCGCCGCATCTGTGCGTTATCAGCGCGATGTTTCTGCGCTGCCATGCCCTCCTTGTTGTTGCCTTTTCGCTTTGTGCCCGGGCCGACATTACTTTGGTGAGCGAGGGCGGGGCAAGGGCGATCATCGTCACAGCAGATCATCCTACACGAGTGGTGCGGTACGCGACCGAGGAGTTGGTTCGTCATGTGGAGAAGGCCACAGGGATACGACTGGCGGTTCACACGGAAAGCAAGGCCAACCTTAACTTGAATCAGCGCATCTACCTTGGTGATAGCCGGGCCGTGAGTGAGGCAGGGATTGACGTGGAGAAGCTTGCTGCGGAGGCTTTTGTGCTGCGTGTGAAGAATGATGCTGTGTTCATTGCTGGCAACGATGGCGGAGGAGATCCTTTGGACCCTGATACACGCGCTGGCACGCTTTGGGGTGTGTACAAATGGCTGGATCGCGACTTGGGCGTGCGCTGGCTGTGGCCGGGAGAGCTGGGAACGCATGTGCCGAAGACGAAAACAGTGATCGCCAAAACGTGCGATGAAACCATCGCGCCGCGCCTGTTCCAGCGGCGGTTGCGTGCCGGGCTGGGATTTGAGAGCGAGCATCCGGCGCTGGGATTTACAAAAGCGGCTTTCAAGCAGTTCAGCGAAGACCAAAGTGTTTATCTCCGGCGGCACCGAATGGGAAGGAGTTATCCGGTAAGCTATGGGCATGCTTTCACCGATTGTTGGGAGAAGGATGGCAAAGCACATCCCGAGTGGTTTCAGCTGCTTGAGAGTGGCAAACGCGGACCGAACAAGAAAAACGGGCGCTTTTCCATGTGCGTTTCCAATCCCGAACTGCAGCATGAAATTGTCGCGCGCTGGACTGCGAAGCGTCCTCCCAATGCCACAACACCCGGATTCATCAATGCATGTGAGAATGACATTCTCGGCCTTTGCACCTGCGACAAATGCCGAGCGCTGGATGGCGCTACGCCGGCCGATTACCTGAAGTTTTATCCGCCCACTTCGAAGATGGCCGGTTCGCGTTTTGTCTCGGACCGCTATGCCCGCTTCTGGCTCGGCATTCAACAGCAGGCTCCTGCGGGGGCCACAGTCGTGGGTTACGCCTACTTCAATTACTTCCAGGCACCGACGAGTGGCATCAAACTCAATCCGAACATCCTCATCGGTTACTGCCCCTCTGCTGGCTGGTTTCCTCGCTCAGCAGAAGAACACGCATGGATGAAGCAGCAGTGGGCGGACTGGCGCAGCACGGGGGCTCGGCTGTTCATGCGCACGAATCATCTGCTGGATGGATACTGCATGCCCTTCATATTCGCACATCAGTTTGCCGATGAATTCCATCACGCTGTGGAGAAGGGCATGGTCGCCACTGATTATGACTCGCTCACCGGGCACTGGGGCACGCAGGGGCCGAATCTCTACACCGCGGCACGCCTGCATGTTCGGCCAGAGGCTTCGGCGGAGGAAGTGCTGGCGGAATACTATGCGGCATTCGGCGCTGCTTCGGAGGCGGTGGAAAGCTATTTTGAGTATTGGGAGGACTATACCAACCGCAGTCGCGAGAAGATCAATCAGACGATGGAAACGCTGCAGGCCTCGCGCTGGCGGAGCTGGGCCAAGGCCGCGCATGTGCTTTATCCACCGGATTGTTTTGCGCCTGCCGTGGCGTTGCTGGAGCAGGCATCACGTACAGCAGGAGATGATGCGGAAGCAACAGCACGAGTGAAGTTTCTCCAACTCGGTTTGCAGCATGCCCAGCTTTGCGCCCGCGTCTCCGCACTGCTCACGCTCGCCACTCCCATTGCGACCAAAGACGAGATCAAAAGTGCTATAGCGGAATTGATCACTTTTCGCCGGGCCAACGAACGCTCAGGCATCAGCAACTTCAACCACCTCGCTTGGGTGGAGGATTTGAGCTGGAAATTGTCCGAAGAAACCCGGCAGACGCCCGATTTGTATCCCTGATCCATGAATCCTCTTTTCTCACGCCGCGCTTTTCTTCATCATCACGCACTCGTGCTTGCTGGATTCGGCTCGAGCAAAATAATAGCTGCGGAACCGGATGCGAAACCACTGCTGCGTGCCGGTTTGATGACTGACCTGCATTACGCGGACAAGGAGCCGACGAAAACGCGATTCTACCGCGAGGCACTGGCGAAGCTGGATGAGGCGGTGGAGGTCATGAACCGCGAAAAGCCGGCATTGGTGGTCGAGCTGGGAGATTTCATCGATCAGGCGGACTCGGTGGAACGGGAGATCGAATGGTTGAAGACGATGGAGTCGCATTTCACCAAGCTGACGATGCCCAGGTATTATGTGCTGGGAAACCACTGCGTGGGCACATTGACTAAGCAGGAGTTTGCGATCCACACCAAAGCGACGGGAGGGCATGCGGCCTTCGAAGAGAATGGGGTGACGTTTTTGATTCTCGACGCCTGCTTTCGTGAAGACGGCGCACCGTATGAACGGAAGAATTTCAACTGGCAGGATGCCAACCTGCCCAGGGCGGAGCTGGCATGGCTGGAGGCTTCGCTGGCCAAGGCAGGCGGTCCGGTGGTTGTCTTCGCTCATCAACGGCTCGACATGGACAAAGCGCATGCCGTGCGCAACGCCGCCGAGGTGCGTGCGCTGCTGGAGAAGTCGGGCAAGGTGCTCGCTGTGTTCCAGGGCCACTCGCACAAGAACGACTATCAGCAAATCGCTGGCATCCACTACACCACGCTCGTTGCGATGGTGGAAGGCAGCGGCATGGAAAACAACGGCTACTCGCTGCTCGACATCATGGCTGATGGCTCGCTGCGCTTGAATGGCTTCCGCGGGCAGGTAAACCGCACTTTGAATCACGCATGAAATACATTCTCCTTCTCCTGGCCTTCACAAGCTCCGCGCTCGCGCTGGAGCCCGGCTTCGAATCCCTCTTCGATGGCAAAACCCTTGATGGCTGGAAGCATGATGGCAACTGGTCGGTCGTGAACGGCGTGATCGCCCGTGTAAAGAAGGGCGGGTCATTGACCTATGAAAAGACGAAGGTGCCGGATGATTTCGAGCTGCGCTTTGACTGGAAAGTGGCGAAGGGCTGTAACAGCGGTGTGTATTACCGGCCGGGTCAGTATGAGTATCAGCTGCTCGACAACGCCAACAGCCCCTACGGCGAGAATCCACGGCAGAGCGCCGGGGCGTTGTATTTCTGCATGGCCCCGACCAAGGATGTGGTGCGGCCCTTTGAGCAGTGGAATGAGGCACGCGTCATCTGCAAGGGCAGCGTCATTCAGCACTGGTTGAACGGAGAAAAAGTGGTGGATTTCGACTATGCCGATCCTCGTTGGAAGGATGCGGTCAAACTGGTGAGCTATCGAGGCACGGATCTGGCAAAGCGGGGCGGCCATCTCTGGCTGCAGGATCATGGCGCCGATGTGTGGTTCAAAAATCTTCGCTGGCGCACGATTCCAGCTGACGAGCCGCTGGTGAGTGAAAACCTCACGCCCATGCCCGTGTCCGAGGCTGCGCTGAAAAAGGAACAGCTGCGCATCCAGGAACTGCTGAATCCCAAACCCAAGCCCGCGAAGAAATCTGCATGGAGGCATCAGGAACTGAAACGCTTCAAGGCCGAGGAGGCGCATCAAGGTGTGGCAGTGGATGATATGCATTTTTATGCGATCACGAACTCGGCCATTGGCAAATATCGCAGGGACAATGGTGAACGCATTGGCGGCTGGAAAGAAGCAAAGGATGGGCGCATCAAGCATCTGAACGCGGGAGTCGTGCTTGATGGGAAGCTCTACTGCGCGCATTCGAACTATCCCGAGATGCCGATGACGAGCTCCGTGGAGATTTGGGATCCACAGACGATGCAGCATTTGGAGTCCATTGACCTGACGGACGCCGACGGCTCGCTCACCTGGGTGGACAGGCGCGATGGACTTTGGTACGCCTGCTTTGCGCAGTATGCGAAGACCGGTGATCCTGCAAAGACGCGGATCGTGATGTTTGATGCACAGTGGAAGAAGCAGGGAGAACTGAAATTTCCGAGCGAAGCGGTGGCTAAGTTTGGCAAGAACAGCAGTTCAGGCGGCAGCTTTGGTCCTGCTGGGCATCTCTTCATCACCGGCCATGATGCGCAGGAGCTGTATGTGCTCGATCTCCCGGCCAAGGGTGACATGTTGCTCTGGCAGAGCGCGATACCGATCGGCGCCCACGGCCAGGCCTTCGCCTGGGATCGCGGTGAAGCCGGAGTGCTGTATTCAATTGATCGGAAGACTTCAGAGGTGATTGTTTCACGAATTTCGAAGTCCTGATTTCACCGCCAATCGTAGAATGGGTTTTCCCGGCAAACTCTCATCCACACGATCATGAAACAAAAAGCATCCGCACAATGGCAGGGGTCCCTCAAAGAAGGAACCGGTACTCTCAGCACCGGCTCCGGTGCGCTCACTGACAAACCCTACTCTTTCAAGACTCGATTCGAAGGCGAGCAGGGCACAAATCCTGAAGAGCTCATCGGTGCGGCCCATGCGGGCTGCTTCTCGATGGCTTTCTCCATGATTCTGGGAGGTGCTGGATTTACCCCCGACAAGATTGACACCAGTGCCACCATCACACTGGAGCCGAAAGACGGAGGCTTCGCCATCACGGCCAGCCATCTCGATGTCACCGCTGTCATCCCTGGCATCGACGATGCTACTTTCCAAGACCTCGCTGGCAAAGCCAAGGCGGGGTGTCCTGTTTCCAAGTTGCTGAATGCGACGATCACGATGGAAGCGAAGCTGGCTTGACCCAGCTGCGTGTAAAAATACAAGAAGCCAGACTTCGCAGGTCTGGCTTCCTTTTTGGGCATTTTCAGTCGTGAGGTTTAAGGCTTTGCTCCGGGAAACCATTCGGTATGCTGGTCACCCTGGCGGCCGAAGTAGGTGACGCGCTGGCCGCGCAGGAAGGCGAAGTAACCCTGCACCCCGGCCTGCATGGCACGAATGCTGAAATCACGGAAGTGCTGGTTGTTTTGCTGACTGTCGAGGATGTTAGCACGCAGTGCCTGAACATCGAAATCAGCTGCGACAGTTGGCAGATTTTCATAGGGAATCGAGGTGGCGACGGTGGCTCCGTTGCCGCTGTAGAAGGTCTTCATCAGGGCGAGGTAATCGACGTGGTAGAACTCTACATCGGCCTCGATGAGCTGGGCGACGATTTGGGGAAAGGGCATGTCTCCCGCAAGAGTGGCTTTGGCAGCGGAGGTGATGAGATCAGTATTCATAAGGAGTGGCCCCACAGAACTACTCGTCAGGCTTGCTGCAACAGGACCTTCGTTCCCGGTTCCCATGTCAGCCCCCAGTCACGGATGGACTTCATGACGGGCCGGAGGGAATCGCCTTTCTCAGTGAGTTCGTAGGCCATGCGCTTGCCACCGTCAGAGGCGGGGATCTGGCGGATAATGTCTGCTTCGAGAAGACGTTCGAGGCGGTCGCTGAGGATGTTGGTGGGGATGCCTTCGGGGGAGCTGACGAAGTCTTTGAAGCGGCTGCGGCCTAGCATGAGATCGCGGATGACGAGCAGCGTCCAGCGGTCGCCAAACAGGTCCAGTGCACATGACACAGGGCAGGGGGAGCGGCGTGAGGATGTCGGTGGCGCCTTGAGCGGGCGTTTGGATGCTTTGGCCTTGGGCATATGGGACTATGATTCCAAATACTTGCGTTTCAAAAGTAAAAGACTTGCATAATGCAAGTAATGCACAATTTTGCTCGCATGAGCACCAGTACTGATTCTCAACTCGCCCCGCCGGGCGCCGGTCTGCCCATCATCGAACTCTGGGTCGCCAGGCTGTTGTTCGGGCTGACACGCGTTCGCGGTAATCGTGAGGCTTTTGTGACCAAGTTTGAGCAGGAGCGTGCGGCGATCCGTGCGCTGGCGGCTTCATGCCCTGAAGCGCAGCGTGGTGAGCAGGTGCTCATCGCTCGTTTGCGCGGCCTAGAGGACAGCAGCCGTGACTGGTCGGTGTGGATGACGTTGGATCATCTGCGCATTACCAACATCGCCTTCGCTCGAGTCATCCACGCACTCACTCATGGGAAGGTGCCGCCGGGAAAGGCGAGCACGGCGGCGGTCAAACCGAGTGCCTTGGTGACTGCAACCGTCGAGGCGGACTTTGAGCGTTCGTGTGATGATGTTCTTGCTGCGATCACCGAGGCGACGGATTTGAAGACCAAGGTGAGGTTTGCACATCCGTGGTTCGGCCCACTGGATGCTTTCGGCTGGGCAGCGATGGCGGGTACGCACATGGGCATTCATCATGCGCAGATTCAAAGCATCCTGCTAGGATTGCGCCAATGAAGCAGGCATTGTCTCTCACCACAGATCCCATTCCGCAGCTCATCTGGCGCATCGCGCTGCCGATGAGTGTCGGCATGTTTTTCAACACGATGTTCAACGTGGTGGACACGCTGTGCGCGGGCTGGCTGGGCACAGACTCGCTGGCGGCGCTTTCGCTGTCGTTTCCGCTGTATTTCGTTGTGTTTGCCATGGGCAGCGGCATCAGCCAGGGCACCACGGCCTTGCTGGCGAATGCGCTGGGAGCGGGGCATGCGGCGGAGGCACGCAGGGTGTTTGCGCAGTCGCTGGTGTTTGCCACCACGGCGGGTGTGCTTCTTTCCATCGTGGGCTGGCTGGCGGCACCGGGGTTGTTTCGGCTGCTCGGCGCTGAGGGCAGTTATTTGAGCGCGGTGCTGGATTACATGCACGTGATCCTCGCCGGAGGGGTGTTCTTTTTGCTGCCGATGATCCTGAACTCAGTGCTGTCTGCACAGGGCACCACCTGGGTGTATCGGAATTTTCTCATCGTCGGCTTCGTGGCGAACATTGTGCTCAATCCGGTGCTGATGTGGGGTTGGACGGGGTTGCCCGCACTGGGCGTGGCCGGCATCGCGCTGGCCACGGTGCTTGTACAGATGGGCGGTGGAGTTTTTCTGTGGTCTCATGTCAGCAAGGCGGACTATTGCAGGGATCTGCGGCGGGATGATTTCAAACCCAATCTGGAGGTGCTGCGGCGGATTGCAGGACAGGCAGTTCCGGCAGCGCTGAACATGCTCACCATCTCGCTGGGGGTGTTTGTCATCACATGGTTCGTGAAGCATTTCGGCAAAGAGGCTGTGGCGGCCACGGGCATAGCCACACGCGTGGAGCAGATTGTGCTCATGCCTGCCATCGGCCTGAATTCGGCGGTGCTGAGCATCGTAGGGCAGAATCATGGTGCAGGACTCCCACTCCGCGTGCGCGAGGCCTGGGTGACGAATGTGAAAATCGGCGCGGGGCTGATGCTGATCGGCGGCCTGCTCGTGTGGCTGTTGCGTGAGCCAGCTATGCGGATGTTCAGCCAGGATCCGATTGTGATCGGGCATGGTCGCGACTACTTGATCAGCTCATCGCTGACACTTGCGGCCTACCCGATTCTGTTTGTCACGGTCTTTGCCATGCAGGGCATCAAACAGCCTGCCTATGGTCTGTGGATGGGTATCTACCGGCAGTTCGCCGCACCCGTGGTGGTGTTTCACACCCTGGCCTTCACGCTTGGCTGGGGGCTGTGGGGCGTGTGGTGGGGCATCTGCATTGTCACCTGGAGCGCAGCCCTCTTCGCGCTCGGCTGGGGATGGCGGAAGTTTTGAAGCATTTCTGTCGCTGCAGACGAGCAGCGCCTGATTGACAAATTCGCGGCACCGGCGACGCATCCGTCATGTCCGCCAAACCTGACCCCGCCACGCTGCCTTGCAGTCCTCTTGATGAAACCGCCGGTCTGAAATACTTCCCGCGCATGCTGGGCAAGATTCGTCTTCATGCCGCTGGCAAGCTATGGGAGGATTTGCATGCGAATCTGGGCAAAGGCAGTGACGGCAGCTGCACCGGATTCTTGCATGTGAACTATGACGATCTCAAAGCCCGCGTGCTGGAGGGTGGAACGGACGAGGAGATTTTGCACTGGTGCCAGGTGCATGGCCGCCCGCTGAATGACACCGACAAGCTCGTCTGGAACTACTACATCCTGAAACTCGGCATCAATGATCACATCACGGACACTTTGGCAAAACGGAAGGCCGACGGAGGACTCGGTGATCGTGACGACATCCAGACCATCACGAAATTTATTGATGTGGATGAGGGAAGGCTGCCTTGAATGAGTGAAGAGGCATCACCGTCGGCTTCATTCTGGCAGAGCGTGCGGCAGTCACTGCGCGGTGCGGAGCAGCATGATTACACCGCGCTGCCGCTGAACCGTGCGGTCATCCTGCTCGCGGTGCCCATGGTGCTGGAGATGGTCATGGAGTCGCTGTTCGCAGTGGCGGATGTTTTCTGGGTTTCTCATCTCGGCAAGGAGGCCGTGGCGGTCGTGGGCCTCACGGAGTCGATCATGACGCTCATCTATGCGGTGGCGATTGGCATATCGATTGCGGCAACAGCAATCATTTCGCGCCGTATCGGTGAAAAGGAGCCAGAGCTAGCGGCGCAGGCGGCGGGGCAGATCGTGCTGCTGGGAATCCTTGCGGCGACGGGCATTGGCATCGTGCTCGGGTATTTCGCTCCGGATATTCTACGGCTGATGGGGGCGGGTGAGGAAATCGTGACGCTCGGCACCGGTTTTGCCCGCATGATGCTGGGAGGCAATGCCACGGTGTTTTTGATCTTCCTCATCAACGCCATCTTTCGTGGTGCAGGTGATGCCGTCATCGCCATGCGCACGCTTTGGTTGGCGAATGCGCTGAACATCGTGCTGGGGCCGTGCTTCATCTTCGGCTGGTGGGTCTTCCCAGAGATGGGCGTAACGGGCGCTGCCGTGGCAACGAACATCGGTCGTGGCGTCGGCGTGCTCTATCAACTCTGGCATCTCGCAGGGCATCACAGCCGTGTGAAAGTACGCTGGCAGCATTTCAAACCGGAGCGGGAGGTGATCGGCGCTGTGCTGAGCAAGTCCGGCAGTGGCATTGCGCAGCTGCTTATCAGCACGACGAGCTGGGTGGGGCTGTTCAAAATTCTTGCGCTCTTCGGCAGTTCGGCGCTGGCAGGTTACACGATTGCGATACGCATTGTGGTCTTTGCGCTGATGCCAGCGTGGGGACTGGCGAATGCTGGAGCCACCTTGGTGGGGCAAAACCTCGGCGCACATAAGCCAGAGCGTGCGGAGGCGGCGGTCAAGATCGCCGTGAAGTTTGACGTCATCGTCCTGAGCTTGATCGGGATCTTCTTCGTGCTGTGCGCACATCCGTTGATTCGCCTCTTCACCCAGGACGCCGAGGTGGTTGCGCATGGCACACAGGCATTGTGGATTGTAAGTCTTGCTTTCCCGCTTTACGCGGCCGGCATGTGCTTCGAGGCCGCCTTCAACGGCTCCGGTGACACATGGACGCCTGCGCGGCTGAATTTCCTGTGCCTGTGGCTCGGGCAGATTCCCATCGCCTGGGGATTGTCGAAATCTCTCGGCTTCGGTCCGGTGGGGGCTTTTATCGCCGTGCCGGTGGCTTATTCGTTGCTGGCCATCTTTAGCTGGATGCTGTTCAAACGAGGGAAGTGGAAGTCGCAGAAGGTATGAAAGTGCCGGTGGGAACGGAAGGATTTGCAGTCCAGGACGTAACGGAAACAGTTTCGTTCGTGGAATCGAGCGGGTTAAAAGCGCGAGACTAATCTTAAGGGAGTGCGAGGTGTGGCGGTGGGCTTTACTCCGAAGGAGATGGAAACGCCTTCCATTTGAATAATGCTGTTTTTGTGGCATCAAAGCCCCCCAAAAAACCTTCACGTACAGGACAGCCCCATGCATAAAACCACCCTGCGCTGCCTTCGAGGAGCCCGAACGATCATTGGGTCGTTATTCGCCGTCCTTGCCCTGGCTGCCGCCACCCATGCCGAAGTCTTGGTCTGGGACACCGACACCGTTGCAAATGGCGCTCAGGACGGCACTGGCACCTGGACAGCCGGACTGCCCAATTGGTTTAATCAGACACTTGCCCAGCAGAACCGGACCTGGGTGAATGGCAGTGATGCGGTGTTTGGTGCTAACAGCGGCACGGCACGTACGATCACCCTGAGCGGTCCGATCACAGCGGCCAATCTGACTTTCAATGCGGCGACCAGCGGCACCTATGTCCTGGGTGGCAGCGGAACGCTGACTTTGGTGAACTCCACGATCACCAGCAATGTCGCGGCAACGATCTCCGCAACGCTGGCGGGAAACACGGCCTGGTTCAAAAGCGGGGCGGGTACACTGATCGTGGGCGGAAGCAGTTCCAACACACTCACCGGGCTGCTGACCGTCAACCAAGGCCTCCTCACGCTGAGCAAGACAGGCGGGGCAGCGGCGGTCGCCGGCGATCTGGCCATCACCACTGGTGGGATGGTCAATTTCACCAACAGCACCACGAATGAGATCGCGGCCACGGCTGCGGTGTCTATGAGCGGCCTGAGCAGTGTTTTCAACGGCACCGGTCCGAATGCAAACACTGGCAACAGCCTGCATCAGACGCTGGCTTCATTGACCATCACCGGAGGCACTTTCAATTCCGGATCGAATGGCGTTTGGAACATCGGTGCGCTGAGTTTTGCAGCCGGTGAAAACAAGGTGTTCGTGGGCAACAGCGGTTCCATTCAGACCTACGGCAGTCTCAGCCTCGTGGGCATGAACGGGGCGGCATCAGCGACGGCTGTGGCCAACGGGTTCACGATTTTCGGGAATGGCGCCAACCTGGCCAATCGGACCACGTTGACCATTGGTGCAGGCGGTTTGTCACTGGACGGCAGCATCATCCACCTCAGCCCCGGCACGAGCGGCAGCGAGTTGGTCCTGAATGGGGATGTCACGACGAGCGGCACCACCGCCTCATCGATCACGCGGGAAGGTGGCACTGGACTGCTGCCGTATGTCAGTCTGAGCGGCACCGCTGGGGTGGTGAGCAGGACCTTCACTGTGGGCGGCGGCGGTGCGGATCTGAGCATCGCCCCGATCATCTACAATGGCGCTGCGACGACGGCATCCTTGATCAAAAACGGCGCAGGAACGCTGACATTTACCGGTGCCGAGGCAAACACCTACACCGGGGACACCACCATCAATGCAGGCACCTTGCGCCTCAACAAAACGGCGGGCATCACCTCCGTGGTCGGCAACATCATTGTCAATGCCGGCGGCACCTTGCAGCTCAGCGCCAGCAACCAGATCGCAGACACGGCGGGCATCACGCTCAACGGGGGAGTGATAGCAGGGTGGAGCACGGATGAAACAATCGCATTTTACACCCAGAATTCCGGTGGGCTGACCGGCAGCAATATCGGGCATGTCACCATCACCGGAGCACTCACCCTGGCGGGAGGGAGCATGCTCACAATCAACAGCAACCCCGGCAGCGCCAATCCGGCGAGCTGGAATGTCGGCAGCGCCATTCTCACCGGGGCTGACATTTTGATCGGTGGCAGCAACGGGGCGGCCAATCCGCGCACCTCGCTGACCATCGGCGCCGGGGGGCTGCTCATGGCCGGACGTACGATCACCATGAATGTGGGAGATGCGGGTGTGATCCTGTACTTAAACGGTGATTTTATCGGGACGGGAACCAACAACATCAGCACCAACGCGACTTCCAGCGTGCAGCCGCTCCTTGAGATCGGCGCGGCCTCGCGAACTTTCAATGTGCTCAATGGCACGACCACTTTGGGGGTGATCGTCAGTGGTGCGGGCGGAAGTCTGGTGAAGACCGGCGCAGGGCTGCTGCAGGTGACTGCGGCAAACACCTATTCCGGCACCACCACGATCAGTGGCGGCACTTTCAGTGTGGCGGGCACGATCGGTGCATTGTCCAGCACGACCGCCCTCTTCGTGAATCACGGTGGCATTTTGCAGGACGGCAGTTCCACCACGGCAAACAACAACAGCGTGGCCAACCGCATCAACACGGCGGCGACACTCACTTTGGGAGATGCCTCGGGTGGTGGCACATTCACCCTCATGTCTGCGGCTGCGGGCTCGCACACTCAAAGTCTTGCCAGTCTCACGATCGCCGGCGGTGCAAACACGGTGAATGTCACGGCGGCGGCCAGCACCACCGCCACGCTGACCTTCACCGCCGCCAGCCCCTATGTGCGCACCGGCGGCACGGTGAACTTTGTGCAAAACCCCGCCGTGGGCGGCAGCATTGTCTTCACCAATGCGCCGACCGGGGCCGGGAATGTGACGGGTGGCCTGCTGGTGGGGGCCACGCTCAATGGCATTGATTTGCTCGCGGCGCAGTCGGGGGTGCTGACAGCGTTCAGTGGCTGGATTCCCACCGGCACGAACACCTGGACCACGGGCGGGGCGATGGATGTCACTGGCAGCAATCCGGTGGCCTACAGCGCCACCAACATCGCGGCGTTGCGGTTCAACTCCGCCGGGCCTTTCACCGTGACACTGGTTGGTACGCACACGATTGATTCGGATGTCATTTTGATGACAACGAATGCTGGAAGCGGAGCTTCGCTCATCACCGGCGGCACCCTGCAGGGCACTGCGGGCGGAGATCTGACGGTGAGTCAGTACAACACTGCAGGCACACTGGAAATCGCCTCCATCATTGTTAATAATACCAGCGCCACCGGCTTTGGCAAAAGCGGCGCCGGCCTGCTGATCCTGAGCGGTGCCAACACCTACACCGGCATCACCCGTGTGAGTGAAGGCGTGCTGCGTGCGGCGGATGGCACGGGCCTGCCCACGGGATCCGCCCTGCTGCTGAATGGCGGGGTGTTTGAATCCACCGCCGCCACGTTCAACCGTGCGCTGGGTACGACAGCCGGCACCGTGCGTCTGACGGGCAGCGCGGCGGGCTTCAGCGCAGCGGGTACTGCGGTGACAGTGAATCTGGGCGGCAGTGGCGCGACCCTGCAGTGGGGCGGTGCCAACTTTGATCCATCCACGCTGGCATTGAACGCCTCCACCGCCACGGCGGCGCTGAATTTCGTGAACGGCATCGATCTCAACGGCACTACGCGCAGCATCCGGGTGGATGCGAACACCGCCACCCTTTCCGGCCTGATCAGCAACAGCGTGGTCGGCTCGGCGGCGGGTCTCAGCAAGTCCGGCGGTGGCACGCTGACCCTGACCCAGGCCAATACCTTTGACGGCGGCGTGACAGTGACCGCTGGCACGCTTGGCATCGGCAACAATCAGGCCTTGGGCTCCGGGGCGCTGACCGTGAACGGTGGCAGCCTCGTGGCAGATGGTGCGGCGCGTGCGATCAGTAACAATGTCGTGCTCTCGGGCACCGCCACAGTCAGCGGTGTGAACACGCTCACCCTCAACGGTGTGGTGAGTTCCACCGGCACCCTGAGCAAGATCGGCGCCAGTATTCTGGAACTGAGCGGCAACAATACCTACACCGGCATCACCAATGTCAGCGGCGGCATTCTGCGTGTATTGAGCAACACAGCGCTGGGTTCCACCGCAGGCGGCACGGTCGTCACCGGCGCCTCGCATGTGGAGCTGGAGGATGGCGTCGTCGTCACTGGTGAGACGATCACCGTTTCCAGCACCTCCGGCACCAGCGGGACGGGAAGCCCCACGGTGAATCGCGGTGGTTTGCAGGCCGGGGAGAACGCCACCGCCAAATGGGCGGGAGATGTCATCCTTGGCGTGGACCTTGCACGCATCGGTGTTCAGGAAGGTGGCACCCTGACCATCAGCGGCAACATCACCGATGGTGCCAATAATTTCACCCTGCGCCTCAGCGGTGAACTGACTGGCACCGGCGGTGTGATTCTCTCCGGCACCGGCAATGCCTGGGATGGCCAGACTGAAGTCGTGCGTGGCACGATCTACCTTGGTGCGGACAACACCCTGCCCACCACCACCATCCTCGACATTCACTTCACCAACTCCAACAACAACGAGTACGCAGGGGTGAACATGAATGGTTTCAATCAGACCATAGGCAGTCTGCGCAACGATGGTGTCACAGGAACCAACGCGGAGATCAAGAACAGCAGCCGCAAGCTTTCCACCCTCACCATCAATGAAACGGGTGCCGCAAACTACACGGGCATCATCACCGGCAATCTGGTCGTGGTGAAAACCGGTGCTGGCACCACCACGCTGTCGCAGACTAACAGTTTTACCGGCGGCATCACCGTGAACGAAGGTGTGCTGCAGGTGGCAAATTCTGGCGCGCTCGCCAATGGTGATCTCACGGTCAATGGCGGCGCGCTGGCTGGCGGCAAGCTCGACCTGAACAACACCAGCACAACCGTCAATGCACTCAACGGAGCGGCAGGGGTGGTCTCCGGCATCATCGCCAACGAAAGCACCACCAGCGCCGTCCGCACGCTGACAGTCGGCGTGAACCATGCCTCCAGCACCTTTGCGGGGCGGATCGTGGACAACTCCGGCGGCACTGCGCTTGGCACCGTGTCCCTGGCCAAGATCGGCACCGGCACACTGACTCTCACGGGCAGCAACAGCTACACGGGCGACACCACCATCAGCAACGGGACTCTGGTGGCGGACTACAGCGCAGGGGTGCCGCTGAGCGCCACCTCCGCCATCAAGATGAACGGCGGCACGCTGGTGATTGCCAACGCCACCACGGCCACCATTGGTGCCATCACCCAGGTGCAGAATGCCGGCTTCACCACGGGTGTGCTGCGGATCGAAAACGGTGCCACCATCACCACCAGCGCTTTTGCAGCGGAAGGGTACACGCCTTTCCTTCTGGATGTCACCGGCGGTGGCACCCTGGTGGCCAGTTCCCTCACGAACGCGGCCGTCATCAACGGCATTTTGATGGGCACCAACAGCAATCGTGCCACCCTTTATGTGCAGGATGACTCTGGTCTGGGTTTTGCCACCCAAAACGGCAGCAATGCAATCGTGCGCTACACCGCAGCCACCGCGCTCACGGTGAGCAATTCGTCCAGCACCACGAACTTCATCCTCTCGGCTGATGTGACCCGCACGGCCAGTCTCTCGTTTAATACCATCCAGCTCGACACCTCCGCAGGCAATGTGACGCTCAACATGGGTGCCAGTAACATCACCGTCGGCACCTATGGGCGCGGCATTCTGGCCACCGGCACCCATGATGCCACCATCACCGCAAGCACCGGCGCTGTCACCGGCGGGTCCATTTACTTCACCAATTACAGCACCGGCACCCTGGCGCTGGACATCAGCCTGGCCACTCAGACCGTGATCATTGCCGGTACCGGCCTCACCACCTACAGCCAGACCGCTAATCCTGGCGATCTCTATGTTACCGGCGGCGTCTTCCGCATGCAGGGAGCAGATCGCGATTTCAACACTGGTGCCCTTCGCATCTACGGCGGCGGCGTGTTTGAAATCGGTGCGGACTTGAACGACACTGCGGCCGGTGATTTCACCCGTGCAGTCGGCACGGCGGCAGGGCAGGTGGCCCTTGTGGGCAATGGCGGCTTCAGTGCATATGGCGCGGACCGCGTCGTGGCGCTCGGCGGCACGGCATCTCCGACGGCGCTGACCTGGGGCGCTTCAAGCTTCCTCAGTGGCCCCGGTGGCGACAACAATTACAGCCTGATGTTCGGCTCCGCCTATTCGACCAACACCGTCGAGTTTCGAAATGCCATCAACCTCGGCTCACGTGATCGCATCATTGAAGTCGCCGACGGCACCAGCAGCACCAATGTGGATGCGCGGCTCACCGGCCAGCTCAGCGGCACGGGCGCGGTCGTCAAGGAAGGCACAGGCACTCTCGAATTCACCGCCGTGAACACCTACAGCGGAGCCACGCGGGTGAATGAGGGTGCGCTGCTTGTCAGCACGACGGGCACCACAGGCACCGGCGCGGTCACTGTCGCAGGCGGTGCCACGCTCATGGGCAGCGGTGTGGTTCAGGGCAGCAGTTTCACGCTTGCGAACAACGCCACGCTGCAGGCAGGAAACGGCACGGCGACGGGCGATCTCGGCACGCTCACCTTTCAATCCTCTGGCCAGGCTGTCTTTGACGTGCAGAGCGGCTCACAAGTGATCCTCGGTATCACGACCGCGACCAATCAAGGAGCCATCGATCCCTACTTCGGCGGCAATACAATCGGCAGCGCTGGCTACAATGCCTACGTGGATGCCTTTGCCGGCGTGGGCACGGGCCAGCATGATCTGCTCAAGTTTGACGGCGCAGCCGGAACCTCACTCATCTTCAGCGGCAATGTGGTGGTGCTGCCGGATCATTTGACCGCGCAGGCGGGCCAGGTCTTCAATCTGCTCGACTGGACTGCGCTCGTGACCACCAATTTCAGCGGTTTCAATGTCGGCACAAACTTCCGCACCGGCGCTGGCGATGATCTCACGCAGTTCGATCTGCCGGAACTCACCGGAGGTCTTTTCTGGGACGTCAGCCGATTCACCACCAGTGGTGTCATTGTCGTCGTTCCTGAGCCCGGGCGCGCCATGCTCCTGCTGCTCGGTGCCATGCTCGTTTGTTGCCGTCGTCGTCGATGATCTGAAGGTGTGGCGTTGCGCTTTGGCAAGCCCCCTCCACAATCGCACATGCTCCGCACCCTGCCGGTCCTTGCCTTTCTCATCGCATATTCCAGAGCTGCCGAACTCAAAACCGCCAGCGAAGGCATCGAAATTTCCGCAGGCAGTCTTGGCAGCTTCACGCTGACCTATCCTGAGTTTGAGCCGGTGCATAAACCGATCGAGGTGAAGGCCGCAGGGGCGAATGCGACCGTACGCTATGAAGGCGGAGCGGAGTGCGGGATTGCCATCAGCAAAGACGAGATTGAACTCACTTTCAAAGGGGTGCCAGCGGGTGTGAAGTCGTGGAAGATGTCCCTGCTCATCGATATCGCATTCGCCAAAGGCGGCGCATGGAAAATTGCTGAGAAGGAGGGGGTATTTCCGGCGGAAAAGTCCACGCCACCGCAGTTCGCGAGCCTGAGCAGCACGAGTTTCCTGCTGAAAAATGCGCAGGGGCAGAGCCTGAGTTTCACCACGCCGGATTACGCGTTCCAACAGCTCACCGACAACCGCGAGTGGAGCTGGGCCATCTACAACTGGTACTTCATGGTGCCCTACAATGCGGATCAGCCGACGGCGAAAATCCGCGTTACTTCAGATCTCGCTTCGGTTGCGAAGTTGATTGATCCATTCGGGCAGAGCCTCAAAGATTCGTTTCCGAACAAGCTCAAAAGCCTGGAGGACCTGAAAGCCGACGTGGAGGTAGACAAGGCTTATTACGCCAGCATCGAAACACCGAAGCTGGACCGTTTCGGCGGCCAGTCCGGCAGTGGTGAGGCGCTGGGCCTGAAAAAGACCGGCTTCTTTCATGTGGAGCAGAAGCAGGAAAAATCATGGCTGGTGGATCCCGATGGGAACGCTTTCTTCCACCTCGGCATCTGCGGCTTCGCCCCGAGCGATGACTACACTTACGTCACAGGTCGCGAAGGCATCTACGACTGGCTGCCAAAGGCAGAGGGCGAATTTGCCAGCGCCTTCCGGCCCGGCGATGGGGATGCGAATTTCTCCTTTTATCTCGCGAACGTGATCCGCAAGTTCGGCGCTCCCTATGACTATGAAACGCATGCCACACGCATGATCGAGCGCGTGCGCAAGTGGGGCTTCAACTCCATCGGCGCGTTCAGTCCCACGCCACAGGGTGCGCATGTGAAAGCTGACATTCCGTATGTGGCCAGCCTGCCGATCAACGCCTGGGAAGGCGTGCCACGCATCCCCGGCGTACATGAGGTGTGGGATCCGTATGATGCAGCAACGGGGCAAAAGATCGCAGAAAACCTCGCGCGTGAGCTGCCGGCGCGCGCCGATGATCCGCTGCTCATCGGCTACTTCATCGTGAATGAGCCGCGTTATGATGAAATCTCACGCATCGTTCCCTCCCTCACCGGTCAACAAGCCTGCAAGCGGCGTCTGGTGGCGGTGCTGAAGGACAAGTACCACTCCGTCGATGTCTTCAACACCGCATGGCAGCTGAAAGCGGCCTCCTTTGATGAGTTGATCAATGTCGGGCTCGCAGTGACCACGGACGCAGCCAAAGCAGACATGAAAGCTTTCGTGGGCGCGTTCATGGAAACCTACTTCGCTCAAATCGAAAAACTGTTCCGCCAGCACGACCGAAACCACCTGCTCATCGGCAGCCGTTTGCAGCCTGTGACGATCAATGACGAGAAGCTCTGCCGCATCATGGGCAGGCATCTCGATGTGGTGTCCTACAACTACTACACCATGGGCGTAGATACGGCGGCGCTGAAGCGCTTTCACGAATGGACTGGCAACAAGCCGATGATGCTCAGCGAGTTCTTCTGGGCCTCGCCCAAGGACAGCGGGCTGGTGGGCGGGCGTGAAGTTAGCAGCCAGCAGGAGCGGGGACTGGCCTATCGCAACTATGTCGAGCAGAGCGCCTCTCTGGGTTTTGTCATTGGAATTGAGTGGTTCACCCTCATTGATCAGGCGACGACCGGCCGCTGGTTCAGCAAGTACAACGGTGAGAGTTACAACACCGGCCTCGTCAGTGTGGCGGACCGTCCTTGGAAGGACATGCTGGCGGAGATGATGAAGACGAACCACACCATCTACGACCTCCTGCTGGGCAAACGCCCGCCTTTTGCATGGGATGACCCCCGTTTCCGGGTGGAGGCCAAGTAAGGAGCCTAGATCAAGGATGGTCAACCAGATGCCAAGGATGCGCATCTGGTGCGAGTTGTGACTTGTGCTGGTGAACTGCTAGTCTCGTTGCTAAGATGTGGTTTATGCCATCCAAAACCAAAATCGTTCAGCTCGTGGCCAGCGGTGACCTGCGCCTTTCTGCCAATCAAACATGCTGGGCGGCTCAGGCCGCCATGGAAGAGGCGCTGGGTGCCGCACTGAAGGCGGAGGGCTGGGAGGTCAAGCGTGCGCATGCTCTGGACACCTCGAAGAAACACGGGTTCATCGATTCGCAGCGGATGGGCATCGAGGTTTTTCGCGGCATTCATCCCGAGGCACCGCTGATCGTGGCGGAGGCGGTATGGCAGTACTCGCACCATGTGCTGGCGGGATTGACCACGCATCGCGGCCCAATTCTGACCGTGGCAAACTGGAGCGGCCAGTGGCCGGGGCTGGTGGGCATGCTGAATTTGAACGGCTCGCTCACCAAGGCAGGCGTGAAGTACTCGACTCTCTGGAGTGAGGATTTCACCGACACGTTTTTCAAGACCAAGCTCAAGCAGTGGCTCAAGTCTGGCAGCATCACCCACGATCTCAGCCACGTGCAGAAGCTGGAGAAGGTGAAGGTGCCCGCCAAGCCCGCGACCCTGGGCAAGGAGCTCGCGGCCACGTTGCGCGCGGACAAGGCCATCATGGGCATCTTCGATGAAGGCTGCATGGGCATGTTCAATGCCATCATTCCCGACCATGCGCTGCATGCCTGCGGCGTGTTCAAGGAGCGCCTCAGCCAGTCGGCGCTCTATCATGAGACGATGCAGGTGAGTGATTCCGATGCGCTGGCGATCCACACCTGGGTGGTGAAGCATGGTATGACTTTCCAGCTTGGTGACAATCACGCCATGCAGCTCACGCGCGATCAGGTGCGGCTGCAATGCAAGATGTACGCTGCTGCGCTGCGCATCGCAGATGACTTCGGCTGCGACGCCATCGGCATCCAGTATCAGCAGGGCTTGAAGGATCTGCTGCCGGCGAGTGATCTCGTGGAAGGCATGCTGAACAACTCGGATCGCCCGCCGGTGAAGTCGCGTGACCGCAAACGCACCCTCCTGGAAGGCCTGCCGCTGCTGCATTTCAATGAAGTGGACGAATGCGCAGGCCTCGACGGCATGCTCACCCAGCGTGTGCACCGCGCGCTGCAGCAGCCGGTTGAAACGACCCTGCACGACGTGCGCTGGGGCGAAAAATACGGCAAGGACTACGTCTGGGTCTTCCTCATCAGCGGCGCGGCGCCTCCCGCCCATTTCGCTGAAGGCTGGAAGAGCGCCGAGGGCTTCCGCCAGCCCGCAATGTACTTCCCGAGCGGCGGCTCCACACTTCGTGGTATTTCCAAGCCAGGCGAGATCGTCTGGTCACGCATCTACGTGCAGGATGAAGCACTGCACATGGATATCGGCCGCGGTTGTGTGGTCGATCTTCCGCGTGAAGAAACCGAGCGCCGCTGGCAGCTCACCACACCGCAATGGCCGATCATGAGCGCGGTGACCTATGGCGTGAGCCGCGATCAGCTCATGGCCAAGCATCAGGCCAACCACGTCCAGGTCGCCTATGCGAATGACACCAAGGCGGCGGACGACTGCATGTTTGCCAAGGCGGCGATGGCCCGTGCTCTTGGCATGCAGGTGAATGTGTGCGGCACCCTGTCGCGTTGATTGTTTTTCCCAACCATGAAGCTCCTCCAACCCCTCCTGCTCGCCTGCCTCTGCAGCCAGGCCTTTGCCGCTGACGGCCTCACGCCGCTCAAGTACAACAATCCCGGCCTCGTGGTCGATCTCGGTGTGGGTTTGTGGGCGTGGCCGCTGCCGATGGACTTCGATGGCGATGGCGATCTCGACCTCGTGGTGAACTGTCCCGACAAGCCCTACAACGGCGTCTATTTCTTCGAAAACGCCAGCGGTGACACGGCGAAAAACAAGATGCCTGTGTTCAAGCCCGCCAGACGCATCAGCGCCGGAAAGTCGAATGTGCAGGTCAGTTACGTGGATGGCCAGCCACGCGTGCTGTCACCCGGCCGGGAGTATCCCGACTTTCTCAAAACCGGTCTGGAGCATGAGCAGAAGCTGCCGGTGAACGCGAAAGTTCATCCCAACAAAATCCGCGCCGACATGTGGCGCATGGTGGATTTCGATGGCGACGGTAGCAACGATCTCATCGTCGGTGTCGGCGACTGGACCGAGTACGGCTGGGACAACGCTTACAACGAAAACGGCCGCTGGATGAACGGCCCCCTGCGCGGCTACGTGTATGTGCTTCGCAACACCGGCACGAACGACAAACCGGCTTACGACAAGCCCAAGAAAGTCATGGCCACCGACCGGCCGGTCGAAACCTTCGGCTGGCCTTCGCCGAACTTCGCGGACTTCGATGGCGATGGCGATCTCGACCTGCTCTGCGGCGAGTTCCTCGACGGCTTCACCTATTTTCAAAACACCGGCACGCGCACCAAGCCGAAGTATGAACTCAGCGTCCGCCTGAAGGCCGACACGGGCCGCTATCTCACGATGGATCTCGAAATGATCACACCAACCGCGATTGACTGGGACAAGGACGGCGATGTCGATCTCATCTGCGGCGATGAAGATGGCCGCGTGGCCTTTATCGAAAACACTGGCAAGCTCGACAACAAAGCGCCCGTCTATGCCGAGCCGCGTTATTTCCAGCAGGAGGCGGATCAAGTAAAGTTTGGTGCGCTCGCCACGCCCGTCGGATTCGACTGGGATGGCGATGGTGACACCGACATCATCTGTGGCAACACGGCAGGCTATATCGGCTTCATTGAAAACCTCAGCGGCAAAGGCGTGGAGCAGCCAAAGTGGGCGGCACCCGTGCGCCTCGAAGCCGCAGGCAAAGTCATCCGCCCGATGGCCGGACCGAATGGCTCCATCCAGGGCCCCTGCGAGGCCAAATGGGGCTATACCACACAGACCGTGGCGGATTGGGATGGCGATGGACTGCCGGATCTTTTGCTGAATTCCATCCTCGGCAAAGTCGTGTGGTACAAAAACATCGGCACGCGTCAAAAGCCGCAGCTTGCCGCAGCGCAGCCTGTGGAGGTCGAATGGAATGGCCCTCAGCCTACGCTCGCCTATGGCTGGCTGCGTCCGGAAGGCAAGGCGCTGCTCGCCCAGTGGCGCACCACGCCAGTCGCCGTCGATTGGAACAAGGATGGCCTGACCGATCTCATCATGCTCGATCAGGAAGGCTACCTCGCGTTTTTTGAGCGGGCGAAGCAGGATGGCAAACTGATCCTCAAGCATCCGCAGCGTGTGCTGTGCGCCGCGCAGGAAGTGCAAGCACCTGCAGCAGCGGACAAGGCGGTCAAAGTGAAAACACCGGTCGCCATGAAGCCCGGCGAACCGCTGCGTTTGAATGCTGGAATCGCGGGTAAAAGCGGCAGGCGCAAGATCTGCATCATGGACTGGGACAAGGACGGCAAGCTCGACATCCTGCTCAACTCCGCCAATGCCAATTTCATCCGCCAGACCTCCAGCAGCGATGGGAAATGGTTCTTCGCCGACAAGGGCCTTCTCATCGATGCCAGCATCGAAGGTCACGACGTGAGCCCCACCACGGTGGATTTCAATGCCGACGGCCTGCCGGATTTTGTCGGCGGTGCGGAGGACGGGCATCTCTATTACCTGCGCAATCCGCAGGCAAAATAGCTGGTTTCGCGCATACACCGCACTTTCCACGTGCTCTGCGCTGAGTAGTGAGAGGCATGACCTGGATCGAAATCCTCACCCTCAGCGCCGCAGGCTGCGCTGCCGGTGCGATCAATGCCATTGCGGGCGGAGGCACGCTGCTGACGTTCCCAGTGCTGCTCATGTTCGGCACGCCTCCCGTGCTGGCAAATGCCACAAGCACTGTAGGGCTGGTCATCGGCACGGCGGGCAGCATCGTGAGCTTTCGCGGGCATTTGAAAGCGATCCGCACACGGCTGTTCCAGTTCATCCCGATCTGCCTCATCGGCGCGGCCATCGGGAGCTGGTTGCTAACGCAGACCAGCGACGATCAGTTCTCCAAGCTCATTCCCTTTCTCGTTCTGTTCGCGACTGTACTGTTCTTCCTTCAGGGATTTCTGCGCAAGTCAGCAACTTCGTCGAAATCAAAGACGCTGTGGTTTTCCATCGCACTGCAGCTGCCGGTGGCGATCTACGGCGCGTTTTTCGGCGCGGGCATCGGCATCCTGATGCTCGCGTCGTTCGGCTTCATGGGGATGACGAACATCCACGAGATGAACGCGCTTAAGAACATTCTCGGCTCGCTGATCAATGTCATTGCCGCCGTATGGTTCATCGCAGTTGGCATGGTCAACTGGCCGCAGGCATTGGCCCTGACTGCAGGTGCATTGATCGGCTACTATCTCGGAGCACACTTCTCCCAGCGCATTTCACCGCAGAAAGTAAGGAATCTCATCACAGCCATCGGGTTGATCATTTCTGTGCTCATGTTCTGGAAGCAGTTTGGGTGACCGGACTGCTCCCTCGTCGCCGAAAACGGCCCGCGAATAAGATCCATGAAGTCGAAATGGAATTTTAAAACGGCTTGGCACCAATCAATTCGAGCCAGCTGATAGTTCCCTGATGCCGCCAGGTAGCTGTTATCACGAACTGGCTTGACTTGCCCCAGGGGAGCAGTGTTTCAAGGCGTTTGCTCAATGCTTCATGCCTCGGTATGAAGGCATGCCCCTGACCACTCTCGGTCTCAACCTTGAAGCATTCGTATTCCGCATATCGTGGCGCATCACCTCCAAAGTAATGCATGCGGGAGAGCATGGCGATCAGAGTGAAATTTCCGGCCTGTGGCATTGTCAGAATATCCGAGAGGTCATCGCCACGAGCTTCACCAAGGAGCCAGTGGTTGATGGCTTCTCGAAACGGCTCCGGCATGCGAAGCTTGAAGTCCTGCGGGATGACGGGCTTCATGAACATTTCCTCCACGGGTTTGCCGTTTTGCGGCAGGTGGTGCCTGCGGAAGATGGTGGGAGACGCCAGCCATAGCTCCTCCTTCTCCCGGTCCCAGAAAATGATGAAACGCTCGTTTTGGATCGACAGCGGTGCAAAAGCGGTGACACCTGCGACGCCATCGCTCAGCCTGTCTTTGAGGGTGTAGCTGCGCATGCTCGAACGACCGTCCTTTCCCCGCATGGGTTGGGGATCGACATTGATGGTATAACGCGAGTTCAGCTGAAGTGGGCGTCCGGCGGTGGTGAGGAATCGAGGATCGTCTTCCACAAACTGTGGTATGCGGGTCGCTGGTTTCAGCCGCTCCTGCTCGATTTGTTTCTCCAGCCTGGTGATTTGCTCGCTCAAGGACTTCATCTGCGGATGGTTTCGTCCGAGTGTCTGTCTAAGGTCGGACATTTGCCGCTGACAAAAGAGCAGTTCCTCCTGCAGCCGGTTTTCCCAGGCCGACATAAGGGCCTTGGATTTCGCAGACGGCTGAACAGAAGCTGCGCTTTTGCCGGGAGACTGGCCGCTGAAATACCACACCACACTGCCTGCCACGCCCAGTAAAAGCAGGGCCAGCAGCAGGATGAGCACCACTGCACAGCCTATGCGCTGGCGCTTGAAAAGAGAACGAATCAACCAGATGAGACCGACCAAAACCAAAGCCAGCACCAGGATTTGCAGGCCAAAGATATTGGCGCTGACTCTGAATTGTTCCTGAGGAGTGACGGTGGAAGACAGTGTGCTCGCATTGGCAGGCAGTTCAAGTGTCACCGGCTGGCCCAGCAGACGACAAATGACAACTGCACTGTTTGTATTTGTTTTTGCAGAGATGAGGCTGGTCGTGAGAAGTTCGTTCTGGAGTTGTGTGTAATTGCAGTTGAGTTCCTTTGTCTTTTCAGAGTCACCAATCTGTGTGTGAATTCGAACAAGCTCGTCTTTGAGGCGGGTGATTTCGATCCGTGCCTTCACTTCATAGTCTTTAGTGGCCTGGTTCCACTGCAGGTGGCTGGACTGAGTGACGTTGGCATATTCGATGCACACTTCGCTCGCTTCCAAGGAGCTCACGGTCCATTGGACGTAAAAGAAAGATTCAGTCCCGCTGTGCTCACCCATGATGAACACCCGGCTTGAATCGTTGGCCGTCGTGATGCGTGAAGCATCCTGGCGCAGGATAAACAGCACCACCAGAATTCCTGCAATCAACGAGCCTAGCAGCATGCCGAGAGCACCTCGCCTTTTTTGAGGATGTGGCGATGCCACGTGCGTTTTTGTCACCTCCGTTGCTTCTGGCATTGGCGTCACAGCCCCGGCGAGCTGCGTGCGGAATTCTGCTGCCGTGGCAAAGCGCAGCTCCGGTTTTATCTCCAAGGCACGCAGCACAATCTCATCCAGCCGCACATCGATCTGCACGCGTTTGGACGGCGGTTCGAGTTTTTCATTCGGCAGCTCGCCAGTCAGCAGTTCGTAGAGAATGACACCGAGTGAATAGATGTCCGCCCGATGATCCACCTGGCTCGTGTCACTGCGCTGCTCCGGTGCTGCATACGCCGGTGTGCCGAATGGCTGCGACAACGACTCACCGCCATTCTCCGCCGTGGTGCCGATCATCTTGGCGATCCCAAAGTCGGCGATCTTCACGCGTCCTGTTTTGTCGAGCAGCAGGTTTTCCGGTTTGATGTCTCGATGCACGATGCCGTGTTCATGCGCATACTGCAGCGCTTCGCATACTGGTGGAACGATGGCCAGCGCCTGCTCCGGCGTGAACCGGCCCGCCTGCATCGCCTGACGCAGATTGACGCCATCGACGTACTCCATGATCAAATAGAAATAGCCGCCGGCTTGGCCAAAGTCGTGAATCGTGACGATGTGCGGATGATTCAGTGCCGCCAGCGCCTGCGCTTCCTTTTCAAAACGTGCGGCAAACTTTGCGTCATTCGAGCGCTCAGGAGCCAGAAGCTTGAGAGCGACCAAGCGGTTCAGTGTTTTTTGCCGTGCCTTGTAAACCACTCCCATGCCACCACGGCCGAGGCACTTGATGATTTCCAGCTGTGGAAAATGAGGGGCGAGTTCCTCCGGAGTCATCGGTGCCTGGGGTGAAAGGGGAAGGGCATCCGGCGGCAGCGTTTCCGTCGCGAAATTCAACGCGGCAAGGCAGCGTGGACACAGGCCCTGGGGGGCATCGGTGGGCAGCTCGCAGCCGCATTTGGGGCATGGGGTGGATTCGGTGCTCATCGCTTCCATGAGTAGTTCAGGGGTTTCGCTGCCGCGTTACAAGCGAATTCCCATCAAACGCTGCTCAGCACTGCGACCACGTGCTTCATCTCCAGGTCCACATCCTCACCTTCCGCCAGCGTGGCGGCGATGCTGGCACGAAACAACTCGCGGAAACGCTTGCGCAGCCGATGCACCGCCACGCGTGCCGCACCCTCACTGCAGCCTGTTTTGGCAGCCAGCTCCGGGTAGGAGATGCTTCCGCGGTCAAGTGTCAGGCAGTGCTTCAGCGCCTGAAAATCCCCCGCCTTGGAGGCTGCGGCAAATTCAGCCTCCAGGCTGGTCAGAGTCTGCTCCAGGAGCGTCATCGCCCAGCGCCGTTCAAACATCGCATCCGGTGCCAGATCAGGCTCGCTCGCAAACCGGCGCTCCGCATCCTCCGCATCCAGCGGAACATGAGTGATGTGTCCTCCGCGTTTCTGCGAGGTGCTTTTGTGCCATTCGTTGATGAGAAAGCGCTTCATCGCGACGAGCAGAAAGGTGCGAAAGCGCCCCTGCTCCGGCCCGGCGGCACGCAGCCAGTCCTTTTCCACCAGTCGCGCAAAAAACTCCTGCGTCAGATCCTGCGCATCGTGCGGGGTGTGGCCATCGCGTCGCACATAGGCATATAGCGGATACCAATAGGCCCGGCACAGCGTCTCCATGGCCTGCTGGGAATCCTGATGCTTCGCCGCCAGCACGACGGACCAACGAGTGGTCACAAACAGTGGGGAAGGAGAAGGGCTGGCGGGCATGTTGGCGGCGTTTCTTCAGGAAACGCGGCCGAATGTTACATGCAAATCACACCAGCTGCCACGGGCCGCGCATCGGACGTGTCAGCATCGCTGCGGCCTCTTCATCATCGAGGATCTGCTCCTTCGCTGGATCCCAGCGCAGCTTGGAGCGGTTCAGCCGCAGGGCGATGTTGGCCAGATGCGCGATGGTGATACTGCGGTGAGCGTACTCGATTGGAGCGGCGGGCTTCACGCCGTCCTGGATGGCGTCGATAAAATTGCGGAAGTGGTCCTTGCTCTCGTATAGACGGACATCGCTTTCGGCCAGCGGCTTGCGCAGTGTGTCGGGTTTGATCTCCAGTTTGCCCCGGGTGCAGAGCACGCTGCCGCTTTCGCCTTCAAAGAGAATGCCGGAGCCGAAGTCCTGCTTGTCAGCCACGCGCACGGTGGTGCCATCCTCGTAGCGATAGGCGAAGGAGAAAGTCGGTGGCGTGGTATAGAGACTTCCTGGCAGAGGCCATGTGGCCTTCATGTCGAAGAATTCGGTCGGGCCGCTCTCATCTTGCCCCAGCGCCCATTGCACGATGTCGAGGTGATGCGCGCCGAAGTCGGTGATGTTGCCGCCGGAGTAGTCGAAGAACCAGCGCCAGTTCGAGTGCAGTCGTGCCGGGCAAAAGGGTGCGTCAGGCGCTGGGCCGAGCCAGAAATCGTAGTTCAATCCTTCGGGCACTGCCGCAGGCGCGGTGAGTGCCGCACTGCCGTTGTTGTCGCGGTTGTCACTCGCCAAGCCGACGCGGATTTGTTTCAGCCTGCCGATCCTGCCATTGCGCACATACTCGCAGGCCATGCGGAAGTGAATGTCGCTGCGCTGCTGGCTGCCGGTCTGCCACACGACCTTGCTGTCCCGCACCACGTCACTCATGAAGCGGCCCTGCGCCACGGTGAGGCTCAGCGGCTTCTCGCAGTAGATGCTTTTCCCGGCCCGTGCCGCTGCCACGGCCATCAGCGCATGCCAGTGGTCGGGCGTGGCGATCTGAACGGCATCCACGTCTCTGCGCGCGAGCACCTCGCGGAAATCCTCATGCGTGGCGCAGCCCTGCGTGCCGTAGGTTTTGTCCACCAGCCGCCGCGCGGGTTCACGACCCAGCGTTCCCGCCTTTTTGATGATGCCCTTGTTGTAACGGTCGGATTCGCGCTCCACATCACACACCGCGATGACCTGCACACGTTCGTCCTGCAGAAAATTCTTCACCACATCCGTCCCGCGGCCGCCACAGCCGATCAGCGCGAGTGTTGTTCGGTTGGACGGCGACACCGCGCCATTTTTCCCCAAAGCCGAGCCGGGGATGAGCGTGGGAAAGCCCAGTGCCGTGGTTGCGGCGGAGCATCCTTTGAGGAATCGGCGACGGGAGCAGGGGACTGCGACATTCATGGCTTTGAATGTCAACGTGTTGGATAAGGCAGTTCTTCAGGCAAGAGCCAAGGATTCAAGATGTGTGTAATCGGTTGAATGTGTATAGTAATTAGGCTGTAAGATGTTAGTGCAAATAGATGGCAGGTAGGTAAATAGGGTTGACGATAAACAGATAAAGTTACTACCATCCATGCGTTAATCGTGAAATCCTCTGCCATGAAAACACACATCCTCGCCAGTCTGTGCCTCCTTGCCGTAGTTCCGGCGCTGTCTGCCCATGAGTTTACCGATCTCCAAGGTCGCAAGCTCGATGCAGAGATTCTTGCAGCCTCCGGTGGTCAGGTCATGCTCAAACGAGCCAGTGATGGTCGTACCTTCAATGTGGCTGCCACCAGTTTCACACCTGCAGATCAGAAATTCATCTCCGACTGGGCAGATGCCAATACAAAATACAGTTTTGAAGTGACCTACACCAAGAAAAAGCTGAAGGAGACCAGCACCAAACGAGGGCCGGTGACTTATGAGGACGAGACTTGGAACTACAAAATCAACATCAGAAACCGCCTGCCCACCGCAGTCGGTGACCTGCGTGTCGATTATTGGTGCTTTCGCCGGGAAGATTCCGGCAAAGGCAAAGGCACCTCCCGTATCGAAACCTCCGGCAGCAGCAAAATAGCCACGGTCGCAGGCTCAGGGACTGCGACAGTGGACACCGTGGAAATTATCCTGCACAAGCAAGAGCTCGCTGGAGGCTATTATTTTACCAATGGTGACAGCCCTATTCAGTCTGACGGCATGGGTGGTCTTGCCATCCGCATCTTTGATAAAAACGGCCGTGAGGTTTACAAGTGGGCGACCAAGGATGATCTTTTGGTGGCTGCTGTGGGCAAGCCGCAGGCAAACGGCTCACGCTCGCAATCCAACGCCAGCCCGAAATAGTTGACTGACCAGCCTTGAATTTGCGCGTTTCGCACGCTGATATGCAGCGCCGGGTGTTTTCACCCGGCGCTTTGTTTTGGACCCCGTCAAGCGCGCCACCAAACCTCGCGCCGTGAAGAAGGCTGCGAACCGCAAACCACCACCCCCTTCCGGGCGTGCGCGGGGGGATGCTCTCGGTCTCGTGGATCTGACGCTTGCCGCTGCCGAGGTTCAGCGAAAACTCAAGCAGACGAACTTGGTGCTCGACCACGTCACGCCGCAGGCCTTTGGGTTTGCGGCGGCGCTCATGGTTCGGCACGCTGAGAAGACCATGCCCGGGCGTCGCGTTTGGATCTTGTGCGCAGACGTGAAGACGCAGGATCACGTGCATGCCGAACTCGGCGTGTGGCAGTGCCCCGCATTGTATTTCCCACGACTTGGGCAGGTGGTGAACGATGCCTTGATCGATCCCGAACTGCTGGCGGAACGCGCGGGTGTGCTGGGCCGCATGATGGAGGGAGACGCGCCGGTCATGGTGCTGTGCGCGGAAAGTTTGGACGAGCCTGCTCCTGCACTGGCTGAAATCTCCAGCCAGCGCCGCTTGCTCAGCGTCGGCGCGAAGCTGGATGTGGAGGACCTGCTGCGTGATCTGAGCGAGGCCGGCTACGAACGTGTGCCCGTCGTCACCGAGCGCGGTCAGTTCGCCCGCCGTGGGGGCATCGTCGACTTCTTCTCCTGGCAGGCGGAGGAACCGCTGCGGCTGGAATTTTTCGATGACGAGATCGAATCGATCCGTGCCTTTGATCTGCACAATCAGTCTTCCATCAAGCGGCTGGAAAGTGTGGGCGTCATTCTGCAGATGAATGACAATGCGGAGGATGCCTCTCGGGTGCGGGAGCATCTGCATAAGGACGACTTCATCGTCACCATTGATTGCGAGGCGGAGGCGCATGCACGCATCCTCAGCGGTGCCGCGCCAGTCGAAGGCATGGAGGATTATTCAGCGGCGATTCATGAAAACCCGCTCGGCGTCTTCGATGCATCTGACTTTGTGCTGCACGAAGCACGGCGTGAGCACTTCGCCCGTCAGATTCGCGAATGGCATGGTGACGGCTGGCGCACCGTCATTTTCTTCCATAATGAGGCTGAACGCGAACGCTTCGCTGAACTTCAGAGCGGCCTGCCTGCCTCACTCGAAACAAAGCTGGGTTTGTTGTATCGCGGCTTCACCGTGCCGGCGGCCAAACTGGCCGTGCTGACCGGTGCGGAAATTTTTGGCCGTCATCAAAATATCCGCCGCGTGCGCGGCTCGAAACTCGATGAAGCTGAAGTGCTGCGCAAAGCGCGCGATGTGATGCGCGACCTGCGTGAAGGCGACATCGTCGTGCATGCCGAGCATGGTGTCGCCCGCTTCGGCGGCGTCGAGGTGCGTGATTCCGGCAAACGCGAAGAGGTGCTCGTGCTGCATTACGCCGAAGGTGCCAAGCTCTTTGTGCCCGTGGCCCACACGCACATGGTCACGCGTTACGTCGGTGTCGGCGGCAAGGCACCTGCCTTGAGCAAGCTCAGCGAAGCGCGCTGGCAGAAGACGCGCAAGAGCGCGGAAAAAAGCGTCGAGGACTTCGCCGTGCGCATGCTCAGTGTGGCGGCAGAACGGCAGACGCTGAAAGCGTATTCGCACCAGCCGGACACGAAGTGGCAGGTCGAGTTCGAGGAATCGTTTTTATACCGCGAAACTCCGGATCAGCTGCGCAGCGTGGAGGAGATCAAACGCGACATGGAGGCGGAAAAACCCATGGATCGGTTGCTCTGTGCCGACGTCGGCTTCGGCAAAACCGAGGTCGCCATTCGTGCGGCCTTCAAAGCCGTCATGGGAGGCCGTCAGGTGGCCATCCTCGTGCCCACCACGGTGCTGGCACGCCAGCACTGGGAGAATATTCGCCAGCGCATGAGCGAGTTTCCCGTGTCCGTCGAAATGCTTTGCCGCCTCACACCACCACACCGCGAACGCGAAATTTTGCGGGGCATCACCGAGGGCACGGTGGACATCGTCGTTGGCACGCACCGCGTCATTTCCAAAGATGTGCGCTTCAAGAACCTCGGCCTCGCCGTGATCGATGAGGAGCAGCGCTTCGGTGTGAAGCACAAAGAGAAATTCAAAGACCTCTTCCGCCTCGTCGATGTGCTCACGCTCAGCGCCACGCCGATTCCACGCACCCTTTATCTCGCTCTCATGGGCATGCGTGACATGAGCACCATCGAGACACCGCCGCCGAACAAGCAGGCCGTGCAGACGATGATCTGTCCCTATGACGAGCGCACGATCAAGCAGGCTGTGGAGGCGGAGATCGAGCGTGGCGGGCAGGTCTTCTTCCTGCACAATCGCGTGATGACCATCGAAAAAGTCGCGCAACGCATTCGTGATTTATGTCCGAAGGCCCGCGTGATCATCGGCCATGGCCAGATGGACAGCGAGCTGCTGGAGGACGTGATGCACACCTTTGTCGATGGCGGGGCGGATGTGCTCGTCTGCACCACCATCATCGAAAGCGGTGTCGATATCCCCAATGCGAACACCATCATCATCGACCGTGCGGATCGCTTCGGGCTGGCGGATCTCTATCAGTTGCGTGGTCGCGTCGGTCGTGGTGGCGTTCAAGCACACGCCTATCTGCTGCTGCCGCAGGATGCGGTGACCGCAGGCGATGCACGCAAGCGCGTGAACGCCATCAAGCAGTACGCCGGCCTCGGCAGCGGTTTCAAAATCGCGCTGCGGGATCTGGAGATTCGCGGCGCGGGCAATCTGCTCGGCACCGAGCAGAGCGGGCACATCGCCGCCGTCGGGTTTGATCTCTACTGCCAGATGCTCAAGCAAAGCGTCGCCCGCATGCAGGGCCGTCGTGTGGCGCGTCCGGTCGAAGTCGGGCTGCGTTCAGATTTCCTCGTCATGAACGAGGCCATGATGGTGCAGGCGGAAAAGCACGCCACACCGGCATTCCTGCCTTCCACCTTCATCGAAGACCTCAAGCTGCGCATCACGGCCTACCGCCAGGTGGGCGAAATCATGACGCGCAAGGAGCTTGAGGAACTCGAAGGCCAGTGGCGTGATCAATTCGGCGAAAAGCTTCCCCACGCCGTGCAGAACCTGCTCACCTGTGCCGCCATCCGCCTCGCTGCGGCACACGCTGGCATCAGCGATGTCGAAATCAAAGAGCGCAAACTCATGCTCATGCGCAACAACAAGTTCGTCATGATCCAGGGGAAATTCCCCCGCCTCAGCTCGCGCGAAGGTCACAAGCAGCTCGCCGAGACGCTGGAGATGCTGCGGACACTCTGATCAGACGTGGTTCGACAGCTCCGAGTCGAAAAGCTTTTGCCCTGTGGTATCCCCAAGCTCATAACACTGCTTGAGCCGTCCCGGAAAAAACGGCGAAGGGCGCGAATGATTCGTGGTGATGATGGTGAGTTTTTTGCCGTGCAGGCGTGCCAGCTCAATGCGGTCGTTCAGAATCTGGCGGTTCATCGATGCATGCGTCGCGGCGATGGTGGCCATCAGACGAGACAGCGGCATCAGCGGCGGCTTTCCACGAGGCTGGTCGATGCGGTGAATGATGATGTGATCGATGTCGTCATCCGTGAACCAGGGATCAATGGGCGACTCATGGGCGACACCACCGTCGGTGCACATTCGGTTTTCAAAATCAAGCGGCGTGAAGAGCATCGGCACGCAGGAGCTGGCAGCCATCGCCGTGGCCAGTGGCCCGCTGCGAACGAAGAGTGTCTCATGTTTTGACAGATCGCTCAAAGCGATCAGCAATCGGGGGTTCGACAGAGTTTCGATGGTCCGCTTGCCGACGACCGATTCGAAATGAGTGATGGCTCCCCGCGGGTCGAACAAGCCGGGATGAGGGCAAAAGAAGCTGCTGATGAGCTGGTGCCAGAGCCACTTGGTGCGCATGGCAAAGGATAGGTGGAGGCGCGGACTGAGCACCGCCTTCCGGATGACTTCCTGCTCCAATCCTGCGGCGTAAAGACCTGCGGTGATGGCCCCGGCTGAAGAGCCGGAGATAGCGACCGGACGCACCCCCAGCGAATGCAGCCGCGCCAGGAAGCCCGCATGCGTGGCATAGCCCATGAAAGAGGCTCCGAGTGAGATGGCGATGCGCGGTGGTGAACTCATGCGCACTGTGCCTCCGGCGGGATGAGGGCGGCATGTCTCGCGCGCAAAAACAGCACGCCGCCGACAATGCCCCAGAACAGATTGAAGATCCAGCCTGCCAGAGAGGCAGAGACGCCCACAGCCACGGGCACATTGGCCAGACCTGCCAGCAGGGCCTCGAAAGTGCGCTCACGTACGCCCAGCCCCGAGATGGAAACCGGCAGTGACGCCGCTGCATCGACGATCGGCATGGCCGTGAGCACATCGAGCACCGGTGCCGCGCCGCCCACCGCACGCAGGCCGCAGTAAAAGCTCATGAAAAAAGCCGCGTGCATCCCTGTGGAAACGACCGAAGCCGAAAGGGTACGCTGCCAGAGCCGGGCAGCCACTTCATGAATCCGCGAGAGGCGTGCGATGAGGCCGGCTAGTTTGGGATTGCCCATGGTGCGGGGAAACGCGCGCCTTCCCCAGGCCAGCAGGCTGGGTTTGAAGGAAAACCAGCTGATCACCAGGCACACAAGCGCTCCGCCGACATACATGGCATAACCCGTGATCAGCATGCGCAAATCATAGCCGATTTCATTCCAGTGAGAGGCCCGCGTCAGCATGCAGACCGCGAACAAGGCGGCCACGGAGATGAGGCCGGTGAGATGATCAAGCACCAGCGACACACTGATTGGCATCGTCTGTCCGGGCAGACGCCGGGAAAGTGACATGATCTTGTAGGTGTCTCCACCCACCACACCGACGGAACTGATGTTGAAGAAAGCGCTGACAATTTCGGTGGAGAGCACGACATGGAACGGCAGATCCGGCACCTGACCGCGCAAAATGATGTGCCAGCGCAGGGCGGCCAGAAACAGCGAGAAAAACGCAAAGGAGATCCCGGCAAGCATCCAGGGCCAGTTCGTCAGCAGGGCACGCAGGCGCGGAACGATGTCAGCGATGAGATCATGCTCCCGAAACAGCAGCGCGAGCAGCACACCGCTGATGAGCAGACGCAGGGAAATGGAGATAAGGCGTTTCAAAACGCAGGGCTAGGGCAGGGAAGTCACGCTGCCGCCTTCTGGTCCACGGCCTCGGCGATCGAGTTCACATTTTGCAGAATGCGCTTTGCCTGATCCTGATCGGCCATTTTGAAGCCAAAGTGTTTTTCGATCATCACCACAAGCTGAAGGGCGTCCACGGAATCGAGGCCGATGCCTGCGGGGCCAAAGAGAGGGGTGTCATCGCCGATTTCATCTGCGGCCATGTCGAGCATGAGTTCGCTGATCATTAGTTCCTTGAGGCGCTGGCGGGTCGGCATGTAGGGGATACGTTTCGTAGGGTCCAGAGGGTAGGCTAAAGGAGGCCTCCGTCAATTTTTAGGGTCGAACCAGTGATATAGCTCGCATCCGGGCTCGCAAGGAAGAAAACCGCCGCCGCAATCTCCGCCGGTTTGGCAAAACGCCGCATCGGGAGCTGCATTTTGAGTGCCTTGAGGTGCTCCGGGGTCCATTCGGCCGGCAGGCCGCCTTCAATATAACCGGGGCAGACCACATTCACGGTGATGCCCATTCGGGCTGATTCTTTGGCCAGACTCTGCGTCAGGCCTATCACTCCGGCCTTGGCGGCGGCGTAATTGGTTTGTCCCGCCGGCGAAGAAATGGCGCTGAGCGAGGCGATGTTGACGATCCGCCCCTGCCGCTCCCGCATCATCCCCGGCAAAACCGCCTGGCACCCGTGGAAGACGGCGTTCAGATTGGCATCCAAAACACGCGACCACTGATCCTGCGCCATGTTGGCCAGCAGCGCGTCCTCATGAAAGCCCGCGTTGTTGATCAGGACGCTCACCGGTGCCGCCAGGGCCTCGATTTCGGCCAGTGCAGTCTTCCATTCGTCTGGAGAGGTGATTTCGAGCGTGATCAAATCCGCACGGCCCGGGAATCGCGCCACAAGCTCCTGCGCCCGCTCCCGCCGCTCGCGCACACCAAGAAACACACGGCAGTCTTCCTCCCGTGTCAGGAAGAATTCGGCGGTGGCAAGGCCCAGCGCCCCATTCGCGCCGGTAATCAAGATGCTACGACTCATCGTGAAGCATTGGCGTCCGCAGGGGGGAGTTGCAAGTCACTTGATCGTTCCAATCCAGACCTGGGGCGATCGGACGCCCGGCCGTGCCTCACCGCCGGGGATCACGATTTGGTCCTGCCAGCGCACGGCGTTGGTCGTGACGAGCGAAAAAGGCACCTTGCCCGCCTGGCTCCAAGTCTGCGTTTTCACGTCAAAGACCAGAACCGACCGTGGGAAGCCGGGATGCTTTTCCTTGGGTTCAAAGTTCGCATTCGCTCCGTCATCTCCTCCAAGGATGTAAACCTTGCCATCGATCACGGGAGCTGGATTCGGAGCCGCCACGGCCACGCGGGGCATGTCAGGCAGTTTTTTCCAGCCTGTGGCCGGTTCGTAGGCCCACGCATCGTTCAGCCATTCGCGCTCGGGCTTGCCATCCTTTCCCGCATGCAATGCCGCACCACTGAATAGATGGATCACGCCATCCACAGCGGCCATGCAGGCCAGGATGCGTGGTTTGCCGGGGCAGGGGGGCAATTCCTGCCATTTTGCATCGGATTGTTTCAAATCGAGCGACCAAAACGTGCTCAGGGCGGTGGTGGCCGCCGGTGTTTCGATGCCCCCAGATATGAAGATGACCCCATCGGATTCGCACCCGCACATAAAGGCGCAGGGTTTCGCCAGCGGCGGCAGTTGGCCAGCTTTTTGCACCCAGAACACCTCACGGAAGTGCTCCGTGGCATTGCCACCGCCGAGGACGATCCAGCCGGCGGGAGTCGTGATGCTCACCCCGTAGCCATTGAGTTTGGGCAGTTTTCCCACCACCCGCCAGGCTCCGTCAGGTTTCTCCAGCGCGAAGAGTGTGTCATACCAGACCTTCGTGCCGCCTTTCCACGGCATTTTGTCGATGAAATGCGTGCCTCCGGCGACCATGAGCGTGCCATCCACCACCCCGGCAAACGAACCGGCGAACCCTCGTGCATCGGGCAGAGCAGGCAGCGGCGACCATTGCAAATCGGCGGCGGAGGCAGTCAATGTGAGGGACATGAGACAGAGCAGCGGGCGAAGCATGACCGGCACATAACGTCGTTTTGATGATAGTTCCGGCACATTGAGTGCTTATTTTGGCATACTCATGCTCACCATTTCCGGCAAATCCCACGGCAAGTTCTGCGACGGCGTCTCGCGTCGCGACTTCCTGCGCATCGGCGGACTCGCCATGGGCGGGCTGTCGTTGCCGGAATTGCTGAAGGCCGAGGCCGAGGCGCGCACGGGCCGCAGCTTTAAATCCGTGATCATGATCTACATGTGCGGCGCGCCGCCGCACCAGGACATGTATGATTTGAAGATGGACGCGCCGCTGGAGATCCGCGGTCCTTATAAACCCATCAAGACCGCCGTTCCCGGCATCCACATCTCCGAGCACGCTCCGCGTCTCGCCAAGATCATGGACAAGCTGGTGCCGATCCGCAGCATGTACGGCTCGCCGAACGGTGCGCACGACAGCTTCATCTGCTACACTGGCAAGCCGCCTCCGCCGAACGGTGGCGGTGCCCCTGTGGGCCGTCTATCCGATCCCCCTTCCTTGGGTGCCGTCGTTTCCAAGCTCAAAGGCCAGGCGGATCCAGCCATGCCCGCCTTCATCGGCCTCGCTCCCAAGGCCGGTCATCCTCCCTATGGCTCGCCCGGTCATCCAGGCTTCTGCGGCAATACGCATGCCGCCTTCCGTCCGAACGGCGCGGGTATGGAAGATCTCCAGCTCAATGGCATCACGCTTGACCGTCTCGAAGACCGGCGCTCCCTGCTCACCGGCTTTGACAAATTCCGCCGCGAAATCGACGCCAGCGGCCTCGTCGGCAGCATGGACGCCTTCAATCAGCAGGCCCTGAATGTGCTGACCTCCAGCAAGCTGCTCACCGCGCTCGATTTGAATCAGGAGACCCTCAAAACCCGTGAACGCTACGGCAAAGGTGATCCCAAGAACTACGGCGACGGCGCTCCGATGAATCTCGAGCACTTCCTGCTGGCCCGCCGTCTCGTCGAAGCCGGTGCCCGTGTGGTGACGCTGAATTTCGGCCGCTGGGACTTCCACGACAACAACTACCCGCAGCTCCTGCGCCACCTGCCGCTCTTCGATCAAGGCATGAGCGCCCTCGTTGAAGATCTCCATCAGCGCGGCCTCGACAAAGACGTGGCGGTTGTCGCCTGGGGCGAGTTTGGCCGCACGCCGATGGTGAACAAAGACGGTGGTCGCGACCACTGGCCCCGCGTCGGCGGTGCTTTGCTTGCGGGTGGCGGTATGCGCACAGGCCAGGTCATCGGTGCCACGGACCGGCTCGGCGGCGAACCCACCGAACGCCCCGTCCATTTTGGCGAAGTCTTCGCCTCGCTCTACAAGCACATGGGCATCGACACCGTGAAGACCACGATCAACGATTTGACCGGTCGGCCGCAGTATCTCGTCGATGGCTGGCAGCCCATGCCGGAGCTGATTTGAGGCGGAAGGCGGCTTGCCCATGCCTCCCTGGGGCTTATAGTGGGGCATATGTATCCGATCAAAACCACCATTCCAGAAGGGCTGGTCCTCAAAGAAGGGGATGAAGCCGATCTGCGCGTGGTGATTCAAGATGGGGCGATTGTGGTGACCAAAATTTTGCGACTCAAGTCCGCTGCAGAGTCATCAGCCGCCGACTACAAGGTCAAGCTGGGTGCCTGGAATCGGAAGTAGACCGTTTGGAAAGTCTTGGCGTCAGCGGGCGTATGTGAAAGTGCATGTCCTTGCCGCATCCAGCACATCCCGTTTCCCGCCGTGAAGTGATTCAGGCCGGGGCTGTGGGTTTGCTTGGCCTCGGCATGAATCATCTAAGCGCCCTTCAGGCCATGACGGCGGCCACGCAGCCGCCACGGGCAAAGTCCGTCATCTACATCTTCCTGTCCGGTGGACTCGCGCAGCATGAGAGCTTCGACATGAAGCCGGACGCACCCATGGAAATCCGGGGCGAGTTCAAGCCCATCCGCACCCGCACACCCGGCCTGCACATCTGCGAGCACCTGCCCAATCTCGCGCGCATCTCGGAAAAGTGGTCGCTGGTACGTTCGCTTACCCATGGCAGCAGTGACCACTCGCTGGGCCATCACATCATGCTGACGGGGCGCAGCGATGCGCCGCTGGGCTTCGATCCATCGAAGCCTAAGAAGTCCGATCATCCCAGCATGGCGGCGCTGGCCACCGCACTGCTGCCAAAGCGCAAGGACAACCTGCCTCCTGCCATTGTGCTGCCCGAAAAGCTCGTGCATCGCGAAGGCCGCACGCTTGCCGGGCAGTTCGCAGGCACGCTTGGCGCGCAGCATGACCCATGGTTTTTGGAGATGTCGCCCTACCATCCGAAGCAATACGGCGCGTATCCAAACTACCTGTTCCATCATGAGCGCGGTTTTGAAACGGACACCACCCTGCGCTTCCAGGCTCCGCATCTTTCGCTGCCGCAGGGGCTCACGATGGATCGCGTGATGGACCGCGTCTCACTGCGCAACGCCTTGGAGCAGCAAACCAATGATCTCACCGCGCTGGCGGGTGATGAAACCTTTGACTCCACGCGGCAGGCGGCCATCGGCCTGCTCAGCAACCGCAAGGTGCATGACGCCTTCAGTCTGGAAAAAGTAGACCCCAAAATGCTCGACCGCTACGGCCGTAACAGCTTTGGCTGGTCGCTGCTCATGGCCCGCAGGCTGGTGGAAAGCGGCGTGCGAATGGTGCAGGTGAATCTCGGCAACAGCGAAACCTGGGACACTCATCAGGCCGCCTGGGGAAATCTGAAGAACTACCTGCTCCCGCCGATGGATCTTGCCGTGAGCGCCCTGCTCGAAGATCTCGACGCCAGCGGTCAGTTGGATGAAACCCTCATCATCATGGGCGGCGAATTTGGCCGCACGCCGAAAATTAAAAGCATCTCCGCCACAGCACTGCCGGGCCGTGATCACTGGGGCCATGCTCAAAGCATCCTCCTCGCCGGAGGTGGAATCAAGGGCGGTCGCGTCATTGGCTCCACCGACAAACTCGGCGGCTATCCCGCCAGCGATGCGCAGACCCCCGAAAACCTCGCGGCGACAATCTATGAGGCTCTGGGTCTCCCACGCGAAACCATCTGGAAAGACTTCACCGGCCGCCCGCACACGCTGTACATGGGCTCGCCAATTTCAGGGCTGACGTAACTCATCATGGACGTTTGAGCCTGTTCCAGCCTTCGGCGCGCTGTCGAGGCAACTCCCGCCACTCCGGCACCTGCGCGAAGGTCTGCTCCATCAAATCGGCACATTGTTCCGCGATCGTCACCAAAGTGTCCCGCATGCCCGCGCTCTCAGCGATTTCGATCATCGCAGCAAACTCCAGCCCGCCGCTGACACGTTTCGCCTCCTCGCTGTCACGCTGCACCACACGCATCACATCCTCGGTGTGATGCGGCAGCCAGCGGCGGTTTTCAACGAGCACGGCGGCCAGCAGTGTTTGTAATTCGGGCTTCCAACCGTCATCGAACAGTTGAGATAGTTCGCCGTGCTTCTCCCCAACGCGCATGTAGTGCGGCTGGATCGTTTCCACCGGCGTTGCGGCCATGTCCCGGAAGGTTTTGCCCCAGTCGACTCCCAGTTCGCCGCCAATCGTATGAAACGTGAACTGATCCTGCACAATGCGGTTTCGCGGGGTATAAACGCCATCCAGCAAATGCATGCGAATGCCCGGCTGGATCGACTTGATCAACGAGTCTCCAACAATGTGCACCATCCAGCCCAGCGCGTAGGCCAGGCCGCGCTCAGAGCTCATTTCATCGCGAATCGCCCGCGCACAGTAGTCCGCCAGATGGTCCCACGGCACACGCAGACTCACCTCCGGTTTCGCCCAGCCGAATACGAGATGTGCACGGCCATAAAACAGCTCATGAATCTCTTTGGGCCGGTAGCTGCGCCCATCATGCTCCACCGTCCAGGGTTTCACCGCGCCGCCTGTGATCGGGCTTTTTTCCAAAGGCACCGTGCCAAAGCCCACCTCGCGTCCCGTATCGACGCAGACCGCCTCCGGCATCACCTGGATGTCGCAGCCGAGATACGCACCGCAGAGGAAACTCGGCAGATGTCTCTCGATGATCGGTGTGATGGGCAGCCCTCGTCCCTTCGCGGCTTTTGCCGCGAGGATGCCATACATCGTGTGTCCGATCAGTCCGCTCATGTTTAGAACCAAACGCATTCTGTATCGCCGGTCTGGCAAGAGTCCCATCCCTCGCTCCGTAGGTTAGTGGCCCTCCACCCAGCCATGCTCAATCTCTACTCACATCCCAGCGGCGGCTATTGCGATGGCGTGTCGCGTCGAAACTTCCTCAAGATCGGCGGACTCGCCATGGGCGGGCTGTCGTTGAATGATGTGCTGCGTGCCGAGTCCGCGCAGAAAACGGGCAAGTCACACAAGGCGGTGATCATGATCTTCCTGCCTGGTGGTCCGTCGCATCAGGACATGTTCGACATGAAGCCGGACGCGCCGAGTGAGATTCGCGGCGAGTTCAAACCGATCTCCACCAACGTCCCCGGCATCCAGATTTGCGAGCATCTGCCGCGTCTCGCGAAGATGATGGACAAGTGCACCCTCATCCGTTCGCTGGCCGACTGCGACTCGCGTCACGATGCCTTTCAGTGCCTCACGGGTCGCAACTCCAAGCAGCAGCCTCCCGGTGGCTGGCCTTCGCTCGGCTCCATCGTCTCGCGGTTGCAGGGCAGCACCAATCCCGCCATGCCGCCGTTCGTCGGCCTCGCCCCCAAGATGGGCCACATGGAATGGGCCCGCACGGGTGAGCCAGGCTATCTCGGCGTTGCGCATGCACCGTTCCAGCCAAACCGCGGTGGCGGCACGGAGGACATGTCGCTCCGTGGTATCACGCTCGATCGCCTGCGTGATCGCAAGTCGCTGCTCTCCAGTTTTGACAATCTCCGTCGTGATCTCGACGCAACAGGTCTCATGGGCGGGGTGGATGTCTTCAATGAGCAGGCTCTCAATGTGCTGACGAGTCCGAAGCTGCTTCACGCGCTCGATTTGAGCCGTGAAGATCCGCGTGTCGTCGAGCGCTACGGCAAAGGCGAAAACCGCAATCGCGACGACGGCGGCCCGCGTCTGCCCGAGCACTTTCTCGCCGCACGCCGTCTCGTCGAAGCTGGAGCGCGCGTCGTCACGCTGGCCTTCAGCCGCTGGGACTACCATTCCAACAACTTCGGCCAGTTGCGCGAAGACCTTCCGCTGCTCGACAGCGGACTCACCGCGCTCATCGCCGACCTGCACGAGCGTGGCCTGGACAAGGATGTCTCCGTCGTCGTCTGGGGAGAATTTGGCCGCACGCCGATGATCAACGCCAAAGGCGGCCGCGACCACTGGCCGCGCGTCGCCTCCGCACTCCTTGCCTGCGGCGGCATGCGCCATGGTCAGGTCATCGGCGCCACCGACAAACAAGCCGGCGAACCCACCGAACGTCCCGTCGCCTTTGGCGAAGTCTTCGCCACACTCTACAAGCAGATGGGCATTGATGTCACCAAGGCCACCCTCACCGATCTCACCGGCCGACCGCAATATCTCGTCGATAGCCATCTGCCGATGGCCGAGCTGGTGTGATCGAAATAAGGGGTAAAGCTCGGACCAGCGCCCCTTGGGTTCTTCAATCACGGGCGCTTCATTCGTAATTATTGCGACCATACTTTGTTTGTTACGACAAAAATTGTCCTTCCCCCCCGTAGGTTCTCGCTGTCATGACCTTCTCACGCCTTACCCTCATCGCCGCACTCTTTGCCGCCGCACCATGTTTTGCGGCCGAAGCTCTGCGCCCGCTGAACTTTGCGAACGACATCGTTCCCATCCTCACGAAGGGCAGTTGCAACTCCGGTGGCTGCCATGGCAAATCCGGTGGACAGAACGGCTTCAAGCTCTCTCTCCTCGGCTTTGAGCCCCAGGAAGACTATGAGCACATCGTTAAGGAAGCCCGCGGACGCCGTGTGTTCCCGGCCTCGGCGGAGCAGAGTCTGCTGCTGACCAAAGGCACCGCCCAGCTCCCGCACGGCGGCGGCAAGAAGCTCGATCCCAAATCCGAGGACTACGCCGATCTGGCACGCTGGATTCGCGAAGGCATGCCCTATGGCAAGGACACTGATCCCAAGATGGCCAGCATCAGCGTCGAGCCCGCCAAGCTCACCATGCCTCTCAAAGGAGCGCAGCAGCTCAAGGTCACCGCGCATTACACCGACGGCAGCAGCCGTGACGTCACCAAGCGCGCGCTGTATGAAGCCAACGAAAAAGCGATGGCTGAAACGAATGAAACCGGCCGCGTGCAGCTCTTTGATCTTCCCGGAGACGTCGCCGTGATGGTCCGCTATCAGGGCAAAGTCTCCACCTTCCGCGCCACCGTGCCGCTCGGCGCTCCCGTGGAAAAACTGCCTGCCTCGCGTGGTTTTGTGGACGATCTCGTCTTCGCGAAATTGAAGACCATCGGCATGCCGCCGTCCGACATTGCTGATGACGGCACCTTCATCCGCCGCGTCACTCTCGATATCACCGGCCGCCTGCCCACCGCCGCAGAAATGAAGGACTTCATGGCCTCCAAAGATGCCGCAAAACGCAGCATCCTCATCGACCGCCTGCTCGACAGCCCGGACTACGCCGAGTACTTCGCCAACAAGTGGAGCGCCCTCCTCCGCAACCAGCGCACCCAGCCCAATTTTGCACGTGGCAGTTATCTCTTCTACTCGTGGATTCGCGACAGCATCGCCGACAACAAACCTTACGATCAATTCGTGCGCGAAGTCGTCTCCGCCTCCGGTGATCTCGATCAAAATCCCCCCGTCGCTTGGTATCGTCAGGTCAAAGAAATGAAGCAGCAGATGGAGGACGTTGCCCAGCTCTTCCTCGGCACGCGCATGCAGTGCGCACAGTGCCATCATCATCCCTTTGAGAAGTGGAGCCAGCAGGACTACTACGGCTTCGCCGCCTTCTTCAGCAACGTCAGCCGCAAGCCTTCAACCTTTGCCGGTGAAGAATTGATCTTCAACAAACGCGGCGTTGCACAGACCACCAACATTCGCACGAAGGAAGCCGTCACCCCCACCAGCCTCGGCGGTCCCGCTTTGAAGCTGAAGCCTGAACAGGATCCACGCCGGGCTCTCGCTGAATGGATGAGCCAGAAGGACAATGCGTTCTTTGCCCACACGCTGGTCAATCGTTACTGGAAGCATTTCTTCAACCGCGGCCTCGTTGAACCCGAGGACGACATGCGCGAGACCAATCCACCGGTGAATCCCGAGCTTCTCAGCGCCCTCGCGGCGGACTTCGTGAAAGGCGGCTACGATTTGAAGCAGCTCATCCGCACCATCACGAACTCCACCACCTACCAGCTCAGCGCCGTTCCAAACACTTACAACGCGAAGGATCGCCAGAACTTCAGCCGCTACTATCCGAAGCGTCTCAATGCCGAAGTCCTCTACGATTCCGTCAATACGCTGCTTGATGTCCAGAGCAACTTCGCCGGTCAGGCCCCCGGCACGCGCGCCGTCTCCCTGCCGGACAACAGCTACAACCAAAGCACCTACTTCCTCAGCGTCTTCGGTCGCCCAGACTCCTCCAGCGCCTGCGAGTGCGAGCGCACCCAGGAGGCCAGCCTCGCGCAGAGCCTGCACCTGCTGAACGCCGCCGAAATCCAGACCCAGCTTTCCCGTGGCAACGGTCGTGCCGACACCCTCACCAAGGACACGCGTCCTGATGACGATAAAATCACCGACCTCTACCACATCGCCCTCAGCCGCGACCCCAACGCCGCCGAAGTCAAATTCGCCCACACCCATCTCGACAAGAAGTCCGCAGGCAAGACAGGCGATGAAGCCTTCAAAGGCAAAAAGGAAGCCTATGAGGACATCCTCTGGGCGCTGCTGAACACGAAAGAGTTCTTGTTCAATCACTAAGCGCCCGCACCATGCCCCGTTCCAACTTTCAATTCTCAGTTTTCAGTTCTCAGTTTGCAATGCTTCTGGCCTTTGCTGCCCCGGCATTCTCTCAGGCCACCTTTCCCACTCCGGCGTTGACGTCGATTTATCCTCTCGGGGGCAAGCCCGGTGCTACAGTCGAACTCACCTTGCGTGGTACGGATCTTGAAGGCCCGCAGTCGGTGCTTCTCAATGAGCGTGCCATCCCGATCAAGAGCACCAAGCCAAATATCTTCAGCCTGACGCTGCCTGCAGATCTGAAGCCTGCTCTGTATGATTGTCGTTTCGTCGGCCGCTACGGTGTCTCCAATCCGCGTGTCTTTGAAGTCAGCACGCTAGACACCGTCGAATCCCCGGGGACAAACACCAAACCCGACAATGCACTCAAAGTGGCGGTCGGTTCTGTCATACAAGGGGCCTTCAAATCCAATTCACCGCATTGGTTCACGTTCGAAGCCAAAAAAGGCCAGTCCATCACCGCCAGCTTCGATGGTCACCGCTTTGACACTCGCACCGAACTCTTCGGAGCCATCACCAACGCGAATGGCAAAGAACTCGCCCGCATGCGCAATGGCGTCATGCATTTCGTTCCTTCCGGCGATGGCAGCTACCGCATGCGCCTCAATGAACTGATGTATCGTGCCGGCGATGACTATGCATTTCGTGTGACGCTGGAACTGATGAAACTGGCGCCCTTGGCGAGCTCTCCCTATGGGCCGCATCCCGTGCCACCTGTCAGCGTCAAAATTGGCGATGTCATTCGCGATCAATTTCCCGAGCAAGGCCAGCCGCGTGTTTTTGATCTCGCTTTCAAAGCGGGTGAAAAGTTCATTCTCGAAGTTCATTCCCAGCAGCTCGGCCACGCCACGGATCCGCATCTCGTCATCGAAAATCTGAAGCCCGATGGCAAGCTCACTCCGCAGGCCGAAGTTGCCGATGCTCCGGTCATTGCACCTGTGCCTGACATCGCACTTGTGAATCGAGATCCCTCCTATGCCTACGAAGCCAAGGCCGATGGAACCTTCCGCATCTCCATCAACGACAACTTCGCCACCATGCAGCCCTATGAGCTGCGCATCCTCAAAGAAGCGCCTCAGCCCGCTTTGCTGATCGCCCTCAATCCCATCCTGCCCGGTGCCAAGACCAAAGGCGGCGAGATTGGCAGCGCCAATGTCCCGCGCGGCGGCATCGCCGCGCTCGAAATCATCGCGCCCAATCGCAATGCCCTGAGCACTCCCATTGAGCTCAAGGCCGAAAGGCTCCCGGCGGGCGTCACCTGCCTCGGCGGCTTCATCGGCAAAGGCCAGTCGCTCGGCTACATCGCGTTTCAAGCAAGTGCCGATGCCCCTGCAGGAGCCAGCCTCCTCAGCGGCATTCCGCAGAGCCGCTTCGTGTGCTTTGCCGTGGCTGATGCCGCCAGGGACAACGTCCTTTACCGCACTACTGGCATGCCTGCACTCGGCGTCAGCGCACAATCCGCTCCCGCTTTCGTGCAAACAGAAAAGACGGACATCCTCGAAGTCGCTGCTGACGCCAAACTCGAAATCGCCCTCAAAGTCACCCGTCACGCCGACTTCACCGATGCTCTCAAACTCAAGGCCCTCGGTCTCATCGATGTCACCAAAGCTCCTGAAGCCGACATCCCCGCCAAAGCCGCCGCAGGCAAATTCACGCTGGATGTGAAAGCCCTCAAACTCGCCCCTGGAGATTACGGCTTCATCCTCCAAGGTCCGGCAAAGATGAAATTCCGCCGTGGTGTCGAAGAGTTCAACGCTGCCGAAGCCGACGCCAAAAAAGCCACCGAAGCGCAGGCTGCAGCCAAAAAGCAGCTCGACACCGCAAATGCCGACGCAACGCCGAAAAAGGCCGAGCTCGTCAAGGCAGCTACCGCCGCCCTCAAGACGGCTGACACCAGCAAAGCCGCCGCCGACAAGCTCGTCAAAGATCTCACCGCGAAGTCCGCTGCCAAAGACGCCACCTTCATTGTCTGTTCCAATCCCATCCGCATCCGTGTGAAGGAGGTCGCAAAAAAATGAGAATCATCCTCCCATTCATCATCCTGAATTCGTCTTTTGTCATGGCGGCGGCTCCCGCGCCCATCGACTACGACCAGCAGATTCGTCCGTTCTTGAAGGACAACTGCATCGCCTGCCATAACAAGACCACCACCAAGGGCGGCCTCAACATGGAAACCCCGGAGCTTATGGCGAAGGGCGGCGAGAGCGACAAGGGCATCATTCCCGGCAAAGGCGCGGAGAGCGTCATGTATCAGGCCGCAGCGCATACCTGGGACTCCGAAATGCCGCCAAAGGGCAACAAGGTCGGTGCGGTGAATCTCACCCCGGAGCAGCTCGCGCTCTTCAAAGCTTGGATCGATCAAGGCGCAAAAGCCTCACCCAAAAAATTGCAGGTCATCGCCTGGGAGCCGCTGCCAGCGGGCTTGCAGCCCATCTATGCCATCGCCGTTGCACCCCAGGGGGATTTCGCCGCAGCTGCCCGCGCAAATCAGATCAGCATCTACCATCTCCCCACGCAGAGCCTCGTCACCAAGCTCACAGATGAAACCCTCCTCAAGACCGGTCTCTACAAGCAGCGCGGCGTTGCCCATCGCGATCTCGTGCAATCTCTCGCGTTCAGCCCGGACGGCACACGCCTTGCCACTGGAAGTTTTCGTGAGGTGAAACTGTGGAAACATAGTGCCCCTGCAGTTCCCGCCTTCGCTCCTTCGGCCAAATTCACCGCAACGCAGGAAGCCGACAACTCCATCAAGCTGACCGAAACCGTCGGCGGCAAGCTCATCGCCCACATCAAATCCGATCTCGCCATCGAGCAGGCTCTTGCTCAGCGAACGCTCATCGCCGTGCGTGCTGCGCTGGAAGAGACGTATCAGGGTGCAGCCATCAGGACGGCCGAAAGAGCTGTCACCGAGCAGACCGATCGCCTGAAGAAAGCCAACGAACTCGCCGAGCTCGCCAAGAAGGCCCTCGAAGAAAAGAAGAAGGACATCAAGCCCAAGGAGGACGCTAAGGTCGCTGCCGATAAGGCTGCCAAGGAAATCGCGGATGAAGTGGCTAAAGCCAGCGCTGGCAAACCAGATGATGCTTTGACGCAAAAGCAGGCTGCAGCACAGGCCAGTCTTGCCAAAGCCGCAACCGACCTTGCTCAGGCTCAGGCCGCTCTCCAACGCGCCGAAGCAGCCTTGGTAACCGCTGCCGCCGAAATCAAAATTGCTGTCACCAGCGATGCAAAAAAGGCGGCTGCATTGACCGAGCTCGTGGAACTCGCGAAGACGGGTCTCGAAGAAAAACGCAAGACCCTCAAGCCCAAGGAGGATGCCAAAGTCGCGGCAGAGAAATCAACGAAGGAAATAGCTGATCAAATGGCCAAGGCTCCCAAAGGCAAACCCGACGAAGCATTGGCCAAAAAGAACGCCGATGCTCAGGAAAAGGCCACCAAGGCTGCCGCAGATCTCAAACTCGCTCAGGAAGCCTTCACCCGTGCCGAAGCCGCGATCACCGACACGGCGAACGAAATCAAACTCGTCACCGAAAATGAAACGAAGGCCAAACAGGCCGTCATTGACGAAAAGGCTCGCCTGGAAGTCGTGAAAAAGGAGGCGGTGAACGCGAACGCTGAGCGTGATCTGATTGCCAAAACCCTCACCACGAGCCTCAAGAAAGCCAAGGCGCTGCAGTTCTCCGCGAACGGCCTCGAACTCATCGCCGAACAAGACAGCGGCCCGCCGCTCGCCTGGAGCACCACGAATGGTAAACCCATCGCGCCGGGCAGCACGAGTGCAGCATGGACCCTCGAGCGCACCTTTGGCACCGGCGATGGCAATTCCCAAATCACTGACCGCGCCAACAGTCTCGCCTTCAGCCCCGACGGCAAAACGCTCGCCATCGGCAGCGGCGAGCCCTCCCGCAGCGGTGACATCACACTCTGGGACGTGGCGACGGGTAAGCTGACCACGAACTACGCCGAGCGCCATCTCGACAGCATTTTCGCGCTCGATTTCTCGCCCGATGGCAAGCTTCTCGCCTCTGGCGGCGCAGACAAAGCCGTGCGCATCACCGATTTGAGCACCGGCAAAGTCGTGAAGGTTTTTGAAGGTCACACGCACCACGTGCTCGGCCTTTCATGGCGCGCCGATGGCCGCGTGCTGGCCAGCAGCGGTGCTGACAACGTCGTCAAAGTCTGGGACTGGACCACTGGCGACCGCCGCAAGAGCGTCGATGGCTGGGACAAGGAAGTCACTGGCATTCACTATCTCGGTGCCGCAGATCAGATCGCCACCAGCGCTGGTGATACCAAACTCCGCCTCATCACCAGTGACGGAGGCGAAGTGAAAAAACTGGCTGGCAGCACGGGTTTCCTCCAATCACTCGCCACCACCAAGTCCGGAGATGTGGTGCTTGGCGGCGATCAAGACGGCTTTGTTCGCGCTTGGGATGTCGCCACAGCGAAGGAAATCGCTGTCTTCAAACCCTGAGTCTCAATCTGAGCATGTAGTGAAGCCGGGAGAAAGGATGGTGGCAGCGTTGCGTTAGCTTGCTGTACCCATCCAACCACCATGCGTCATTCCTATATCCATCTTCTCCCCGTCCTCGCTGCCGCCCTTCTAGTTCCCAATCTGGGCAAAGCAGAAATCGCCGTGAAAAGCGGTGAGAAAATCGCTTTCCTCGGTGACTCCATCACCGCAGGCGGCTGGGGCAGCCCCTCAGGCTACGTGCGTTTGGTGATCGCCGGCTTGGAAGCCAATGGCGTCAAAGCCGAGGCGGTTCCAGCAGGCATCAGCGGTCATAAATCCGATCAGATGCTCGCCCGCCTGGACAAAGATGTGCTGAGCAAAAAGCCCCAGTGGATGACGCTGAGTTGCGGTGTGAACGATGTCTGGCACGGACCACGCGGCGTGCCACTCGATGATGCCATGGCGAAGAGCGGCACTTACGATGACAAGGTTTCCACCCGCGGCACCTACAAGAAAAACATCACCGCGATCATCGATCAAGCACAGGCCGCAGGCGTGAAGCCTGTCATGCTCACAGCGACCGTGATTCAGGAAAATCTCGACAGCAAAGAGAACGGTCTGATCGCGCCCTACAATGCCTACCTTCGTGAACTCGCCAAGGAAAAGAAAATCCCGCTCGCAGATCTGAACGCAATGTTTCAGGAGCGCATCAAGGCCGAGAACAAGCCGAACGTGAAAGTGCTCACCAGCGATGGCGTCCACATGAATGTGGAAGGCAACAAGCTCATGGCCATCGGAGTCCTGCAGGCTCTCGGTCTCAATACAGCCGAACTCGACAAAGCCAAAGCCTCCTGGCCGCCGCTTGAAGCTGCCGGTATCATGGCCGCACAGAAGGCCGCTGAGGCGAAAGCCAAAGCTGCCGCCGAAAAGAAGGCCAAGGAAGCAGCCGACAAGGCCAAAGGCGTGAACGCATCGAAGTAAGTATGAAGGCATTTCTTTTCACCACCCTGCTGCTGGCTCCTCTGTCAGCCTTTCAAGCCGCCGATATTCCCACCTCGCGTGATGACGCCGCATGGCTGCGCGAAAAAGGCCAGATGATCTTTCATGACGCCTTCGAGCGTGAAGAGGACGGGAATCTCGCCAAAGCCATCGGCAATGGCTGGAACAGCGCCACGGCAGACCGTGTGCCGCAGATCAAGATGGCCGATCTTGATGAAGGCATCTTGAAAATTGCCAGCGCATCCAAAGAAGCCGGTCATGCCGCGCACATTCATCACGAGGCCGGATTCACGGACGGCGGAGTGGTGGTTCGCTTTCGCTTCCCCGGTCTCTCGAAAGGTGAATCACTTCAGCTCGGCTACGTGGACCGAGAATTGAAAGGCGTACACGCCGGGCATCTCTGCTACGGAATTTTGAGTCAGAGCAGCATCACGCTGATCGATCACAAAACCGGCACCATGAATCTGGAGGTCAAAAAGAAGCGCGATGACTACCTGGCGCGCAAAGAAAAGCCACCCGCTGACTTTGAAGCCCTGCTCAATTCCAAGAAAGTCGTCGTCCCGTGGAAGGCCGATCACGAATGGCACGAACTCGTCATCGTCACCGAAGGCGACGAAATGCGCCTGAGCCTCGACGGCAAAGTCATCGTCACCCATCACTCGGAAGGTTATGCTCATCCAATGAAGCGCTGGTTCAGCTTTTTGGTTCCTAACACCGTGTGGATTGACGACGTGAAGATTTGGAAAGTGAAGTGATCCACCATGAAGCCCGTCCACATTGCCATCGCGGCACTCCTGCTCACCGCCACATTGGCCTGGCGCTCCATCGCCGTCGAGCCAGTCGCAGATCGTCTGGTCGTGCTCACCTTTGACGACTCCGTAGCCAGCCACGCCACCTTCGTTGCACCGCTGCTGAAAAAGCATGGCTTCGGTGCCACCTTCTTCATCACTGAGGGCTTCGAATTCCTCGTGGACAAAGAGCACTACATGACCTGGGAGCAGATTCAGGCCTTGAATGCAGCTGGCTTCGAAATCGGCAATCACACACGCAAACACGCCGGTGTTGCCAAGCAGAAGCCGGAGCAGCTTGCGGCGGATGTGGAATTCATCGAGCAGCAGTGCGCGAAATACGGCATCCCAAAGCCTGTCAGCTTTTGCTATCCAGGTTATCAAACAAGCGATGCGGCCGTAAAACTCCTGCGCGAGCGCGGCTACCAGTTTGCACGTGCGGGCGGTGCGCAGGCATTCGATCCCGCCAAGGATGATCCGCTCACCATGCCCCAGGCCTTCGATGGCAAGCCCGACAGTACGCTGGAACAATTTAAAGCTGCAGTGGCTCAGGCAAAGAATGGCAAGATCGCTGTAATGACCTTCCACGGCGTGCCCGACATCAAGCACCCCTGGGTCAACACCGACCCGGTCAAATTCGAGTCTTACATGCAGCATCTCAAAGACGAAGGCTGCAAGGTCATCGCCATGCGCGATCTGGCAAAGTATCTCCCGGTTCAGAAATAAGACAGAGTGGCGGCGTATTGATCACCGATCATGAAACTCATCCTTCTCGCCACGCTTGCTTGTGCCGTCACCGCGTTCTCTCAGAACGTGAAGTCTGACATCCCCTATGTCGAAAACGGTCACGCACGCCACGTGCTCGACATCTACGCGCCTCCAAACGCCAAAAACCTGCCAGTGGTGTTCTGGATTCACGGCGGCGGCTGGACGCAGGGAGACAAGTCGGGCGTGAAGCTCAAACCCCAGTGGTTCATGGACAAAGGCTTTGTCTTCGTCTCCACCAATTACCGCCTGCTGCCAGAAGTGGACATGGGCACGCTCATCCGCGATGTCGCCAAAGCCTTCGGCTGGATGGAAAAACACATCGCCGAATACGGCGGCGATCCCAAGCGCGTGCTCGTCGGCGGTCACTCGGCCGGCGCCCAGCTCGCGGCGATCCTTTGCACCGATGACCGTTACCTGAAGGCAGAAGGGGCGGCATTCGACTGCCTCATCGGCTGCGTGCCAGTGGATGGCGACACCTATGACGTTCCCGCCATCATCGAGACAGCGGAGACACGCCTCCGCGTCCATCACCTGCCACCTCGGGTGAATGGCCATCGCGAAAAGTTTGGCGGCACTCCGGAAAAGCACATCGACTTCTCCGCCGTCACCCACGTGGCCAAGGGCAAAGGCATCCCGCCATTCCTCATCTTGCACGTGGCTGCTCATCCAGACACCAGCGCGCAGGCAGCACGCCTTGGCAATGCACTGAAGGAAGCCGGAGTGCCGACCACCGTCTTCGGTGCCAAAGACACCAGCCACGTGAAACTCAACGACGACCTCGGATTGCCCGACGATCCCGCAACCAAGGCCCTGGATACATTCGTGACAGGATTGCTGAAGAAGTGACCTTCATGTCCGATTCGGACAAAATCATGTCTGCATCATGCTGAGGCCTGTGGTTGTATAAGCAGGGTTCCCAACCCGCTCCCACCGCCATGAAATCTCTCTGCGTTCTCCTGTTCGCCACGCTGCCGCTTTGCGCTGAATCGATTTTTGACGGCAAGACACTCGAGCACTGGTCCGGCAAAGCGGAGCACTGGCGCGTGGAGGATGGCACCATCACCGGTGAAATCCCGGCCAATCAGCAGCTTAAAAGCAATGAGTGGATCTTCTGGCACGGCGAGGTGCATGACTTCGATCTCACCGTGGAATTCCGCATCAGCGGTGGCCCAAGCGCAAACTCCGGCATCCAGTATCGATGCCAGCAGAGCCCCGCTGGTCACGCCAGCGGTTATCAGGCCGATCTCGATCAAGGCGCAGTCTGGCTGGGCCGTATCTACGACGAGCACGGCCGCGCTCTGCTGGTAGAGCGCGGTTCACGCGTGAGCATCGCGCCGGACGGTCGCCGTTGGGCAGATGTGTTTGCCGAGCCGAAGAGTCTCGCCGGCGTGATCAAAGCCAACGACTGGAACAAATACCAGATCACCGCCACCGCTTCCCACGTGGAGGTGCGCGTCAATGACGTGCTCATGAGCGTGCTCGATGATCACGAGATCAAAGCCGCCGAGTGGAGTGGCAAGATTGCCTTCCAGCTCCACAGCGGCCCAGGCCCGGCCAAGGTGCAGTTCCGCAACATTCAGCTCACCCATCTCGGCAAAACAGCGATGCCACAGCGCAGTGATTCGAGCACTCCTGTCCAAACTGTCAGCACCACCGACGTCCCCTCCATCCCACCACCCGCCGAACTCAACCTCGGCTTTGAAACCGGCACCCTCGCAGGCTGGAAAGCCGAAGGCGACGCCTGGGAAAAACAACCCATCGAAGGTGACACCATCACGATCCGCAAGCGCGGCAACTCACAGCACACAGGCAAGTTCTGGCTCGGCGGCTACGAACGAATCGGCGACAAAGGCACCGGCACCCTCACCTCCACAAGTTTCACCGTCACTCACCCATGGGCCAGCTTTCTTCTCGGAGCCGCAGCCGATGCAAACACCGAGCGCGTTGAAATCGTCGAGGAAGCCACCGGCAAAGTCATCCACAGCAGCAGCGCCATCCAGCAGGAGGACATGAAGCGCGTGGCCGTGAATCTGGAAAGCGTCGCGGGCAAACGCATATTCATCCGCATCGTCGATCAATCCAAATCCGGCTGGGGCCATGTGAACTTCGACGACTTCGTCTTCCACGATCAAAAGCCCACCTTCGCCGCCGCTGCTCTGAGCATCAGCAGTGATCGCACCAAGCGTGGCGATGAAAGCCCCGTCCTTTGGCACTTGCTGCCAAATTCAACAAAGCCAACGAGCGTGAAAAACGAAGCCGCGCAGAAACTCGTCGCTGGCATGAAACTGCAGGACGGCTTCCAGGTCGAATTAATCGCCGCAGAGCCGGATGTGCGCCAGCCCATCGCCTTCTGCTTCGATGAACGCGGCCGTATGTGGGTGGCCGAGGCCTTCAGCTATCCAAACCGCCAGCCCGAAGGTCAGGGGAAAGATCGCATCAGCATTTTCGAGGACACCGATGGCAACGGCACATTCGAAACCAAGAAGATCTTCTGCGAAGGACTGAACCTCGTCAGCGGCATCGAGGTCGGCTTCGGCGGCGTTTGGATCGGCGCAGCTCCATACCTGCTGTTCATTCCAGACAGCGATCACGATGATCGCGCAGACGCCTTGGATACATCCCATAAGACTTATCAGTCCTATTCGAAAGTCCCTGGCCTCAACTTCGCAGCCTACGCCCTCCTCGACGGCTGGGGCTACCAAGACACCCACGAAACCCTCAACAGCTTCATCTGGGGACCTGACGGCTGGCTCTATGGCAATCAAGGCGTCTTCACGCAATCCCTCATCGGCAAACCCGGCACGCCCGACGGCCAGCGCACCACCATGAATGCAGGCGTCTGGCGCTATCACCCCGTGCGCCACGTCTTCGAAATCTTCTGCCACGGCGGCAGCAACCAGTGGGGCCTCGACTACAACAGCAACGGCCACTTCTTCATGACCCACTGCCGCAGCTTCTGGGGCAAAGGCGGCACGACCAATGCCATCCGCAACGGCCACTTCTGGAATCAGGGAAACAGCAAATACGCCCCCTTCATCTCCGCCACCGCCCCCGACTTCGCGCCCGATCTGCAAAACTATCTCCCAGCCTCAGCTCGTTACGACAGCGGTGAAGGCGGCGCCGGCAAACCCGGCACCACCGCCGTCTATGGCGGTCACTCGCACGTCGGCACGCTCATCTACAACGGCGACAACTGGCCCGCCATCTATCGCGATAACCTCTTCACCCACAATCTCCACGGCCATCAGATCAATCAGCAGCACATGGTCCGCACCGGCAGCGGCTATGAGACCTTCCATGCCGGTTACGATCTCCTGTACAGCCCCGCACCCGATTACATCCCCGTCGATCTCCAAACCGGCCCCGACGGTGCCGTCTATGTCATCGACTGGACCGACACCCAGCACTGCCACAATCCCGAAGACGAAAAATGGGACCGCACCAACGGCCGCATCTACCGTATCTCCTGGAAGGAAACCTACAAGCCGGTGAAGGTGGATTTGGGAAAGATGAGTGATGTGGAGTTAGTGCAACTACAGTTGAAGTCAAACGACTGGAGTGCACGAATGGCGCGTCGATTGCTTCAAACGCGAGTGGCGTTGAATGGGAGAGTCGGCAGTGACGTTATGAAATGGCTGCCAACCGTTGATCGGAACAAGGCTAATCCAAATCATCTGCTGCCTCTCCTTTGGTCTCTTCATGTGATAAACGCTGCCGACGAGGATCTTGCCGGGGCGGTAATGGATCCCATTGATACAGTCCGCTCCTGGGCCATCCAGCTCGCCACTGAAGAAACAGGCAAGCCCAAGCTAGCCTCTGCCACCCTCCTCAAGCTCGCCCAAACCGACCCCTCTTCCACCGTCCGCCTCGCCCTGGCCTCAGCCTTGCCAAAACTGGACACCAAAACCATCTGGGAAGTCGCCTCCGCTCTCGCCATGCATGCCGAGGACAAAGACGACCGCTTCCTCCCCAAGATGATCTGGTTCGGTCTCGCACGAGTCATCGCAGAAGACTGGCCACGCGGTCTCGCACTCGCAGCCAAAACACCACTCCCATCCCTGGCAGATTCGATCCGCTGGTTCGCCGCCACGACTCCCGCAGGTCGCGAAGCCTTGATCCCCACGATTCAAACCGAACGCGATTTGAAACTCCTCGCCTTCGGCATGAAGGATGAAGCGAAAGCGCCCATGCCCAAAACATGGCCTCAGCTACAAGCCAAGTTTCCCGGTACAACCGCAGATCAGCTCTCCGCCCTGTTTGGCGACAAGACCGTCCTGGCAAAAATGCGCAGCATGCTTGCCGATGAATCCCTGCCTCTTCCCCAACGCCGCAGCGCCTTCGATCTGCTGAAACGTGTCAGCGACACAGAAGCCACACCCATCTTCGCCAAGCTCCTCGATCAACCCGATTTCACCAGCGCCGTCATCCCGCTTCTCTCTCGCTCCACCGATCCCGCAACAGCCACGGCTCTGATGTCCCGCTTCACCAAACTCAATGACACCGATCGCAGCGCCGCGTTGGGCACCCTCACCAGCCGCGCCGAACTCGCCCTGCCACTCCTCACTGCCGTGAAAGCCGGCACCTTCGACAAGAAGCACCTCAGCTCGCTGCAAATCCACCAGATGCGCAATTTGAACCACGCGGAGGTCAACACCCTCCTCGATGCCACCTGGGGCAAAGTGAACGACTCCAGCGAAGCCGCCAAAGCCAGCATCGCCAAACTCAAGAAAGCCTATCAATCCGCGCCTCTCTGGGCCTTCAACGCCAAGTCAGGCGAGGAGACCTTCAAGCAGGTCTGCGCCGTGTGTCATGCCATGGGCGGTGTCGGCGGCAAACTCGGCCCCGATCTCGCCGGATCCTGGCGCAACGGCCTCGATTACTTCCTGGAAAACATCATCGATCCCAACGCCGTCGTCGGAGACAACTTCCAGCTCCATGTTCTCACCAAGAAAGACGGCAGCGTCATCTCCGGTGTCATCGAGCAGGAAACCGACACCGCCATCACAGCGCGTACCGTCACTGAGTCAGTGATCATTTCCAAAGCCGACCTCAATAGCCGCCAGAAGATGCCCGTGTCCCTCATGCCCCCCGGCCTCCTCGAATCCATGCCCGAGCGCAAGGCTCTGGAGTTGCTCAAATATCTGCTGAGCAAGCGGGAGTAGTGGTTCAGTCAATCCCCCCGGCTTCATCAGAAGTGAATCAAAGGCATTCAAAAACCGGATTGGCATATCCGGACTCGTTGGTGCGTATGATTCCGATCATGAATCCTGTTTTCCCGATCCTGGTCTTCGCGTTTGCATCCATTTTACAGACCTCCGCTCAGACGCCCGAATGGAAAGCGGCAGCCGCCAAGACGGTCATAACACCAACAGAGCCCATGTATCTCGCCGGATTCGCGAACCGGGAGGTTCCTGCCGAGGGGACAGCGATGGAACTTCACGCGAAGGCTCTGGCGCTTCAGGACCCGCAGGGGGAGCGCTTCGTCATGGTCACGCTTGATCTGGTGGAGGTGACGGCTCAGCTCCGAGATGCCGTGACGGAGGCCGTGAAGGCCAGGTTTGGTCTGCCTGAGAAGGCGCTGTTGTTGAACTGCTCGCACACGCATTGCGGTCCGGAACTGCGTTACACGGAGCTGGAATTCATGAGCTTCACCGATCCTCTTCGCAAGGAGCGCTGCCTGCGCTACAACGCATGGCTGAAGGACAGGATCATCGGCATCATCGGCGAGGCATTGCAGCAGGTGGAACCGGCGACGGTCAGCTATGGCCATGCGCGTTGCGGTTTTGCCATGAACCGCAGGCTCAAGAGCGACAAGCCGGCGGGCGATCCCTACCTAAACAGCCCGAATCCCGAGGGGGTGGTGGATCATGATGTGCCGGTGCTTACGGTTCAAACGGCGGCTGGCAAGCTGAGCGCCATCGTCTTTGGCTACGCTTGCCACAACACATCGATGAGCATCAAGCAATGGCACGGTGACTATGCCGGTCATGCGCAGCAGTTGATCGAGGAGGCGCATCCAGGCACCATCGCAATGTTCATGATGGGCTGTGGTGGTGATCAGAACGCGTATCCACGTTTCAGTCCGATCTTTAGCCTCCGCCACGGTCAAAGCCTCGCTACGGCGGTGGAAGCGGCGCTGGATGCAAAGCCGAAACCGATCCATGGTCCGCTGCGCATCGACTGGCAGACGACGAGGCTTGATTATCAGTCGATCCCGACGGCAGACCAGATCGAAAAACGGCTGAGCACGGGTGAAGGCTATGAAAAAGGCTACGAGGTTTATCAGCGCAAGTGGGATGAAAAGCGATTGCATGCGATCAAGAACGCCGGACTGCGCGACCACTACGACTACCCGCTTCAGGTAGTGCACTTCGGCCATGATCTGACCTTCGTGGCGCTCAGCGGTGAGACTTGTGTGGATTATTCGCTGCGCCTGAAGCACGAGTTCAAGGGGCCCGGAGCCTTGTGGGTCGCAGGCTACAGCAACGACATCCTCGCCTACATTCCGAGCCGACGCGTCCTGTTGGAAGGCGGCTATGAGGCCTTTCGTTCGCTCATGTACTGGTCCAACCCGCTGCATCCGGACAAATTTGCGGACACCCTTGAGGAACGCATCATCTCCAAGGTGCAGAAAATGATGCGATAAAGGTTCGCCTCAAGGATGATGAGTCGGAGCCTGATGCAAATACGTTCTTGCGTCGCCGGGGCATTTTTTTCATGCTGTGCGCATGATCCGTCTTCTCTTCGTTCTCAGCCTCTGCGTGGTCGCCACACTCCACGCAGGGGAAAAGCGCCCCAACATCCTCTGGCTCATCGCCGAGGACTTCGGCCCGCATCTCGGCTGCTACGGCACAAAGGAGGTTTCCTCACCGGTATTGGACGCCCTGGCGGCCAAAGGCATGCGCTTCACCCGCTATTACACCACGGCACCCGTCTGCTCCGTCAGCCGATCCGCGTTCAACACCGGCATGTATCAGACCTCCATTGGCGCGCACAATCACCGCTCCCATCGCGATGACGGCTTCACTCTTCCCGAAGGCGTGAAAGTGATCAGCGAACGCATGCGCGACGCCGGATACTTCACCGCCAATGTGAAAGAGCTGCCCCCGGAGGCGGGGTTCAAGGGCAGCGGCAAGACGGACTGGAATTTCCAGGGACCGGCGAAGCCTTTCGATTCATCCCACTGGGATGATTTGAAGCAGCACCAGCCCTTTTATGCGCAGCTTAATTTCCAGGAGACGCATCGCACCTTCCACTCACCTCCTCATGCAGACCCTGCCAAGGTGGAGATCCCGCCCTATTACCCCGACCACGAAGTCACCCGCAAAGACATGGCGCAGTATCTCGACGCCGCCACAGAGCTGGATCGCAAGATCGGCAAAGTGATGGAACTCCTCCAGCGCGACGGCCTCATGGAAAACACCGTCATCTGCTTCATGGGTGATCACGGCGCCGCTCACGTGCGTGCCAAGCAGTTCTGTTACGAGGAAGGCCTTAACACACCGCTCATCATGAGCTGGCCTTCCGGTATCACCGCACCCGCTGGATATGAGGCAGGAAAAGTCAGTGACCGCTTGCTGATGTCCATCGATCTCACCGCCACTACCCTCGCATGGGCCGGCATCCAAAAGCCTCAAGGCATGCAGGGACAGGTCTTCATGGGCGCAAACGCAGAGCCGCCCCGCGAGTACGTCTTCGGTGCCCGGGATCGCTGTGACATGACGGTCTTCCGTTTCCGCACCGTGCGGGACGCGCGCTACCGCTACATCCGGAACTTCACCCCGGACCGCCCCTTCCTGCAGCACAACGCCTACAAGGAGAAACAGTATCCCGTGTGGAACCTGATCAAAGAACTCGCCGCACAGGACAAACTCACGCCGGTGCAGGCCGTGCTGGCCGCACCGACCATGCCGGAGGAAGAGCTCTACGATTTGCAGGCGGACCCCTATGAAATCAACAACCTCTCAAAGTCGAACCTGCCAGAGCACCTGGCCGCACGCGAGCGCTTGAGTTCGGTGCTCAATGCATGGATCGAGCAGACGCATGATCAGGGGCGGATTCCAGAGCCTGAAGAGGTGGCGAGAAACGAAGGCCGCACCAAAGAGGCACCACCGGCAAATCAAGGGAAGGGCAGGAAGAAAAAGGAATGAATGACGAATTCAGAATGACGAATGAGCAGGATCAGCCATTCTCAAGCAGTGAAGTTGCTCCCCAACCATCGTGCGCATGACGCACAGCATCTCATCCAGCGCTGGCGCGTGCTCGCGCGCACCGCTGGCTGCCGGGTCAAGACCTTGTGCAAGGTGGGTGATATGCCCGTGATCGTCCTCGAAACTGCGTCAGCACAGGCAGGAGAGCCTGCGGTCTACCTTTCCACCGGAGTCCATGGCGATGAAGCAGGCTCCGCCTGGGGCCTGCTCACCTGGGCCGAGAAGCACGAGAACGAATTGAAACGCGGCTCCTTCTTGATCGCCCCTTGTCTCAATCCGGTGGGACTCACTCTCAACACTCGCGCGGATCATCGCGGCCTCGACATCAATCGTCGCTTTCACGATGCGGCTGATGAAATCTGCGGCCCATGGCAGCAGTGGATCTCTGGTCGCGCGATGCGCTTTGGGCTCTGTCTCCACGAGGACTATGACGCACAGGGGATCTACCTCTATGAACTCAACCACGCGCGGCAAACAGTGGGACATGAAATAATCGAGCGCTGCGCACGCGTCATAGCGCCTGATCCGCGAAAAAACATCGATGGTCAGCGGGCAAACCGTGGTGTGATCCGCCGCCGCACACTTCCCACACACCTGCCCGGAATGCCAGAAGCCATTGAACTGCACGTGCGCGGCTGTCCCGTGACTCTGACGTTTGAATCGCCTTCGGAGTTTGATTTCGATACGCGCGTACGGGCACAGGTGAAATTCGTCGAGTCAGCACTGGCCGTTCTTGATTAAACAATGAACACCACGCTCCTCCAGTGCCTGCTTGTGCTGACGGTGATCACCGTCTTGTCCGCGTGTGCTTCGGTGAAAAAAATAGCCGCAGGTCGCGGTGTGCTCTGCGCTGAGGACTGGGTGAGCTATGATGGCAAAACCATGCCATGGAAATCATGGTCGGTGCCTGCCGGAGTGACACCGCGCGGAGTGGTGATCACCATTCACGGCTTGAGCGGCGCAAAGTCGGACTTCTGGTATCTGGGCGAACAACTTCCTCTTCATGGTTACGCCGTCTATGCCTACGATTTACGCGGGCAGGGGAATGATCCCGTGGTGGCTGAGCGTGGCGACATCTCGAAAGCGGCAGCCTGGCAGCGTGATCTGGCGACGTTTCACGCGCTCGTAAAGCGCAGGCATCCCAAGACACCAGTGTTTTGGTATGGAGAGAGCCTGGGCAGCCTAATTGCCCTGCACACAGCGGCGGATCTGCTCGGAAATTGGTCTGATCCCGCTGGGATCATCCTCGCATCACCTGTGGCCGGGCTGCGCACGACTTTGAGCGGTTTCAAACGGTTCCTGCTCGACACGGCTGCCAAACTCACTCCACGCTCACGATACACGCTCGGTGAACTGGCAGGTGTGGATGAATCGAAGATCAAAGTCACTTCGAACTCCACGCACGGCGGTCAGATGGCGGTCACGTCCCACCATGTCAGCGCCTTCTCGTTGCGCTTGCTCTCAACAATTGGCGGCATGCTCGATGCAAACACCGAATCTGCCCATCGTTTGAAAATGCCGGTGCTCTTCGTCGCATCACCGAATGATGTGCTGTCTTCCGCGGATCAGATCCAGGCCCTGTTTGCCCAGATCCGCAGCCGGGACAAAAAACTTCTCTGGTACACGCGTTCCTACCATTTGCTGCTGCATGATGTGCAGCATGAAGAGGTGGTGAAAGATGTGACACACTGGCTCGACCGCCGGACAGAAGCCCTCCGTCGCTGAACCCTCATGATACTCGAACACGCCATCCAGGAGGCCCTGCGCCACAGCGAACTCCCTTTAAAAGCCGCGGAGATCGTCAAGCTCGTGAAGCCCACGGGTGGGCGGGCAGCCACTCCCAAAGCCGTGGCCGCAACCTTGGAAGCGATGTCGTCAGCAGGTCCGCTGAACCGCATCGTCGCAGGCACGCGCAGCAAACCGCTTCCTCTTTTCACACCACACAGCCTGGAAACTGCCACCGCAGCGCTCCTGCAGCACTGGGTGCATGCCGCCAAAAAAGAGCAGCAGGCCGTGAAGTTGAAAACCAAACTGCCTGCTGGACTGCAGCCTCTCTTTGAGGCAGCGCTGGACAGCCTCGTCGCCGCAGGCGCAGCCTTTGTGCTTCATGGGGGCAAATCATTGGTATATGCGCACAAACCGCAGCCTTCCGCTCTCCTGGATGCCACGCTGAGGCGTTCCTTGCAGAAAATCATCCACACGGTGAACACCGTCCGCACGCCACCTGCCAGCCTGGATGATCTGATCGCGTGGCTGGACGCGGCCCCGCCTGCACCTCCCGTCGAAACCGCCTGCGTTCCCGGAGAGGCCGACCTGCGCGCTTGGTATGATCTCGACCGCATTCGCTCCTCCACCATGATGATCCCCATCCCCCAGACCTTCTCCCGCTATCAGGCCTGGGCGGCAGAACGCGGAGGGGTGGCTGATTGTCAAGTTTTACGAAATTTGATTGAGACGCTTTACATCAATGGGCACCTCCTGCTAGAACCTTGTGAAAGGCCGCAAGACCTCCCGGATCATGAACGTGCCCTGCTTGTTCCAATGTCCCTCGGCCCGCCCGGTTACTCCTGGTGCTGGATTTCCTGATCCAGCTCCACTCTCTCCTGAATTCTGAACATATTCCTAAGACCATGGCCTCTTACGCTGACCTGAATCCATTCATATCCACCAGTGTGGGCGAGAATGATCTGTGGAATGCGGCTTCCTTTCTGGACGTGCCTTACATTCACTCCGTGCCGTTTGGCGCGTTGCGCATCGCGGTGGATCAGGTGCGGTCTCAGCACCGCAGCCAGGTCCGTTTTGTGCGGGGGGCTGGCGGCTCGGGCAAATCGCATCTCTTTGCGCGTCTTCGCCGTGAGTGTGCAGACAGTATTTTTTATGCCTATGCGCCCAATCCGCCGCTGCAGCCGGAGGCATTGGAAAATTTCATCCTCACTCGGTTCGTCGGCAGTCTGCGCCATCCGGCACGCAGCAAGGAGGGAAAAGAGGCCCCCTACAGCCAGCTTCGTCTCCTCGCCTATGCTCTGCTCAAACCAGTGGTGGAGCAGGATTTCACGTTTCCTCAATTACACGAGGCTTGGGCGGGGATCAGCCTCGAGACCCGCAAGGAGATGATTCATCAGGCGGTGCAACTTCTGGAGGCCGATCACCCGATGGTTCCCCGCAGTGTCCTGCGCTGCCTCCTCAATGTGCTGCGTGATGACAAGGAGCATCTCGCTGCCCAGTGGCTTTCAGGCGCTGCCTACCTCACAGAAAATGAATTGAAATACCTCGGTGTTCCAGAGCCGCTGGCACGCTCGGAGATGGCTGTCGTCATCCAGCTTTTTGGCAAGCTGGCCTCGCAGGCGGGCTCGCCCGTGGTCTTGGTCCTCGACCAGCTCGACCTCGTGGTCACCCAGCCCCAGTTTGATGAGATGCAGCGCCTGCTCTTTGCCCTGATCGATCAAAGTGAAAACTGGCTCGTTCTCATCGGTCTCGTGGCTGAACGCTTCGCCGCATGGGACGCTTCGCTCACACAGGCCTTGCGCGGCCGTGTAGGCGTGCCGGATTCAAATGCCCCGCTGGGCTTCCGCCTGCCGGTCATCGACATGCTGCCCATCGCCAATGAGCAAAAGCGCCTCCTGCTCAACTGCCGTCTCGAAACTCCCGCTCTCATTGAGCAGCGTCAGAAAGACGGCATCAGTTCAGCCATTCATCCGCTTCTGGAGGAAGACGTGGCCCGGCTCACCGCCGGTGGCGCCATCTTCCCGCGTCATCTCCTGGCCGCCGCCGCCGAGACCTATGCCATGCGCACCACGCAGTCGGCACTGCCGCCTGAAATCGTCGCGGCAGTCGCAGCGCAGCCAGCGCCCCCGCCGGTGCCTTCGCTGCCAGTCTCCGCCCCGGTGATCCCGGTGGCTGTTGCTGTGGTGGATGAGCCCAAAGAGGCCCCCCCAGTCGCGGCCATTCCCGTGCAGATGGCGGCGCAGCCAACACCGCTGCCTCCCCCAGCCGCCGTCCTGGCAGTCTCCAAAACAAGCCTCGCGGAAAAAGTGGACGCTCTGCTCCAGCAGGCCGTGGCTGCGGCCAAGGCGGAAACCGCTGCACCCAGCGCCATCGATCTTGGCGAACGGACGCGCGATCTCATTGAGCTCATGGTTGCCCCGCCCGTCACGATCAGCGAAGGCGACATTCGCAAGACCTACGACAATTTCGACGGCTCCGACCGCTGGTTCGAATGGGGTGGCAGTCGCGTGCGCATTGTCACCAGCGATGCCATGCGCGGCAGCTTCATCGCCGTGCTGGAGCGGATCAAGGAGGCCGCTGGCGACACGCTGCTGCTGCGCAATGACATCGCTCCAGTTTCCGGCCAGCTCACCATGGAACTCCTCAACGCCTTCAAGGCGAAAAACACCTTCCATCACATTCCAGCGGCTGAAGCGGCCATCTTGGCCGCACTCGGAAGCATGCTCGCCGCCCAGCGCGAAGGCTCCTACGACCAGTTCGCCACCGAACCTCCTGCGACAAAAGACAACGTCCTCGCCGCCTTGCGCGAGCATTCACTGCTGCGTGGGCTCAGATTCTGGGAAATGATTCAAAAGGTGCACGCTCCCAAGCAGGCACCCGGACCTCCTCAGTCTTCCGTGCTCTCGTCCATCATTCGTCCTTCGGCCGCGCCCGTGGTCAAGCCGCCAGTGATTCCCACTGCGGTGCCACCAGTGCAGCCAGTTGCGGTCCCACCAGCCGCGCCGGTTGCCGCTCCACCCGCAGCCCATGTGGCCAAGCCACCAGTCGTGCCCGGTGCCAAGCCGCCGCCTCCCCCTTCCTACACGGGTGCTGCCAAACCTCTCGCCAGGCCGCCTTCCGCACCGATTTCGAAACCCATCGCGAAACCGCCGGCACCGCCCATGATGAAGCCACCCACGGCAGTGGCCCGTCCGCCCGCCGCCAAGCTGCCGCCCCCTTCGCAGGGGACGAATGCAGCCTGAGTCAATTTGCGGCTACAAAGTCATGCTGCGCGACGTTTATCGCGCACCATGAAAGCGCTCGTCTCTCTTCTCCTCTGCACCTTCGCGTTCCAAGTTTTCGCGGCAGAGTCGAAACGCCCCAACATCCTCTTCATCTACGCCGATGACCAGTCCACAAAAACCGTGGGCTGCTATCCCGGCTCATGGCCTTGGGTAAAGACACCCAACATCGATGCACTGGCCAAAAACGGCGTGCGCTTCCATGCCGCCTATCTCGGCTCCTGGTGCATGCCCTCGCGCGCCACCATGCTCACTGGCCGCTTTCCACACGGCATCGAGTCCATGTCCATGGAGGGCAAATACCCCGGCAGCACCTATGATCCCAAGCAGTGCCCCTTCATCCCTGCAGAAATGCGCAAGCAGGGCTATCACACGGCACAAATCGGAAAATGGCACACCGGCACCGACACCGGCTGGGGCCGCGACTGGGATCATCAGATCGTCTGGAACCGCCCGCTTCATCCCGAAAACGCCGGCGCCTACTACGAAACTCAAATCATGAGTGTCGATGGCAAGGAGCAGACCATCGAAGGCTATCCCGCCGACAACTACACCCAGTGGTCACTCGACTACATCCGTGGCAAAAATCGCGATGCAGCAAAGCCCTGGTACCTCTGGGTCTGCTACGGCAGTGTCCACGGCCCATCCACTCCGGCCAAACGCCACAAAGGCAGCTACAAGGATGCCGAAGTCCCGGTGCCCGCAGACATCTTCCCACCCCGCGAGGGCAAACCCGACTACCTCAATAAAAAGCAGGCATGGGCGAAAGGCCCCGATGGTCATCCCATGGCCGGAAAGGGAGGCGAAGCCTTTGGCGAGAGCAAGAAAGGCAAGCGCTTCGACGACTGGGTGCGCCAGGTCAACGAATGCGTACCCGCCATCGATGAAGGCGTCGGCCAGTTCATCGCCGCACTCAAAGAATCCGGCCAGTACGACAACACCCTCATCATCTACACCGCCGATCAAGGCTTCTCCATGGGCGAGCACGGCTTCCGCACCAAGCTCGCCCCCTATGACGCGAACTACCGCTCGCCCCTCATCATCAGCATGCCCTCACGCTTCCCCACCGGCAAAGTCTGCAACGCCTCCGTCAACGCCCCCGACCTCGCCGCCACCTTCCTTTCCATCAGCGGCGTGAAAGTGCCGTGGCAGACTCATGGCCGCGATCTCATGCCCCTGCTCGAAAAGCCCGACACCGCATGGCCGCACGCCTGCTTCTACGAGCACATGGGCAACGAATACGGCGCGAAAGTCAGCCAGACCATCCTCACCGGCGCGGAGCAGAAGAATGATCAGGGCGTACCCTTGTACAGCGCCGTCGTGCAGGATCAGTTCAAGCTCATCCAGTACCTCGACGGCAGGTCCGGCGAAGAACTCTACGATTTAAAAAACGACCCCGAAGAATTGAAAAACCTCATCGGCGAAGCCTCCCACGCAGATCGCATCACCCAGCTCCGCGCCGCCATGAAAGCCGAACTCAAACGCACCGAAGCCGGTTTCACTGACTTCGTAAAATAACGCATGCCCCTAGGCAAAACGTAGGACGGGTGGGGCGACAGCCCGCCCGTCTGTCAGCGTATCGCTTCAACCATGACTCAGCGATGAAAAATCAGAGATGTCTCATGGCATAATGTGAAGTTTTTTGCCCGGCAGCAGAAACATCCGGCCAGCCTCATTGCAGATCAGCAGATTCGGTCCGTCGCCACCGAGCATCGTTCCCACAGCGCCGGTTTCATGCGCGCCGCCGGGCTGCACAACGTTGCCGTCCTCATCCTGAAAAGTAAGAGGGCGCGCAAATTTCATCTTCGCATTCGTGCCCATGTTCAGCATCACCAGTGGAGTGCCCAGAGATTTCTTCAGCTTGGTCGGCAGCGCAGAATCCACCAGCCGGCCGATCAATCCACCCACCACCGGGTTTTGCCCCAGCGCCGCCATCGGGTAGCCCGTGGTGCGATCTGGAATCGAACAAACCCGTCCGGTGCCAATGACGAAATCCAGCTTCCCATCCTGATTCCAGTCAAAGAAGTCCAGCTTGCAGCGCCCGCTCATGCCTCCCACACCGCCGCTAGCGCCAATGGGTTTGCCATCATCCAGCAGGAGCTTGCCGCCGTCCTCCACATTGTAGTCATCGATCCGCCAGTAGAGATGAAACTGGTCATCACCATCCACGATGGCCAGCGCCACCCGCTCACCGATCTGCGCCAGCGCAGGCCTGCAGCGCCACATGCCGTGCAGGTCAATGCCATCACAGTAGATCGGATGCGCGGGCTCAAGCTTCGGCTCTGTCTTGCTGCCTCGATTGAGATAGATGAGGTAATTGCCCGTGATGTCACCCGTGATGAGATCCGGCAGTTCATCCCCATTCCAATCGATCACATTCGGCGAGAGATACCCCCAGCGCGCCTCTTGCAAGCCCTGCAAGCTGCCTGCATAACCCGCCTGCACCTGAATCTTGTGTCCACCCGCTTTCACGCGTGTCGCAGGCAGAAAATTCGGCTCGTCATTGCTGCCGCTGTTCTTGAAAAACAGAACGAAACCCTCTGAATTTCCCGCCAGAATGTCCAGCACCCCATCACCATCCCAATCCACCGTCGTGGGCGTTGGCAGCGTTCCCGCGTAAAGGTCCGCGTTCTCCTGCAGCACGGAGACCGGCTCCTTGCAGACAGGCGCGCCCGCTTTCGTGAACTTCCCAGTGAATCGATAAACGTAGAGCGATCCTTCACCGCACGCGATCAAGCCACCCCCATAAGCACACACGCTGGGATTGATGCTCGGGTGCCGCAGCGCATTGCCATCTTCTCCCGCAATGAGACGCTTCGCCTCAAGATCAAAGCCGCTCGCTGCCTTGTTGTGATAATACACCAGATTTCCCTGCCGTGATCCCGTCACCAGATCGCGTTCATGACCGGCACCAAGGTTCATCCCCGTGATGCCATGCATGGAAAAATAAACCTCGTTCCGCGTCTTCGTGATCTGCTTCGCTTCGCCTTGGGCGCTGACTCCCATGAGGTAGCGATATCGCATCTCCCCCACCGCGATGCCGGATGAGTTGAACGGCCGCCACTCCTCCGTGTTCGGACTTCCCTCCGCTCCCTTGCCACCATTCGACATCTCAAACGCCAGATCATAACTGCCGTCTACATTCACCAGCACCCCAAGACTGCTCGGCGACTTCACCGCCTTCGGCAGTTTCTCACGCTTCGTTTCACGAAACTCCAGCCTCTCACGATCAAACTCCGTGGTCACCAGTTCATCTTTGTCGATCCACAGGCCGGCGATGCTGCCATCCTTCCGCTGGAAAACGCTGCCCTTGTCCTTGAAGGCGCATTTCACCTCCACCGGCTGCGCAAAAACTGGCGCACCGGTCTCAGCGGTGTCAATCCAACGAAACAAATGCACTGCCTGCGGTCCGCCGAAACCCGCCACAAACAAGTCGTCCTCCTTGCCGCCAAACACCCGCGCATGTCCAAGCACATGATGATTCAGATTCACCAGCGCCAGCGGTCCGCGTCCATTCACCGCCGCCGAAGGCAGCGCCTTGGTGCCCGGCGGCAGATGGGGCTCAACAGCAAGGCCACCCGCAGCGAAGAGAAAAATGCCAAGAGTGAGCTTCGCCTTCATGCGATTAAAACATCAGCCCTCCCAGCAAAGAACTGCGCGCGGCACGGGAGTCCGGGCTGGGAGCGCTGGTTTTTAACCGGCTCTGGGAGCTCCGCCACACGAACACACGCCGCATTTCCAATCGTATCGGCATGCATCATCACTTTCATTTGAGGAGGCCCACTTTTGAAGATTTGTGATGCGCGGCAGTATAACGCTACTTCGTGGGCGGCGTCAGTTTGCACGACTGCCACGCCAGAAAGCGCCACTTCCCGTTCTCCAGACGCCAGACAGCCAGGAAGGCCAGTGTGGGCTCGATGACACCCATTTCGAGCCCGATCTTGAATTTGGCGCTGCCCGTCATCAGCGCGATGCCGGGCGCTGGAAAGGTGAACTGACGTTCCACATAATCAACGGCCTGATACTTCGTCGTCCCTTTGAGCAGCACCTCAATGAATGAGGTCTTCGTGTCCACCACACCGGAGGAGTGAGCATAGCGGAGTTCATCGGAAAAAATAGCACTCAGCTTGTCGCGGTCCGGAGACTTCATCGCGGCCAGACGCGCATCATCCGCCGCCTTCACCGCAGCCAGCGGTGCCTCTTCGGCAAATGAGATGACAGTGACAAGGCAGATCAGGGTGGTGAGCAGTGTTTTCATGGAGCAGTTGTTTTAGCAGTCAGTTGTTTCACAATAAAATTCCAGATGTCGTCATACCCCTCGGTGGGATGATCGGGATACTTCACGTGGCAGGTCGCACCTGCTGCAAGCGCAAGCTTCTGAAAACCGATCGCCCACGCGGGAGAGTGCACATCATAGTTCCCCTGCGTGATTTCATCCGGCTTCGTCATCCCCCACTCGTTTTCAAAATACATCGGCGCTGCATTTTTGTGCAGCAGCCAGTCCGGGGACCATTTCTTGATCACCGGCAGCAGTTCCTCGCGACGCTTCAAAGAGTCCTCAAAGCTGCAGCCCAGCGCCGGAGCCCCCCACTTCACACCCGGCACCCATTCCTGCATGCGCTTCGGATCAATCGTCGGCTGGCATCGGTATGCGGCAATGCAGGTCACCAGCTCAGGTGCCACGCATCCGACATAAAGCGCAGGCAGCGCCCCCTGTGATCCTCCACCTAAAGCGATGTGCGCTGGATCCAGCTTATACTTGGCAGCGTTCTCCCTCACAAACTTCACCGCACTCAGCGCATCCTCCAGCACATAGGAGATCGGCTCCTTCACCTTGTCCGCCGTCGCATCTTCCATCGTCCGCACCTCCACCGCGATCACCGCAATGCCATGCGGAAAAAAACGGTTCACATCCACCGCATGCTTCGACGCCTTCCAGATGCCGCCATACCACATCAGCACCGGAAACGGCCCATCCCCCTTCGGCGGCAGATGAATGTCGATCAACTGATGCACATGCGCACCATACGCCACGTCGGCATGCGTCGGCTTCGGTGGTTCAGCCGCATGAACAGATGCCAGCGCAAGCGCGGCAATCAGGAAAAGGAATCTCATGGCTGTTTGGATTGAGTCTTTTTCAAATACTCCGACGGCGTCATGAACTCAACGTTCTTCGTTTTGAGGAATTCAATGATGCCCGTGAAGCCCGCCCAGCGCTTGTCATCCCATTGATTAGGATGCCCCTGCAGCACCAGCACTTCCTGCTTCGCGGCCTTGGCTTCGTAGAAGCTTTTGAACTTCTCCAAGTCAGGCACAAACGTGGGATTCTCCAGCGCCATCACGCGCGGAATGCTCAGCCGCTTGAAATACTTCGGCTTCTCCGGCCCATACAGCCAGATCGTCACCTCCGGCACCTTTTCCATCGCCTCATCCGTGGCTTCAGTAGTACCACTCCAGTGCGGGCCAAAAGCCGGCAGCGAGAAGCCCAGCTTCTCCTTAGCCAGTTTCTCCCCTTTCGCCAAAATCGCCCGCTGCTCCTCCGCAGTGCCATGCTCAAACTCACCCGGCTCACTGGCCGTCTTCATGTGATAGCCATGCATCCAGAATTCGATCAACCCCGCAGCCTGCACATCCTTCAGCCACTTGAAATACATCTCATTATTCTTCTCCAGCGACTCCGTGATGATGCCAAACGATCCTTTGATCTGGTTCTCCTTGAGATAGTCATGCACCTTCATCCACCGATCCGACACCGGCTTCGCCCCCACACGCCGCGCGATGACATCATCCAGTTTCAGCAGGATGATTTGAGGTTCGGCGGCGCTGAGAGATGCGGCCAGCAGATAGGCTTGCAGAATGAACGAACGAAGGAGAAACATGTGACGAAAATAGTCGGTACCTTGTGCTCGTCACCTCTTTCCGTAGTCCACTCGTTTCACACACGACTTCTGATGCTGAAGGGCGTCTAGCAGGTTATGTTAATCAAACCTGCAAATAAGGCGATGATGACTGAAAGTACGCAGCCAATTGCAATCCCCAAAAAGACCACCAAGAATCGCGCGATCCATCGCCAGACTAAGGTTCCAGGCTGAGGATGCGTCCCAGGCTCCCGATTGTCTGTATCCGGCTCCAAGTTGGGCATGTGAGCTTTGTCAGTCATTGCTTCTGTTATGGCGGGGGTTTGGCTCGATTTGTGATGCGCTGGGCAATGTCGCCAGCAAGATCCTCTGCATCGAATCCCGCGGATTGCACGAGTCCAAGAATCTCATCCGCATTCGGCCCATCGGCCTGGGATGCTTTCGCCAGTGCATACAGCCGCATCGCGCGACGGCCCGTCCGGCAATACAGCAGCGCAGGCTCTTCATTATCCTTCAATACAGACTGCAAGGAATCCACGGCCTCATCCGGAATCCTCTCGTGTGGAACAGGAATGTAGTGGAATTCCATTCCCATTTCTTTGGCTGTCCGCTGCATCTGCTCTGACGGCGGCTGGTCGGCAGACTCGCCATCCGGGCGCATGTCTATGACGGTTTTGATTTGCTGCTGCCTTAGAAAGCGCATGTTGCCGGGCTTCAATTGCGAGGTGACGAACACCTGATCCGTGATTCTAGTGAGCTTCGGTTGAAGACTCTCTTCATGCCTGCGTTGCATATAAAAGAAGCCAAGAACCACGGTCATGGTGCATACGATGGTCAAACCAAACAGTTTAAGATTGGACATGGTATCGAAGGTTGGATCCCGTTGTTTTTAACAGCTTGGCCAGTGTCACATTTCACCCTGGTTGTTTCAAGATGGATTCTCCTGGAAAGCCCTCCAGCTCCTTCAGCAAATCTTTCCGGGTGCGGACGGCTGTGAATGCCAATCGAAGCTACTTCGAATTTGCCAGTACAAAGTCCACCAGTTCCCTGCACTCAAAAAACGACGGCCCCACTTTGTGCCCCTCACCAGGAATCACCTTCACCTCAATCTGCCCGCCACCCGCTTCGTAGCGTTCTTTCAGCAGTCCCGTGTTCAGTTCATAGGGCACCACCACATCGGAGTCTCCATGCACCACAAACATCGGCACCTTGTTCGCCAGCAGCCCCCTCAAATTGTCCACGGGATTGAACTCAATCAGCTTGGCCACGAGTTCATTCTCCGGCATGCCAAAGTCCGTCAGCGTCTGCGCCTTGGAATTCTTCAGCGGCCAGCTCGCGAGATTGCACACCGGATAAATGCCCACCCACGCACGCACCTTGTCAGGATTCCGAAACGCCCACGCCAGCGTCATCATGCCACCACGGCTCTGCCCCAGCAGGATCGGTTTCGTCGAATACCCATGCTTCACCATTTCATCATAAAACAGCGTAAACTTCGCCGTGCTCGCCGGTGCGCCGCGCACCTCCCCCAAATCGTATCCCGCAATGCTGATCCCCGCTTTCATGAAGGCCTCGTAATACATCTTCCGGCCAAAGAGTGAGACGCCGCCCAAAGTCGGCGCATACCACAGCCACGGCTTGCCTGCGGCAGGCTTGGGCGCGGCATACAGAAAGCTCTTGTGTCCGTCGATCTCAAACACCTCCGCCGTTTTCGGCAGAACTTCCTGAGCGATGGCGGACACCGCAAGACTGGCGGTGAGGATGAAAATACAGCAGGTGTTCATGATTGTGTTTAATCGGGTGGCGGCACCCTGTTATTTCCTTGTTTCGAACGCCCGGAAGTAGTGCAGCACCGGGTAGTCGTAGCGGTTGCCAAGCGCTTCCTTCAGCTTGCCAAGACTTTCCATCCCATGCTCGGCGGCTGCGGCTCTGAGTTCATCCTCTTCTTCGTCCGTAAAATAGTCGCGCGGATCTGCCTTCAGCTCGCCCAGCTGAATCGCCATTGCGAGGTGGCCGTGGATGGTGCTGATGGCGAAACCGCGCAGCGACACGATCTTTTCCGCGCTGTGGCCCTGGCGGTGCAGCCGCAGAGTCTCCAGCACAGTGCCGGTGAGCCCACCCTCGCTCTTCATCTTGGGCGGCGGCGGTGGGGCCTCTTCGGCAAAAATCTGCTCCTCATGCGTCCCCAGCCATTGGGTGATGGCCCCCATAAATGCCGCTCCATAGTCGGCGAGCTTCTGACTGCCCACGCCAGGAATGGCCAGAAAACGCTGTTCTGATTGCGGATACTGACGGCACATGTGCCGCAGGCTGGCATCCCCAAAGACCACATAGGGCGGCACCCCGCGTTCATCGGCAAGCCGTTTGCGCAGAGCGCGCAGTTCCTCAAACAGCGCCTCGTCGCAGGCGATGCTTCCCGCCTTGGCGACCTTCGCCGCACTCGTGCCCGCTTTCACCGCCACCGGCACTCGCGTGAGCATGACCGGCGTGCGGTTCATCAGCGTAGTCACTCCTTTCTTTGACAGGCTCAGCGTCTGAAATGAATCCGCCGACGCTTCGATGTAGCCCAGTCGAATGAGCTGCCTTCCCAGCGCCGCCCATTCCTCACGCGGCACGTCTTTGCCGATGCCATACGTGCTGAGCTGATCATGATACCATTTGCGGATCTTCTCCGTGTTCGCTCCGGTGAGCACTTCCACCACATGGTTCAGCCCCGTGCTAAAGCCACCCTTCTGCCGGATGCGGAAGATGCAGCTCAGCAGCTTTTGCACATGCGTGGTGGCATCCCATGTCTCGCGCGGTTGCAGGCAGATGTCGCACCCGCCGCAGTTGTCCCCCGGCCACTGCTCGCCGAAGTAGTCCAGCAGCGCCACTCGGCGGCATTCCGTGCCTTCGGCAAAGTCCGCCATCAGCCGCATCTGCCGCGCCGCAACCTCCGCAGCATCTGCGTCCGTCATTTCATCGAGAAACTTCAGGTTTCGCACCAGATCTCCGCGCGAGTACAGCAGCACGCATTCGCTCGGCAGGCTGTCGCGCCCGGCACGCCCCGTCTCCTGATAGTAGCCCTCGATGTTCTTCGGCAGATCCCCATGAATGACATAGCGCACGTCCGGCTTGTTGATGCCCATGCCAAAGGCGATCGTCGCGCACACCACATGCGCCTCATCACGGATGAAAGCCTCCTGATTCGCAGCTCTCTCCTCTGGCTGCAGCCCGGCATGGTACGCCACCGCCTTCACACCCTCCGCAGCCAGCGCCGCCGCCAGACTCTCCGCACTCTTGCGTGACTGCACATACACGATGCCCGCCTCATTCGGCCGCTGCCTCACAAAATCATAGATCTGGCTCGTCGCCTTCGCCTTCGGCAGCACCGTATAGCTCAGATTCGGCCGGTTGAAGCTCGCCAGAAAGACCTGTGGTTCATGTAGGTGGAGCTGGCCAATGATGTCGCCGCGCACCTGCTCAGTCGCCGTGGCCGTAAGCGCCAAAAACGGCACACCTGGAAGCGCATCGCGCAGCTGCCCCAGCGCACGATACTCCGGTCTGAAATCATGCCCCCACTGGCTGATGCAGTGCGCCTCATCCACAGCGACAGCGGTGACGTTCCAACGTTTCAGGTCGCTGATAAAGTCCGGCAGCATCACGCGCTCCGGCGCGACATACAGCAGTCTATAAAACCCCTCATCCAGTCCCGAGCGCCGCCTCTGCGCTTCACTCCCCTGGATCGATGAATTGATAAACGTCGCCGCCACCCCGCTTGCCACCAGCGCATCCACCTGGTCTTTCATCAGCGCGATCAGCGGCGAAATCACCAGCGTGATCCCTTCACGCGCCAGCGCAGGAAGCTGAAAGCACAGCGACTTCCCAGCACCCGTCGGCAGGATCGCCACCACATCCCGCCCCGCCAGCGTGGCGTCCATGATCTCCCGCTGCAACGGGCGGAAGGTGTCATAGCCAAAGGTTTGCTTCAGCAGCGGGGCAAGGTCGGCGTGGCTCATGGCATAGTCGCCGTCAGTTTGATGTGTCCGGCTTCATTTGCCAGTCGAAGCTGCTCCGAGGACAGCGAAGACTTGCATTTAGGGCACGTCCGGCAGCTGTTTCAACCACGCGAGATTGAAGACATAATGATTCTTGCTCGTGATCAGCTGCACTTTCCCGTCCCGCGTTTGAGTGGCCGAAAGGTAGCCACAGGGCTCCGCCATCGTGTCACTCAGCACACAGATGCCCCTGTCGATCATGTTGATAGACTGCTCCTTGCCCCCGGGCGTGATAAGCCGCCGCACCGGCCACGTCTTTCCTTCATCAAAAGACAACGCGGCAAACATGCCATAGCCGGTGAACTCGCCCGTCTTCGATTTAAATTTCATGCCCTTCTTATTTTTCCAGTCTCTCCATTGATCGGTAAAGCTGCACAACAGAATACCCCCTCCATCCAGCCGGATCATCGCGGCCCGCTGCACGCTGCTGATGGCAGGGAATTCGCTCGCAGCATAGGTCCACGTCTTTCCCAGATCACTGCTGTAACTGATCGGCGTCTTAAGATCAAACTTCGCCTGATCCTCCGGCGGATCATTCCTGCTGAAAGCCATAAGGCGCCCATCACCAAGCTGCACAATCGGCGCATGAATGCCCGGGTATCGAAATCCCGTGCCGCCGGGCCTGAAATCACTCGCACGTCGCTTTACATCATTGAAGCCCCACGTTTTTCCCTCATCCTTGCTGAAGACCAGGCTGCACTGCCGCGCATCATTGGTGATGACCAGCGTCCCATCCGCAAGACGGATCATCTGATTCCCAAACTCCCCCACTGGTTGCGCGAGAATGGGCCGCGACCACGTGACGCCGTTGTCCGTCGAGGTGCGCACCAGGTTCTCATCCCGCCCCCGCACCAGATGATACAAGGTCGATTTCCCATCCCACCAAATCTTCGGCCCGTGATCATTCACATCCGCGCCATCCCAGAAAGGCGAAGCCGGTTCCCACTCGCTCGCGCCATGCCGCAGCCTGCTCGCGACGTTGCAAAGCTCCGCCCCGCCTTCATCAACGCACGAATACCACACCGCCAGCAAATCCCCGTTCGGGCATTCGGTGATCCCCGGGCTGTGATTGTGCGTGGAAAACAGCGGCCCATACGAATTCGGCGCAATCTTCACAAAAGGCTTCGGTGCGAGAAACACCGGCACATCCTGCGGTGCCGGTTCAATTTTCATCCCATTCTTCTTCACGTTTTGCGCATTCAAAGGCGGCGCTGTTGGAGGCAGCATTTTCCCATTTGGCAGCTCGCCCATCACCACACGGAACCCCGTCCGGTTGCTCCGTGTATTCGGCAGCCATGCCGCACGGTTCGCAGAGCGCAGCATCCGCACAAAGCTGGAGTGATGACCACCGCGAATCACGCGGAAATCACCCCCGCTGCGCCCCAGCGGATCGCTTAGTTCCGCCGCTTCATACGGCCCATACCAGTCCAGGCACCACTCGGAAACATTCCCGTGCATGTCATGCAGCCCCCACGTATTGGGTGCAGTTTGCGCTACTCGAAGTCCAGCCTTGGCATCTTTGCGATACACCTGCGGCCATGCGCCTGTGGTGAAATACCGCTCCGCATAGCCGATGTCGCCCCACCACGGCTGGAAGCCATCTGGCAATGCATCCCCCGTATGAAACAGTGTCGTGGTCCCCGCACGGCACGCATACTCCCATTCAGCCTCCGTCGGCAGTCGATACGTTTTGCCCTCCTTCTTGGAAAGCCATTCACAAAACTGCTGCGCCTGATCCCAGCTCACACCACTCAGCGCATCGTCATCCTTGCCACTTCCCTGACGAAACGCCGTTATAAACTGTCGATACTGCCCCAAGGTCACTTCGGTCGTCGCCAGATGATACGGCTTCGTGATCGTGACCCGATGCGCAGGCTTTTCATCCCAGTCCGCATCATCAAACTTCGCCGGATGCTTCGTGATCTTGTAATCCGCCGCCGGTCCATCCTGCCCCATCGTAAACGATCCCGGCTCAATGCGCACCAGCTTCATGCCGATGGAGTTGGTGATCGGCTCTGCGGCATGCATAGACGTCAGAAGGCCAAGGCTTAGCGCGAGAGTTCGTGTCATGAGTAGATTCCCAGATTTCGGCATCAGTGATCTTGAATAAAAATTTCGGCTACAGCTTCGACCCCGTCATCTTCGTCCACGGGCTCCATGCCCCCATCGCATGCTGCAAAATCTTGCGCTTCCAGATCTTGTTCCCGCAAAACGCATACAGCGTGTCCTTGTCCTTCCCACCAATCGCCACCGCCGTCACGCGGCTGCGATCCGGCACCGGCAGAATGATCTGCGTAGGCCCGTCGTCCGCGCTGATCTGCACCCCGCTCTTCGTCGCAATGAACTGCCGTCCCTCAATCGAATAGCACACACACTCAGGCCCCGCGTCATCTTCCCAATCCGCCACATGCAGGTGGAAAAAGCGCTCCTTGTTTTTGAGCGTGCCATCTTCATCAATCTGAAAGCTGTACGCCCACTTCGAGTGCCCCTCCGCCACAGTCAGCAGCCACTGATCCGGCCGGTACGCCATCCCCGTCGCAAACTTGATCCCCTTGTCCACCAGCGTCTTCTTGCCGTCCTTGATCAGCCACAACATGCCCTCCTCCCTCGGCTTGTCACCGTTCGTGGTCACATACAGCGCACCCGTCGGCATCGCCAGAATCGAGTGCCCCAGAATGCCTTCCATCACCACGCTGCCGGCCCCACTCGCATCAAAGCTCATCAGCTTCCCCGACTTCTCCGAGATCGTGTAAAGCTTCCCATCCGCACCCATCGTCACGCAGTGCGCATTCGTATCACCCACAAACTCGCTCACCTTCCCATCCAGCCCGATCCGGTGAATCTTGTTGTTCGACGTGTCCGCAAAGAACACCTCACCGCTCTCACTGCACGTCGGCCCACGCGTGCTCTTAAAGCCCTCCGCCAGCAGTTCCCACCCTTCGCCAGGAATGATCACCTCTTGCGCACGCGGCGCGCTCGGCCCCGCCTTCACACGCTCCGGCCAGCCCTTCCACAGAAAGGCCATCGCCTCCAGATAGTTCTCCGCATAGCCCGCCACATGACGCCCCTCGATGCTGCGAAACTGATAGTCATAGCCCGAAAACTTCAGCGCCTTGTCCATCTCCAGATCAATCAAATACCAGTCACCCGCGCAGTTCTCCATGTCATGCGTCGCCGTAGTGAGATACGCGCGGATCGGCTTCGCTTCAAATTTGCGCACCATTGTCGGAAACTCGTGCCCGCCACGAAACGCCACCCAGCTCCCGCTCGCCGCATAGACACGGCTGAAGGCCTCAGGCCGGTGCCACGCCGCCGTGAAGGCCGCGATGCCCCCGCTGCTCCCACCCGAGATGCACCTGTCATTGCCATCGGTGGACAACTTCAAATCAAACTCCTTCGCCACAAACGGCAGCAGCTCATCATTGAGAAATCGCACATTCTCATCGCCCACACCATCATACTCCAGATCACGATTGCGTCGGTCCATCGTGCCCTTCATCGGCGCGGGCAGCGTGCCCGGCTTCACAAACACACCAATGGTCACCGGCATCTCCTTCGTGGCGATCAGCGTCTCCATGAAAGTCTTCTCCCGCGCATTGTAGCCATCCGTCTTCACATACACACACGCAGGCTTGCTGCCATCATACTGCGCCGGGATAAAAACCGTCACATCACGCACCGTCCCCGGAAACACCTTGCTCTGGTTAAACTGCGTCTGTTTGATCGTCCCCGGCAGAATCTCCTCCGGCCTGATCACCGGCGGCACATAAGTCGGCGCTGCGGCCGCAGCCTCATTTCCCGCGATGGCACTCCCCGCCAGCGGTTTGATCTGCCACTGCAAATGCTGGTCATTTGGATGGTGCTGCCAAAGATCGATCTTCGCTCCCGGCTCCTTATTTCCACCCAGATCATCCATCCCCTGCATCGGCGCATGTTTCGGAATGATCGAGTAAGATCCACCCTCGTTCTTCTTGATCTGCCACAGCTGCCACTCTTTGCCGCTGTCCTCCTCCAGCACAATGCCCGTCCCATTCTTCACTCCGCCCTTGTCCGCCGCCAGTGTCAGCGTGCTGCTGTAGGATGGCTTGATCGCATAAAAGCCTTCGCTCTTCGGCACGATCACCCACTTCTGGTTCGGCTTGCCCGTCGGATTCCCGATCGACACCCGCGTCCCCTCCGTCGTCCCCGCGTCCACCGCCTCCAGCACCATCGCTGGCGCGCTCACCGGCACGATGACATACGCTCCCCAGTCCTCGGCAGAAAGCGGTGTGGTGAAACCAATGGCTGCGGCCAGGAAAGAGCTGCGGAGTGTGGCAAGGGGCGTCATGGTGAAGGCGGAGGAAAAGGAGCGAATGAAACGTGGGGCTAACCACATTCATTCCCTCCAAAAGTGTTAATCTGCTGTGGGCTCAGTCCTTTTTTCTGCGGGGTTTCGTCTCGATATTTTGCCCGCCTACTTCACCACAGCCTTCACCGGCTCCACCGCCACTTCCGCCTCCGGCACCAGCGTGATCTGCACATCCGCACCCTTCAGGTACTTGTCGAAAAAGTTTTGCATGAGCTGGATCACAACGGGTTTGTTAAATGCAGGCCCACCATGCCCGGCTCCCGGCAGCTTTTGCAGCCACACTGTCACGCCCTTCTCCTTCAGCACCGCCGCAAACTCCTCACTCTGCGCATAAGGCACCAGCGTGTCATGCGTCCCATGGAGAATCACAAACGGCGGATTGTCTTTGGAAACGTAATGCACCGGGCTCACAGCATCAGCCTTCGCCTTGTCGTCCAGCTTCGTGCCGATGAGCGAAGAGTACGGATCGGCAGGAGTATTAAACTGGAAGATGTTCTTCGCATTCTTGTCGTCCGCGGCCTGCTGCACCACCGTGCTGAAGTCAGACGGACCAAAGATGTCGCACACCGCCTGCACACGATCAGACTGCTCCTCATTCCCACCGATCTTGGGGAAGGCATTCTTACCGCCCGCCGTGCCCACCAGTGCGGACAAGTGACCGCCAGCCGAGCCACCCACGACTCCGACATGTTCCGGGTCCAAATGATACTCCTTGGCATGCGCACGCAGCCAGCGGATCGCCGCCTGACAGTCCTGAATCTGTGCCGGGAATTTCGCCTTCTGACTGAAGCGATACTCCACACTCGCCACCGCATAGCCCCGCAGCACCATGGGAGCCACCGCGCACGGATACTTGCTCCCTCCGATCCAGCCCCCGCCATGAATGTGCACCACGAGCGGCAACGGTTTGTCCGCCGCCTTCTCGGAAAGATAAAGATCCAGTTTCTGCGCCTCATCCCCATTCGGAATGTAGGAAATGTCCTTCTCCATTTTGATCCCAGCGGGCAACTGGGCTGACGCAGGGGCACAGGCAAGCAAAGCCGCGCATGCAGCAAAAACGATCCGGAACGAGAGATGGGAACGAAGGCAGGATTTCATGTGCTTTGGTCAACGCTCCCGGCCTGACTTCCTAACGAAATGATTCGGATATTGCAGGTGGCGCTCAGGGCTGCGGCGCCGTCCAAAACGTCCCCTCAATCGCCCGGTCATCCTCCTTCGGCCCGTTGAAATAGTAAACCGTCAGCACCCGGCCATCCGGCCGCACCAGACTGCGCGGATATCCCAGATCGCCATCATACCCATCCTCACGCAGCACAATCTGCGGCCCCCACGTCACGCCGCCATCCGCACTGATACTCGCCCGCATCCCCGAAGGCTTGTGCCGAAACCCATACGTCACCGCCACACGCCCATCATGCAGTTGCACTAGCGCCGGAGGATTTCCTCCGATGCCTGTCGCCGCCTTGCCGGTGAAAGTCCATGTCTTGCCCAGATCACTGCTGCGCCACGCTTCGATGAAGCCTGAAACCTTCGGATCAGAACGACGGATCGTCGTCAAAAGCGTGCCATCCTTCAGCCTCAACGACGAAGGCATGATCGCATACCCACCCTCCATCGGCTCTGGCCCGATGAGCGACACAAGCTTCCAGTTCACTCCACCATCCGTGGTGCGTGCACAGAAGACACGCCCTTCCTTGCCGTCATTCTGTTTCGCGCAACTCCCAAACATCAGGCAGTCCTGCTTTCCCAATACTATCAGATCCGTGCGCGTACAAATGCGTTCCACACCCTCCACCGCAAACGAATACGGCCCCTGCCACGTCTTGCAGCGGTCCAGGCTCGTGTAAAACCACGAAGGCCCCGCATGCAGTCCACCAAAACGAAACATCAGCGCAAAATCCGGCGCAGTGAAATCCAGCGGGACCGTCAGCGGCGCAGGCTTCGCTTCTTTCTTCGGCTCCGCAAACGGCACGTTCTCCTCCGTCTTCCATGTCTTCCCACCATCCAGGCTGCGCGCCTGAATCTCATAGCTCGGCTTCGTCCGGTCGATGCGGTGATCCGTCGTCGTCTGCTTGTACCAAGTCGAGGTAAAACCCGCCACCAGCTCATCACCCCACTGCCACAGCCCATGATTCGCCGGCCAGCCTCCGTAGCGTCCGGCCTCCTTGTAAACGATCACGTTCTCCTGCGTCGCAGGCTTCAGTTTAGGCACGGCCGCTTTCTCCGTTTTATCAGCGGCAATTTCGAGCTTGGCATCATCTTTGGCCAGGGCAGCGAATGAAGCCAGAGCCAGCGTGAAGATGAGTGGGCAGGCGATGTTCATGGTTTGGGCTCCGCACTCCAGAGACTCAGATTGCGGAACTGCGCACCCTCATCCCGTGCCACCATCCCGATGCGCCCTTTGCGGTCCTTGAAGCGTTCATGCCGGGCCTCCAGAGTATGATCATCAATGCGTGCGAACCACCGTTCACCGCAGACCTCAATGGTGATGCTGTGCCAGGCTTGGGGATCGAGCTTCACTTCAATCTTCTCCAACTCCTCGCGCCGTGTCTCCTTGGCGATGCCGCTCATCTTCTGAATCCAGATGGCCGTGGGCGTGATGACCACACGTCCCTGATGATGATTAGGCTTGTTCGTGTCACGGCAGACGAATCCGACCTGCGGTGAGGCACCGAGCTTGAATTCGCCACTCAGCACATAATCGCCAAGATCCACCAGATGCTCGCACACGGCCTCGTGGCCGTTCGGGCGGTTTTTGCTCGGCCCTTCCTGCTTCGCATACGCCGCACCTTCCACGATGCTCCAGGTGCCGATGCCCGCGCGCCAGCCATCCATGCCGGGCTGACGTTCCTTGGCAAAAGACTCGGCCCGGTCAAACTTCTCTGCGGCGACCAACTGTTTAGTCTGGCAGATCTGAGTGGGAGGTGGCGCGGGTGTTTCAGCAGCAGCCTGCTGCATGCCCAGAAG
>CALRWM010000008.1:0-142345 GCA_943371875.1 Prosthecobacter debontii | reverse complement strand
GGTCCTAAAAGCGGCCCAGTGGCACTGGGATCGTACAAATCGGTGGTGGTGGTGTTGCCTGCGCGCGAGGCGGTCAACTGCTGTTCATAGGAGAATTCCAGTCCCATCACGAGCCCATGCTTGAGCCGTCCGGTGTCAAATTCAGCATTGAGCAGAGACTGGTTGGTGAGAACAGTGTTGGTCGATCTCCGTCGCTGCTCTTCGAGGACCAGGGTGCTGGTGTATTGGTTGCCGGCTGCCGCGCTGGTGTCCCTGAAACGCGGGGCTGTCTGGCGTGCGTCGTAGTGATTGCGTGCCCAGCGCGTTGTATTGCGGAAGCGCAGGGTCTTCGAGAAGTCATGCTCGAAGATGGCCGTGATCATGTCGTTCTGAATCTTCTGGAAGTCGTAGTTCCGACGACCGTAAAAAGTGTCGTAGCTGACGGGAACGGGCTGGTTGACATAGGCCCCCAATCCTGCGGCGCTGCCGCCAAAACTGCCGCCTGCGCCTGGGTTCGGAGTCCAGGGGATGCCGAAATCCGGCATGTTGTTTTCTTCCTGCCGCATGTAGTTCAGGGTGAAGCGGGTGTCGGTGCCGAGGCCGAAGGCGATCGAGGCTCCGATCCCGTAACGGCCCATGAACACATTGTCGCGTCCAGCGACGTCATTAGAATTGTACATGCCGTTGAGCCGGAGGGCGGTGTGCTCGGCAAGCTTCTCGTTCACGTCAACCGTGCCACGATAGAGATTGTTGGTGCCAATGGATGCGGTGGTGGTGACGAAGTCCTCCAGGCCCGCCATCTTGGAGACCATGTTGATGTAACCGCCGGTGGATCCGCGGCCCATGGTGGTGGAGGCCGGTCCTTTGGCGATTTCCACCTGTTCTGTGTTCCAAGGGTCACGATTGTAGGTGCCGAGGTCGCGAAGGCCGTCCACAAACCAGTCGCTGCGGGAACTGAAACCGCGGATAGCGAGGTTGTCGCCGCCGCCAGTTCCGCTCACCCCTTCGCCTGCCTGCATGGAGATGCCGGGGGTGTTTTTCAGAACATCGCGCAGGGTGAAGGCACCGCGGTCTTCGATGACCTGTTTGGGAATGATCGTGAGGGTCTGGGGGATGTTGCGCGCTGGCTCCGTGTACTTGGGAGACTGCATGCGCTTGGGGTTGTACAGGCGGCCTTCGATGATCATTTCCTCCAGGTCCGTCGGTGTTGCGCCACTTTGGAGGGAGGGCGGGGCGGGGGTGGCGGCGCTTTGTGCGGACAGGCTGCCGGCAGCGCACAACAACGTGGTCACAGAAAGCGCTTCAGTACCCGGTTTGCGGGCGCGGCGAATGGATCGGGAGGACGGGTTGGGCATGGGAGGAGTGTGATTTGTTTCAGATTTTTCTTCAGCGGGTGCTGAGTACCGCAAAATGGGAAAAATCGTCAATCACTCCGCCCCGTGAACCCTCGCCGTGGACAGGAATCACCCGGCCATTGCCTGCTCTGAACGCTTTTTGATCCGTTCCGCCGCCCGGCTCATGGATTCCAGAACCTCGATCAGCCGGTCCATTTTCTGCAAACCCAGATCCAATGGCCCGCGCCGCCGCATTTCTGCAGCCGCCAGATCCAAGGCTTCAAGACCCGTTTGGTAGAGGTCATCAGCTTTGGCCAGCAGCGGGGAGCCCTGCTCCGGATCCAGCACATCGAGCAGAAATTCCGCCATGAAATGGGGCTGGTAAGCGAGGAGCAGATTGCAGCCGTAGCGAAACAATTCGTGACGCAAGGCATGGAACGGTCCCGCTTCTTTCTGGCTCTCCCATCTGGCAGTGAGCTGCATCGCTTCATCCACCTTGTCGGTGGCCTGCATGATCCAGTCATCGGCGCTGCTGGTGTCCACCGGGGGTGTTTCCAGCAGGATCGCCACGGCCCGGCAGAAAATGTGGCGTGCCTTCAAGCCTATTTCGGCGGCCTGCAGATTCAGATGTTCCGTCGGCTTGCTTAGAGTCAGGGCATCTTCTGCCTCCTGCATGGCTTCCAGCATCCGAGGAGGGGAGACTTCCAGCAGCAAGGCCGCGCGGTTGATCTGCAAGATGGGCAGGAGTGCTGTGTTCACCGGAAGTCCGGCGCTCACGCTCTCCTCGATCACGGTTTTGCCATGATCCAGCGACTGCAATGCGGCCTGCAGGCTTTCAGGGGTCGCTTGTGAACGCAGGGCAAGAGACCGGTTCATCCAGGCCAGGGCCAGCCGACCGCGATATTGTGAGTCGGCTTCCAGCGGCAGTTTTTGGAGGTGAAAAATGGCCTCATCGAAGCTCTGCACGGCTGCGGTTAGGTCTGTCGGTTTTCCCAGTCGTGTCAGCACGTCCCCGCGGTTCATCCAGCAGGCTGTCAGCAGCCAGCGATACCATGCGCTTGCCTCAAACGGCAGCTCGCGGCGAATGGCCAGCGCCTGCTCAAAGCAGTTTAGGGCCTCCGGCAGCGCAGTGGCTTCATTGGCCGAAAGCAGTGCAATACCGCGCTTCATCCAGACTTTGGCGAAAGCATTGCGATCGTCAGGGGACTCTTCGTTGGTATCCGTGGAAGGGGGCATTCGGGCTTCGATGACAATAGATGCAGGAGAATAGACAAAATGTAACCAGTGATGCGACTGAGTCGCAATTGCAAGTTGACACGCGAGTCTTACGTTCCATTACTCCGCTCCCGCACCGCCTTGTGCAATGACTTCTTCCGCGCTAAACCCCCTGCCCACCATGGGCTTCGACCACCCAAAGCCAAAACCTGCTGCCGTCGGCTCTGCCGCAGGAGTGGTGCATCGTGGTGGTAGTCTCGTTCGTGTGCTTATCGCTTTGTCATGGATCGTGGGCATCACCGGGAGCTTTCTGACGGTGGGTGTCATCGGCATGTTTGCTGATGATCTGCCGCCGATTCACCTGAAGACGCTTGAGGATCTCGAAGAGGCCACGGAATTGTCAGCGGAAGACGCGCCCATGGGAGAGTTGATGTCGACGGAAGCCAGCACCGAACAGTCCGCCGAAACCGATCCTGTCCTGCCGGTCGAGATCCCCGATGTTGTTCAGACGCCGCAGGAAAGCTTGGATTTGCCAGATATCGTTGAGGCGATGACGACAAAGGACGTCTTTGCCGTTCCTAGCGCGCCGAAAATCGAGGAAGCATTACGTCCGGTTGATCCCGTGAAACGACAGATTGTGTCCACCCCTTCACGTTCTCGGACCGCACCCGTTGCGAGCAAGGGAGGGACTGGTTCAACCACAAATCAGGCTGGTGTTGCTGGTGGCGTTGGTTCCTCCAGCGGCTCGGGAATGGGTAACATTTACCGGCCCAAGCCACCTTATCCGGAATTTGCCAGCAGGGCAGGCATGCAGGGTACCGTGCGCCTTCGCGTCAGTGTGGGACCTACGGGAGCGATCGAGAGTGTCACGGTCATCAGCACCACCGGCTTTAGCGCACTGGATGAGTATACAGCCTCCTATGTGCGCCGGATCTGGCGCTTTCCCTCAGGTGCGCCGCAGCGCTACAACGTGCCGCTGGTTTTCCGTTTGAACTGAAGCTTCTCTCTCAACTTCGATCACCCATCTCCGTTTTTTCATGCCCATTCTCGCCAACGTCGCCGTCGATCTTTTTCACAAAGGTGGTCCCATCATGTATCCCATCGCAGTGGTCACAGTGGTGGCTGTCTGCATCTTCGTGGAGCGTGTTTTCTGGTGGGTGCGCTTTTCCGCCAAACGCTCCGTCAAGCAGCTGGATGAAGTCTATGAGAAGCTGGAGGCTGGAGACCTTGCGCAGGCCATCGCTCATTCCGCCAGTTCTGGAGATCCGGTGGTGCGCATGATTCATCACGGGCTCAAACACCGCCATACCAGCATGCAGGGCGCGATCGAAGTCGCCGCCGGGAAGGAACTGCGCGATGCTGGCCGCTACCTGAGCGCGATGGACACCATTGTCACCCTGGCACCGCTGCTTGGTTTGCTCGGCACGGTGACCGGCATCATGGGCAGCTTCAGCAGCATCGGCAGCAGTGAACTCGCGGTGGAAAAAGTCACGGGTGGCATCGGTGAAGCGCTCATCGCGACCGCCGCCGGCCTTGGCATTGCCATTGGCACGCTGGTACCGATGAACTACTTCCACGCCCGTCTTGCCGCACTGAAGTTCGACCTCGAAGCGGCTGCGAACAACGTGCTCATTCTTGCTGCCCAGCACGGGTTTGACAAAGTTACTCCCAAGGCCTGATCACCACCGTGAAACTTCATTCGCCATTGCCCGAACGAAAGACGCGGCTGGAAATCATCCCGCTCATTGATGTGATGTTCTTCCTGCTGGCCTCCTTTATGATGGTCAGCCTCACGATGACCAAGCAGCAGACCATCAAGGTCAACCTGCCCGTGGCAACTGCCACGCAATCTGACTTCAAGCCGGACATGATCAATCTCGGGGTGAACGCCACCGGCGATGTGTTTTTCGACAAGGCCCCCATCACTCTGCCGGAGCTTCATCGCAAACTTGCTGAACGCTTCGGCAAAGACCGTGCCACGCCCGTGTACATCAGCGCCGATGTGAACACCCGCTACTCAGATCTTGTGAAAGTGCTGGATGCCGCCAAGCGCGTCGGCTTCACCAAGGTCGCCTTCAACGTCAAACCTGCGAACGCAGCCAAACCGGCTCTCTGACCCATGAAGCGTCTGCTCACCAGGTTGCTGGTTGTCATCTCATTGGGACTCTGCGTTGTCTGCCTCGTGCAATGGCAGCGCGAAGATCGTCTGCGCGGTCACATTCAGGATCTCGTCAAACGTCTCGAAGCCGAAAACACCTTGCGCATTGATGCGGAGCGCAAGGTGCGCGAATACGAAATGGAAATCGCCCGTCTGACCATCCTGCGCGCCGAAGTGGAGGCCCGGTTGGTCGAAGTGACCCGCGAATACAACGATCTCTCCGCTGACTCCGTCGCACGCGGCATCACCATCGCGATTTATATGCGCGAAGTGCTTCAGATGCAGCGTGGCCTGGAGGCGACGCAGCTCGCCTTTGGCAAGGGCGCGGACGCGATCAAAAGCCACAACAGCGTCGTCACCACACAGAACAGCGCAATGGAAAAGCAGAACGAGCTGCTGAAGCAGCTGGTGGATGAGCGCAATGACGCGATTTCGAAGCTTAATGCCCGCACGAGGGAGTTCAACGACCTGGTGGAGAAGTACAACAAGCTGGCGAAGAGCCGGTGATCCGTGCTTGCCATTCCGGCCCGGCTGCGAAAGACTCGCGCCCGCATGAGCCAACCAGCCACTCTTGAAATCACCCGCCTGCGCGACCTGTCGCCGCAGCAACGTCGTTCCGGACTCGCCGCATGGCTGGGCTGGATGTTTGACGGCCTCGACATGCACCTGTACACGCTGGTGGCGACGGCTTTCGTGGCGCAGCTCATGCTGGTGCCGGAGAGCGATCCCACGGTGGGCATGCATGGTTCCATCATCCAGGCTGCTTTCCTGGTCGGCTGGGCGGTGGGCGGTGCGTTCTTTGGCCGCATTGGCGATGTGCTGGGCCGCAGCCGTGCGCTTACGCTCACCATTCTGACCTACGCCTGCTTTACGGGCCTGTCATTCTTTGCACAGACCTGGTGGCATCTCATGATCTTCCGGTTCCTAGCGGCGCTGGGAATCGGCGGTGAGTGGGCGGTGGGCGCCTCGTTGCTGTCTGAAACGTGGCCGAAGAAATGGCGGCCATGGATCGCGGCCACACTGCAAAGCGCGGTGAACTGCGGCGTGCTGCTCGCCTGTCTGGCGGGCTACCTGCTTGCAGGCCAGGAGCCGCGCTATATTTTCCTCATCGGTATTCTGCCGGCGTTGATCACGCTGTGGATTCGCAAAGCGGTGCCGGAGACGGAAGAGTGGACGGAAGCACGCAAAGGGCAGGAGGTGCCGAAAATCAGCGCGTTGTTCAGCCCCGAGGTGCGGGGGGTGACGTGGCGGGTGATGCTCATCTGCGCGGTCTCGCTCACGGCGCACTGGACCTTTTTGTTCTGGCAGCAAAAGCATGTGCTGAGCCTTGCTGAATTTTCCTCTCCCCTCATCGACAAATCCGCCAAGGATGCAGCCGTCGTCACGGGGCTGATGTGGATCATGTTCGGCTCACTGATTGGCAACTACATTGCCGGCGGCCTCGCGAAGCTGTTTGGCTATCGCAACACCATCGTCGGCATGATGCTGGCCTATTTTGCCATCATGTACCTGTCCTTCTCGCAGGTGTGGAGCTGGGAGGCCACGAAGTGGCAGTTTGCCGTCATTGGTGCCTGCCAGGGTGTGTTTGGCCTCTTCACCATGTGCCTGCCGCCGCTCTTTCCGGTGCTGCTGCGCACCACAGGGTCTGGCTTCTGCTACAACATCGGCCGCATTGTGGCCGCAGGGGGCACGGTGTTTTTCGGCATTTTCGTGAAGGTAGGGGACTTCCGCACCGCGCTGCTTTACGCCGGCTTTCTCTTCATCCCCTCCGCAGCCGTGGCGATGATGCTGCCGTCTGAGCCGGAGCAGGCTGATGGCACTGCGAGTGCGCTGGAGTGAGACAGCGCGCCGGTCGCTTCAATGGCTTGGTGTGTAAAAGGGGTAGGTCTTCGAGAAGCCTTCCACCGCGCATTCGCACACGAGCCGAACTTCCTTTTCTGCCACCATGCGTTTCACGGCGGCTTCGGTGAAGAGGATGTTTTGCTTCTGGGCGGCGGCCACTTTTTCGACGCGGAAGACGAAGTTAACCTCGGGGCCGTGCAGATTGAGCTCGTTCATCGTCGGCACGGTGCCGAGCATGGCGGCCCCGAAATGCAGGACCAGACGGAAAGGCGGATTCGCGGCCAGCTGCGCCTCATACAGCTTGGACACGGCCTGACGCACCTGGATGGCGCTGTCCTCGGTGTCGTCCCAGTAGCAGAAAAATCCGTCACCCAGGTACTTTGACATGTGGCCGCCGCATTCGTCGATGATCTGGCGGCAGTTTTTGAACCAGCTGCCGGTCATACGCGGGAATTGCGCACCGGGGAGTGTCTGCGAGAGCTGGGTGGAGCCGATGATGTCTGCCACCATGAGCCAGCACTGCGCCTGGCGGATGTGGATCATCGTCGAAGCCATGACCTGCTGGCCCACCGGATGCATGGCGCTGAGGATCTCGGAGGAAAACTCCAGTTCGTTGCTGGCGACGCGGATGATGTCCCCGTTGTGCAGACGCACTGACTGCGAAATGCGGCGTCCGTTGACATAGGTGCCGTTGGCGCTGCCGAGATCGACCAGCCAGTATTCGCGCTCGCCCTGGGCCTGAATGATGGCGTGGCGGCGGGAGACTTCGCTGTCGGCCACCGGGATGGAATTGTCCGGTGCACGGCCGATGGAGCAGGTGCCATTCAGATCATGACGCTCCCCGTTGGGAAGGCGCAGCCAGGACTGAAGCAGGTTGGTACTCATGGTCAGAATTAACGTGAATTCTGACAAATCATGTCATCCAAGCCAAGAAGCGTTATCAAGAATTATCATCTGGCCTGACCTTGCCCGGGAGAGATTGGCAGGGAATGTTCAAGCATGAACGAAGAGGTCCCGCTTTCACTGCATGCCGTGTTTAACTACGCTGAAGCCGGGCTGTGGTTGACCATCGCTCTTGTGCTGGCCGTTCGACTGCGGATGAAACGACCGTGGCGCTGGCTGCTGCCTGTGGCTTTTGCTTGCTTTGGTGTCTCAGATCTCATCGAGGTGCAAACCGGTGCGTGGTGGGAGCCCTGGTGGTTGTTTGTGCTGAAAGCCGCCTGCGTGCTGGTGTTTCTGCTGGCATGGCGCGCGCATCGGCGGCAGGGAAAGCCCCATGGCTGAATCCCCCTTCAAATTTTGCAGCGACTGCGGCAAGGACGACTGGATCTCAAAAAGTGACCGTGAGTTTGTCTGTGTTGCCTGCGGCTTCCGTCATTTCATCACGCCGATCCCGGCTGCTGTGGCGCTGCTACTTGATGCGCAGGATCGTGTTCTCATCATCCGCCGCGCGCATGAGCCTGGCTTCGGCCTGCTCGGTCTGCCCGGCGGTGTCATCGAGCCTGAAGAAAGCGGCGAGATGGCTGCCGCACGTGAAACGCATGAGGAGGTGGGCATTGAACTGCCTGCGAGCGCATTCACCTACCTCTGCACGCTCAACAATCGCTACCTGTTTCAAGGCTACACCTGGCCCACGCTGGATCTCTGCTACATCGCCCGCGTGCCGGACTTCAACAACGTCGTGATGCAGGCCTCGGAGGTGTCGGAGTTCCTGATCTGTCCGATGGATGAAGTGCCGCTGGATCAGTTTGCGTTTGAGTCAAATGCGGAGGCGGTCAGGCGATGGCAGGTCGGGCGCCCTGCTGCTTGAACTTGCCAGTTCCATCATGGTTGATTATGTTACTGACATGAGTTCCGTGATCGAAATCGAATCCGCAATCAGCAGTCTGCCGAAGAAAGATTTCTGGAAGCTGGCCGAATGGTTTGATCAGGAGAAAGCAAAAAGCTGGGATGAACAGATGAAGGCGGATGCGGAAGCGGGCCGCCTTGATTTTCTCTTCGAAGAAGCCAGCGCTTCAAGGACTGCAGGCCATAACCAACCTTGGCCAGCGGATGTATGAAATCGACTGCGTCGCCACGGTTTTGGAAACTTCTCGGGGCGCTCCCAAAGGACATTCAGGAGCTGGCCGAGAAGAATTACCAGCTGTGGCGCTTCAATCCTCAGCACCCCTCACTCAATTTCAAGCGACTGGCCGGAGCAGGTCACCGCTTTTCCGTCCGCGTTGGCGAGCACTATCGGGCGATTGGCTGGAAGCTCGATGATGGTGGAGTCGAGTGGGTGTGGATAGGCACGCATGCGGATTATGACCAGATGCTGAGGCGGTGAGACCCGCCTAGTGGATCAAGTTCCCCAACCCATTATAACGCAACTGGCGCATCAAACCAGCGGCCGTGTTCCTTGATGAGGTCGATGAGGCGCTCGACGGCTTCGCCTTCAGGGATGTTGAACTTCACGGCGGTCTTGCCGACGTAGAGATTGATCTTCTCGGGGGCGCCGCCGACGTAGCCAAAGTCGGCGTCGGCCATTTCTCCGGGGCCATTGACGATGCAGCCCATGACGGCGATGCGCACGCCTTTGAGATGACCCGTGGCGGCGCGGATTTTCTGCGTGGTGGTCTGCAGATTGAATAGCGTGCGACCGCAGCTTGGGCAGGCGACGTAGTCGGTCTTGAAAATGCGGACACCGGCGGCCTGCAGGATGTTGTAGCTGATGCGCAGGGCCTGGCCGGGGGCGTCTTCGCCATTCACGATCACGGCATCGCCAATGCCATCGCACAGCAGCGAGCCGATGTTGGTGGCGGCGACGAGGAGGTTCTCGGTGAAATCATCGCTGCCAGTGGCATGGAATGTGTCTTTGAGCAGGATCGCATGACGTGGCTGCAATTTGGCGGCGAGCAGGCGATACGCGGCGATGACGGGCAGCTTGAGTCCGTCTTTGATGGTGACGAGTTTCGCCTCGGTGCTTTCATAGAGGCTGGCGATGGCGGCATCGTCACGGGGGTCGATTTCGATCACGCCGCTGTCTTCGATGACGATCTCGGGTTTGTAATCTCCCAGCTTGTCGATCTTGTGAGCGACGGCGTCCCACTTCTTGCGCGTGGTGAAGACGGGCACGGTTTCGTGACCACCGGCTTTGACGCCGTTGATCGCGAGTACTTCCGTTTCGCGGCGCACGTAGTCGAAGGGATCGTAGCTGACCTGCGGTGCATTGGAGATGTGCTCGAAGTGCGCAGGGAGCCCCTCGTTGTAGGGCTTCACCAGCTGCTGTGCCACGGGGATCTCGAAGATGGCGTCTTCGGTCAATGAGACACGCACGGTATCACCGATGCCGTCGGCCAGCAGGGAGCCGATGCCGATGGCGCTCTTGATGCGGCCGTCTTCGCCATCGCCTGCTTCGGTGACGCCGAGGTGGATGGGGTAGTTCCAGTCAGAGCCGAGTTGATTGAGATGCGCGACGAGCAGTCGATAGGCCTCGATCATGACCTTGGGATTGCTGGCCTTCATCGAGAAGAGGAAGTTGTGGTAGCCCTGCGCACGGGCGATGCGGGCGAATTCGAGGGCGCTCTCCACCATGCCGAGCGGGGTATCTCCATGGCGGTTCATGATGCGATCGCTCAAGGAGCCGTGATTGGTGCCGATGCGCATGGCGCGGCCCAGGCGGATGCAGTCCTTCACCAGCGGGACGAACTGCTCCTCCATGTAGGCCACTTCCGCAGCGTACTCGTCATCGGTGTATTCTTTGACAGCGAACTTTTTCTTGTCGGCATAGTTGCCGGGGTTCACGCGCACTTTTTCCACCCACTTCACCGCTTCCATGGCGGCGTCAGGCTTGAAATGGATGTCTGCGACCAGCGGGACATCACAACCGGCGGCACGGATGCCATCGCGGATGTGCTGAAGGTTTTCGGCGATGATGCGGGTCTGTGCGGTGACGCGGACGATCTGGCAGCCGGCTTCGGCGAGGCCGAGTGCTTCCTTCACGCAGGCTGCGGCGTCACGTGTGTCACTGGTGAGCATGCTCTGCACGACCACGGGCGCGCCGCCACCGATCTGGACGTTTCCAACCAAAACGGGGCGTGTTTCGCGGCGTTGGTAATTGTAGAGGTCGGGGCAGTAGCGGAGCAGGGGGGAAGACATGGCGGGCGGTTAGAATGCCGGATTGCCGCCGCGACGCAAACGGGAAGCCGCAGTGGGGGGTATGGCATTACAAGTTTCTTACATGGGCCTTGCTGATCAAAAGCGGGATGCTACTATTTGATTCAATATGGCAAATATTGTTGTTATCGAAGATCATCCGCCTGTGCTGAAGCTTCTTGCCACCCTTTGTCGGGCGGAAGGGCATGAGGTGATGGCTTTCGACAACGGTCGTGCCGGATTGGAGGCGATCCGCGAAATGGCGCCAGATTTGGCGCTGGTGGACCGTCGGCTGGGCGAGATGGATGGACTCGACATGATCCGTGATGCGCGTGAGGCTTCGCCCAAGACCCGTTATGTCATGGTTTCCGCCTGCTCGGAGACCCGCGACATCGTGACGGCCGTGCGGCGTGGGGTCTGTGATTATGTGACCAAACCCTTTGAGCCCGAAGAGATCAAGAGTGCCGTGAGCCGCGCACTCAACGAGCCTAACGAACCTCAGCCGATCTCCCGCCAGAAGCTCGTGATCCTGTGTCCCAAGCAGGCGGCCTGAGGGCCAAGGCGGTAGAGAGGCGCATCACATTGAACTTTGAAGTTCGCAGCCGTTAGCGCATTGGTGCCGTATGGAAAACCTCCGTCGTCTGCTTTTTGCCCTTTCCGTGTTCGTGCTGGCCGCGCTGCTGTTTGCGTGGTGGCGTCACGGGCGGGAGGGCTATGGAGTACTCAATCTGCTGAACGGAGAAAAGCCTGGCCCTACAGCGCTCACGCCACCGAAAAAGCCCAAAATCGCACCAGAAGAGGTGCCGATGCTCAGCCGGTTGAATGACGAGTTTTCCAAAATTTCCGCCACCGTGCTGCCCTCGGTGGTCAGCGTCACCACCAAGACGGTGCGCCCCGGAAAGAGCAGCTGGCATTCCTACTATGGCTTCGTGGGCCCCCGCGATCAAGTCGTGCCCAGCCTCGGCTCCGGGGTGATCATCAGCAAAGAGGGGCATGTGGTCACCAACTACCACGTCATCGAAGGCGTGCAGGCGGCGGACATCCAGATCACCACGAACGCCAATAAAAGCTACCTGACGCTCATTCTGGGATTCAACAAAGAGCGGGACATCGCCCTGCTGAAAATCGACAGTCCGCGTCTCGATTTTCCGGCGTTGAGTTTTGCCAATTCGGATGATGCCCGGGTGGGGCAGATCGTGCTCGCGGTGGGCAATCCCTTCGGTCTCAGCGGCACGGTGACCCAGGGCATCATCAGTGCGCGCGACCGCCATCTCAGCGACAGCCAGTTTGACTACCTGCAAACAGACACCGTGATCAATCCGGGCAACTCAGGTGGTCCGCTGGTGAACATCCGCGGCGAGATCATCGGCATCAACGTTGCCATTTATCGGGGGGACGCGACGGTGAGTGCCTGGCAGGGCGTGGGACTCGCCGTTCCATCCAATGAAGCCAAAATGGTGGTGGACGACATTCATGCCAAGCTCAAGGAAAGTGCGAAGCATGCGAATGGTGTGACCAGTTCAACAGGCAAGGGCTACCTGGGACTCGAAGTCAGCAGCGAACCTGTGGAGATCGATCCCGTGTGGGGAACCTCACGCCGCGGCGCGCTGGTGACGGACATCGGGAACAAATCACCTGCGGCTGAAGCAGGCCTTCGACAGGGGGATGTGGTGACGAAATTTCAGGGCATGGCCTTCCGCTCTCCGGCAGATTTGCTGCAGATCATCCGTACCCAGCCTCCCGGCAGCGAGGTGAAGCTCGAAGTCATCCGCAACAACAAGATGGGGGATATCATTGCCCGGCTTGGGGCCAGGCCGGAAGCGGAGCCGTAGCCTCGGAAGAAGCGCTTTCATCTCAGCGCAGCTTTAGCACGAACCGCTGTTTGCTGCGATTGGTGACGATGCGAAGTTCATCCTGGTGAAACTGCAGGTCGATGCTGCCAGTGCTCCAGGTGTCGAGCAGCGGGATGCTTTGTGCTTTGGCTCGTTGAATGAGTGAATCGGGAAGGGCTGTTTCGACGGCACGCGCATCACTTCCGCATAGAATGATCTGCGGGCTCGCCTTGAGCAGGAATTCCGCGCTCGTGGAGAGATCCACTTCATGCTGGCTGCGGATCAGCACATCGCAGTGTAAATCCGCCGAGCTGGAGCAGAGTGCTTTTTCAGCGTGCCAGCCGGTGTCGCTCAGCCATAGCAAACGCCAGGGGCCGAGCTGAACCATCAGCACCATGGCACGATCATCTGCCCGGTCGTTTTGCACCTGCTGCGTTGGGTACAGTACCCTGGCTTCAATCTGGAAGTCCCTGGCGTCTGAGAGAGTGACTTGCTCATCGACATGCAGTTTGTGCAGCGATGGCGGGTGGGGTTCATCGAGCAGGCGTCGCAGCGCGGAGCGTGTGGAATTTCGCCGTCCCGGCTCCTGAGTGCTGCAAAACAGCAAGGGCGCATCAAACGTCGTGATGACCTGCCCGACGGCACCGATGTGGTCGGCGTCGTTATGGCTCAGGAAGACGCCCGCAAGAGCATTCACGCCGTTGGAATGCAGATAGGGACGCAGCACGCGGCGGAAACTGGCATCGCTGCCGGTGTCAAACAGCCAGTGGGTCTTGCCGATGCGCAGATGATTCGCCGCGCCACCGTGGGGATGCTCAAGCACGTGCCAGACGGCGGGGGCAGAGGTTAGGGAAGAGCCGGGTTGAAAATGAAAATTCGCTCCGGGCAGGCCGGCGAACCACATGGCGCTGGCGATCATCGCCTTCGCCAGCGCCCAATTGACGTTGTTGAAGATGATTTGAGCGCCCGTCAAATGCAGCGCAGCTGCGCCGAGGCTCAGGCAGGTGGCACCGAGACACAGGGAGGACAGTGGAACGAGCACGCAGTTGGCAATCACCGCCACCGGAGTGATCGATTGAAAGTGCCCGAGGATGAACGGCAGACTGCCGATCCATGCGGCAAAGGATACGCTCAAGGTGGTCGCCAACCACAGGCGGCATTGGCTCCAGCCGCGCTGCCGCCAGTTGGCGAGCTGGGGTGGCAAAAAGGGATCGAGCCGGGTGAAAGGCAGCAGCCTTTTAAGCAATGGGGCGGTGCCAAGAGTGCTAAACCACAGCACACCGAAGGACAGTTGAAATCCCGGCATGAACAGCTGGTTCGAGTCCGCGGCCAGCAGCAGCAGCGCTGCGGCACCGAGGCTGTTTTGCAGGGACGATTCACGGTCCATCAGCGTGGCGCTCAGGTAAATGGCCACCATGAAGGCCGCCCGTGCCGCCGAAGGCCGCCAGCCGGTGACAAACGCATAGGCAAACACGATGAAAATCACCATCCACAGAGACATGCTGCGCGATGTGCCGGTCTGCCGCAGCAGCATCATCACAATGACACCCAGGAGGCCCACATGAAGGCCGCTGACAGCAAACACATGCAACGTGCCGCTGTTGCGAAAGGCATCTTCGATTTCATCATCCGCCTCGGCAGAGACTCCCAGTGCCATGGCACGCAGCACGGCGACGGTCTGAGGGTCTTCTTCGAGATCCTGGGTGAGCTGCCTGCTGATCCAGCGCCTGCAATCTTCCGCACGCTCCAAGAAGGCGCACCACCACGCCTCACCACTATCGCTGAGGCGCTGCATGTGGTCGATGTCAAAACGGGCCACGCGCCCCATGCGCAGGGAGTACTCCTGTGCATCGAATGTGCCTGGATTGGATGCGGTGCGCGGCAGGTAGATGCTGCCGCGGAGTTCAAACACGCCTGCACCTGGAAAGCGTACGCCTTTTGGCAGTCGCAGCAGCAGCGTGGCGGCTTGTTCGATCACGATCCCTGCTGCTGGAATCTCGATCTTCTGTGTGGTGCAGAGCGCATGGGTGCGCTCGTCGGGTGAGGTGTCGAATTCCGGCAGCAGGCTGCCGTGAATTGTCGCTGGCACCGGCTTGTTCTGCTGCTGGAGGGCAAGACGCAGCGGGTGACGGAATGTTTCGTCGATACGTGCTTTATGGATGAAGGCGAAGACCAGAGCTGCACACGGGATCAGCAGCCATGAGCGCCCGCTGATCAGCGCCACGCCAAGCAGCGCTGTGGTTGCAAGGAGGAGCCACCCGCCATATGCGGGCAGCGATCCTATTTCAGCAACGAGAATGCCGCTGATGGCCGCAAGCGCCAGTGTAAGCAGCGGATTGGCCCGGGTCCAAAGCTGGAGCTTCTCGAGCATCGGCTGCTGGTGTTGAAGCGATCAGGCTTTCTCTGCGCCGGCGGATCCTGCCTTGGTACGCTGCTCCATCAGCAGCTTGAACTGCATTTGTTCGAGTTCACTGATGCGGTGGTGAGCATTGGCGCTGTGGCGCGTGTTCGGGAAGTTCCCGATGACCTGCTCAAGCATGTCGCGCGCTGCTTCAAAATCATGCCGGTGTGTCAGATGCACGTCGGCGATGCGAAACATGATGAAGGCGGCATCATCGACAGGCCAGTCCTTGCTTTGCAGATGCTCCTCCAGTACTTTCAATGCTGTTTGTGGATCACGCAGACGCTCTGCATGGATCTTGGCGATTTCAGCCACCGGGAAGGGGTCGTCCGGCTTCTCCTCGAGCATTTTTTCATAATGCTCGATCGCTCCCGGGTAGTCGCCCTGGGCGATGCGGGCTGCAGCTTTGGTCATCTGATCCTGCTCCACCTTCTCGCCGGAAGAGAACACCGCCTCTCCCATCAGATCGCCCAGCCAAGGGATGAAATACTTCACGGCCAGGAGCCCGCCTGAGAGCCCCAGCAAAATCACAAAGACGAGCTTGATGCCGTCTCCGGCCTCTTTCACGAAACTCCAAATCAAAGCAATGAAGAGAAGTACGAGCGTGATGACACAGATGCGGATGACGATTGCAGTGTTCATTATTCGGGATGTAAGACGAGGCTATCAAAACGCCTGTCTTCCGCCAAGCACGAAATTGGCGGCCCTCCTGTTCAGCCTCCCCCCAGGGCTCGATACAGATTGGCCTGCACCTGGAACTGCCGCTTTGTCACACCGATCAGCTGCAGCCGGGCCTTCAGGGCGTTCTGCTGCGCGTTGAGCACCTCGATGTAGGTGGCCCGACGCGTGCGGAACAGGTCTGCTGCGGTGCCGACGGACTCAATCAGCAGGTGCACCTCCTTGGTCTTCAGCACCTGAAGATCCTTTAAAATGCGGATGAAGGCGAGCTGGTTGTGCACCTCGACGTAGCCGTTCACGATGGACTGCTGATAGGTGTTGAGTGCTTCCAATTGGGAGGCGTTGGCGTGATCAAACTCGGCTTGGATCGCCTTGCGGTTGATCAACGGAGCCACCAGTCCGCCCAGTGCTGAATAGGTGGCGGAATGAATGTTGAGCAGAAGGTTGCTTTGGAAAGCCTGCAGTCCCAGCACACCATTGATGGACACCGTAGGCATGAAGGCTGCTTTGGCCGCCTTCACATCGGCTTTGGTAGCCGCCAGTTCGAATTCCGCCCGGCGAACGTCGGGCCGGTTTTTGAGCATGTCAGCCGGCACGCTGGATGACAATTGTGGCAGCGTTGAGTGCATCAGGGATGCCCGGTTGCGTGCGATGGGCCGCTGCGCGTCGCCCAGCAGGGTGCAGATGATGCCTTCCTGCTCCACGATGCGCTGCTGCGTATCCAGACGCATGCCTTGAAGATTGAACAACAGCGCCTCAAACTGCTGAACGGCGAGTTCATTGGCAGATCCCGCCTGTTTTTGGGTCTGCACCGTCTCCAGCGCATCACGCTGGATTTTGATGGTCTCATCGATGTTGGTGATCTCAGCATCCAGCGCCAGCAGCTCGTAGTAGGCGGTGGCCATGTCGGCGATCAAATGCGTCTGCACCAAATTCCTTCCTTCCACGCTGGCAAGCAGGCGCGCTGTGGCGGAGGCTTTCTTGCTCCGCAGTTTTCCCCAAAGATCGATTTCCCAGCTCGTCTGCAAACCGACCGTGTAGTCCTGGACATCCCGCGGGACGATGCGCCCGTCATAGATGGGAGTGGTGCTGTTGCCGGCACCGTCCATGGTGTAGAGGCCAAAGCGTTGAATCCCCGCGCCAGCCACGCCCGAGACCTTGGGGGCCAGCATACCGCGTGCGGCGGTGATTTGAGCCTTGGCCATCTCGATGCGCTGGAGCGCGATTTTGAGATCACGGTTGTTGTTCAGCGCCTGCTCGGTGAGGGCCTGCAATTTGGGGTCGGTGAAGTGTTTTTTCCACTGGCTTACTCCGGTGAATGAGGCGGTTTTTTCCGGTGCCTGCTCCGTTTTTTTGCCAAAGCGGCGCAGGTCTTCACAGCTGGTTAACATCAGCGTCATGAACGAAATGCAGGCACTCAGGAATGGCCAGTTCAGAAGCAGGGGCTCACGCATGTTCCGGTTCCTTGGATGGTTTGGGGGTGGAAGTGAAGGAGGCAAAAATGACGTAGAGCCCCGGGATGATCAGCATGCCAAACACGGTGCCGAAGATCATGCCGCCCACCGCCGAAGCACCGATGGTCCTGTTGCCAGTCGCGCCCACACCAGAGGCCGCCATGAGCGGGCTCAAGCCAGCGACAAAGGCGAGTGACGTCATCAGAATGGGCCGCAGGCGCGAGGTCGCGCTCTCCACCGCCGCCTGCAGCGGGGTGAGGCCCTCGCGCTGCCGCTGGATGGCAAACTCCACGACCAGGATCGCATTCTTTCCGAGGAGGCCGATCAGCATGATCATGGACACCTGCGCGTAGATGTTGTTTTCCAAACCCATCCACAGCAGAAACACAAATGCGCCGAGCAGACCCGTGGGCAGTGAAAGGATGACGGGCATCGGCAGCAGGAAGCTTTCATACTGCGCGGCGAGCAACAGATACACAAACGCGAGGCAGATGATGAGGACAACCACCGCCTGATTCCCCGCGAGAATCTGATCCCGCGTGATGCCCGCCCAGTCGATGCCAAAGCCCTTCGGCAGCTTTTCCCTGGCTGTTTCCTGGATGGCGTGAATGGCCGCGCCACTGCTGACTCCGATGGCGGGCTCGCCATTGATCTCCGCCGAGGTGAACATGTTGTGGCGGGTCACCTGATCCACCCCATAGACTTTTTCCAGCTTCACAAAGGTGTCCAGCTGCACCATCTCCCCGGTTTCATTTTTGACATGCAGTTTCAGAATGTCCTCCGGTCGTGCGCGGTACTCCGGCAGCGCCTGTACCATGACCTTGTACAACTGCCCGAAGCGGATGAAATTGGTCGCATACTTGCCGCCCAACATGGTCTGCAGGGTGCTCATCACATTGTTGGCGGTGACTCCTTTTTGCGCTGCAATGTCGCTGTCCACATGCACAAGATATTGGGGGAAGCTGGCGTCGAAACTGGTGAAGGCATTCGCGATCTCAGGGCGCGCCTGCAAATCGTCGAGAAACTTTTCGGTCACGCTTTCCATGTTTTTGAAATCGCTCGTTCCGGTGCGGTCCAGCAGACGAAGCTCAAAGCCGCTCGCATTGCCGTAGCCAGGCACAGCGGGCGGTGAGAACAGCTCGATCTCGGCATCCTTGATGTGCCGGGTTTTACGGAGGAGTTCATCCATCACCTCCTTGACCGATTCCTTGCGCACGTGCCACTCGGTCAGATTGATCAGGCAGGCGCCATATGTCGGGCCGCTGGCGTCGGTGATGATGTTGGTGCCAGAGAGCGTGGAGACCGAAGCGATGGCAGGAATGCCTTCGCAGCAATGCTGGATCTCATCGACCACTGCCTTGGTGCGCTCCAGCGTGGAACCTGCCGGAGTGGTGATGCCGACGTAAAACCCGCCCTGGTCTTCATTCGGGATGAAGCCAGACGGCAGCCTGCCGCCTGCGGACACCATGACAACGCAGAAGGCCAGGAGGATGCCCCAGCTCAGCCCACGCCTGCCGGCCAGGGCCGAGATCCACCGATTGTAAACGCCCGAAACTTTGTCGTAGCTCTTGTTGAAGACCCCAAAGAAGCGATTCAGCAGACTCTTGCTCTTCGGCGCGTGATGCGTATTTTTTAACATCAACGCGCACAGTGCGGGTGTCAGCGTGAGGGCGACCAAGCCTGAGAGCACGATCGCAATCGCCATGGTGAGGGAGAACTGCTGGTAGAAAATACCCGACGGGCCGGACATGAAGGAGGCAGGCACAAAGACGGCGGCCATCACCAGCGTGATGGCAATGATGGCACCACCGATTTCTCCCATGGCCTCCTCAGTGGCCTGTCGCGGCCCCGCTCCCGTGCTTTCCATCTTGGCATGTACCGCCTCCACCACCACGATGGCCCCATCTACCACGATGCCGATCGCCAGCACCAGAGCCAGCAGCGTGATCAGGTTCAGCGAGAAGCCCAACAACTGCATGAAGAAGAAGGTGCCGACCAGTGACACCGGCACGGCGATGACCGGGATCAAAGTGGAGCGCCAGTCCTGCAGGAAAATAAACGTCACTACTGACACCAGCAGGAAGGCCTCCGCCAGCGTCCGCATCACCTCATGCAGCGAGGCGTCAAGAAAGCGCGACACATCATAGCTGATCTCATAGTCCATGCCCTTGAGGAAAGCGGCCTCCTTGATCTCAGCCATGCGCTGCTTGATGCTGGCGATGACTTCGTTGGCGTTGGAGCCGGGCAGCTGCTTCAGCAGCAGCGCCGCCGTGGGCCTGCCATTGAACCGGGTCTCCACATCGAAGTAAAGGGTGCTGAATTCGACCTGGGCGATGTCCTTGATGCGCAGCACCTGCCCCTCGTCATTCGAGCGGATGGGGATCTTTTCATAATCTTCCTGGTTCCGGTATTTGCCTGCATAACGTACGACATACTGCAGGTGTGGCTCGGTCTTGTCCGAGCTTTCCCCCACCTTGCCAGGCGCGGCCTCCACATTCTGTTCTTTCAAGGCGAGCAGCACGTCCTCCGTCGAGATGTTGTAGGCCAGCATTTTATCCGGTTTGAGCCAGATCCGCATGGCGTATTCCTTGACGCCGATGATCCTCGCAAAGCCCACACCCTCGATCCGCTTCAGTTCGGTGAGAATGTTGATGTCGGCGAAGTTGTACAGAAACATCTCATCGAGTTCAGTATTGGTGCTGGTGACGTCGAGGTACATCAGCATGGCCTTCTCCTCCTTGGCGATCTGGACCCCGGCCTTGATGACTTCCTCGGGCAGCTCGCCCATCATCTTGTTCACCCGGTTTTGCACATCCACCGCCGCCACATCCGGGTCGGTGCCTGCCTCAAAGACGATCGAAATGACGCCTACACCATCGTTGGCCGCCCGTGAGGACATGTACTTCATGCCGGGCACTCCGTTGATGGATCGCTCCAGCGGGACGATGGCGGCCTTCGTCAGCGTCTCGGCATTGGCACCGATATACTCCACTGTCACATTGACCTCCGGTGGAGCGATGCTCGGAAACTGGGTGATGGGCAGTTGGAACAATGCCAGCAGACCCAGGAAGGTGATGATGATGGAAATGACCATCGACAACACTGGTCTGCGGATAAACTCTTTAATCATTCAGTCGTTCTTTTCATCGGTTTGGTGCATGGAGTTAGAGACCGGTGGCCGAAAATCTTTTCGGCACCCTTCCATGCTCGTTGGTTCACAAGCTGCCAGCTTTGAGTGGCGTCAGAACGGAGCGACCTCCGCCAGGGCTTTGAAGTCAGGGGCTATCAAATCGCCTTCCTTCACCACCTGAATTCCCTCAAAGATGATGCGGTCTGTTGGCAGCAGTCCGGAGTCGACCACATAGTGGTTCGGCAGACGCAGCTTTGTGTCGATGCTTCTCAGCTGGATGGTGTTGTCGGCATTGAGCATGTACACGCAGGTTTTATGCTGAACTTCGAAGGTGCATTTCTGAGGTATCACCAGCGCGTTCTTCAACTGCGACTGGACCATCACCTTGCCGCTGGAACCATGCTTGAGGAGGCGCTCGGGGTTGGGGAAGCTGGCACGGAAGGCAATGTTTCCGGTGCTTTTGGAGATCACGCTTTCCCAAGTTTCGATCCTGCCTTTGTGCGGATGGATCTCCCCATTAGCGAGTTCCAGCACCACGCTGCCCTGCACGCCCAGATCCTTTCTTCTTGCCAGTTCCAGATACTCACGCTCAGACACATTGAAATAGGCGTAAACATCTCCGTCATTGGAAATGGATGTCAGCAGATCCCCTTCTGCCACGAGACTGCCAGTTTTGTTCCGGATCCGGTTGATGATGCCGTCAAACGGCGCACGCACTTCGGCATAAGAGAGCCTGCGTTCGGCATCGGCGACCGTAGTTTTCGCCTCGTCCACTTTGGCCATGGCCGAGTCCAGCCTTGCCTGGGCCATTTCCAACTCTGAAGTGGCGATGATTTTCTTCTCCAGCAGGAGTTGATTGTTCTGCAGATCGATCTCCGCCATCTTGGCCTCCGCCTGGGCGCTTTTGAGCCTGGCATTGGCCCGCTTCACCTCCTCTTGATAGGAATGACTGCTGATGGTGAAGAGCAGCTGTCCTGCAGTGACCCGCTGGCCTTCGTCGACAGAGATTTTCTCGAGGCGTCCGCTTACCCGTGCTTCCAGCTCAATGAAGTTGGAGTTCTGAATGCTCGCGACGTACTCCTGGCCATTCGGCACATCCATCATCACTGCGGAAGTGACCGGAAAGGTTCTTTTAACCTCATGACCGGTTGCGGTGGCACTTTCGTTGCAGGAATTCAATAACAGAAGGAGCGACAGGCAGATGACTGCTTGCGATCCAGCACATTTCTTGACGATGTATTCATATGGGATCATGAGATTGGCATTAGCATTTGATGTGCCACTTCTCAAGGCGCGCAGAAACCGCCGCAAACGAGGCCTTCGGCGGAAGAGATTTTTGCGTTGTCGAGGCGTGGTGTTTTCTGCTTTTCTATCAGTACGCCATGAATTTTTTTCGTGTGACGCAAGGCACTCATTGGTAATGCATTAGAGGGTGTGAAAACGAGGGGGTGATGAGACTCGAATTTTTCCAGAAAGACCTTTGGGAAATCAGGTGGCGTCAGCCCTTACTTTTTTTGCGATGGATCGCTACAATGACACACCTGTTCTCAACGAACCACGCTCAGTTGCTGACCCATGCTGATGTATCAGCATGGTTTATCTTCCTCTCAAATCGAGGCAAATCACCCGGGGTCCGGACTTCTGCAGCAGGTCCTGCGACTGCTGGCGAACGTAGAGCAGGCCGTGACTGAGCGCGGGCAGGCTCCAGGTGTTGAGCGCATAGAAGGGCTGGGCTTGAGCCAGCACTTTGGCCCCTGCCGGACTCAGATCGAGCCAATGAAGCGAGCCGGTTTCGCCGAGGCAAAGGAAGGCACCATCGGCTTTCAGCAAGCTCGCGCGCAGAATGCTGAGACGGGTGGGATTGGCACGCCCGGTCAGCTTGCTGAACTCGGCGTCCTCCCACTCAATGTGCTGTTCCCATACCTCAGCGCCGGTGTCTGCGTTCACGCAGACGAGGCGTGACTTGGGCTCCGTCTCGCCGTCGATGGCATAGAGATGGCCGTCGTGATACACTGGGTTCATCCAGTGCACGGCGAGCTTCTTGGACTGCCAGACTTCCTTCACCTGAAACTCTGCGTCATACTCGACCATTACACCACCGAGCGGCCGGCCCTTTGGGTATGCGGTGGTGATGAAGGCGCGATTCTTCTCTGGAATGACAACGGGCGAAGTGCCGATGGCCTGGATGTAGTCTTCACTGCGCCATGGGAACTTGGAATGCAGTTTGCCGCTTGCGGGATCAATACACATGAGGCCGCCCGTGGCCGGGTCGCTCTCACCGCCTGCATAGATGAGCACCTTCGTTTGCCCATGCAGCTTGGCGGGAATGGGGGACGCATAGCTCGCGCCCCAGGCATCCTTGACGGTCCACGCGACCTTGCCGCTCTGCAAATCGAAGGCCGCCACGCATACGCCAGCTTCTGCCAGCTTCGTTTTACGGTCGCGCATTCCTTCGTTGTCCTCGATCAGAGCTTTTTTGCCACCGACATTCACGATCACGCGCCCGTCGAGAATCAGCGGTGTGCCGCCCGCGCCGAAGAAATCCTGGGGCACGTTGTATTCTTTGCGCAGATCATGCTGCCACAATGCCTTGCCGGTTTTTAAATCGAACGCGCGCAACTCTGCTGTCACACCAAAGGTCACGACGATGCCATCGGCGATCACCGGGCTGCCACGCGGTCCATTGCCGAAGCCGTAGCGATCCTGATAGGATACCGGGTAATCCTGTGACCAGAAACGCTTGCCGGTTTCGCGGTGCAGGCACTCGATGGTTTCCTTGTCTTCCAGAGCATGGAAGATCACACAGAAGTCGCCGCTGATGGCAGGAGAATTGTAAGCCTCGCCCATCTGAACTTCCCACACTGGCTTCGGTTCGTTCTGGCCCCAGGTCTTGAGCAGATGGGTTTCAGGAGAGTGGGCATCATTCGTGGGGCCGAGCACGCGCGGCCAGTCACTTGTTTTTTCCTCCGTCGCCAGCGGCTGCGGCGCCGCATGAAAGGTCAGCCGGTCAAACGCCTCCTGCGCAGAGCAGACGTTCAGGGCAAAAAGTAGCAGAAACAGTCTCGACGAATTTTTCATGTCATGCCAAGCTAGCCACAGCTGTGAAGAACGCCACTCTCATGAATCCCATGCGTGAACTTGCCTGGCATGAGCGCCAATTTGTGGCGCTCGTGGTGGGAGGTATTCCCGCCTGCCTCATTGGGTTTCTTCTTGGACTCTGGGGAAATGGGATGGGAGGCCGGGAGCTCGATCTCGGCACGGTTTTACTGAGGGGAGGCTACTGCTCTGTATTTCCGGTCATTTTAGCCTGCCTCATGCCGCGTTCCTGGATTCCTCCGGTATTGACCTATTTCATTGGATTCAGCATGGGATTCGGCAGCTCGGATGGGTTTGCGATGCTTGCAGAAATCATCATGGCACCTGTTCATTTGTTTGAGGGCAAGCGCGTGATTACTCCGCCACCTCCTTCACATCCTGATCTGCCTTGGATTCTTGGGCTGGCGCTCTGGCTGGCTGGACTGGCGTCCATCCTGCGCCGAAGCCCCCGATTCGCGGCCATGCTCCGAAGGCTGGAGGTTCATCCTGATTGAAGCTGTGGAAGAACCGATAAAGCACAGCAAAAGCCAATGATCGTCCGTTGAGCGGCCCGAATTCCGGCGTATGTGACTGACAACCTCCAATCAACCCCATGCTCATTCCGACCTCTTTCCCCACGTCCACCGGTCCTGCTGAATCGAAACCGCTGATTTCCGAGGAGGGGTGGGTCGTGCAGCACCTGTTTTTCACCATCGATCACGGCTACTGGGCGGCGCTGATGCCGGAAGAGCGCCAGGAGCGGCGTGAGAACTTCACGCGTACGATTGAGGCCATCCGCAAGCACCCCGGCACGCAGTTGCTCGTGTTTGCGATGGTTTCGCCCAAATCGGAGCTGGGCTTCATGCTGATCACGCCAGATTTGCACGACTCACAGCGCTTTGAAAAGCAGATCACCCTGGCTCTGGGCCCTGATGTGCTGACGCCCGCCTACAGCTATCTTTCCATGACGGAGTGGACCGAGTACTCGCAGAGCGAAGAAGAGTTCAAGGCGCAGATTGAGAAGGCGGAAAACCTGGCTCCCGGCACGGAGGCCTTCGACAAACGTGTGGCGGAATGGAAGGGCCACATGACGAAGTATTTCAACGACCGCCTCTACCCGAACATGCCCGACTGGCAGGTCTTCTGTTTCTACCCGATGAGCAAGCGCCGCAGCGTGGGCGCAAACTGGTATGCCAATGATTTTGCCAAGCGTCGTGAACTCATGGGCGGCCATGCCAAAACTGGCCGCAAATATTCCGGCAAGGTGCGCCAGCTCATCTCGGGCTCCACCGGCCTCGACAGTCACGAGTGGGGTGTGACGCTCTTCGCGCATGACATGTTCCAGATCAAAAGCATCGTCTATGAGATGCGCTTCGATGAAGTCACCACCCAGTATGGCGACTTTGGCGACTTCTACATCGGCATCCAGCCACCGACAGGTGAGCTGCTGCAGCGGGTGATGCTTGCGTGAGGCGAGATTGGGTGCATCTCTCACTTCCCGTGCCAAATCTGCCCCTCACCATCGCCAATCGTCAGTTCAACTCCCGCCTCATGATGGGGACGGGCAAATTCGCCAGCGGTGAGCTGATGCGGGATGCCATCGTGGCCTCGGAGACGGAAATCGTGACCGTGGCGCTGCGCCGGGCCGATTTGACCGGAAAGGGTGATCCCTTTGCCAACATTCTTGATTTCATCCCCAAGAACGTCCTGCTGCTGCCGAACACCAGCGGGGCGATGAATGCGGAGGAGGCTGTGCGCCTGGCCCGCCTTGCCGTGGCGGCGGGGTTGCCCAACTGGGTGAAGCTGGAGATCCATCCCGACCCGCGCTACCTGCTGCCAGATCCGATTGAAACGCTCAAGGCGGCTGAAATTCTCGTGAAGGAGGGGTTCATCGTCCTCCCCTACATCAATGCCGACCCCGTTTTGGCCCGTCGCCTGCAGGATGTGGGCACGGCCACGGTGATGCCGCTGGGCTCTCCCATCGGCTCGCATCAGGGCATCGTGACGCGTCGTATGATCGAAATCATCATCACCCAGGCGACCGTGCCGGTGGTGGTGGATGCCGGGATTGGGGCACCCAGCCACGCTGCCGAGGCCTTTGAGATGGGGGCGGACGCCGTTCTGGTGAACACCGCCATTGCCGTGGCTGCAGACCCCGCACGGATGGCGCAGGCCTTCAAAATGGCCGTGGAGGCTGGACGCAGCGCCTATGAAATCGGCCTGAGCGAGGGTGCGGCAGAGGCTTCAGCCACCAGTCCGCTGACGACTTTTCTCTATCAGTGAGCAGCCTGAAAAGCAGCATGTTCAGCCTTTCACCAGGTAGGTGAAAGCGATGACGCCGCAGAAAAGAAGTGAGACTGCGAGACACATTCCGTAAAAGATGATCATAGTATTTGGGGATTTAGCGTGAATCAGACCATCTTCCAGTAGAAATTTTTTCTTGCGTAAGGAGCGCTTTGGGGCAGACTCCACGCCCCTATGGCAAAAACATGCTGGCTCGAGCGCGACAAGCGCAAACGTAAAACCGTCGAAAAGTACGCTAAACTCCGTGCTGAACTCAAGGAGAAAGGCGACTTCGTCGGCCTCTCCATGCTTCCTCGTGATGCAAGCCCGACACGTCTCATCAACCGCTGCCGTGTCACCGGTCGTCGTCGCGCGTTCATTCGCCGCTTCCAGATGTCCCGTATGACCTTCCGCGAACTCGCCTCCCAAGGGATGATCCCCGGGGTGACGAAGTCCAGCTGGTAGAATTCCGTCCCATCTAGCAGCCAGGGGCCGACTCTGGCTGCTTGGAGAGGCGGCGCGTACTCTTCTGATGCCTACCTACTCCTACATCGCTGATGACCCTGAAAAGGGATGTCCTGCTTGCCGCAGAGGCTTTGATCTGCGCCGTCCGCTCAGCCGACCTGCTCTAGAGGCATGCCCTCTGTGCAGGCAGCCGGTCAAAAAACTTATTTCCGGTTTTAACACGCCGAAGATCACCAAAACTCTCTCCGTTTCCGACGCTAAGGCCGCCGGCTTCACCATCCTCGAAAAACGATGCGATGGAAATTACGAGAAGCTGTGAACGCCTGATCGCGCCGCTTCATGACTCCTTTGCTCGCCAATGCCTCTACCGAACTCGTACGCGAGTGGAGTTTCACCCCTGGTGAAGTCTTCTGGCAGGCTGTGATTGTGCTGGTCATCGTACTGCTCAACGCCTTCTTTGTGGCGGCTGAGTTTGCCATCGTCAAAGTCAGGGACAGCCAGCTCACGGCCGCCATCGAAGATGGCATGCGTGGTGCCAAATTTGCGCAGACCGTGACGCGCAACCTGGACGCTTACCTCTCTGCAGGGCAGCTGGGCATCACACTGACCAGCATCGCGCTGGGGATTTTCGGCGAGCCGTTTGTCTCTGATGTCGTGCAACCGATGCTGTTTAAAATGGGCATTGTTAACGAGACAGTGATCCGCTGGACCTCCATCGGCATCGCCTATGCGATCGTCACCTTCCTGCATGTCGTGCTTGGCGAACAGACGCCGAAGGTGGTCGCCATCCGCAAATCCATGCAAACCGCGCTGCTGATCGCGCGCCCACTGCACCTGTTTTACATCGTGCTGAAGCCGGCGATCTGGATTCTCAGCGCCAGCACCAACCTCGTCCTCCGCTTTCTGGGCATCACGGCCGTTTCCGAGCACGAGATCGCCCATTCTGAAGAAGAGCTGCGCCACATCGTGGCCGAAAGCCAGAAATCCAAGGAAGTGACCGAAACCGAGAAGGACATTCTTCTCAACGCCCTCGCCCTCAATGACCGCTGCGTGCGTGATGTGATGACGCCGCGCAACCAGGTCGTCTCGCTCGATGCGGATGAAACCTTTGAGACCAATCTCAAGATCGCCATCGATTCCAAGCACACGCGTTATCCGCTCGTTGAGGGGCATCTCGACCACGCCATCGGCACCATCCACATCAAAGATCTGCTCAGCCTCATCGGCAAACCGCAGCCGGATCTTCGCAAGATCAAACGCGAGCTGCAGATGGTGCCGGAGATGATGCCCATCGACAAGCTGCTGCGCTTCTTCCTCGACAAACACGTTCACGTTGCCCTCGCCGTCGATGAATTTGGCGGTGCCGTCGGCATTGTGACGCTGGACAACGTGCTCGAGGAAATCGTGGGTGACATTCAGGACGAATTTGACCATGAAGTCAGCGAGTTCCGCCGCATCAACGACAACGAATTCACCGTCGAAGGCACCTACAACCTCTACGAACTGGCCGACCAGACCGGCATCGACCTCGACAGCGACGAAGTCACCACCATCGGCGGTTATGTCACGCACCTCCTCGGCCATCTCCCCAAGGTGGGTGAAAAAGTGGTCATCGAAGAGTATGAGGTGACCACCACGAAGGCGGATCTCCGGCGTGTTTTGCAGCTGCACTTCAAGCGCCTTTCCACCGTGGCGGAAGAAGCGGCAGCGGCTGACGCTGCACCGGAAGGCGTGTGAGGTCATTCAAACCGCAATGTGCGTACAGCAAGTGCGTGCAATGCTACGAGACTGGCAGCCACTTGGGGAAAATTACCGCCGGGTAGCCATTGGTCAGCCGATGTGTCAAGATTAAGTGGAATGCGTCTCATAGTTTAAGAAAGGCACCGCTCAGGCTGGCGTTTGCAGGAGTCTTCATTCTCATCGCACACGACTCCCCTCCATGCGCCTGCTCACCTTGCTCGTTTGTTTTCCCGTTCTCGCTGTCACCGCCATCAGTCAGACGAAGGTCAGTGATGATGAGGGGCCGGAGGACATTATTCTTGGATTTCGCGGGAGGTCGAAGTATCAGATTGTCGTGCCGGATGTGGCTGCGAACGCGGCGGCGGAGTCCTCGGTGACGCGGGCGGCGGAGCTGCTGCAGCAGGCATTTGCGGCGAACAAGGTCGCGCTCAAGGTGGTGAAGGAGTCGGAGGTGGATGCGACTCGGCCGGGCTTCTATCTGGGGGCTACGAAGCTGGCTGCAGCGAAGGGGGTGGCGTTGACGGAGGCGGACGGCTGGAGTTATGCGCACAAGGTCGTCGGCGCAGATGTCATCATCGCGGGGCATGACGAGCCGGACACGCTCGTGGGCAAACGCGGCGCGGGGAAGGAAACGGCGCGGCCGTTTGAAGGCACGTTGTTTGGTGTGGCGGAGTTTGTGCATCGCTACGTGGGGGCGCGCTTCCTTTCGCCGGATGAATCGGGCACGACATTCGTGCCGCAGTCGATCATCCATGTGCCGCCGGCGCTGGATGTGCGGAGCGCGCCGCATTTCATGGAGCACGACATGCGCGATGGGGATGAGCTGTTCTACACCGCGAACCATGCGCGGCGCTTCACGCGCATCTGGTCGCGCTTTGGGCATCAGCATCCATCGGCAGTGCCCATCAAGGAGTACGGCAAGGTGCATCCGGAGTACTTCATCCTCACTGGCGGTGTGCGGCAGCCGGAACTCTCGGCGGGTGACGGGCAGCTTTGCCTCTCCAACGCGGAAGTGCGCGAGCTGATTTACAAGCACATCCTCGCGCGCTGCGATGACGGCTTTGACATCGTGGAACTCGGCCAGGCCGATGGCTTCCGCCCCTGCCAGTGCGGGGAATGCGCGGAGTTGTATGGCATCAAGCCGACGACGAAGCCGGGGGACGGCATCGCCTTTCACAATGACCATGCGTGGGGCGAGAAGCTGTGGATCATGCACCGGGACATGGCGCTGCGGCTGCTGAAGGACCGGCCCGGCAAGAAGATCATGATGACCTCCTACGGCCCCACGATCCAGCCGCCGGAGACCTTCCGCGAATTTCCGGAGAACACGATCATTGAGATGATGCACTCCGACGCGGAGGCGTTTGCGGCGTGGAAGCAGCTGAAGGTGCCGGGCGGGTTCTCGGCGTATCTTTACAACTGGGGCAACTTCCACCTCGTGGGGCTTACGCCGCTGACAACCGTGGGCATGATCGAGGAGCAGAACCGGCTGCTGGTGGGCAACAACGTTCACTCCGTGCAGGTGAATGGCAGCCCCGGTAACGGGCAGTGGGGCATCGAAGGGCCGAACATCTATGTGTATCTGCGGCTCGGCATTGATCCCACCACCCAGAGCGCGGGCGAGCTCTTTGACGAGTATCTGCAGGCGGCCTTTCGCGAGGCTGAAAACCCGATGCGGCGCTTTTTTACCAACGTGCAAAAGCGCGTGGAGCTGTGGCAGACGATCCGTAATTACGCGTATCAATCGGGGCGTGATCCCATCTTCGCGCTCGGTGCGCTGTGGACGCCGGATGTGATCAACTCCCTGGAGGAAGACCTGTCCGCGGCGGAGAGCGGAGCGCAACTGCCTGAGGTGCGCCGCAGGCTCGACATCGTGCGCTACGAATTCGATTTCCTCAAACACCTCTCCCTCGTGGTGAATGCGTGGCGGAATCATCAGGCGATGAACAACGCGGCTTCGATCACCCAGCTGCTCGACGCGATTGACGTGCGGAACGCCTTCATTGCGGGTGTGGCGAATGGCGATGCGAAGTATCCGAAAAAGAAGAACCCGGCGTATCGCTTCGCCAAAGAGAACGACCTGAAGTATGCGGGCCGCTACCTTGACCGCGCGCCGTTTAACTGGGACACGGCGAAGATGCGTGCCAGTCCAGACGCCTTGCTGCAAAAGAGCCAGTCGCTCGCCATCGAGCATGTGAGCGGGCCGCTGACGCTCGACTCGCCGCACTGGGAGAAGGCTGAAGCGCATGCCCTGCTGCCGAGCGGAGGGACTGAAAATCTGCGGGCTCCCACGAGTTTCCGCGTGCTCTGCGACGATACGAATCTCTATGTGCGCGTGAGTGGCGAGCAGCCGGCGAGCCAGATGAGCTTTGCGGCACGCGGTCATGATGCCGAGCTGTGGCTGCAGGAGAGCATTGTGATCAACGTGTCGCCCATCGGTGATCGTTCCCGCTACTTTTACTTTGCGTATGAGCCGGAGCCCACCTCGTTCAATGAGGCGGAGCACGGCTTCATCGCCGACTACCTGCACCCGCGCTACGGGTGGAATGACGAGAGCTGGGGCGGAACGTGGTCCTTTGAAACCAAGCTGGTGCCTGCGAAGAGCCGCTGGGAATCCATGGCGGTCATTTCCTTCGAAACGCTACGCACCAAGCCGCCAAAGTCCGGGGACACCTGGTATGTGAATGTCGGCCGCGTACACTTCATTGATGCCGCAGGCAAGAAAGCCAGCCGCGAATTCTCCGCCTGGACGGGCAAACTTAACGCCTCGCACATCCCCGGGGACGCGTCCTTCGGCAAGGCCACCTTCAAGTGATCCTCTCATGACTCGAATCATCATCATCATCACCGTCACCGCTCTCGCATTGCTCGGCGTCTCCGCACACGCCATTGATTACACTCAGTTCAGCGCCGCGAAGCGGCTGCGTGCGGACAAGCGCTACGACGAAGCCGTTCAAAAGCTCGAGGGGATGGCCGCGAAGGCCGACGAAGCCGGAGAGAACTTCACGTATCTTGACTTCGCCATCGACGTGGCGGTCAAGTCCCTGAAGGACGAAAAACGGGCGCTCGCCCTTGCGGCTGCGGTCAAGGATCCGGCGCATCGTGATTTCGCGAAGCTGCGCGTGCTCGCTGACTTCGAGCACTATGATGAGGCCCTCGCATCCGTGCAGGGCAAGGACATCGACGCATGGCCCGTGCGCTGCCGCAGTCAGGCGCACAGTATTCTGGCCGGAATTTATCATGCGAAGAAGGACGCCGCTGCCGAGCAGCAGCAATGGCAGATGACGGCGGATGCACCCGGAGCTGAGGTGGGGGTGCGTGGGCGTGCGCTGCGCGAGTTGGGAGTGCTGCAGCTCAAGCAAGGCAAAGTCAAAGATGCCGAAGAGCAGTTCCGCAGGGCGATCCAGGTCACCTCCGCGAACTACGCGTGGCGGGTCGAGAGCCTCGTCGCGCTCTCGCGTTTGCTCATTGAGAGCCAGCGGGGCAAGGAAGCTGTGAAGGCGTTTGACGGCACCGATTTCACCCAAGTCACGAGCCCCACCTCCCGAGCCAATCTGGTCGAAGCGTACGCACGTGCGCTCCTTGCCGCCGGAAGAAAGATCAAAGCCATCGAGACATTTGATCAGCTCCTCCAGCTCGACATCCCCGCCGAGTGGAAGGACCGCATCAACAAGGAACTCGATCAGATGGCTGAGTCGTTTTGATCTTCACACGAAAGCCGCCGCATCAGCGACGAAGGCCTCCACATCCGCCTCCGTCGTGCGCCATGAGCACATCAGGCGTGAACCGCCGCCGATGAAGCTGTAGAAAACCCAGCCCCGCTCCTTCAGGCCTTCCTTCATCCGGTCCGGCAGCTTGGCAAACACCGCATTGGCATCCACCGGGTAGAGAATCTGCACGCCCGGCAGATGGCCGAGTGCATCAGAGAGGCGTCTGGCCAGGTAGTTGCCGTTTTGCGCATGCCTGCGCCAGGTTTCATCACTCAAAATTCGCAGCCACTGCGCCGAGATAAAGCGCATCTTGGAGCAAAGCTGCCCCGCCTGCTTGCAGCGGTACGCAAACTCCTGGGACAGCTCCTTGTTGAAAAACACCACGGCTTCCGTCACCGCCATGCCGAGCTTGGTGCCGCCGCAGCACAGCACGTCCACCCCGGCTCGCCAGGTGATGTCGGCTGGTGCGCAGTTCAATCCGGTCAGCGCATTGAAGAACCGCGCACCATCCATGTGAATGGACAGGCCATGTTCTTTCGCGACTGCGCCAAGGCCCTTGACCTCACCGGGACGGTACACCGTGCCCAGTTCCGTGCTCTGGCTGATGCTCAGGGCGCGTGGCTTCGGAAAATGCACATCGCTGCGACTTGTCGCCAGACGAATGACATCGGCAGGATCAAGCTTTCCCAGCGGACTGCGGGCGAGCAGGATCTTCGAGCCATGGCTGAAAAACTCCGGTGCACCGCATTCGTCCGTTTCCACATGTGCCTCCTGTGCGGTGATGATGCTGTGGTAGCTCTGGCACAGCGTGGCGAGCGAGAGCGAGTTCGCCGCCGTGCCGTTGAAGACAAAGTACACATCGCAGTCCGTCTCGAAAAAGCGCCGGAACATCTCGCAGGCTTCAGCGGTGGTCGAGTCGGCCCCGTAGCTGGGTTGATAGCCTGCATTGGCCTCTTCGAGCCCCTGCCAGGCTTCGGGACAAATGCCGGACGTGTTGTCCGAGGCGAAGTGGTATTTCAGTTCAGCGCTCATGCTTTTGCTTTCGGCTTCCCGTGCCATGCGAGTACGATCCCGGCGAGAAGCAGAAGCACATCGCGCAGGATGAGGTCGCGGTAGTTGGAAGTGGCGTCTGCGTGGCCGAAGCATCCGCAGCGGATGTCGATGCCGCGCCACCACGAGATGCTGATGGCCGCCAGAAAAATCAGCAGGGATCCATTCAAAATCAGCAGCCCACCGGAACGGAGCAGCCCGCTCATGACCGCCAGGCCTGCGAAGATTTCCAGCCACGGGAGCCCCATGGCCAGCCATGCGGCCCAGGGATCTCCCAGCAGATCGAAGCTGCGGATGTCATCGAGAAAGGACATCGGATCCGCCACTTTCAGAATCCCCGAATAGACAAAGACGCCGCCGAAAAAAAAGTGAAGGAGAAGTCGCAGCATGAGTTCGCCAAACTTACGGCACCAGTTCCGCCATCGGCAACAGAATCATGACGAGCTTCTTGTCTTCGTAGCTCTCCCCCGGCCGGGGCATGTCCCGGACGTCCAGGGGGCGGCCCAGCAAAGTGGCAAGCTGCGTGGCAAAGCCGGCTTCCGGCGCCTGACCGCCTCCGCCAAAGCTGAGCTGCGCATCATCATAGACACGCATCATCTCACCGCCATGCAGCACGATGGGGGATTTGTCGCTCGGTGGAATGCCTTGGATTGAAACCAAGTTTGCATCTTCCTCTCCCAGCAGTTCGGCAGTATGCAGCGGATCGAGCCTGCGCGCCAGATCGCCGGGGTCGGTGCGGTCAAGAATTGTGGCATTGATCACGGGCGTCTCAGGGCTGCTCAGACGTGGCAGCTTTTCATACACATGCTTGTACACCGCCAGGGCCACCGCCTTCATGGCCTCCGGGGTCCAGTGACTGTCATGCGAAAAGAACACCGGCTGCCTGTCACGGAATTCCCAAAGGGCTTTGGTCATGTCCAGCACATCGACGCCCGCCGCTTTTAACTCAGCCAGTCTGCCCGCCTCACCTTTCAAGCGCACCACGTCCAGATAGCGACCGGGACGGATTTGTTCAGGATACATCGTGGCACGGTCTGGAATCGTGATCACCAGCAGTGTCGTATCCTGAGCCTTCAGCTGTGACGCCAGCTTGATCAAACCGGATTGAACTTCGTTGGCAGGGCGTCTGGCATGTGCCAGGCGGTCGAGTTCACGCTGGTCAAAGAGCCAGCCTTCGCGTCCGAGATACACTGTGCGGTTGCCTTCATTCAGGCCATGCATCAGCAGCCATTGCAATCCGCTGCGTACCGTTGCCGCCGCCAGATTGGTTTTGGAAGACGTGGACCATGACGCGGCTTCAAACAGCAGCGGCACGGCCAGCAGCAGAGCAAACACACGGATGATATTCCGCGCTGCCTTGGGGCTCAGTTCCGGGTCGGGCGGCACCACGGTCCGCTTCGCTGGGTCGATTCGGGGAAGCGTCGGTTTCATGACATGGGGGCGGCATGCGTCCAAAGCATCGCCACGGCAAAGGTGAAAATGAGAAGGCAGATCGTCGCCTTCCATGGCGCCGGCTCGCGCAGAAAATCGCGCGAATGCGGCAGGCCAATGAGGCAGACCAGGCCTGCAAATATCGTGAGGACGTGAAAATCTGTCCGCACCCGCGCCTGCTGGATCAGCGTGGGGATCGTCCGCGTCGGAGGTGCAAACAGCGCCTTCAAATGCAACCAGGTGTCGCCGAACGAAGCCGTTTGCACCAGCGCTCCGATCACGGTGATGGCCAGCAGAAGCACCATCAAGCGCAACCAGTTTCCATGGGTGAATCGCCGCAGCGTCAGCGCCTCCTGTATCGGCTCCGCCACCTTGAATCCTAACATGCCGCCCAGTCCGGCGATTACATCGCCAGTGGCGGTGAAAAAGAAATGCAGGCTGAGCAGCAGCCCCAGAAATCCCATCCACGCCACGCTGGTGCCCAGGCTGTCCGGGCCGCCACGGAAACTTATCGTTGCGAGATGCCACAGTGGATCGACCAGCAGCACCCACTTGCCGATTCCCAGGCAGAAGCGCGTGATGCCATTCGCCACGTCGGTCGTGGCCGGTCGTGGTTTGACGTACAGGCGCACCGTCAGAGCGACGGGCAGAAGCACAAACAGCAGATGGTGGAGACTGATCAGCACAAGTATGGAGATGGCGGAGGGCTAGACGCACGTCAATCATGGAATCTTGGGTGCATTGCTGACAGTTTGAGTCCTGCGGCATCGTTTGCCGCTGCCATGCGCTGCTTTCTCGCCCTTTTCCTGCTCCTCACTGCTGCCGCCTCGGCTGCTGAAAAGCCCAACATCATTTTCATTCTGGCCGATGATCTCGGCTGGGGGGATCTCGGATGTTATGGCAACAGGACCATCCGCACCCCGAACCTGGACAAAATGGCCCGGCAAGGCACGCTGTTCACACAGTTTTATGTGAACGCCTCCGTGTGCTCGCCGAGCCGCTGCGCCTTTTTCACCGGTCAGTATCCAGCGCGGCATCGCATCCATGGCCACTATGCCACCAAGGAGCAAAACGAGGCGCGCGGCATGTCGAACTGGCTGGAGCCGCAGGTGCCGAATGCTGCGCGCTTGATGAAATCCGCCGGCTACACCACCGCGCACATCGGCAAGTGGCATCTGGGCAACAACTCCGGCGGGCCGCCGATCGACGCCTACGGCTTCGACTTTGTCGGCACTTCGGAAAAAGACGTTGCGAACGGACCGGGCGCAGATCCTTTCTTTCGCGCCAAATCTACGGCTGTGTTTGTCGATGAATCGCTCAAGTTCATCGAGCAGGCCGGCGACAAGCCTTTTTACCTCCAGCTCTGGACGCTGGTGCCCCATGCCACGCTGAATCCGACGCCTGAACAACTGAAGCCGTATGCAAACCTGCGCGCCGGCGGCAAAGACTTCCCGCATGCTGCGGCCATGGAGATTTTCGCCGCGAGTGTGACGGACCTCGACACGCATATCGGGCGCTTGTTCGCCGGACTCGAAAAGCTCGGCAAGGACAAGGGCACGCTCATCCTTTTCAGCAGTGACAACGGGCCCGAAGACATCCACATCGGCAATGCCGGCCACAGCGGCGTCGGCAGCGCGGGCCCCTTCCGCGGGCGCAAACGCAGCCTTTACGAAGGAGGCATCCGCGTGCCGGGAATTGTGCGCTGGCCGGGCAAGGTGCCTGCGGGTCGCATTGAGGATAAAGCGGTCATGGCCGGAGTCGACTGGCTGCCGACCCTCTGCAAGATCGCCGGTGCAGCGCTCCCTGCCGATCATGCTTTGGATGGCGAGGAGGTGAGCGATGTGCTGTTTGGCTCTTCCCGCCCGCGCACTCGCCCGCTCATGTGGGAGTGGCGGTTCAACATCGCCGGCGAACCCTTTCACCACAGCCCCGAACTCGCCATCCGCGACGGAGACTGGAAGCTGCTCATGAACCCTGATCGCAGCCGCGTGGAGCTTTATGACATCACCAAAGACCTCACCCAGCTCAACAACGTCGCCGAACACCAGCCTGAGGTGGTTGAAAAGCTTTCTGCTCAAGTCACCGCATGGGCCAAGACCCTGCCTGAAGGGCCGCACGATCCCACCGCTGGAAAAATGCACTCCGGCATGCCGGGCGATCCGCCAAGAGGGCAGGCGAAGCAGAAAAATGCGCGAGTGAAGTGAATCTCGCAGCGTTTTAGTACTGTCATGCACGACATTGATCCCACCCTCCCCGAGCACCTCATCCGCCGCGATTTCCTGAAGAAGCTCGCGGCTGCCAGCACCGCTGCATGGATGACCGGCGCACCACAGGCGATCTGGGCGAAAACCGGCGAGAAGGTGACGCATCCGCCAGCGAAGGCCGATGCCTGCATCCTGCTCTGGATGGCAGGCGGTATGGCCGCGCCCGACACCTTTGATCCCAAAGGCTACCTGCCCTTTGAGAAGGGTCTGGAGGTCAAGCGCATGCTCAGCACCTTCCCCGCCATCAACACCAACGTGGATGGCATCAAAATCTGCCAAGGGCTGGAAAACATCGCGCAGGTGATGGACCGCGCCACGCTGATTCGCAGCGCGGTGCAGCCGGATCTCGGCAGCATTTTGCATTCACGGCACCAGTATCACTGGCACACCGGCTACGTGCCACCGCAGACGGTGGCATGCCCGCACATCGGCTCCTGGATGGCCAAGGTGCTCGGTCCGCGCAATGCCGTGATGCCCGCGTTTATCAACATCGGCCAGCGGCTCGAAGGCGTGGGCGAAAGCGAAGAGCTGAAGGCCTTCACCACCGCCGGGTTTTTCGGCAGCGAGTTTGGCCCCATGAACCTGCCGTTTCCTGAAGAGGCCGCGCAGTCGGTGAAGCCACCGAAGGGCATGGATGCAAATCGTTTTGCCAATCGTGACCGCCTCTTTCGCAAGCTTGTTGATCAAAGCCCGCAGCGAGAATTCATGAGCGACTACCAGCAGGAGTCCATGCTGCGCAGCATGGACAACGCCTACCGCCTGCTTAGCGCCAAGGAGCGCGAGGCTTTCGACATCACGCTGGAGCCCAAGGAGAGCTACGCCAAGTATGACACGGGCCGCTTTGGTCGTGGCTGCCTGCTTGCACGTCGCTTGGTCGAAGCAGGCACACGCTTCGTCGAAGTGACCACCGAGTACGTGCCCTTCTTCCAGTGGGACACGCACAAGGACGGCCACACCACCGTGGATGCCATGCACAAGGAGATTGATCTGCCCATCTCGCAGCTTGTGCGTGATCTGGAGGCGAAGGGCCTGCTGGAGCGCACGCTCATTGTTATTGCCAGCGAGTTCAGCCGCGATGCGCTGATGGAGGGCAAACCCGGCTCCACCGCGAACGACCAGACCACCTTCAAAGTCGATACGCTCAGCGAGATGAAGCACTACGGCCTGCACCGCCATTTCACCGGCGGCACCAGCGTGGTGATGTTTGGCGGCGGCGTGAAGAAAGGCCACCTGTATGGCGAGACCGCCGACGAGCGCCCGCTCATCGCCACCAAAAATCCGGTGAGCGTCATGGACTTGCATGCAACGATCATGACGGCCATGGGCATCAGTCCAAAGACGGAATTCGAAATCGAAGGCCGGCCCTTCTACGTCACCGAAGACGGGAAGGGGAGGGCCGTGACGGAAATCTTCGCGTAAAAAGATTGGTGGCGTGGATTTCGTCCGTTTAGACTCTCCCTTTTTCATGAAAGCTCTCCGCATTTTCTGCCTCGGTGTCACGACTCTCGTCCTGACCGCTTCCCCTTTTATTCGTGCTGCTGACGGCGATGACGCATGGAAAAAGGTCACCGATGTCATTGAAGGCATCAAAAATCCGAAGGTTAAACCGCAGTCGGACGATGAAGCGATGGTGATGCTGAAGAAGAGCCTCAAAGAGTTTGATGCGAACTATGAGGCCGCCATGAAGACCGCGCCTGCCAACCCCGCCCGCTGGGATGTCGCGCTCTTTGACTCCATGCTCGGACGGATACGCGAGATGGCGAATGTCCCCGGCCCTGACCAGCAACCCATCAGCCTCGCGGACATCCTTAAAGCCGAAGACGCCAGGCCCGAGACAAAATCACAGGCCAGCCTGACCCTTGTCATGATGGCTTCTGATGCGGCCATCGCCCCGGGCGGCGACGCTGCGGCATGGATCGCCCAGGCGGAGAAGCATCTGAAGGATTTCCCCACCGAAAAGCTGAACAAGATGGTGGAGGACAGGATGTTTGACATCAATCTCCGGACGAAACCACTCGAACTGAAGTTCACCGCGCTTGATGGCCGTGAGGTGGATGTGAGCAAACTTCAGGGCAAGGTCGTCCTCATCGACTTCTGGGCCACCTGGTGCGGCCCCTGTGTCGAAGAACTGCCGAACGTCCAGCAGACCTACAAGGAGCTGCATGCGAAGGGCTTCGAAGTCATCGGCATTTCACTCGATGCCGACAAAGCCGAGCTGGAAGCCTTCGTAAAAGACAAGGGCATGGAATGGCCGCAGTACTTCGATGGCAAAGGCCCGGAGAACGCGCTCTTCCTCAAATATAAACTCGAATCCATTCCCACCATGTGGCTGCTGAACAAGAAGGGCGTGGTCGTGAGCATGAACGCTTTTGAGGATATGAAAGAGAAGGTCGCGAAGCTGCTCGCCGAATAATCTCAGGACCTTTCGCCCAGGCCCCACCGGTGTCATTGACGGAATTCTTCACGTGAAAAGATTGGTGAGGCGGCGGTCTCACGTTTAGTCTGACATATGAACGCGCATCGCCTTCTCAGCATCGGGGTCACGACTTTGTTTCTGGCCGCTTCTTCATTCCTGCATGCCGCCAATGGCGACGCTGAATGGCAAAAGGTGGAGGACATTGTCGAAGGCATCAAAAATCCCAAGGACAAACCAAAATCCCGGGAGGAAGCGATCGCGCTGCTGAAAAAGGGACTGACAGAGTTCGATTCCGCTCATGCGACGGCCATGAAGGCTGCGCCTGAAAATCCCTCCCGCTGGGATGCCGCCTTGTTTGAGATGATGGTCGGACGTGCGCGTGAAGTCGCAGGAGTCGTGGCTCCTGAAAAGAAAGCCGTCAGCCTTGAAGACATTCTCAAAGCTGCAGACGCCAAACCTGCAACCAAATCACAGGCCAGTTTGATGAGTGTCATGGAGTCTGCCGAAGCCGCCGAAAGCTCTGAAGGGGACACCGCCGCATGGCTGGCGAAAGCAGAGAAGCATCTGAAGGATTATCCCGCTGAAAAGATGAACAAGGTGGTGGAAGGCAAGATCATGAGCATCAAGGCCGCCGCCGATCTGAAGACCAAGCCGCTTGAATTGAAATTCACCGCCGTGGACGGCCGTGAAGTGGATGTGTCGAAACTCCAGGGCAAGGTCGTTCTCATCGACTTCTGGGCCACTTGGTGCGGGCCCTGCGTGGCCGAACTGCCGAATGTGCTCAAGGCTTACAAGGAACTGCACCCGAAGGGCTTTGAAATTGTGGGCATCTCGCTCGATGGTGAAAAGGCCGAACTGGAGGCCTTTGTGAAGGAGAAAGGCATGGAATGGCCGCAGTACTTTGACGGCAAAGGCTGGCAGAACGAGATCTCCTCCAAATACGGCATCAATTCCATCCCTGGCATGTGGCTGCTCAATAAGAAAGGCATGGTGGTGAGCACCAATGCGCGAGGCGGACTGGAAGAAATGGTGACCAAACTTCTCGCGGAATAAGAATATGATTCATCGCGCAGTCATCATGGCGGTCCTTCTGGCTGCTTCGTTTCTTCATGCCCAGGAAGCGGGCGTTAAGGTCGAGAAGAACGTCATGGTGGCGATGCGCGATGGCGTGAAGCTCGCCACGGATGTTTATCTGCCAGCGGGCAATACTGCTAAGCTGCCCGTCATCCTCACGCGTTTGCCTTACAACAAGGACGGAGCGAAAAGCTTGGGCGAGTACTTTGCGGCGCACGGCTATGCGTTTGTGGCGCAGGACACCCGTGGGCGCTATGCCAGCGAAGGCGTCTGGCACTGGATGACCGATGATGGCGTGGACGGCACGGACTGCGCCGCATGGATCGCCACACAGCCTTGGGCAAATGGCAAGATTGGCATGGTGGGCACCTCCTATGTCGGTGGCACGCAGCACGCGATGGCCTTGGAAAAAGTACCGCAGCTCACCACCGTCATCCCGGTGGACGCCGTGTCCAACATGGGGCGGCAGAGCATGCGTAATGCGGGTGCGTTTGAGATGCGCTTCTGGAATTGGATCATGCTCAATGCAGGCAAAGGCAGCAATGCGGCGCTTGATCCTGCGACTCAGAACGAGCTCAAGGAAATGGCAGACCATCGCTGGGATTACCTCTCCTTGCTTCCATTGCGTCCCGGCTCCACTCCGCTGAAACTTGCCCCTGAATACGAAGACTGGCTCATCCAGGCCATGCGCCACGGCAAGGACGATGCCTTCTGGCGGCAAAACAATATTTTGGCCGATCCCTCGCGCTACAAGGACATGCCGGTCTATCTCGTCGGCGGCTGGTATGACTCATGGGCGGGCAATACGTCTGCCAATTTTCAGGCGCTGTCGAAGACGCTCAAGAGCGATGTCTATCTCATCATGGGGCCGTGGATTCACGGCGCACAGAACAAGTCTGCGCATGGGCAGGTCGAGTTCGGTAGTGATGCGGCCATTGCGGACCAGCTAGCCTGGCGCAAGGAGTGGTTTGATCACTGGATGAAGGGCATCGACAACAGCGTCGGCAAGGCCGCTCCCTTCGCCAAAAAAGTGCGCATCTTCGTCATGGGCACCGGAGATGGCAGCAAGACCAAAGAGGGCCTGCTCAACCACGGCGGACAATGGCGTGATGAAAACGAATGGCCGCTGGAGCGTGTGAAGCCCACCCCGTTCTATCTGCATGCCGAAGGCCTGCTGAGCGACGCAAAGCCCAAGGATGAGCGCGCATCCGTGACCTATGCGTTTGACCCCAAGAACCCGGTGCCCACGCTCGGCGGCAACATTTCTTCCGGAGACGGCATCATGCAGCAGGGCGCGTGGGATCAGCGTGGCAGTGACAAATTCTGGAACTGGACCAAGCCCATTCCGTTGTCCGCCCGCAGTGACGTTCTCGTGTTCCAAACTGCACCACTGGCCGAAGACACTGAAATCACTGGCGAGATCGAGGTGAAGCTCTGGGCTTCCTCTGATGCCCTGGACACAGACTTCACCGCCAAGTTGATCGATGTGTATCCATCCAGCGCCGACTGGCCGCACGGCTTTGATCTCAATCTGGCTGACGGCATCGTCCGCGCCCGCTTTCGTGATTCACTGAAGGAGGAAAAGCTCATGCAGCCCGGCAAGGTCTATCCCTTCACTATCAAGCTCTACCCCACGAGCAACGTCTTCAAAAAAGGCCACCGCATCCGCGTGGACATCAGCAGCAGCAATTTCCCGCGCTTCGACGTGAACCCCAACACCGGTGAACCCCTCCAGCAGCATCGCCGCACGGTCATCGCCACGAACACGGTCTATTACGATCGCGAGCACCCCTCCCAAATCGTGTTGCCCTTGGTGCCGCGACGTTAGAGCAGAGCCTCGCGCAGGATGCTCATGCTCGCATTCCCACCCGTGAGCACACACGCCACGCGTTTGCCCTGCCATGTGTCACGCTGCTTCTTCAGCGCCGCATATGCCAGCGCACCCGCTCCCTCCGCAATGTTATGAGTAGCCTGAATGATCTCGCGCATCGCAGCGAAGGTCTCTTCATCACTCACGGTGACAATCTCATGCGCATGACGCATCACATGCTCCAGCGCATCACGGTCCGGCGTTTTGCAGGCTACGCCTTCCGCCACGCGCGTCATGCTCGTTTGCTCAACAAACTGCCGCTGTTGAAATGACAGTGCATACGCAGGCGCATGCTCGGACACCACACCGATGATCTTCGTCTTCAATCCCAGCGCCTCACGTGCGGCGGTCACGCCGCAGAATCCGGAACCCAGGCCGATGGGCACAAACACCACATCCAGATCTTTCACCGCGCGAAACAGCTCCAGCCCATACGTCGCCACACCACGCACCAGCCAGGGGTGAAATGACGGCACTGCATGCAGCCCTTCTTTGGCTGAGAGTTCACGCGAAAACACCAGCGCCTCCTGAAACTCGCGGCCATGCTCCACCAGTTCTGCCCCCAGCGAGCGCATGGCGGCGTTCTTCTCCGGGTTGTTGCCATGCGGTACCACGATTACGGCGCGCAGGCCGTTCCGTCTGGCTGCAAAAGCAATGGACTGTCCGTGATTGCCCGTCGAGGCGGCGATGACCCCGCGCACCTCGGGTTGCTGACGTTTCAGCTCATCCATATAGACCAGCCCGCCGCGAATCTTGAAAGCCCCAACGGGCGTGTGGTTTTCATGCTTCAACCACAGATCGCAGCCAAGGCCCGCTTCGAGCAGAGGCCAGCGGTACGCAGGTGTTTCGTGGATGTGGGGGCGAATGAGCGCCTTGGCGGCTTCGATTTCGCTGAGTGTCGGCAGTGGCTCCATCTTTCATGGCTAGGCACGAACTCCGAAAAGGCAAGCCCGCAGCCGACGTTATGAGCCGCATCATGAACACGCCCGCCACCTCTCGTCGTCGTTTCCTTCAGACCTCCCTCGCCGGAGCCATTTCCATGCCTGCCTGGGCGGCACCGCTCGGGGCGAACGGTGATGTGCGTGTCGCGGTGATCGGTTTTCGTGGTCGTGGCGGCGGTCATATCAAGGAACTGCTCAAAGTTCCCGGCGTGCGGTTGGTGGCGCTGTGCGATGTCGATTCCGCCGTGGTGGACAAGAAAGTGGCCGAGCTCGCCAAGCAGAACATCACCGTCAAAACCTACCGTGACTTCCGAGAGTGCTGTGCAGACAAGGACATCGATGCCGTGACCATCGCCACGCCAAACCACAGCCATGTGCTCATCGCGCTCACCGCCTTGCAGCATGGCAAACACGTCTATGTGGAGAAGCCCGTCTGCCACAATCTCATTGAGGGTCGCAAGCTCATGGCCGCTGCCACCAAAGCAGCGGCGAAAGGCATCATCGTTCAGCACGGCATGCAACGCCGCTCCGACCTCGGCTGGGCTGCGGCCATGGCTTGGGTGAATGAAGGGCACATCGGCAAGAAGAAGCTCTCCCATGCTCTCGTCCACGGTCTGCGCATGAGCATCGACAAGGTGGACGCCGCCCAGCCACCGCCCGCCACGGTGGATTACAAGCTGTGGTCCTCTCCGCGCCCTGAGATGCCCATCATGCGCAAGCAGTTCCACTACGACTGGCACTGGCAGTGGCCCTATGGCAACGGCGACATCGGCAATCAGGGGCCGCATCAGTATGACGTGGCGCGCTGGGCGCTCAACGATCCCGCCACGCTGCCGCAACGCGTGATGAGCCTCGGTCATCGCTGGGGTTATGTGGACGACGGCCAGACGGCCAACTGCCAGCTCGCCTTTCATCCCTATGAGCCCGTGCCGCTGCTTATGGACATGTTTGGCCTGCCCACAAAGAACATGGATCAAAAATCCGGCGAGCCGCCTTACAAGGGCATCCGCACCGGAAACATCATCCACTGTGAAGGCGGCTACGTGGCCGAGTCCAAGGCCTATGACAACGAGGGCAAGACCATCACGAAGTTTGAGAACTTCCTCACCGGCCCGGATCACATGAAGAACTTCATCGACTCCGTGCGTGCCGGTAAATACACCAAGGATGTGCTGCACATCCGCCACGGCCAGCAGGCCGCCGCACTCGCTCATTTGGCCAACACTTCCTACCGCCTTGGCAAGGCGATGAAGAACGAAGAAATCAAAGAGCGCCTGCAGGGCGACAAGTTCGGGCAGGAAATGTTTGCGGGCATGCTCGCCACGCTTGCTGCGAATCAAATCAACACGGAGGTCGAGCAGGTCGTCGTCGGCCCCTGGCTCGATTTTGATCCGGTGAAGGAGGTCTTCACCGGCGAGTTCGCGGCCGAGGCCAACAAGCTGGCGCAGGAGGAATACGCCGCCGGATTTGAGCTGCCGGAGGTGTGAACCTCAGCGTAGCGTGTGCTGACGGCGGAAGTCCTTGGGAGACATGCCAACGACCTGCTTGAAGCGCCGCGAGAAATGAAAGGCGTCATGAAAGCCAAGATCGCCTGCGATCCTGGCCAGCGTGTGGCTGCTCTCCAGCAGCTTGGAACATGCACGCAGCACGATCGCGTCCGCACGAAATTCCCCTGGGCTCTTGCCCGTCATCTGCACAAATCGTTTTCGAAAGGCGCTGTAGGACATTCCGAGAGCTGTCGCGATTTCTTCCAGCGATGGCGCTCCCAGTTTGCCATCAGCCAGCAAACGCTCCGCAGTCTCCCGCCACTCCAAAGTCTCCGTGGTCTGGTGCTGTGACGCATCAAACTGGATGGCATCGGCCAGCCACTGCTGGAAGTGGCAGAGGCGCGACAGAGGTGTTTCCGCAGGCGCATCCGGTGGCGGTTGGAGGATGCGGCGCAGCCGGTTCGTCCAGTAGGGCAGGGGGCTGAGTTCCAGCACCCGGCTGCGGTCGCCGGGATATCCGGCAGACTGCCAGGCATCGAAGACGCTGCCATTGAACCACAGAAACAATTCACTCCAGCGCACGCCCTCCTGCGGGCCGTAGCTTTGGTTGATGCCGGGCTTTGACCACACCAGCGTGCCGGGTTGCAGCGTACAACGTACTCCCGTATCATCCATGTAGTCAGCCGTTCCTTCGAGGGTCAAAACCAGCAGGTAGTGCGGCGTGGGTCGCAAATAATGCGGCGGTGGTGCATGCGCATAGGTGGCCTGGCTGTCCCACTTGGTACCCGCGAAAACGATCTGCCCCAGATCGCAGTGCATGGGCCGTGTCGCGTTCATATTCCACGGGCCTGGAATGCTGAAGTAGAGATTGGGGTCGCGCTCGTCAGCCATGTCAAAATCTACATGTATGAGGTCAAACATTCAATTTAAAGAGCGGTGCAAGGACCGTATGAGTATGTCAGACAGTCTATGCCCACCATGCGCCCGCCTGAACTCCATCGCTTCAACCCCTTGCCATCTGCGTTCTTCGCAGTGCTAGGCACGTATGCATTCGCTCTGCCCGTCATGGCGGCGGATTATGTGAAGGACATCAAGCCGTTGCTCAAAGAGCGTTGCATTTCCTGCCATGGCAGCGTGAAACAAAAAGGCGACCTGCGGCTCGATGCCGGCGCTTTGATTCAAAAGGATGTTCACCACGAGTTGCTCGAACGTGTGGCTTCTAGTGACGAAGACGAGCGCATGCCACCGGAGGGCAAACGTTTGAGCGGAGAGCAGATCGAAATGCTGCGACAGTGGATCGCGGCCGGTGCGCCCTTTCCAACGGATGAAGTGATTCCGAAGAAGCCCTCCGAGCACTGGTCATTTCAACCGGTGTTGCGTCAGCCGGTGTCTGAGTCTGGATTCACCCATCCGATTGACGCCTTCGTATTCGGCAAACGCGAGGCTGCGCCTCAGGCAAATCCGCTGGCGCTGCTCCGCCGTGTGCACCTCGACCTCACCGGCCTGCCGCCGACGATACAAGAACAGGAGCGCTTCGTAAAGTCAGGCGATCTGAACGCTGTCATCGATGACCTGCTCACACGCCCCGAATACGGCGAACGCTGGGCGCGGCACTGGCTGGATGTGGTGCGTTATGCCGACAGCAACGGCTATGAACGCGATGCCGAGAAGCCCTTCGTCTGGCGCTACCGCGACTACGTCATCGAATCACTCAATCAGGACAAGCCCTTCAACCGCTTCGTTTTGGAGCAGCTCGCGGGCGATGAACTGCCAGACCGCTCCGTTTCATCCGTCATCGCCACTGGCTTTCTGCGCCTCGGTCATTGGGACGACGAACCTGCGGATCGTGCCGCAGACCGCTATGACCAGCTCGACGATATCGTCAGCACCACCGGGCAGGCCTTTCTCGGTCTCACCATCGGTTGCGCACGCTGTCACGACCACAAGTTCGAGCCGCTTTCCACACGCGACTACTACAGCCTCGTTGCCGTGTTCAATCCCCTTCAGCGTCCGGCCAAAGGCCGCGCGGAGCTGACCGTGCCCGTTGACGGCGCGGAGGTTTACGCCTGGAGTGAACAATCAGTAAAAGCACCGGAGACGCATGTTCTCGTGCGCGGCTCACCGACCCGCTTTGGCGATCTCGTCGAGCCTGCTGTCCCTGCCATTCTCGTCAAACAGCAGCCGCAGTTTCCATTGGGTGAAAAGACCACGCAGCGCCGCCTCGGCCTCGCACAATGGATTGCCAGCACACAGAATCCGCTCACCGCCCGCGTGATGGTGAACCGCGTGTGGCAGCAGCATTTCGGGCAGGGCTTTGTAACCACCGCGAACGATTTCGGCCTCATGGGTGCCGCTCCCTCCCAGCCTGAGCTGCTCGACTGGCTCGCGCACTGGTTCATGCACGATGCCGGGTGGTCGTTGAAAAAGCTGCATCGCCTCATCCTCTCCAGCCGCGCATGGCAGGTGACCAAATCGTCGGACTCACTCATGCGCTACCGCCGCCTCGAAGTCGAAGCCATCCGCGACTCCATGCTCGCCGTCAGCGGCCAGCTCAATCCAAAGCGTTTTGGTCCCGCCATGAAACCCGGCATCCCCAAGGCCGCGCTCGAAGCCAACACCGACAAGGAAAAAGTCTGGCAGCCCTCCGATGAACGCGAAGCATCGCGCCGCAGCATCTACGCCTTCATCAAACGAGGTCTTGTCATTCCCATGCTCGAAACCCTCGACCTCGCCGACACCGTCAGCAGCTGCCCGCAGCGACAGGTCACCACCGTCGCACCGCAGGCACTAAGCCTGTTCAATGGCGAATTCGTCAACCAGCAGGCCCAACACTTCGCCACCCGCCTGCGCCAAGAAGCTGGCAATGACCCCGAAAAGCAAATTACCCTCGCATGGAAGCTCGCTCTCAGTCGCAAACCCTCACACGATGAGATGGCGAAGATGAAAGCGTTTGTCCAAAACCAGCCATTGGAGCAGGCCTGCCGCGTGATTCTGAATCTGAACGAGTTTGTTTATCCCGAGTAAAACGATGAACCGCCCTCTCACACGACGCGAATACCTGATGCGTGCCACTGGCGGCTTTGCCGGACTCGCGCTGGCAGATTTGATGGCAACTGATGCACTCGCTGCATCGCCGCTGTCGGAAAAGCGTCCGCATTTTCCAGTGAAGGCCAAGCATTGCGTCTTCCTCTTCATGAATGGCGGGCCGAGCCAGGTGGACACGTTTGATCCGAAACCAGCGCTCAAGAAATACCACGGCATGCCTTACCACGGCGATGCGAAGGTGGGATCCAATGGCCGCGCCGTGGGGCATCTGATGCAGTCGCCGTTTGAGTTCAAGAAGCATGGACAAAGCGGCCTTGAGATCAGCAGTCTGTTTCCACACACCGCCATGCACGCGGATGATTTGTGCGTGATTCGCTCGATGCACGCGGATACGGCGGCACATGCGTCGGGCTGTTTGCAGATGAACACGGGCAGCATCTTCATCGGCAAACCTTGCCTCGGCTCCTGGCTCAATTACGGCCTCGGTACGGCCAATCAAGACCTGCCGGGCTTTGTGGTGATGACGGACCCACGTGGCGGGCCCATCGGCAGTGCATCCAACTGGACTGCAGGCTACATGCCCGCAGCGTATCAGGGCACCCTCTTTCGCAGCGGCGGCTCGCCCCTGCTGGATCTCGCCACACCCGAAGGCACGAGTGACCGCACGCAACGGCGCAGCCTCGATCTGCTCAAATCCTTGAACGAGGAACATTTTATGCGGCATCCCGAAGAGACGGAACTGATGGCGCGCATTGAATCCTACGAACTGGCCTATCGCATGCAAACCGAGGCGATGAGCGTGGTTGATCTCGACAGCGAGGACGCCGCCACACGGGAGATGTACGGTCTCAATGATAAGCGCACGGCAGACTTTGGCCGCAAGTGCCTCATCACCCGCAAGCTCATCGAGAAAGGCGTGCGCTTCATCCAAATCTACTCCGGCGGCGGCCACATCGAGGACACATGGGATGGGCATAACGACTGCATCACCAATCACACTTTGCACGCCGGTGAAACCGACCAGCCCATCGCCGCGCTGATCGCCGATCTGAAACGCACCGGCCTGTGGGACGAAACACTGCTCGTCTGGGGTGGCGAATTTGGCCGCACTCCGACCAGCGAAGGCGTGGGCAAGCCCGGCCGCGATCACGACTGGCATGGTTTCTCCATGTGGATGGCTGGAGCAGGCGTTAAAGGTGGTCAGGCCATCGGTGCCACCGATGAACTCGGTTTCAAGGCCGTTGAAGACCGCTGTCACGTGAGCGACTTGCACGCGACGATCCTGCACTTGATGGGCATCGACCATTCACGCCTCAGCTACTTGCATCAGGGACTCAACCAACGCCTCACCGGCGTCGAGGACCGCCGCGTGATCACCCAGGCGCTGGCGTAAGCTGCCAACTGCGTCGCGATTGCTTTTGTTTGATCAAACGGCCTGCTCGGCACGTTTGGATTGGTCTTGCCAACCTTTCAAAAAGCCGCCGCTGCCTGCTTTATGAAACTCCAATTATTGAACTCTCCATCCATGAAATCGTCCGTCATCCTCACCCTGCTTCTTGCTGCATCTCTGCACGCGCAGACGCCTGCTCCCGCCGCTAAACCCGCTCCGGCGCCGAAGCGTGCGCCCACCGTCGCGAATGTGCCATATGGTGAGCATGAGCGGCAGGTGCTCGATTTTTACAAAGCGGATTCGTCGAAGCCCACGCCACTGCTGTTTTTCATTCACGGCGGTGGCTGGGTTGCAGGTGACAAGTCCGGAGTCGGTGAACTTGAAGCCTGTCTCAAGGCCGGCATCTCCGTCGTTTCCATCAACTACCGCTATTCCTGGCAGGCGCATCTTGCCGGGGTGATGCCGCCTGTGAAGTGGCCGCTGGAGGATGCGGCACGTGCTTTGCAGTTCGTGCGCAGCCGCGCGGTGGAGTGGAACATCGACAAGCAGCGCATCGGCGCCAGTGGTGGCTCCGCCGGAGCCTGCTCCAGCCTCTACCTCGCCTTTCACGACGACATGGCCGATCCCAAAAGCAGTGATCCCATCGCCCGTGAATCCACGCGTCTCTGGTGCGCGGCGGTCAGCGGTGCGCAGACCTCGCTCGATCCCAAGCAGCTCAAGGAATGGACGCCGAACAGCCGCTACGGCGGTCATGCCTTCGGATTCATGGACCCGAACGAGCGCAAGACTCGCGATACTCGCTTTGCCGAGTTTTTGGAAAAGCGCGAGTCGGTGCTGAAGTGGATCAAGATGTACTCGCCCTATGAGCTCGTCAGCAAGGACGACCCGCCGGTCTATCTCTACTACAGCAGCGCACCGGCCATCGGTCAGGAGCAGAAAGACCCCACTCACACCTCGAACTACGGTGTCAAACTCCAGGAGCACTGCCGCGAAATCGGTGGCGAGTGCGAGCTCGTCTATCCCGGTGCTCCGGAGGTGAAGCACAAGTCGATTGCGGAGTTCTTGATAGAGACGCTGAAGAAGTGAGATGTCATGCCGGCCCGCAGCCAGACTGGAATGGCTGCGGATGAAGTCTCATGATTGCAGCCAGATAAGCTGAAGTGAGAGCGTTTTATCTGCTCTCATGAAACTCGCTCTCTCCCTCCTTTTATTCACCTCGATCTCGTTCGCTGCCGACACACCGGCGAAGAAGGCTGATGCTCCTGCAGCCAAGGCTCCGGCCAAGAAAGTCTATCCGAAGAACCCTCCGCCGACGGTGGCGAATCTGAAGTATGGGCCGGCTGAGCGGAACGTGCTCGATTTCTGGCAGGCGAAGTCGGAGAAACCGACGCCGCTGCTGTTTTTCATCCATGGCGGCGGCTGGATGGGCGGAGACAAGGCGGGCATCGCCGTGGAGCCTTTCTTGAAGGAGGGTATTTCTGTGGTGTCGATCAACTACCGCTACATCTCGCAGGCGCAGGACGTGGTGCCGCCGGTGAAGGCACCGCTGACGGATGCTGCGCTGGCGTTGCAGACCGTGCGCAGCAAGGCGGCGGAGTGGAACATCGACAAACTTCGCATCGGCGCGAGTGGCGGTTCGGCGGGTGCATGTAGCAGCCTGTGGCTGGCTTTCCATGACGACATGGCCGATCCGAAGAGCAGCGATCCCATCGCGCGTGAATCGACCCGGCTTTACACGGCTGCCGTGAACGGACCGCAGACTACGCTGGACCCCAAGCAGATGCGCGAGTGGACGCCGAACAGCAAGTACGGCGGCCATGCCTTCAGCAAATCGGGCGAGTTCAAAAACTTCGATGACTTCGTGGCGGCGCGTGAGCGCATTCTGCCTTGGATCAATGAATACTCGCCTTACGCGCTCGTATCGTCAGACGATCCACCTGTGTACTGCTTGTTCGGTGCCCCTCCGGCCATCGGCCAGGAGCAGAAGGACCCGACACACACGGCGAACTTTGGCGTGAAACTGCAGGAGCATTGCAAAGAAAAAGGCGTGGCCTGCGAGGTCGTTTATCCGGGCGCGACTGATGTGAAGTATAAGACGATCAACGAATTCCTCATCGCCAAGCTCAAGGAGGCGAAGTGAGAGCACCTGACATTCACCATTCACGACTATGAAACTCAATTCACTCACTCTTGGCGGCCTTTTGCTGGCTGTTTGTTTTGTCTCCCGTGCTGAAGACTCCGCCTTCCGGCCGATCTTCAACGACAAGGATCTCACCGGCTGGTACGGCCTGAACCCTCACTCCGTCGTCAAACTCGAAGGCGAGAAGAAAGCCGAAGCGCTCAAGAAGATGCGCGACGAATTCGCCAAAGACTGGAAGGTGGAGAACGGCGAACTGGTCAACGACGGCCATGGCCCCTATGCCACCACTGAAGAGGAGTTTGGCGACATCGAGTTCCTCATCGAATACAAAACAGTGGCGGGTGCTGACAGCGGCATCTACCTGCGTGGCTCACCCCAGGTGCAGATCTGGGACAAGTCCCAGGTCTTCGATCCGGCCAAACCGACACGCAGGCCTCACCTTGGCTCAGGCGGTCTGTTCAACAACACGCCCGACACTCCCGGACGCGATCCGCTGGTGGTGGCGGACAAGCCCATGGGTGAGTGGAACAGCTTTCGCATTCGCCAGATCGGTGCACGCACCTGGGTGTGGCTGAATGACAAGCTCGTTGTGGATGGCAACGTGATGGAAAATTACTATGACAAGACCCAGCCGCTGCCCGCGAAAGGCCCAATCATGCTGCAAACTCACGGCGGCGAGATCCGTTGGCGCAATCTGAAAGTGCGCGAAATCGGTGCTGAGGAAGCCAAGAAGATCCTCGCCGAAGCCGACGCGAAGAAGTGACCCGATCAGTCCAAAATGAAAAAAGCCGCAGAGGGATCACCTCTGCGGCTTTTTGATTTTTCCGACGGCGTTACTTGTTCAGCACTAGACGCAGCGTGCCGTTGTGGACCTCCAGCGACTGGATGCCAGCGAGGAATTTTTGCAGCGCAGGATCGGTCTCTACGTTTTCAGCCACGAGATCGACTCCCTTGAGGTCGCCGATCCAGCTGTTTGGCAGGGAGATGCCGCCGAGGCTGAGGTCGTCGAGTTTCAGCGACAGCTTGTGCTCCGCCGAGAGGCTGGTGCCGAAGGTGAAGCGGAGGCGAATCTTTTGGTTTGGCACGATCGGGAAATCTTCCGGGGCGGTGAAAATGACCGCAGCGGAGACCTGGCCTTCGCCAAACTTCACCTGCACGGTCTCGCCGAGCTGCTGCTGGGCGAGGTAGGCGTTTACTTCACGCTCGTTGACGAGGATGGTGCGGTTTGCCTCATCGGGCGGAATGGCGGCAGGATTGTTCAGGGCCTGCAGCTTGCTGTCGAATTCCGCTTTCTCTGTGGCGGTCAGGCTCACAGGAGTCATTGCGGAGGGGTAGAAGTTCTGTTTGACCCAGAATGCGCCGGTGGCGGCGGCGATGCCCGCGCAGCCGAGAATGACGGCGAGGGTGATGAGCACGACTTTCTTGGTGGAACGCGCACGCGGTGCGGCGGGCGCTGCGGTTTCAGGGACGGTTTGCATGGTGGTGAGTTTGGATGCTTTCCAGGCAAGAGTATTCATTCTGACTGAAAAATGCCATCTACATGTTCCCCGGCAGTTTGTAAGGCATTGACTCCGCACGCTGGCCTTGGGAACATCTGAAATAACCATGAAATACATACTCGCACTCGACCAGGGCACCACCAGCTCACGCGCGATCCTCTTCAACCACGACGGTGGCATCGTGGCGACGGCTCAGAAAGAATTCCAGCAGATCTTCCCAAAACCGGGCTGGGTGGAGCATGATGGGCAGGAAATCTGGGCCACGCAGGCCGGGGTGGCCTCCGAAGTGCTGCACAAAGCGCGGGCGAAGGCTGCGGACGTGGCCGCCATCGGCATTACCAACCAGCGGGAGACGACCGTGGTGTGGGATCGCAAAACCGGGAAGCCGATCTGCAACGCCATCGTCTGGCAGGACCGCCGAACGGCCTCGATCTGCGACAAGCTGCGCGCTCAGAAGCTGGACAAGCTCATCCAGCGCAAGACCGGCCTCATTGTGGACGCCTACTTCTCCGCCACCAAGGTGCAGTGGATCCTGCAAAACGTGAAGGGAGCCAAGGCTCGCGCAGCGAAAGGCGAGCTGGCCTTTGGCACCATCGACTCCTGGCTGCTGTGGAATCTCACCGGCGGCAAGGTGCATGCCACGGATGTCAGCAATGCCTCGCGCACGATGCTCTATGACATTCGCAAAGGCATCTGGGATGATGAGTTGCTGAAGATCTTCGGCGTGCCGCGTTCCATGCTGCCGGAAGTGCGCGATTCGAGCGGTGAGTTTGGCACGACATCGCTGCTTGGCGGTTCGATTCCCATTGCGGGCATTGCCGGAGATCAGCAGTCGGCGCTGTTTGGGCAGATCTGCACGAAGCCTGGCATGGTGAAGAACACCTATGGCACCGGTTGCTTCATGCTGATGAACACCGGCACCAAACCGATCAATTCCAAAAACAAACTGCTCACCACCGTGGCCTGGCGAATCAACGGGCGCACCGAATACGCGCTGGAAGGCAGCGTGTTCATTGCTGGCGCGGCGATCCAGTGGCTGCGAGATGGGCTGGGGATCATCCGCCAGTCGGCAGATGTGGAGGCGCTGGCCGCGAGTGTGCCTGACACCGGTGGGGTTTACCTGGTGCCTGCGTTCGCCGGTCTTGGGGCACCGCATTGGGATGCGTATGCACGCGGCACACTCCTGGGCTTGACGCGCGGCACGACGGCGGCGCATATCGCACGTGCGACGCTGGAAGGCATCGCTTTGCAGGTCATGGACATCTTGAAGGCCATGGAAGCGGATGCGGGAATCAAACTTAAGGAGCTGCGCGTCGATGGTGGTGCCAGCGTGAACAATCTGCTCATGCAGCTGCAATGTGACCTGCTGGGGGTTCCTGTCGTTCGCCCCAAGGTGAATGAAACCACAGCGCTAGGTGCGGCCTGCCTTGCGGGACTGGCGGTGGGCTATTGGAAGAATCTGGCTGACATCGCGAAGCACTGGCAGGTGGACCGCAAATTCAAGCCGTCTATGAAAGCCGCCGCCCGCACCCAGATCACGCAGGGTTGGAACCGGGCGTTGGGCCGTGCCAAGGGATGGGAGGAGAAATCGGCGTGAAGCACACCGCTTGGATCAATCCGCCCTGCCCGCTGCTGCCGGAGGAGAACCGGCACTACGATCACACGGACATTGAGGCGCTGAATCATGAGCGTGGGCCGCTTTTCTATGAAACGGCGCTGCACTATGCGCAGAGCCTGTGGCGCGAAGGATTTCCAGCCAAAAGCATCCTGATCATCAACCGTGCGCTGTCGCTGCCGCTGAGCGCCGATGAGCCCATTCTCGCGAAATGGCCGCTTCCGTATCTGGCGCTGGTGTGGATCATGCAGCATCGGGTGGAGGGTCAATTCATGGGCAATCCGCGCCGTCACTGGCAGCATCTGGCCACACGCATGGTCGAACCAAACAAGGAGCTGCGAACCTGGCGCGCCTGGGCCTGCTGGTATCTTGCGCAGTTGATCCTGCCGGAGGCTGAATTCCCCTCGGACCAGAAACAAATCCGCGAAGAGCAGGTCGTGGAGCCCACGCAGGGGCAGATCGCCGAGCATTTGCACCGTCTCTCACCGGCGCGGGATGAGGAGGTCTGGCGGCATGCTTTGAGCACGATTCAAACGCACCGCGAGCCGCTCACCGCCCGCATCCGCCGGATTGGTGCCCACGAGCTGCCCACGGTGCAGCGTCTGGGGCATGAAATCTGGCATGCGTATTATCCCGGCATCATCAGCGTGGAGCAGATTCGTTACATGCTTTCCATCTGGTATCAACCCGGCTCCATGGCGCATGAGATGCAGGCGCGGGACGTGTGGTATGCACTCGTCGAGACAGCCGGGCCGAAGCCGGTCGGTTACATTTCTTTTGAGAAGCTGCTTTTTGAACCAGTGCTCTTCATCAACAAGCTCTACCTGCTGCCTGAAGTGCACGGCCATGGGCTTGGGGGAATCACTCTTCGATGGACCGAGGATCGCGCCCGAAAGATGCGCTGCAAAGTTGTGCGCCTCCGCGTGAACAAACGAAACGCCCCGGCCATCCGCTCTTACCTACGTGCGGGCTTTCGCTTCACCGAAGACATCATCAGCGACATCGGCAGCGGGTTTGTGATGGATGATTATGTGATGGAGAAGGCGGTGGCAGGATATTGATCGTTCTCTCACCCTCAAGATCAAACCATCCGTTTCAGATGTGTCACAACAGTGCTATTCCAACTGCCTGCCATTCAATATGTTGAGGGATCTAATTAAACTTGAACGAGTCAATTACCGAGCGGAGCGATGATCCATTGGTTTTCCAATATTCTTCACTCATGGAGCCCCAGATGTTATAGCACTCGCCATCAGACTTCATCACGCGAACATAAAAATGACTTGAAGGTGTGTTTGAGACGCCCTCGAAGCTAGAGTCGTCATTCGAAAACCACCCAGATGTAGGCTTCGACAAGAGTTGATATTCTTGGGAAAGTTGGGTGGCGATTTCGACTGCAGTTGACGATGTTTTAAATTTGCGAATATAAATCAATCCGATTGAGCGGATCCCGTTTGATACTTGGAGCCTGATTGAATTGGCATGGCGTGACGAGCCGTTTCCGGCAACCATTAGAGCGTCCAATTCCACCAACTTCGCTCCAAAGTATTTGGACTTGTCTTCTGCGCGACATTGGCACTGCATGCCAATCGAAAAGATGACTAACAGAAAAATGGTCCTGCAAAATTGTCGGCCTGGAGTCATGTCAATATGCTGCCACAGCACATCCTCAATTACAAGAGTTTGATGGCGGCTGGCATTCTGTTGTTTTTCTGATCAACTTTATGCGTTCGAAGAGGATACTGTGAAGTTAGACTTCTTTGGTTTCCTCGATTTTAGTTTGTGGCCTAGCGTGAGAATCATTCTCTCAAAAAATATCTAGAGGTGTTGGTGTCTTGCATGGGGACGATTTTTCTATGAGTGCGATCTGTTCCGCGATCTCCGACCAAGTCGGCGTGTCTTCAAGCCATTTGCGTATCACCACTATCTTTCGGAGACGAATCAAACGATCCCACTGGTTCCAGATGACATGGCCGCTCTTAATGGTTGAGCAATCTTCGTCTTTGTGAAGTAAGATGATGCGGTGAGATTTGTCCCGCGATAACCATTCACAAAGACGTTGGTTAATCGCATAATCTCCCCAGCCGTAACCGGACATGACAATCAAATTGTGATCAAATAGTTCAGTGTGAAATGCATGCATGAATTCTTTGAAGATGCCGGTCCCGTAGGCCTCGACTTTATTGTATGAGCCAGTCAAGGTGTGTGGAATCTCGTTTGGGATCCACTGGATGCCCTTTCCATTGTGGGGAGGCGTCCCGTGAGGTCTTTTGGCCCAATGATCACTGAGGTGTTCACCTTCACGTCGTTGATAGCGATACCAATTGATGGAGCCGTGCAGCTTTAGAAGTCGAACGGGAACGGGTTTGCGTAAGAGGGAGGGATCAAAAAGAGCGCCCTTGTCCGCTTCACCGAAGCCATCATTGTAGTCAATTTGCGCTTGTTCGAGAAGCTTCTCTACCAGGAGATCGTGGTTGAGCGTGCAGATGACTAGCCGTTCTATTGTTGAGCCTTCTAACGCTTGTTCCGCAAGATTACGGATCAAATCCATCTTGTGAGGGGTTGCATTTTGATCAAGTTTTTTCCATACCACGCATTCAATGAATCCACACACCTTCCTGCAAAGCTCATCAAACTCGATTCGTTGTGGGCTAGAAGAAGGCTGCCAGCATAAATCTCCACTCGCCTCCCGCATCTGTGCGACGAATGGCTGAATGCATGGATTTAGCATTGTGCTGCGCATTTGTGCTGTGAGGTAGAACAAGTCTTCATAGTTCACCGGGCCTCGGCTCTCCTCGTAAAACGGAGACACGCGCCAATTAAGTCGTTGGAGAAAAGTCTGATAGCGCTCAACGTCTGGGCATTGTGCCTCATCGTGGTTCCTCGATTCGAAAATATTTGTGGCGCTCATGGATTTCCATGGGCCCGAAAGCACCGCCTTCGTGATGCCATTGACGTCGGGGATGTCTTCGGCATTGGCGAGGTTTTTCCATGTCGGTAGCGAAATTCCAGAACCGAGAAAGAGCATGATGTTCACGGTGCCAGTATATCGGTGCAAAGGCTGCAGGGAAGAGGCTTCTACGGAGGCGGTGTTCGTCCTGTATGTTTCCGTTTTGAGTTTGCTGATCTTCAGACGGTTTCCCGCGAGGGCGCAAGAAACAGCACGCGGGACGCATGCGCTTCTGTTGACACGCTCACTCACGCATTCCATCTCACCCAGTGATCCCACTCGACCTCTCTCTCGCTGAAGTTCCCCGCATGCCCGCGAATGCCGCGCGGCTGCTGGGCAAGGAGGGGGTGACGACGGTGGCGGATGTGGTCGCTCTGATGCCATCCCGGCACGAGGACCGGCGGCAGATGCAGGCGCTGGCGTTTCAGGCGGGATTGGTGCCGACGTGCCATCACGTGCTGATCACGAAGACGGGGAACAAGTTCTTTGGAAGGGCGGGTGTGTTTGAGGCTGTGGTGCGACACGCTACGGGGCTGCTGGGGCAGCAACTCACGCTGAAGTGGTGGAACATGCCGTTCATGAGCCGGGTGCTGGCTGAAGGACAGGAGCTGATCGTCTATGGTGTGATCAAGGACACGAAGGGCCGCCTGAGCATGGCGCACCCGGAGTATGAGATCGTCAAAGGTGGTACGGATGATGATGCGCAGCAGATTCACACAGGGCGCATCACACCGATCTACCGGTTGAAAGGGGCGATGACGCAGAAAGCCCTGCGCGTGGCGGCGTGGCATGTGATGCAGGCGCTGCCGGAGTCGTTTATTGAAGATCTGCTGCCGGCACCGAGCGGGGAAGGGGAGTTTGCGGGCATGTCGCGTTCGAAGGCACTGCGTGATGTGCATTTCCCATCCAGCATGGAGAATCTGGAGCAGGCGCGGCGCTACCTGGCGCTGCAGGAGTTCTATGGTTACCAACTGCGCGTGGCACGAAGGAAGAGGCGCGTGATCGAATCTGGCGGGCGCAGGCAGGTGGGCACGGGCGAGCTGCTGCGGGACTTTTTCAACGAGTTGCCGTTTCAGCTCACCCCGGCGCAGCAGCGTTGCCTGGATGAGATTCATCGAGACATGGCCTCGGGCAATCCGATGAACCGCCTGCTACACGGCGATGTGGGCAGCGGTAAAACGGTGGTGGCCTTTGCTGCGATGCTGCGTGCGGTTGAATCAGGTCGGCAGGCGGTGCTGATGGCACCGACACAGATTTTGGCCGAGCAGCATGCGCGCAACGCACGCAAGTGGCTGGAACCGCTGGGACTGCGTGTGGCGCTACGGACAGGATCGAAGCGTGAGGATGGGGATGGTATCGAGCTGATGCGCGGAAAGAGCAGCTCGGCGAAACCCGAGATTGTCATTGGCACCCATGCCCTGCTGCATGACGCGGAGCTGATGCACAACACGGGGATCGTCGTCATCGATGAGCAGCACAAATTTGGCGTGGCGCAGCGGGCGAAGCTGATCCGCAAGGGGGATACGCCGGATGTTCTGGTGATGACGGCCACGCCGATCCCGCGCACGCTGACGCTGACGATCTACGGTGATCTTGAGGTGTCCACGATCGACCAGAAGCCACGCGATGGGGTGAAGATCATCACCAAGGTGCGGCCGAAGACCAAGCTGAAGGACGCGGCCAAATTTCTGCGAGAGCAGATCGAGGAGGGGCGGCAGGGGTACATTGTGTACGCGCTGATCGATGAATCGGAAAAGATAGAGGCTGGCGCAGCAACGAAGGGACACGAGGAGTGGTCCAAGCTGCTGGCCCCATGCGAGGTGGGCCTGCTGCATGGCCGGATGAGCGCGGAAGAGAAGGAGGAGGTGATGAAACGCTTCCGTGCGGGCAAGCTGGATGCCCTGGTTTCGACGACGGTGATCGAAGTGGGCATTGATGTGCCAAACGCGACGGTGATGTTCATCCATGACGCTGGCCGCTTTGGGCTGGCTCAGCTGCATCAGCTGCGGGGCCGCATCGGCCGCGGGGCGCACACCAGCTACTGCGTGCTGTTTGTGGATGACAAAGACGAGGAAAACCGCCAGCGGCTGGCGATCATGGAGGAGACGAGCGACGGCTTCCAGATCGCCGAGGAAGACCTGCGGCGGCGTGGGCCGGGGGATGTGCTGGGCCATGCGCAGAGCGGTCAGGCACCGCTGCTGTTTGGTGAACTGCTGGCGGATACGCGGCTGGTGCGCCTGGCGCGGCAGCTTGCCGAACGGACACTGGACGAAGATCCGCAACTGCTGCGTGCGGCTCTGGCGGTGTTCCGGGATGAAACGGTGGTGGCGGAAAAGGCGCAGGCGATGATGCAGTAATTCGGGTTAATTAAATTTGTTTGAAGGAAGGTTTAGTTAAGGAGGCTTGACGATTGAGGCTTTTACCCGGTCTGTACTCAGTGTCATGCATCCTCTTGCTCCCAGTTGCGCGCCCATAGCGCTGGTGGACCAAACCGAAATCGTTCGTAAACGGCGTCGGGGTGGCAAGCCGGGCATTATCACGATGCTGCGCTTGGCCGTAGTGTCTGTGGCCGCCTTGGCTGTGACTGTGTTTGTGCTGTGGTTAAAAAAGGAGTCGCCACATCCCAGTGCCGCTATTGCTGTCCGTGAATCGCCGTTCGTCGAGGCGAGGAGTTTGAAGTCGCCATTGCAGACAGTGGAGTTCTCACGGCTGGCGGCCTATGGGGTGAAGAAAACTCCAGCGCCGACACCCGCTCCTGCAGTGGTGCGGGCTCCGTCACAGGTCCAAGAGCCAGTCGTGAAAAAAACGCCCCCGGTATGGCTGCTGGCGGACATTCCCGAATTTGCTGATGCTAAGAGTGCCGGGTTGTCTGCTGCGCAGACGATTGATCAGCTGCGGCAAAGCCTGCGTGAGTCGGGTGCCCGGCAGATGGGGCAGTCAGTGCGTTTTGGGATGCTGAACCTTTCCGAGCTGATGGCCATGGATTCCAGAGCGTGGACGGCGAGCCTGAATACGCCCGTCGCTAGCGAGAACCGCGCCTCGGCGATGTTGCTGACGTTCTACCTGACCTATCTTGATCGTGCAGGAAATGGAGCGGGTGTGAAAGCACTGCTGCGAGCCATGGAGCAGGGCGTGTCTGAGGAGAGCGCTGTGCGGGAGTTTATCCTGGCGGGGCGCAGTGTGGTGGAACTGGAACGTGAGATGGGACGGGTGTTTGCGGATGCCGGGGTGGAACTCCAGTTTACGCGGCGTGGCGGTCTGGCCATGAGGCCGTGACGAATTCCGGGGGAGAATCCTTTTGCCCCGTCTGGTTTTTGCCTTTAATCCCTGCGCATCTCCATGAAAACTTCCTGGCCCATCCGCCTTGTGCGTGCGCTGTTCTTTGCGTTCTCCGTTTTCATTGGCATCGCAATCGCCCTGGGCTTGGACCAGGACGCCTGGGTCGGGGCGCTCAGCGGTGCGGTGTTCATGGGGCTGCTGGTGGTGCTGGATGTGATGCTGGCGCACTTCACCCTGCGGGATTTTTCCCACGCCACGCTGGGGCTTGCGGTGGGGCTGTTCTGCGCGTGGCTGATCACGCGCATCGGCGTGTTCCAGCTCGCCTATTTCCAAAATCACGAGGAAGGGGTGGCGCTGCAAAACGTCGCAGAGATCTGCATCTATGGTACTCTGGCGTTTTTCGGTGTCACGTTTGCGCTGCGCAGTGACCGGGACCAGTTTGCCTTTCTGATCCCGTACATCCGGTTCCGCCGTGACGGTTCTGAAGGTGAACCGCTGCTTCTGGACACAAACGTGGTCATGGATGCCCGGCTGCCAGGTGTGTTTGCCACCGGATTTCTCAGCGGTGCCGTCGTGGTGCCGCGTTGCGTTTTAGATGGACTTCAGCATCTGGCAGACTCCTCCGAGGTGGCGCAATCTCTGCGGGGCAAGCGTGGTCTGGAGATGATGGAAAAACTGCGGGCAAGGCCTGAGATGAAGGTTTCAATTCATGAAGACGGCTCATCAGATGCCCCTGTGGAAGTGCGGCTGGTGACGCTGGCGCGTGAACTGAACGCCCGCCTGCTGACGAGTGATGACAATCTTGCCAAGGTGGCCCGGCTGCGTGGCATCACCGTGCTCAGCCTGCGCGAACTGGTTGCCGCCTTGAATCCAGAACTCAGCGTGGGCGATGAACTGCGGCTGCCGCTTACCAAGCCAGGCAAGGATAAGAATCAGGCGGTGGGTTATCTGCCAGACGGTGCCATGATCGTGGTGAACAATGCGGCCGCGCAGATCGGGCAGACGGTGGATGTGGTGGTTTCGGGCACCCTGCCGACCAGTGCCGGAAGGTTGATCTTTGCTGAGATCAAACCGGCCCCGTGACGCGCCTGCGCTGCAGCAAACCTGCTGAGAGGGCCAGCATCACCAGCAAAGCCGACTGAGGCTCTGGAACCATGGTGATGGACATGATGGAGGCCGCGCTGGTGGAGATGCGCGAGGCGTACATGCTGGAGGGATTGTCCAGCGGGAGATCAGGAATGAATGTCCAGCCAAAGGAGTCGGATCCTTGATAGAGACCGCCGCGATCAAACAGCGCTGCATTGAAATCGCTGCCATCTCCAGTGACGTTGTTGGCGTCAAACATGCCGTCAATGCTGTAGTTCACGCCGGCCAGTTTCCAGATGCCACCGTCATTGACGAACACGCCGCCGCCGGAATCACCGTTGGAGAGAGTGGCTTCCTCGGCGGTGCCACTGGCACTGAATGAGGCAGTGAGCAGATCGCCAATGGCGCTCGAATAAATGCTGCTGACTGTGTTGGTGCCCCAGCGTGCTGAGCCATCAGGGCTGGTATCCTGCCAGCCATGCAGTATCCCGCCGACGAGGACATCTGCCCCGCGTGGGCCGCCTCTGCCGTTGATCTCCATGGTCAGACCTATTTCAGAGGATCCCGTGTAGAGCGGCGCATAAGTGGCAAAGGTTTCCTGGATTTTGAAGATGCGCAGGTCTGTGCCCGCGATGTCCCAGTAGCCGACGCCGCCGTTGGCTGCGGAGTCGATGTTGTAGGTCACATCCGCGCCACCACTGAAAATGCCGTTTTGTGTAAAGGTGGAGCCCTGGGTGCCGAAATGCTGCGCGGTGATGAAGTACTGCGGTGCAATCATAGTGCCGAGGTAGGCGCCGTAAGTGCCTTCATACTGCCAGCCTGAATTGGCAAAAAGGCCGGTGGGGGCGGTGGTGTTGTGGCCGGGGTCCGCAGTGGCTTCAAACACGATCGCACGGCATGGCGTGATGCACAGGCATGACAACGCAAACATTGCGCACATGATGCGCGAGCACATGGAGGCTGATGCTTTGGAGGCCACGAACATCAAGTAATGTCTCACCACACTTCTGAATTACCATAAAACTCTGCTGAATTGCCTTAATTTTGTCCCCATAGGCCTAATCAAAAGTCATTTTGTAAATGGTGGGAGCCCCAATCGGCGAAATCATCTCGACACTCCGATCATTTTTGTTATGGGTGGCGGGCTTGTGACGCAAAAATGAAAAAAGGTTCATTCATCAATATGTTAGGTGCCTGCGTTCTTCCGCCGATTGTCGGCGTGGGAATTTGCTGGGGTCTCATCGAGCTTTTGAAGAACCACGAAATGTTTCGTGTGGATGCGGTCACACCACCCACAGCCACGGTCAGCAAAGTGCGCCAAGGCAAGCGGAGCGAGACCAGTGCTGAGATCCGTGCCGCGCTGCCTTTGGATGCGGCCTTTGACCCGGTGCGTCCGCTGCCAGTGCCACCGAATGCGGAGAAAGCCGCCCTGAGACGTGCGGCTGAGGACGCCAAGATGAAACCGGTCGTTCCAACGAGGCCAGCCAACGGAGACTCCGGGGTGGCCACAGCCAAGAAGTCTGACAAGCCCGCTCCTGTTATCGCCATCAAAACGCCTGTCTGGCGTCCGATCCTTGATCCGATCACGGAGCACTGGACTCGTCTGATGCCGCGCACAGAGGCGCTGCCTCAGGCATATCAGGCCGTGATCAACGATGACGCTGCCCACCTTGCCAAGATCATCGCCATGGGCATTTCCCCCAACGAAATGACCTTGGGAGGAGATACGCCACTGTGTGCCGCTGTGCGCATGGGACGTGCGGATTGTGTGCATGTGCTGGCGCTCTCGGGAGTGAACCTGAACCAGCCAGCGCACGAAAAGCAGCCACCGATAGCGATAGCCTCCCTGCGCCGGAATGTTCCCGTGTTGCAGGCGCTGCTGGAGTTTGGCGTCGATCCTAATACGCGTTTCAACACTCCCATTCAGAAGCAGGTCATTGATCGCTGCACGATCAAGGACCTACGAAACGCCATGGAAAGCGACCGTGGAATCACCCCCATGATCTGCTGTGCTGCGCGTGGCGATGTGGAAGGCGCGGTCACTCTGATGCGTGCGGGAGGCAAGCCTGGAATGGGCACCACGCGTTATCATCGCTACCCGATCAATTTTGCCGCCACGCAAGGGTATCTGTTTCTGATGCGCGTTCTGCTGGGCCGTGATCCTGAGTCGGAACCGGACACGCTCGTGACCGTCGATCTTTCCAGCCAGCGTGCCTGGGTGACCAAGCAGGGGCGCATTATCAACCACACCATGGTTTCCACCGGGCGCGAAGGCTACGGCACACCGGCAGGGCGCTATGTCATCACCGACAAGCATACATCCCATGTCTCCACTCTCTACCATGTGGCCATGCCCTGGTTCATGCGATTGAACTGCGGTGCCATCGGCCTGCACAGCGGGTATGTCACGGGGCAGCCCGCCTCACACGGCTGCATCCGTCTTCCCTACGAGAAGGCTAAGCAATTTTTCAGCCAGGTGCGTGTGGGGGATGAAGTAGAAATTGTCTACTGAGGGAGCGGTTGTTCCCACTCCGATGAAGCGGCTCTGCCACTGTACTGAAAGCAACCGAAAACGGCTCGGTTCTACAGCGTTTTCAGCAGCTTGTCGTGGATGCCGTCGAAGCCGCCGTTGCTGAAGACCACGATCACATCGCCTGAGTGGGTTTCCTGCTTCAGACGATTCACGATGGCGTCGGTGTCTGCTTCAAACCAGCAGGGCTTGCCGCGTGCGGTGACTGACTGCGCCACCCTGGCGGTGTCCAGGCGTTGATCTGCCGCGACCTTCTCAGGATTGGCCACTGCGGCTATGACAGATCCATCGGCTTCGGTTAGCGCCTCGATCAGTTCATTCTGAAGTACGTTGCGGCGGCTGGTATTTGAGCGGGGTTCAAACAGCGCCCAAAGACGGCGCCCCTCATAGCGCTGGCGCAGGCCGCGCAGGGTCTCGCGAATGGCGGTGGGATGGTGGCCGAAGTCGTCGATGATCGTGATGCCATTCACCGTGCCACGCTCCTGCTGACGCCGGCGGATGCCGCGGAAAGTGCTCAGACCGGCGCGGATTTCTTCATCACTCAATCCGGCAAAACGGGCCGCGCACACGCACATGGCCGCATTGCGTGCATTGAATTCACCGACCATCGGCACCTCGAATGCAGCACCATTGATTTCAAACTGCGTGGTCTCCGGAGTCACGCCGGTGATCTTGATGCGGAAATCGCAGTCTGGTCCCAGTCCCACCGTCTTGAGCGGTGCCGGGCACTTGGGGCGCAGGGTCAGGCAGTTGGCATCGTCGCCGTTGATCAGGACGAGGCCGTTGCGAGGCACCGTGTTGAGGAAGCGCTGAAACGAGAGCAGGATTTCGTCGAGGTCACGGAAGATGTCCGCGTGATCGAACTCGATGTTGTTCACGATCGCGCACTCCGGCAGGTAGTGCAGAAATTTGCTGCGCTTGTCGAAGTAGGCGGTGTCGTATTCGTCTCCCTCGATTACAAACAGGTCCGAGTGCGTGAAGCGTGCGCCGGAATCAAAATTCTCCGGCACGCCGCCGATCATAAAGCCGGGTTTTTTGCCTGCGTGATCGTAAATCCACGCCAGCATCGTCGTCGTGGTCGTCTTGCCATGAGTGCCGCTCACCACAAAGCTGCGTTTGCCCTGGATGACTTCGCGCTTCAGCATCTCCGCCATGGAGACGTAAGGCAGCTTTTTCTCCAGCAGTGCTTCGAGTTCGGGATTGCCGCGTGAGATCGCGTTGCCCACCACATACACATCCGCCTGCAGCGGCAGGTTGTCCGGATTGTAGCCTTCTGTCACGGTGATGCCGGCATCGCGCAGCACATCGCTCATGGGCGGATAGACTTGATTGTCGGAGCCGCTGATGGTGTGACCGAGGGCGCGCAGGGCGACTGCAGTGGAGCCCATTGCGGTGCCGCAGATGCCTATGAAATGAATGTGCTTGGGAGATGCCATGGAAAAGAAGCGCACGGTTCAAATCCAGGCGCAGGCGTGAACTAAAGCAGGACTTTTTGCCCCCTGCTAAAAGAAAGTTCAGTTCGGCGGGAATAATCGCACAGGCGGGGGCTCTAACGTTGCGATGGCTCGAATCCCCGCAGCCAGCCAGAACTAACAAACAAACCAAAGTACATCACACCTACCATGAGCACCAAGCACATCATCGCCGCCGCCGCCTTCACCGGTCTCCTTTCCGGCGCCTACGCCGCCCAAACCACGAGCACTCAGAAGGCCGCCAGCCTCGGCGTCTCCATCGAAAAGATGGCGGACAAAGGCCAGCATGCCTGCAAGGGACACAATGCCTGCAAGGGACAGGGTGGCTGCAAGTCCGGCGACAACGGCTGCAAAGGCAAGAACTCCTGCAAGGGCAAAGGCGGCTGCAACACCATGCCGAAGAAGTAAGCCAAATCGATTTCCGCAGCCACGCGACACCCCCGCGCGTGGCTGCGGCCAATCTTAAATATTACACTAGGAACTTCAGAAAATGCCCGCCAACCCTCACAACGGTCACACGGATCTCGGCATCGGTCTCGGCCTCCGTGTGCCGCATTACCGGCACATTCTGGAGAAGAAGCCGGTCTGTGACTGGTTTGAGATCATCTCCGAAAATTTCATGGTCGATGGCGGCCGCCCTTTGGAGGTGCTGGACAGCATTTTGGAGCAGTACCGCGTCGTGCAGCACGGGGTGTCAATGTACTTCGGCAATGCCGATCCGCTGAATCGCGACCACCTCAAAAAGCTCAAGTGCTTGGTAAAGCGCACCAACACACCCTGGCTTTCCGATCACCTCTGCTGGGGCAGCGTGGATGGCCGCTGCTCCCACGACCTCCTGCCCATGCCCTACACTATGAGTGTGGCAAGGCACACCGCCGGCAAGATCCGGCAGGCCCGCGATTTCCTCGAAGTACCCATCTGCGTGGAAAATGTGAGCAGCTACGCCGAATTCACGCAGAACGAGATGACCGAGTGGGAATTCCTCAACGAAGTCGTTGAGCGCGCCGATTGCGGCATCCTCCTGGATGTGAACAACATTTACGTCTCCTCGCAGAACCACGGCTTCGATCCCTTCGAATACCTTCGTGCAGTGCCGCATCACCGCGTCGGCCAGATTCACATCGCCGGGCACACCCGGCTCGATGACGTCGTCCTCGACACTCACGATCATCCTGTGCCGGATCCCGTTTGGGATCTTTACGCCGCTGCCATTAAGCAATCTGGCAGCACCGCCACGCTCCTCGAATGGGACGACAAAATCCCCAGCTTCGATGACGTCCACGCTGAAGCGCTCAAAGCCAACCGCCATCTTCATGAGCATGCCCACGTCTAGCCGTCTCCGCACCAACGCCGACCTCCGCCAATTGCAACGCACCATGGCCGCCGCGCTGATGCAGCCGCTCACGCGCCAGGACGGCATGCCCGCCAGCACACGGGTCGATTTCATCACGCCGAACGACCGCATGAGCGGTTTCGAGCGCCTCGAAATCTACGCCCGCCAGTACTGGTTTCGCCTGCTTGACTGCCTTTACGACGACTACCCCGCACTGCGTGTCTTCCTGGGCGAGCGCCGCTTTCACAAGCTTTGCCGCAACTACCTTGCGCAGCATCCCAGCACTTCCTGGACTCTGCGTAATCTAGGTTCCGCACTCCCTGCTTTTATTACAGATCTCAAGGCGCGTGATGTCGCCCGCGTTGAATGGGCGCAGACGCTTGCCTTTGACGAGGTATTGAAAAAGCCGTTGAGGATTGATGATCTTCTTGGCGCAGATCCATCCACGCTTCATCTGGGGCTTCAGCCCTGCGTCGTGCTTCTGCAGATTGACCACGCCGTCGATCACTTCATCACCGCGATGAAAAAAGCCGACGCGGATGTGCGCGGTTCAGCCAGCCAGGCCATGTCCGAGGCACCCACACGTGCCAAAGTCGCCAAAGCCCCGAAATTAAAGCGTGAGCAGGTACACTTGGTTGTCCATCGCCATGACAACCAGTTGTACTTCAAGCGCCTTGCCCCGGAGTCCTTCGCCATGCTCACGGCATTGAGGGATGGCCTCACGCTTGCGGATGCCATCGAATTCGCTCTCTCCCAGGCCAGTCCGGACACTGACTGGCCCCCGCAGATTCGTGACTGGTTCACCGAATTCTCCCAGCTCGGCTGGTTCACCCAATTCCCTCGCAAATCATGAAACCTTGGACCTTCGCCAACTCCATACTTGACCGCACCGCCAGTTATTTGGCAGATCCCTTTTTGCTCAGCATCCGCCTCTATTGGGGCTGGCAGTTTTTTCAAACCGGAAAAGGCAAGCTCAGCGACATCAGCATGCCCACAGCCTTCTTCACCGAACTCGGCATTCCTTTTCCAGAGCTGAATGCCTACATGGCGGGCTGCACGGAGTGCTTTGGTGGATTGCTGCTTCTGGCGGGCCTCTTCTCCCGAGTCACCTGCGTGCCACTGATTTTCACCATGCTCGTCGCCTACGGTACGGCGCATCTCGATGTGGTCAAAACGATCTGGTCAGATGCCGACTCCTTCGTCAGCGCCCCGCCATTTCTCTTTCTGCTGGCCAGCATGACCGTCTTCATTTTTGGTCCTGGCAGGTTGTCGGCCGATGAACTGCTGCGTCGGCGAAAAAAAGCGTGAATCGTGGGAATAAACGCTGCGGTCACGTCTCCTACCTGCATATCCGACCCATGAACTCATGGAATCTGCCTTCCAATTCGGCATTGAACTGCCTGCAACCCGCACGATACCTCGACGCGTGACCGACACCGTGCCCAGCTTTGAGCAGATCGTGGACTCCCACTATCAGGGGCTTTACCGCTTTGCCATGAGCATGTGCCGGCGTGAGGCGACCGCGCAGGATCTTGTGCAGCAGACTTTTCTGCAATGGGCAAAGAAAGGGCACACGCTGCGGGATGCCTCGAAGGTGAAGACCTGGCTGTTCACCACGATCTACCGCGAATGGCTCGGCATCGCCCGTCGCGAAAAAAAATACGAGGAGGTCGAATTCGAACCCGAGCAGCATGGTGCCACGCAGCACCATGATGACGGCGAAAATCCGCGCGTGGACAGCGCCACGCTGCAAACGGCGCTCGAAGAACTGGAACCCAATTACCGCGCACCGCTGGTGCTTTTTTACCTCAAGGAGCTATCCTACCGAGACATAGCCGAGACGCTGGGCGTACCCATCGGCACGGTGATGTCACGCCTTTCTCGTGCCAAAGACAGCCTGCGCACCATTTTGCGCCGCCTCGAAGACTCCGCCCCCTCCAACATCATCCCCTTATCCGCCTCGTGAACCGCGAAGAAGCCAGACTCGAACTCGACGCCACGACGCTCCGCCCGCAGGATGCGTCGCCCGAGGCGCGTGCGATGGTGGAGAGCGATCCCGACCTGGGCGCATGGCTGAAAAAGCGCACCGAGTTTGATGAACAAGTCGCCGGGGCCTTTGCCGCCACCATTCCAGCAGGGCTGCGGGCAAGCATTCTGCAAAATGCCAGGCGCCCCGCCCAACGTCCCACCCGCTGGGTTCTGCCCACACTGTTGGCCGCTGCTGCCGCAGTAGTGGTCGGCTGGACGATGTTCTGGCCGGTAAACAACAGCATGCCCGGCTGGCAGGCTGAATCGCTCGCTGCTGTGACGAAAGTCGAGTACGGCATGTCCAAGGTTGATCACATGTCACGTGATTTAGAAGCCATCAAAAAAATGCTCGTCGCGGATCAATCTCCGACACCGGCCCGCCTGCCAGGCATGGTGGGGACCATGCCAGTGCTGGCCTGCAAGCGCATCCAGGTCGCGGGTCGTGTGGCATCCATCATCTGCTTTGAAATTGAGCCCGGCAAAGAGGCGCACCTCGTCGTGATGGACAACACCGGCCTCTCCGAGTTGCCGCCCCAGCTTCAGCCAGAGTTCAAAACCAGCAAGAACTGGAACATGGCCAGTTGGAGCGATGGCAGTCAAACCTTCCTTCTCGCTACCACGGCGGATGAAGCTGTACTGAAGAAGCTGTTTGGACTGGCGTGATCATGAGATCAGCTGATCACCGTCCTTCGAATCTGTCGCGGCCCTTCGCCAGCGCCTCGATCTTGCGGTCGGCGATGCTGCGTTTGAGCATCCAGAAGCCGCAGTCGGGATGGATGAATTTTACCCGGCCTGAACCGAGTTTTTTCTCTGCGGCTTCGATGCGACGGGCGATTTCGTCGGCGGTTTCGATGTGGTTCACCTTGATGTCCACGACACCTAGTCCGACGCCGATTTTGGGATCGAGCTCCTTGAGCGCGTCGAGATCAGCGGCGGGACGATGTGCGAGCTCCAGTACTAGGTGGTCGGCTCGCAGTGAGTTTAAGAAGGTGATGAGCGCGGCCCACTCGCCCTTTTGAATCGTCTGGCCGCCATAGTTGCCGAAGCAGAAGTGTACGGCCTTGGTGCCTTTCACCGCATCCAATACTCGATTGATGCCTGCGGCGGCAATGGGAGCATCTGCGGGGTTGCCGGGGATGTTCGCCTCATCGACTTGCACGCAGTCGCATTGCAAATCGGCGGCCTGCGCAGCCAGCGCATCTGCGATGGCCATATTGAGCGCGGCGAAGTCGTTGTAGTGCGTGTCCAGCAGTGTGCGGGCCAGCATGTAGGGGCTGGTAAGGGTGAACTTGAACGGGCCACCGGCTACTCTACCTGCGCGGGCGCAGTCCTCGGCCAGATTGAGAACACCTTCGGTGATGGGGCCGCGCACGACGGCGGCGGGTTTGCTGCGGAAGGCCATTTCATGCTTGGCACGAAACGCGGCGGCATCTGCACGACCCACACGCCTGTCGATGCCGCCCAGCTTGTGGACGAAGTACTCGATCATGCCGTTGGTGTCGGGATGATTCACATCGAATCGGTACAGCTCGCCATCCGTCGGCAGGTCGATGCCCGCCTGACGCTGCGTGTCGAACACCACACGCGTGGCGTCAATGACGGCGGCTTCGCTGGGCAGCGCGCTGAGCCATTCGGGGACAGGATAGGAGCCGACGGTGGTGGTCTGGATGGTGGGCATGCGGCAGACTAGTCAGCATCCACCAGTCTTGGAAGGCATGAGTGTCAAATTCCAAAGGCAGGCAGGCATCCAACAAGCTTACCTCGCGGACTTCGGACCTTTGCCGCGCACGCTCATTTTGAAGGGCACGCCGGGGGCGGCCCATTCGTCGCGGATGACTTTCTCCAGATAGCGCATGTAGCTGTCCGTGAGTTTTGAGGCACGGTTGGCGAAGAGAACGAAGTGAGGCACGGGAATGGCGAAACCTTCGGCCTCATTGACCTGAGTGGCATAAAGCAGCTTGAAGCTGTGCGTGCTGCGGCCCAGAGCGCCTGGGGTGTTCTCGATGGCGGTGGAGAGCAGGCGGTTCAGGGCACCGGTGCCAATGCGGTTCTGTGAGCCGCTGCGCACTTTTTCGATCTGCACGAAGAGTTTGCCAATATGATCTTTGTTCTTCGCCGAGATGGCGACGAGCGGGGCGTAGTTCAGGAAGAAGAACTCGCGGCGCATCAGTTCGTCCAGATGTTCGATGCGGTCCTTCTGATTGCCATCTGGATGAAAGAGGTCCCACTTGTTCATGACGAGGATGCAGGGCTTGCGCTCCTCCAAAATAAACTGGGCGATCTTGCGGTCCTGCATCTTCGCCCCGGCGGCGCAGTCGATGACGAGCAGGCAAAGGTCAGCACGCTTGATGCTCTGCAGGCTGCGATCCACGCTGGAGATTTCGACGACCGTATCCAGATTCGCACGGCGGCGGATGCCGGCGGTGTCGATGAGCTGATAATGTTTGCCGTTCCAAGAGGCCTGGATGTCGAGTGCATCACGAGTGGTGCCGGGCACGTCGCTGACGATGGCACGCTCCGAGCCCAGAATGGCATTCACGAGCGAAGATTTGCCAGCGTTCGGGCGGCCCACGATGGCGAGCTTCAACGGACGCGTGTTTTGATGCGAGATGGCGTCCTCTGTTTCGCTGGACTCCTTCAGATCAAGGCGCTCGGAGACGAGCGCGACGAGTTCGTCGATGCCATGGCCATGGGCGGCGCTGACTTCAAGGGTGTCAGGGAAGCCGAATTTGGAGAATTCGCTGGCGTTCAGCTTGCGCTTCGGGGAATCGGCCTTGTTGCAGACGAGAATGACCGGCTTGTTCGTGCGGCGCAGTTCGCGGGCGAGGCTTTGATCGATGGTGGTGATTCCATCGACGACATCGACAACGAACAGCAGCAGATCGGCCACATCCAGGGCGATGGAGGCCTCAATCTGCACCTGATCGGTCAGTACGTCTTCGGTGCTGGCGCCGATGCCGCCCGTGTCCATGATCTCAAACCATGCCGGACCCCGGCGGCACTGCGCCGTGATGCGGTCCCGTGTCACACCGGCCTGATCGTGGACGATGGAGATGGTTTTCCCGGCAAGGCGGTTAAAGAGTGCGGATTTCCCCACATTGGGGCGTCCGACGATGGCAACGGTTTTGAGCATTGTTCAGAGAGCACGGTGAGCCCCCCGAGTCAATCATGTCCAGCGGCCTGCAACTGCTTGACACCATCGGCGAGATTGAGAAAACCCGACAGGGCGGTGAATGTGGCGGCAAACAGGGTGGGCCAGATGAGCCACTCGGGCTTGAGATCGAGCAGGATCCACAAAATGGCCGCCATCTGGGCAAAAGTGGCGGTTTTGCCGGTCCAGTGGGTGTGGATTTGGAATTTGCCGGCAAAGTGGTCGATCAGAAAGGCTCCGCCAATGGAGAGCAGATCGCGGCCGATGACCAAAATCGGGAACCACAGGGGGAAATGCTGCCGCCAGGAGGTGAAACTTAGCAGGATGATGGCGGCGAGCATGAGCAGCTTGTCCGCGAGGGGATCCATGATGGCCCCGAATCGGGTGCGCTGATTGAACCGGCGGGCGATCCAACCGTCGACTGCGTCACTGATCGAGGCGATGCCAAAGACCGCAGCCGCCCATTGGCGCAGGACTTCGTTGGGGTGATCGCCACGGGCGCTGTCGCCGTAATAGATCACCAGCCCGATGAAGACCGGAATCAGCAGGATGCGGAAAATGGTGATCTGATTGGCGAGGTTCACAGTCCTACGTTCGCGTTTCACGCTTCGCGGTTCAAGAGTTGAATCATGAAGTTTGATCGCTTTAGAGTGTGGCATGTCGCAAATCGAGCCCGTGGATCTCTTGAACGCCTACTGTGAGGGAGCCTTCCCGATGGGGGAGGACGACGGCTCCATCTCATGGTACCGGCCCAAGATGCGCGGCATCCTGCCGGTGGCGGACTTTCATGTGCCGCGCCGGTTTGAACGGTACCTGAAGCAGCACCCGTTTGAGGTGCGTTGGAACACCTCCTTTGGAGATGTGATCCGGGGCTGCGCTGACCGTGAAAGCACCTGGATCACGAATGCCATCATGGACACCTACGAGGAGCTCCATCGCATCGGATTTGCGCATTGCGTGGAGGTCTGGCGGGACGGCAAGCTGCGTGGCGGCGTCTATGGCGTGAGCATCGGCGGGGCGTTTTTCGGGGAATCGATGTTCAGCCGCGAGCCGCAGGCCTCCAAGGTGGCACTGACGCACCTGCAATGGCGGCTGCATGAGCGCGGATTCCTGCTGCACGACACGCAGTGGACCACGCCGCATCTCGCGATGTTTGGCGGGCACGAAATCCCCTGCGCGCAGTATTTGGAACTGCTGCAGCGGGCGATCTCGCGCAAGGCGACGTTTATGTGAGCAGAATCAGCTCTCGAAGTACGTGTAGCCGCGCAGACCTGCCTCGAAGCTTTCCATGATCTCGCGGCGCTCCGTGGCGGTGATGCGCTTGGAAACAACGGCACTTTCCGCGAGATTGCGGAAACGGGTGAGCATGTCCTTGGGATCGTACTCGACGTAAGTGAGCACTTCCGCGACGCTGTCGCCTTCGAGTTCGCGGCTGTATTTCACTTTGCCGTTTTCCACGCGCACGCTGACGACGTTGGTGTCGCCGAGGAGATTGTGAAGGTCGCCGAGGGTTTCCTGATACGCGCCGACGAGGAAGATGCCGAGCATGTACTCGTGGCCCTTCTCGATCTGCGGATCGTGCAGCGGGAGGGTGGAGTTGATGCCGTGGGAGTGGGCAAATTTGTCGATCTTGCCGTCGCTGTCGCAGGTGATGTCGGAGAGCACGGCATTGCGCGTGGGCTTCTCCTTGAGGCGGTGGATCGGCATGACCGGGAAGATCTGGTCGATGGCCCAAAGGTCAGGCAGGCTCTGGAAGACGCTGAAGTTGCCGTAGTAGAAATCGGTCATGATCGTATCGAGACGATCCATCTGGCTGCCATCGTGGTCGCAGCTTTCCTTCATGCTTGCCACCCAGGTGAGGATGTCCCAGTAGAGCTCCTCGCCATGCGCACGTTCGCGTAGGTTGACCTTGCCGTAATTGAACTCGCTGCGGAGCTTGTCGCGGTAGTAGATGGCGTCGTTGTAGATCTCCTGCAGGCGGTCGCGGGAGGTCTTGGAGGCGTGCTTTTCGGCATCCAGACGCAGTTCGTAAAGATTGCGCAGGAGGGGAGGTGCATCCTTGTCGATCTCGACGTTGGCGACGCCCTTGCGCGGCTCAAAGCGGTTGATGTCGAGAATGTTGATGATCAACACGGAGTAGTAGGCCACGATGGCGCGGCCGGACTCAGTGATGAGATCGGGGTGGGGCACCCCAGCTTCAGCGGTGACTTCGGTGATGGCCTCGATGATGTCGGCGCAGTATTCCTTGGTGCCGTAGTTGCTGCTGGCTTCGCTGGCGCCCTTGAGGCCGTCGTAGCTGATGGCGAGACCGCCGCCGAGATCGAGAATGCCCATGCGCGCGCCTTCTTGAACCAGGCCGACGTACACACGCGCCGCTTCGGTGACCGCCTGGCGGATGGCGCGGATGTTTGGAATCTGCGAGCCCTGGTGGTAGTGCAGCATGCGCAGGCAGTCGAGCATGCCTTTCTCGCGCAGGCTATCCACGACGTGCATGAGCTGGGAGATGTTCAGGCCAAACATGCTGGCATCCCCGCCGGAGCCGCTCCAGTGGCCGGCGCTTTCGGCGCTGAGGCGGAAGCGCACGCCGAGAGTCGGGCGCACGCCCATTTTCTCACAACGTTCCAGGATCAAGTCCAGCTCCGTGGGCATTTCCAGCACCAGGATGACCTGCAGGCCCATCTTCTGCGCATAGAGCGCGAGGTCGATGAACTCCTCGTCCTTGTAGCCGTTGCAGACGATGTAGGCTTCCGGATCGTGCATGTAGCTCAGCGCGGCGATGAGCTCCGGCTTGCTGCCGGCTTCGAGGCCGTAGTGATACTTGCGGCCGTAGCGGGTGATTTCTTCGATGACTTCCTGCTGCTGGTTCACCTTGATGGGGTAAACGCCGCGATAGACGCCTTGGTATTTGCCTTCCTTGATCGCGGAGGCGAAGCCTTCGTTCAGCTCGTCGATGCGCCAGCGCAGCAGATCGCCGAAACGGATCAGCAGCGGAAGCTGGGTTCCGCGTTCACGCAGGCCTTTGACGATAGAGGCGAGCGAGACGTCCTTCGTTTTTTTGCCATCCTTCAGCTTCACCACGACCTCGCCGGTCCTCGCAATGTCGAAATACTCATGCCCCCATTCGCGGATGCCATAAAGCTCGGCGCTGTCGTCGGTGGTCCATGCGGGGTTTTTCATTTTCGTGGGCGGGGTTGGAAGCGGTTTCAAGGGCCGCGATTATGGGGGCAAATTTGGAAATGCAAAGCGACATCTCGGGGAGGTGAGGGGCGGCCAAAACGCCCGGGGATGGCCGGGGCGTCAGTCTTTGACCCTGCGGAAGGCAAAGGGGAGGTAAAGCAGGGAGTAAAAAATGAGGCCCAGACCGATGGTGCTCAGATTGTACCACGGCCACGGTCCGAGCTGGTCAAACAGGCTGGCCTGCACTGGTTTGGAGCACTGAAAAGCGTAGTTGGCGCCGATGGCATAGTTTACGACGGCGATTACTGCATACCACGCCACGGAGAAGGTCATGATGCGCAGAACGGCTCCGGGGCGCGGGCGAACCTTCATGGCGCTGACGACGTAGACCGCCGTGATCGGCACGCCGGCGTGCATGATGAAAAACAAAAAGAAACGCGGGTCGGGAAACTCATAGATCAGTGCCGGGGTCAGCAGTCCTTGGAGGGTGCCGGCGATGCCAAAGAAATACACCACTTCGCAAAAAAACGGACGGCGCGTCCATAGCGCGATGCCGCCTGCCAGGGTGGCAATGTCGCAGTATTGCAGTGGCAGCGCGGTCAAAACACTGAGCGAGCCGTACAGGGCATGTACTCCCAGACCGACGGGATACAGAGCGAGCAGCATGCCGCCCAGAACCCGCTGTGAGAGCACCGCCCAGCGGGTGCGGGCAAGCAGCAGCATCACGATGAAAAGAACCAGCGCGATGGCGAGCACCGCCTTGTGGGATGGGCCGTAGGGATGAAAGGCGGGAGGCATGGCCCGCATCATACGCGGTTGTTGCGGAAGTCAGTCGGTTTGTGGCATGTTGCGGGCATGTTGCGTCCTATTCGTTCTTCGTCCCGATCCACGAAACAACTCAGCGGCGGGTGTGCTGTGCTGTTTGGTCTGCCCTTTATCCTGGCTGGCCTTGCCGTCGGCGTGTTTCTCTATTTTCCGGCGATCAGTTCGTGGTGGTCAGCGCGCGGCTGGGAGGAGGTGCCGTGCTGGATTGAATCTGTAGAGCTCAAATCTTCCACGAGCGACGAAGGTGGCTCGACCTACAGCGTGGCAGCCAGTTACCACTACGATTTCGACCGGCGCCGCTACCATGGTGATGAAGTAAGCTTCCTCGGAGGTTCTGACAATGTTGGCGACTTTCAGGAGATGGCGTTTCAGCAGCTCAAGGTATGGGAGGGCAAGGACCAGCCCTTCCGCTGCTTTGTCAATCCGTCCAAGCCGGAGCAGGCCGTGCTGTTTCGCGATCTCCGTTGGGGGCTGCTGCTCATCATGTCGATTTTTCCGACAGTCTTTCCGTTGGTGGGATTTTTGGTTTCCATCGGTGGCTGGCTGCAGTCACGCAAGGAACGCCAGAAACAAAAGCTGGCAGCGCAGCACCCCGATGAACCGTGGCGATGGCGGTCGGAGTGGGAGGGGGATACGATTCGCGCCACGAAGGACGGCCTGCCTTTCATTCTTGGTGTCGCAGGCTGGATTTTGGCGATGCAACTGCCGCTGGCGCTGGCAGTCATTGTGGGAGGAAAAATTACCAAGTCAGGGCTGGCCTTGTTTGCGCTGCTGCCGGCACTGCTCGCATGGATTCCACTTCACATTGCCTGGAAGCGGGTGAAGTCGCGTCTCGCTCTCGGGCGTCCGTCATTGCAGCTCAGGCGGTTTCCGGCAAGGACAGGGACGGTGCTGGAAGGTGATCTCCGATTCAACCGTGTGCTTTCGCCCATGAACACGATTTCCGTTCATGTGCTCTGCCAGAGGCATGTCACACGTCAAAGCGGTGATTCGCGGATGACGGCCAAGGAAACGATCTGGGAGCACACCGAAGTTTTGTCTGCCGCCGAGGCACGCCGAGACAGCAGCGGCGTGGTGCTGCCGCTGCGCATCGTCATTCCACGCGGACAGCCGGCTTCGGCGCTGGATGAAGCCTCCATCGCCACGACGGATGGCGAGCAGCATGTGTGGACGTTGGAAGTCAGTTCACCCCAAAGTGGCAGGCCTGTAGTCCTGCCGCTTCCTATGTTTGCAGCCGAAGGTGGGGCTGAGGAAGATGCCGCCACATCGTTCCCGGCGGAGGTCGTCGCCCTGAGCACGGATGATCTCGTCTCCCGATTGCAGGCGCGTGGCGTGCGGGCAGAATTTGATTCGAACGGCATCCCCGTTCTCATCGACTGCCCGGCGGGCCGGAACCGATCCATGAGCTGGTTCCTGCTGCTGTTTGGCAGCATCTGGTTCGCGGCGTTTGTGTTTATGACGTATCAGGGGGCTCCGCTCATCTTTCGGCTCATCTGGGGCATCACCTCACCGCTTATTTTGGGATCGGGCCTATGGACGCTGCTGCACAGCCGCCGTGTTGAATTGACCGCGGGCGAGCTGCGCATCCTGAACCGCATCGGGCCGTTCTATTCCTGGCGCGAGACCTTTGAGCCGCGCCATTTTACCGGATTTGCCCACGACTCCAACATGCAGTCCGGCAACCAGTTCTACTACCGCGTGCGGGGGGAGACGATCTTCGGTCAAAAGAAAACCGTTATCGACGGCATCACTGAATCTGTCACGGCGGAGATGCTGGCGAAGCGGCTGGAACAGTGGCGCAAGCGTGGGTGATAATTCACTAAAGCCTAACCTCCGTCCCGCAATGCCACAGCCGGATCCACCCGTGCGGCGAACCATGAAGGAACCAGCGCAGCCATGAGGCAGAGGGCGATGGCGGTGGCACAGATGGCAAGAATCTTCTCTGGATCGATGTGTGCCGGGATGCTGGAGAGGAAATAAATGTCCTGCGGAAAGATGTCGCGGCCGGTGATGCTGGAGATCTGATCGCGCAGCCAGTTGCGGATGCTGAGGACGAAGAAGCCTCCTGCGAGTCCGGCCACCGCACCGACGAGTGCCACGATGCCCGCCTGGGCGACAAAGATGGCGATGATCTGCCACGCACGAGTGCCCAACGCCGTGAGGATGCCGATTTCGCGGCGCTTTTTCACGGTGACAGTGATGGTTGTGTTCATCACGCAGATGGCGGCGACGAGCATGATGAAGAGCAGCAGAAACCACATCATCGTCTCCTGGTTTTTCACGGACTCCAGCATCATGCCGTGCTCCTGCTCCCAGGTGCGGTAGCCCCAGCTTTCCGGCAGTGCGCCGGACTGGTACATCGTGGTAATGACACGATCGGCGTTGTCCGGATCCTTCAGCTCCAGCTCGATGCCGCTGATGTCACTGTCGAGGTTGAAAAACTCCTGCGCGACATGCAGCGGCAAGTAGCCACGCTTTCCGGCGGTGTCTTCACGCAGCGTGGCGATGAGTTTGAGGTCCTTTGACAGGATGGTGACGTCGTCGAGAGCTGCGGCGCGCTTTTTCTTGTCTTCATTTTCGGGGATCTCCCGGTACTTTTGGATGAACTGGTTCACGCTTTCTGCGGCATGTACGACGAGCGTGTCACCCACCTTGGCGCCGATCTCCTTCGCGAATTTGTCGCTGAGAACGATGGTGTCGTCCCTGAGATCAAATTTCCCTTGTCGGTACACGGCCTCACCCTTTTCGTTGATGGTTTTAGTGTCCCCCATCGCATCGGTCTTGATGTGCTTTTTGAGCTTTTGCAGCAGCGCGTTGTCTTGGTCATCGGTCATGCCGATGACGCTGACTCCTTGCAGATTGGCGTCATTTTCAACGACGAGTATGCCGAGGCGGCCCTCCCTTGTTCTATCCGCCACCGGCACGGCAGAAACGACTTCCGGACGCTGGGCTAGGCTTTTCTGAAGCTCGCGCCAATCGACCGGTTTCGGGCCGCCGGGTTCGCCTTCCAGCGCACCCAAAGGCTCCACCATGGCATGCGGTTCAAAGCCGATGAGCATCTGCCGGTACTCACGCTGCCAGCCGCTGAACACGGACATCACAAAGACCAGCACGCCGACGCCGAGCATGACGCCGAGCATCGAGATCACGGTGATGACCGAGATGAACGAGCGCGTGGGCCGCAGGTAGCGCAGGGCGAGGAAAAGGGGGGCGCTGGTCATGGGTGGGCTTTTAAATCGTGAAGGTTGAGGACGATTCCGTTCAGTCCCGCAGCGCCACCGCTGGGTCCACGCGTGAGGCCAGCCAGGCGGGTGGCAGGGCGGCGAGGAGGCAGAATGTGATGGAGCCCAGGCAGGTGACAACGATGAACCAAGGTTCGATCTGCGCAGGGATGGTTGCGAGGAACATGCCGGAGTCGGCGTTGGCGCTGCCACCGCTCAGTACCGCGATGCCCATGCGGATTTCATCACGGTACTGCAGCACGAGTCCGCTGAGGATGAGGCCCGTCAACGTTCCGAGAGTGCCGACGAAGGCGGCCTGTGAAACAAAGATGCCAATGATCTGACTCTGCCGCGAACCGAGCGCGGTCAGCACGCCGATCTCGCGCCGCTTCTGTGTTGTGACGGTGATGGTCGTGTTCATGACCGAGAATGCCGCGACGATGGCGATGATCAGGAGAACGATCCACATCATGACGCGTTCGTTGCTCATCGCGGCCAGGCGTGCATCGCCAGCATCGGTCCACAATGAGGCGCTCCAAGTGGTGGGGACGACCCCCGCGGCCGTGAAGCGTTTCATCACCTCCTTGACCTCGCCCGGCTGCCTCAGTTCGATGAGCACACCGCTGACCTTTTCGCCAAAGCCAAAGATCTGCTGCGCCGTTTCCAGAGTGACGTAGCCGTAGGTGCCAGCGGTTTCCATGCGCGTGGTGCCCAGCAGCTTGATCTCCCTTGGATTCAGCTTGATCTCCTCATAGGCGGCGTGGCGTTTCGTCTCGTCCTGCTCATCCGAGGCGATGCGGAAACGTTTCACCGCACTGGTGACATTCTTGGAAGCATAGACGCTGATGGCGTCTCCGGGATGGGCATTGAGTCCGCCCGCCACGTAATCGGCACAGACCACACCGCCCGGAGTGAGCTCCAGCACGCCTTCGGCCTTGTGCTTGGCGACCTTGGACATGTAAAACTTGGCGCCATCTTCCGGCAGGCCAAGAACATCCATTCCTGACTGCTGGCCATCGTGCTCTGCAAACATGGCGCTACCGATATAGCTGCTGGCGGCGAGTACGTCCGGCTGCAGGCGCACCTTGGCGAGCACGTCGGCTGCGGACTTGGCATCGGTGGGTTTTTCGTCCTGGGGCCGCAGCAGGATGTGCGGCTCTGAACCGATGAGCGTTTTGCGGAACTCACCTTCAAAACCCTTCATGACCGAACTGACCACGATCATCATCAGCACGCCGACCGCGACGCCGAGTATCGAGATGACCGTGATGACCGAGACAAACGAACGCTTCGCACGCAGATAGCGGCGGGCGAGGAAGAAGGTGACGTTCGAGAGCATGTGGGGCGCAACAAAGCGATGCCCGCGCTACTTCGCAACTGCCGTGATGCCAAACAGCGGTAGCGATTTCTGCACGGACTGATACACGCCCCAGCCGAGCGGCACGGTGATCCAGGTCCAGGCGAGGAGAAGGGTGAGAGCTTTCATGGTGAATCAGGCTTGGGCGTTTTCGGCGAGGTGGTGCTTGGGATCGACGGGACGGACGAGCAGGTTGGAGATCAAACCAATAACGAGCAGGCCGACCATGAGGTGAAAGATCGAGTTGTAGGCCTGTTCGGGCGGCATGACTTTTTTGTTGGCCACGGAAAGGCGGTCCATGAGCTGGGGGCCGAGAATCGCCGCCACCGACCAGGCGGTGATGAGACGGCCATGGATCGCGCCGACTTGGTAGCTGCCAAAGAGATCGCGCAGGTAGGCCGGGATCGTGGCAAAACCACCGCCATACATCGTGAGGATCAGCCCGGTGGCCACGACGAAGAGCGTCACGCTGCCCTGGCCCTGAATCCACGGCACGCTTGCATACAAGATGGCACCGAGAATGAAGTAAATGCAGTAGATGCCCTTGCGCCCGATGAAGTCGGACATGGAGGACCAGAAGAATCTGCCGCCGAGATTGCAAAGCGAGAGCAGGCCGACGTATCCGGCCGCAGCCGCAGGCGTGACTTTGAACATGTCCTGAATCATGGGCGAGGCCTGGCCGAGGATGCCAATGCCGGCGCTCACATTCATGCAGAGCACCACCCAGAGCATCCAGAACTGCGGTGTCTTCCAGGCGGTGTCCACGGCGACGTTCGCCGTCGTGACCAGTTTTGAAACATGTTCCGTCGGCACCCTGCCAGCGGGTTTCCAGCCTTCAGGCGGCACGCGCACGATCAAAGCCCCAAACAGCATCGAGACGGCATACAGACCTGCCATCACCAGCAGCGCCTCACCGGCCCCGACGGAGCTGGCAGTGGTAAAGCACTTCATCAGTTCCTCCGCCAGCGGGCCGCCGATCAACGCGCCGCCGCCAAATCCCATGATCGCCATGCCGGTGGCCATGCCCGGGCGGTCAGGGAACCATTTCATCAAAGTGGAGACCGGAGCAATGTACCCCAGACCCAGCCCGATGCCGCCAATTAAACCGTAACCCGCATACAGCAGCCATAGCTGATGCCAGCGCACGGCGAGTGCAGTAAGCACCAGACCGCTGCAAAAGCAAAGCATGCTGGCGAGCATGGTTTTACGCGGGCCACTGCGCTCGACCCACTTGCCAAAGAACGCCGCAGACAGACCTAGCAGGGCAAGCGCGATCGAATATGCCACGCCGACGTCGGCTTCGCTCCAATCACCAGCGCCGGGAGCTGTGATGCCCAGCGCTCTGGCGAGCGGCTTCTTGAACACACTGAATCCATACACCTGCCCGATGCACATGTGAACAGCGATGGCGGCAGGTGGAACGAGCCAGCGGCTGAATCCGGGGCTGGCGACGGTGGCTTCACGGGAGAGGAAAGACATGGTTGTAGGTAGTAGGAGGCTGCAGGTGGTTTCCTGGCGGGCCGGACAAGGAAAGCTCAAAGATCGACAAGAAACGCCCGGTTTCGTCCGTTTCGAGCATTGGCCGGTCATTTCACCGGCCACACCCATACCAACATACCTCGATGAAAACACTGCTCACCATCTGCGCCCTCTCCTTCACTTCGGTCGCCATGGCTGCCGACAAATGCCCCATCAGCGGCAAGCCTGCTGACTCCAGCATCACCAGCACTGGCAAGGACGGTAAAACCGTCGCTTTCTGCTGCGAAAAGTGCAAAGCCAAGTTCGACGCCAAGAACAAGTAATCACCACGGCGCTGACACGATCAGCGTTTGAAAGGCGGAACCAGGAAGCTGGTTCCGCTTTTTTGTGCTTCAGCGCTTCCGTCCTTCACGCTCACGCATCTTGCGCTCATAGCCCGCGATCACGAAATCTTTGTCGCGTGCGCGCAGGAGGGCATCATCGAGGGAAATGAAGCCGTGGATGGCAAGATGGGTCACGCTGTCATCAATGGTATGCATGCCATCGTTGGCACCGATTTGAATCAGGCTGGGCAGCTGCTGGAGCCGGCGGGAGCGAATGCAGGAGGCGATGCCCGGATTGTTGACCATGATTTCAGAGGCCATCACCCGGCCGTCTTGATCAAGCCGTGGCATCAGGTTCTGACAGATCACGCCTTGCAGGCAGTTGGCCAGCTGCGAGGCCACGAAGTCCTGCTGGTCTTCCGGGAAGGCATCCATCACACGCATGACGGTCGAAGGAGCGTCCTGGGTGTGCAGGGTGCTGATGACGAGGTGACCGGTCTCGGCGGCGGTCAGCGCTGTGCGGATGGTCTCAAGATCACGCAATTCGCTGATGACGATGACATTTGCGTCCTGCCGCAAAGCGCTGCGCAGGGCCTGCGCAAAGGAGTGTGTGTCGCTGCCCAACTGGCGCTGGCGTATCAGGCTGTGCGAATGTTTGAAAACGTATTCAATGGGGTCTTCAATGCTGACAATATTGACACGACGTGATCTTGAGATGTGCTGCGTCATTGAGCTCAGGGTCGTTGTCTTGCCGGCATTGCTGGTGCCGGTGACAAGGATCATCCCGCTGCTCAGGGTGCAGAAGCTCTCAACCGTTGGACCGTGACCTAGATCGCGCAGCTCAGGGATCACCTCGGGAATAAAGCGGAAGGAGGCTTCGATACGCCCAAGCACGTAGCAGGCATTGCCACGAAAGCGTCCCAGATTCGCCACCTGAATGGCGAAATCCAGTTCCCATTCCTGTTCCAGTTTGACACGCTGAGTTTCTTTCAAGACGCCGAAAATCAGGTCGCGAATGTCGCCGATGTCGAGAATTTCATCCGTCAATGGCTGGAGCTGGCCGCTGATGCGTGCTGTGGGCGCGGCACCCACGCTAAGATGCAAATCGGAGCCGCCTTGGTCCGTGACCATGATAAGATATTCAATGAGATCGTGGGCGCGCATGATGAGAGAGAATGGTCAGGAGATGCCGCGCGCGGCGCGGCGGAATTCAGCCTCGTTGCCAATGGAGGCGATGGCTTCAGATTCTGAGATGATGCCCCCCTGGTAGGCTGCAATGATGGACTGCAGGAAGGTGCGCGTATTGGGATCGGTGCCGCGGCTCATGTAGTCTGTGATGTCCGCGACGCTTCGTTTCGCGATCCAGTCACGCACGGCTCCACCGTTTTCCAGGTGTTCTGACAGCATGGAGAGCTTGCCTTGGACGTTCGGGACGAGTTTCTGGCACAAGACTCCGATCAGCTGATGTGAAAGCAGGTGCAAACCGATGCCGACTTGATCCGGAGGGAACATGTTTACAAAACGCTCCATCGTGTCGGAGACGGTGGCGGAATGCATTGACGCGAGCACGAGATGGCCGGTTTCACAAGCCTGGAGCGCGGTGAAAGCTGTTTCGTGATCGCGAATTTCTCCCACAAAAATCACATCCGGCGCCTGACGCAAGGCACTGCGCAGGCCACGGGCAAAGGTGGGCGTGTCGCGGCCCACCTCACGCTGGGTGAAGAGGCAGCGGTTGTTGGCAAAGATGTACTCCACCGGATCCTCGATCGTCACCACGTGACGGGCGATGTTTTCATTCATCCACTGCAGCAGCGCGGCCAGCGTGGTTGATTTGCCCTGACCCGTGGCACCGGTGACGAGGATCATGCCGTTCTGTTTCTGCGCCCAGCGCTGCAGCAGCCAGTCCGGCGCGCCCAGTGATTGCATGGCCGGAATATCTGTGCGGATGCGGCGCAGTACCGCAGCCATGCGGCCCAGCACCTTGTGCAGGTTGACACGGAAGCGTGTGTGAGTGCGGGAGAGCAGTCCAGAGTCACGGTCTGTGTCATTCAGCGTGTCACCGCCACAGGCCTGCCAGAGCCCGGCCATCTGCGGCAGCAGCAGCGGATCATCGCCAAAAATCATGAGCTGTTCGGCGATCTTCATTCGCGGCACTTCGCCTTCCTGCAGGAAAATATCGCTCGCCTGATGCTCTTCAGCGGCTTGGAGGATGTCGTCGATGGTAATTGCCATGGTGTTGCTAAAGCTAGCGGGCGCCGCTCAGGTGCTCAACCCTGCTCTCAGGGTTTTGTTACAAGGAATCTGACTGAATACCGTGTTCTTCGAGCAACTGTCCGCAGTACCACAGCATGCGCGGCAGATGGAACGGACCCTTCCACATGCCGCCCTTCAGCTGGGAGGATGGTGTGCCGTCACGGTGCAGGTAGCCAAACCACTCGCCGTAGTCCGCATCAGGAAAGTGCGCAAAACTCCAGTCATGCACCTGCTGGTGCCACTGTGCGTATTTAGCATCCCCGGTGATGTGCCAGGCCAGATGAGTGGCGATGATGGCTTCATTGTGCGGCCACCAGAATTTCATGTCGTGCCAGTATTCCTGCACCGGTTTGCCCTTCACATCACGGAAATGGAAAATGCCGCCGTGCTCCTCGTCCCAGCCGCGCTGCCACATGCAGTCGAGGATCTCCAGACCGAGCTTGATGTAGCTGTTCTCACCACGCCAGCGGCCTTCATGCAGAATGAACCAAGCACACTCCAGCGCATGGCCTGGGTTCAGCGTGCGCCCGTCGAAATGGTCGATGAGCGATCCATCCGGTGAAACGATCTCCATTAATGCCCCGATGGCCGGTTTGAAGAAGAACTGCTGGATCTCCAAAATGAAACGGTCCGCCCACTCTGAGCAGCTATGTCCTGAAATCTTCACATCACCCAGGTTGGCGCGAAGTTCCTGCGCTGTGGCGATGCCGATCATTAGCGCGCCGATGCTCATCATGGGCCGCGTGTTCGGCTCGATCTTCGGGTGCATGAGACCTTTCTCGAAGGAGAATTTCAAATAGGTGGCAAAGTCCTTCTTGGCACGCTCGGCATAGCTTTCATCGCCCGTGGCCTTCGCATAGGCTGCATGGGCAATCGACGCAAAGGCTTCGCTGAAAACATAGCGCCGCATGCGCAGCGGTCTGCCTTCGCGGGTGACGGTAAAGAACAGTTTTCCATCCGTCGAGTAGCCATGCTTCTCCAAAAACGCCAGGCACGATCCCGCCGCTTCGATCCAGTCGCTGCGCTTCTCCACACTGTTGTAAAGCGTCGACAGCGTCCACGCGGCGCGTCCTTGGAACCAGATGCTCTTGTCCGTGTCCAGGATCGATCCATCGCGGTCCAGGGAGGTGATGATGCCGTCAAACTCACGATCCATGCCGTGCTTCATCCAGAAGGGCATCACGTCTTTGAGCAACGTGTCGCGGTAGAGCGCCTTCAGGTTCCGGCGATAGAGAGGGTCGGCAAGAGTGAGGTTCATTTCGCCCACTCTGGCGGCTCTGCCACAAACGTCACGCGTTCCTTCGTCAAAGGATGCGTGAAGGTGATGCGCAGGGCATGCAGGCAGAGCGGGGGATCACCCACGGCCAGGGTCTGTGTCTCCCCGACTTCGCCATCGGCCAGATAGGCAGCATCGCCAAGGATCGGGAAGCCGAGATGCCAGAGATGGATGCGGATTTGATTGGTGCGGCCAGTGAGCGGGCGGGCCTCAAGAAGTGCGGTGCCATCGGCATCGCGACGCAGCACGCGGAACTCTGTCCTGGCCTCTTGTCCTTCGGCGTCGACGGAGCGGCCACCCAGCTTGCCAGCTTCGCCACTGATGGGAGCATCGCAGGAGAAGGCATCCTGCGGCGGGTGCCCTTTCACGCGGGCGAGGTAGAGTTTTTCGACCTCGCCACGCTCAAACTGCGGCTGCACAAAACTGGCGAAGTGGCGTGTCTTGCACAGCACGGTCACGCCGGTCGTGTTGGCATCCAGACGGTGGACGCTGCGCGGCTTCAACGGATGCCAGACGGTGTTGAGGATGTACTGCAGCGTGTTGCGATTGAACCTGCCACCCACATGCACCGGCAACGGGGCAGGTTTGTTCAGCAAGATGATAGCCTCATCCTCAAACAGCACGCGGATGTCCGCATTCACATCCGGCTCACGCTGTGCAGGCTTCAGGTGCAGGTAGCGCTCTCCGGCACGCACGATTTGATGCGCCGGCACGATCACCTGATCATCCGTCACGATGCGTCCTGCTTCACAGGCCGCGAGCCACTGCTCACGCGGGATGTGCGGCATCACGTGGCAGAGGCAGTCCAGAATGGTGGCGTGATCACAGGCCTCCGGCACATTCAGCGGCCGCGTTTGATCATAAGGCACGCTGCCCGGCAGCGGCGTCACTGCCTGACGGATCGCCGCATGGCGCTGTGCCAGATTCTCGCGCTGCTGTTCCTCGGACGTTTTGAAGCAGTACGGGCAGGAGACATGCTCCACATAGCGAGGATCCGCCTGCTCTTCGGCAGTGAGCGGAGTCTGACAAGCGAAGCACTGCGAGGAGGCGGTCTCATGCAGGCCGGGATCGACGCCCACGCGTTGGTCAAACACAAAACACTCGCCGTCGTAATGCGCGCTGCCGCATTCTTCGAAGTACTTCAGAATGCCGCCCTCAAGCTGCCACACATGCTCAAAGCCCTCGCGCTCCATGAAGGGCGCGGCTTTTTCGCAGCGGATGCCGCCGGTGCAGAAAGACACGATCTCCGCCTTCTTCATCTCTGGCGGCAGGCGGCGCACGGCCTCGGGGAATTCGCGGAAGGAATCGACCCCCGCCACGACGGCTCCTTTGAAGGTGCCAAGCTTCACTTCGTAATCATTGCGTGTGTCATACAGAATGACCGGGCGGCCTTCATCCAGCCACTGTTTCAGGACTTTGGGCTCCAGGCGCGGCGATGTGTACTTCGCCGGTTCGATGCCCTCGACACCGAAGGCGATGATCTCCTGCTTGATGCGCACCAGCATGCGGCGGAACGGCTGCTCCGCGCTCTCGCTGTATTTTGGCTTCAGTCCTGCCAGCCCTGGAATGGCGCGCAGTTCATCGACGAGTGTATCCACATTCTCCCGCAATCCGGCTACGAACATGTTGATGCCTTCCGTGCTCAGCAAAATCGTGCCCTTCAGGCCCAGTTTTTTGCATTGCTCCAGCAGCCGCGCGCGCATCTCCTTCAATCCGGACAGTTCGGCGAATTGATAGCAGGAGATGTTGGTGATCGTGGCGGTGGCTGGCATGGGCAGGTGAAAAAGCACATGAAAAGGTGGTCTGCGAGTGCAAACCGCACTTGCCGCGCAGGAATGGAACAGTTGGGCGCAATCGAGATCAAGCTTGCCATTTCAGGCCGTTCCCGCTCCATTCCGGGGGTATGAAATCCACGCTCCTTTTCCTTCTTGCCGCCGCCACCCTGCAAGCCGCTGACTGGCCGATCTGGCGCGGGCCAAATCATGACGGTGTTTCGAGTGAAAAACTGGCTGGAACGGCGGTCAAAAAGGTCTGGGAAGCGCAGATCGGCATCGGCTTTGCCTCCTTCACCGTGGCGGCTGGTCGAGTGTACACCACGGGGCATGCGGACGGCAAGGACACGGTTTTCTGCTTCGACGCCACGAGTGGCAAGGAAGTATGGAAGCACGCCTATGCCGCCGATCTCGGCGACAAGTATTACGAGGGGGGCACCTCGGCCACGCCGACGATTGAAGACGGCAAGGCGTATCATCTGAGCCGCTGGGGCGATCTGTTTTGTTTGGATGCCGCCACGGGCAAGGTCGTGTGGCAGAAAAACATTCAGAAGGAAACTGAGGCCGACATTCCGGACTGGGGTTTCGCAGGTTCGCCGTTGGTCGCTGGCAAGCTCCTCATTGTGAACGTTGGCAAAGCTGGCACTGCGGTCGAGAAAGCCACGGGGAAAACGGTATGGACCAGCGACAAGGCCAACTCGGGCTACTGCACGCCGTATCCAATCACCGTGAATGGCAAGGCTCAGGTCGTGCTGAGTTCTGGCCGTGCTTATAAGGGGGTCGATCCCAGCAACGGCAGCGTGCTGTGGGAACACACCTGGTCCACCAGCTACGGCGTGAATGCAGCGGATCCGATTCTCAGCGGCACCCAGCTCTTCATCTCCACCGGTTACAACAAAGGCTGCGCGCTGCTTGATCTCAGCTCCGCCGAACCCAAGGAGGTCTGGCGCAGCCGGGTGATGAAGAATCAATTCAACTCCAGCGTGCTGATCGACGGCCATCTTTACGGCAGCGATGGCGATTCCGACAAATCCGCCAGCCTGAAGTGCATCGACTTCGCCACAGGCACAGAAAAATGGAGCGCGGCAGACGTCGGTTTCTGCTCGCTGATGGCTGCCGATGGCAAGCTCATCATCCTGACGGCCAAGGGTGAGTTGATCATCGCCAAAGCCAGTGCTGCCAAATTTGAGCCCCTCTCCCGCACCCCAGTGCTCACCGGGCGCTGCTGGAGCGCTCCGGTGTTTGCCAACGGACATATCTACGTGCGCAACGCCGCCGGTGACATGGTCTGCCTGAGCGTTCAGTAGGCCCAGGTCGCTGGGGCATGCATTTTCTCAATACAAGCTCACAGACGGTCGATTGGTCAGACTGAGCCGATGGTTGGATGCTCCCCTTGCATGAACAACAACACTCACTCCGCTCACGCCATCCCGCTCTGGCTCAAGCTCGCCTACACCGCCTTCATGGCGGTTTTGATTCCCGTTTACTGGTACCATTACGGCCCAACGAACTTTCTCTATTTTTGCGACATCGCCCTGCTGTTCGCGCTGGTCGGGATATGGCTGGAAAGTCCGCTGCTCATTTCGCTGCCAGCTGTGGGAATCCTGATGCCACAGACTTTGTGGTGCGTGGATTTTGCCGTGCAGCTTTTTGGCAGCAAGATGACCGGCATGACGGCTTACATGTTTGATGGCACCAAGCGGCTGTTTCTACGTGGCATGTCGCTCTTCCATGGCTGGATGCCTTTCCTGCTGGCCTTTCTTGTGTTCAGGCTGGGCTATGACAAGCGTGCGCTCAAAGGCTGGACGGTGCTGGCCTCGGCCTCCTGCCTCGTGGCCTATTTTTGGCTGCCGAAGGCCGGTGCTGTTCTTTCGGACCCCAATCTGCCGCGCAATGTGAACTACGTTTTCGGCATGGACGACGCGCACCCTCAGACCTGGATGAGCCCCGAACTTTATCTCGTCACATGGCTTGCGCTGCTCATCTTCGTGGTCTTTGTGCCGACGCATTTTGTGCTGAAGAAAATCTGCCCCACGCCCGAACAAGCCGCCGCCAAACGCGCATGAACGATTCTTCCCCTCCAACTTCTGAATCCAACTGGCAGCGTGGCTTCTGGAGCCTGATGGGCACGCAGTTTCAGGGGGCGTTCTCTGACAACGTGCTCAAGTGGCTGGTCATCTATCTGGTGATCGCGCAGAAGCTGCCCAAGGAGCAGCTCGATGCGCTGGTGTCGGATTCGGGGATGTATTTTGCCATTCCGTTTCTGCTGCTCTCCATGTTTGGCGGCTGGATGGCCGACCGCTTCAGCAAACGGCATGTGATGATCGGCGTGAAGACGATGGAAATCGGCATCATGATCTTCGCCACCTATGCGCTGGCCTCCGGCAGGATGGGGCTGCAGCTCGTGAGCATCTGCCTCATGGGGGTGCACAGCGCGTTCTTCGCGGCATCCAAGTATGGCTCGCTGCCAGAAGTGGTGCCTCCTGCAAAGCTCTCATGGGCCAATGGCGTGATCGAGATGCTCACCTTCCTGGCGGCGATCTTTGGCACGCTGGCCGCCGCATGGCTGGCGGAGAGCTTCGCGGGCAAACCGGCGTGGTCGGGCGGTATTCTGCTGGCGCTGGCCATGATCGGCTGGTTCATGAGTCTGGGCATCACGCGGGTGCCTGCCGCGAGCCCTGACAAGCCGCTGCGTCTCAATTTCCTCGGCGACCTGTGGCGCGAGTTTAAATGGATGCGCACAGATCGCGACCTGTGGCGGGCGAATCTCGGCAACACGGGATTTTTTTTCATCGCCGTGCTCATTCAGATGAATCTGGTGCTGTATGCGGAGCAGGTGCTGCACATCAAGCCGATGGAAAACAGCGCCTTGCAGGTCGCGCTCGCAGTCGGCATGGCGGCGGGCAGCTTGCTTGCCGGGAAATTGAGCGGGGATCACGTGGAGTATGGCCTCATTCCGCTTGGGGCCTTCCTCATGGCCACCATGGGCTTCGCGCTCGGGCTGGCAGACATCTCCAGATCAGCGTTCACCGTCTGCCTCACCCTGCTGGGCATCGGTGGTGGCATGTTCATCGTGCCGCTGGCCGCAGTGCTGCAGCATCGGCCGACGGCAGATCGCAAAGGCTCGGTGCAGGGGGCCGCCTCGTGGCTCTCATGGGTGGGCATCAGTGCCGCCGCTTTGCTGCAAAAGGAGCTGAACACCCGCTTGGGCTGGACTCCGGGAGACATCTTCTGGTTCTGCGGAGCCTGTGCGGTGGTCGGCGGCATTTATGTGACGATGTCACGTCCGCAGGCCCTGCCTGCATTGATCAAACGCTGGACGCATGGCTGAGATCCTTCTGCTTCCTTTCGGCAGTGCCGGCGATGTGTTTCCCTTCATCTGGCTGGGACGGCAGCTCATGGCGCGCGGGCACCGCGTGAGAATGATCACGGCATGCTTGTTTGAAGAGCAGGCGCGCAAAGCCGGCATCGAATTCATTTCGCTGGGGGAAAGGGACGAGTTCGAGGCCATGATCCGAGATCCCCGCATCTGGAAGTCCGGCATCGGCACGAAGGTGGTGTTTGAGTTCGCGGCCAAATCCGTCGAGCCCTATCTCGCAGCCATCGAGAGCTGCGGAAAGGTCGATCTGATGCTGGCTCCCGTCACCGCATTCGCCGGACGTCTAGCCCGTGAAAAGCATGGCATCCCGCTGATCACCGTTCATCTGCAGCCCGCTGTTTTTTTGAGTGTGCATGAGACGCCGCTGCTGCATCCAATCATGCGCCTCTTCAACAAGCTGCCGGTGTGGTTCAAAAAGCTGATCTTCTCACTGCCGAATCCTGTCGATCTCTTCGCGCTGCCCAAAGTTCGCCGCATCTGCGAAGCGAATGGCGTCAAACCACCGCGCAGTCTGTGGCGTGAGTGGTGGGACTCGCCGGATGGCGTGCTTGCCTTGTTTCCCGCATGGTTTGCACCATCACAGCCGGACTGGCCGACCAATCTGCTGCAATGGACTTTCCCACTCGAAGATCTGGCGACTGAGCAGACGCTGCAACCAGAGTTGCAGGCGTTTCTGGCGAACGGCGAGCGCCCGGTCATCTTCACTCCTGGCAGTGCGAATGTGCAGGCATCACGCTTTTTTGCTGTCGCTGCGGAAGCGGTCAAGCGCATCGGCTGCCGTGCGGTCTTTGTCACGCGTGAGCCGAAGCAGGTGCCGCCAAATTTGCCTGCGAGCATTCTCACGGTCGAATACGCCCCTTTCAGCACGCTGCTGAAGCATGCAGCGGTGTTTGTGCATCACGGCGGCATCGGCACCCTCTCGCAGGGCTTCGCCGCCGGAGTGCCGCAGCTTATCATGGCGATGGCGCATGATCAGCCCGACAACGCCGACCGTCTGGAGCGCCTCGGCGCTGGCACCGGACTCAGCGTGCGGCAGTTCACGCCCGAGCGTGTGACGCAGGAATTGAAACAACTGCTGCATGGGAAAGCGACCCATCAGGCAGTTCAGGACTGCACGGCAAAGCTAAGGCAGACTCCTTCGCCTGAAGTCCTGGTGGAGTGGATTGAGGCACGCATGAAGTCCCGGAGCCGGCCGTTGGATGTCTCAAAAGACGCTTGATTTGGAGGCGCTCTGTGGGTGAATCGCCGCATGCGCCAAATTCTCACCTGTCTGCTGTTGTTCACGGCCTTCCTTCATGCCGATGAGTTTGATCCCAAGGATAACACGATTGTCCTCGGCAAGCGCGTGGGCTTGATCAAGCCGGGCATGACCGCCACGGACATTGAGCGTGCCTATGGGAAGGATAACCTTAAGCAGCAGAAAATTCCTGGCGCAGAAGGCGAGGAAATCGATGGCGCGAAGTTGTTTGCCGACACGGATCGTGAACTGGAGATCGTGTGGGATCCTGACAACGAGAAGAAGAAGGTCGTGTTCGACATCCGCGTCATGGGCAAGGCCTGGAAATTTGAAAACGGTCTCAAGTCGGGCATGACCGTGGAAGAGGTCGAGAAGATCAACGGCAAGCCCTTCAAGATCGCCGGATTTGAGTGGGACTACGGCGGCTATGCGAACTTTGAAGGCGGCAAACTGGAGGGGAAGGTGAGCATTCGCTTCAGCCCTACCACGGAAAACATTCCGGAGTATCTCAGCGGCGACAAACAGCTCTCCTCCGCCGACAAGAAACTGCGCGCCGCCAAGCCTCTAGTTGATGAAGGCATCTCGGTGTTCATGCGGTGAGCGGATACACCGTCACATCGACGCCCGATGAGCCAATGATGTGATCAGGCGGTCTTTGTGGGTCGGTGAATCCGGCCTGTAAGAGTGGATTCACATCCCATGCTTCCAGACTTGCTTCTGCAAGCGGGTAAGGCGTGTGATGCACCTGACCGCAGCGGATGCCGCGTGGCGTCTTGGAGAAGAGAAGATAACGTTCTGCGAGGAAAAAGGCGAGCGAACCGGGCTCTGCAGGCTGAGATTCTGCGGAGATGCGATAGCGAAAATGTGACGCGGCCAGTGCACCACTTCGCTGACAGCGGTAGTCGATGTAGCCATCGCTCAACTGCGCACTCATGCGGGCATTCTGATAGGGCAGATGGAAGAAGGTGCGTGCCGTCCAGACCGCGAGCCGCTGATTACAATCCAGTGAGTAAAACCACACGCCGGGCCGGCCCTGCTCATCGTGCACATAGGTGCGCACATTGAGTTCTAGGAAATCGCTGATGCCGGGCACTGGCGGGCAGAAGCGCGGACGTATGCCGCGCATGTAAAACGGCACAATGGCGAGCCACGCATCGCCTTGAAACGTGTCCACGTACAAGCCGGGCGGCAGAGTGCGCTGAATCTCCGCTGCATCCCAGCGCCAGTGCAGGAAGAGCAGGCTCTCCCAGCGCTGATGCATCACATGCGCGCGCGTCGGACGGTCACGGAAGGCGAGCCGGGATTCGAGCGTGGGTGTGACAGGCATGCCGGGATGATACGCTTGAATTCGCACCCAGGCGCCGCTCGGATTCGTTAATCAAGCATGCGCTATCGATCTTTGAGTCTCGGCTTCCTGCTGCTTTCCCTGCTCAGCCTCAGTTCCTGCACCTCCATGAAACCCGCTCCTCTGCAAACTGTGCCTCAGGTCGATCTGAAACGCTATGTGGGCGACTGGTACGTCTTTGCGAACATTCCGTATTCCCTGGAAAAGGGCAAGGTGGGTACGCTGGATCGCTACGCGCTGCGCCCGGATGGCAAAATGGACAACATCTTCCTGTTCCGGCGCGGAAGCCTCGACGCGCCGCTGGAGCAGTGGAAGGGGGTGGCCTGGGTTCACAACAAGACCACCAACGCTGAGTGGCGCGTGCAGTTTGTCTGGCCGCTGCGGGTTCCCTATCTCATCATCGACCTCGACCCCGACTACCAGTGGAGCGTGATTGGCTATCCCAACCGCAAACTGGCCTGGGTGCTCAGCCGCAAGCCGGGGCTCGATGAAGCCACTTATCGCGGCATTCAGGAGCGCATGGCGAAGCAGGGATACGACACACGCTTGTTGGCCAAGGTGCCGCAGAAGTCAGAGTAAACAAAAAAGAGGCAGGACTTTCGCCCTGCCTCTTTGTTAAGGATTCGATCAAGCAAACAGCTTCGTCACCGGCTTGGCCTTCACCAGTTCACGCGGCTGATTGAGATGATTGTAAACAATCGTCTCGGGGTCGATGCCGACGGCGTGGTAGATGGTGGCGAGGAGCTCGGTCGGATGCACGGCGTCTTCGGCGGGGGCGGAGCCCGTCGCGTCTGATTTGCCGTGGACGTAGCCGCGTTTGATGCCAGCACCACCGACGATGGCGGTGTAGCAGTAAGGCCAGTGGTCTCGACCGTCGGCGCTGTTGCTGTTTCCGCTGGTGGACACGCCTTTTTCAGGGCTGCGGCCGAATTCGCCAAGGGCGACGACGATGGTTTCATCGAGCAGGCCACTGGCATCCAGATCATCAAACAAAGCGCTGAGGCCCTGGTCCAGCATGGGGCCGGATTTGTTCTTCATGCGTTCGGTGAGGCCCGCATGGTGGTCCCAGGAGTGGTTGTCGGAGTTCGCGACCTTGGGCCAGATGACTTCGACGACACGCGTACCAGCTTCGAGCAGGCGACGGGCAAGCAGGCAGCTCTGTCCGAAGGTGTTGCGGCCATAGCGGTCACGCAGTTTCTCAGGCTCGCGATCAAGGGCGAAGGCATCACGTGCACGGCCGCTGGAGATGAGGTTCAGGGCTTGGCTGTAGTAGCTGTCCAAGCTCATGTCCTTCACCGCAGCTTCGATTTGTGGCATCTGATCATTGATGGCATCGCGCAGCTTGGCACGGCGCTCAAGACGCACGCTGAAGAGGTCGGGGCGCAGTTGCAGGTCGTCGATCTTGATACGGTCCATCTTGCCCATGTCGAGGTCATCGCCATCGGGAAAGAGCGTGTAGGGCTCGTAGGCCTTGCCGAGGAAACCTGCGCCGCCGCCTTTGCCAACGACGTTGGACTCTTGCAACGGACGTGGCAGCTGCACGAAGGGGAGCATCGGCTCCTGCAGCGGCTTGAGGCGCACGATGTTGCTGCCGAAGTTCGGGAAGTCTTTCGCGTTCGGTGGCTCAAGCTGGCCGGAGGGGCTGACCTTGTCGGTCGTGTAACCGGTCATGATCTGATAGATCGCCGCCGTGTGGTTGAAGAGACCATTCGGCGTGTAGCTCATCGAATTGATCATCGTGAATTTGTCGTTCACCTTCGCAAGGCCCGGAAGGATCTCAGTGAAATGCTTGCCTGGAACTTTCGTCGGGATCGTTTTGAAAGCACTGCGCACATTGTCCGGCACGTTTTCCTTCGGGTCCCACAAGTCGAGGTGTGATGGGCCGCCCTGAAGGTAGATCATGAGCACGTGCTTGGCCTTGCCCCATCCCGCACGGCCTGCGTTCGGAGAATTCGCCGCCATGGCCTGGCCACGCAGCACGTTGTTGAGCGTAAGGCCCATCATGGATCCGCCGCCCACGCGTAGAATGTCACGGCGCGAGAAGCCGAGGTTTTTGTCGCAAAGGTCTTTACCGGGAACGCCTGGAATGCGGAACATGGTGTGCTAGGGGTTGAGATGGAAGGTCAATATCGGGGGCATGTACGACAAAGAAGGGTTGATCTTGCCATTTTGGGGCCAGATCGTCGAGTCTGGGCAGGAAACTCCATGCCCCGGGCGGGAATACTGCTCAAGTACAGCCGTCGGCTCTCAATGCTGTGAAATTCAGCTTATTGGGGATCTGGGTGAGGAATGAGGGGCTCATTTCCTGTCCTGAACGTATTACGCCTCAGCGGGAGCATCGACATGCCAACAATTTGATCGGCCAATGAAGATGTGTTTGTGCCACTAAGGCTGCTCTTCGGCAACGGGCGGTCACCGCCTGCTCCCGATTCGCCACCAACTGAGACATACGATGAGCCGGAGTACTGTGGTGCGACTGAGCCAGCGGCATATCCAGGCTGGCTGTTCGTCAAAGACGTTGGAGCGAATCCCGGAGCTCCAGGGTTTGGGTTGAGGCCACGAACAAGGGACTGCTGCTGTGGTGCTGTTGGCTGTCCCGGTTGCTGCTGCATGATTTGCTGCCTGAGTTGGAGCGTGGCAGTCTCTGCTCGGGCGCCTGCGGCGGCGGCCAGCTGCATCAAGTAACCGCTGTCATAATGCACCTCGCAGAGTTCGGCACCCATCGCGATACGAACGACCGTATCTTTGCGCCTAAGTCCGACGCTTGCTTCTTTGAGCTCGATTCCATGGGCGTTTGGCTTTCCAGTTTTAAGCAGGAACCGCTCATGGGTCTTGACGTTCACGATTGAGACCGTCGGATCACGCCTTTCACCGTAGATGGAGGCAATGGCAAGATCTTTGGCAAAAGAAGCCTGCTGCACCAGAGCAGGAGCCGTTTTAAGTGTGAATGGATTTTTGTTCCACCCTGCCTCGTAGCGCTCTATTGCGTAGGCCTTCGGGGGAAGGAACTCTGAGGACTCTTGCCCCTGCGCCCAGGTCAGACTGCCTGCGAGTGTGATAGCAAGCGGGAGCAACCTGATGAAACAATGAACTCCCAACGCACGGGTGCACGTCCCGGATTGAAGCGGCTCCTGGCTTGACGGTTTTAACTGCGGAAAGTTCAAGGTGGTCAAATCCCGCGAATTGTCTGCTGCTGCTTTGCCTCGCGGATATGATGCACTCACGAAGAATGGATGAATTTGATTGGGCTGATTGGCAAGTGACACAAAGTTAACAATGAAGTTACATCAACTTATAAAAATGAGTTGTCTTGCATTAGAAGAAGATAGTCTGAAGTTATTGTAATCTATGCCAAAGGCGGGTGCTAAATTGCAACGATTTCGAATCATCAACGAAAGCGTTTAATTAGTTCGTTTGCTGGGTCAGCAGCTGGATGCTCGAATCGTGACTCATGAATTTGAAGTCGCTATCATTCGTTTTGCCAGTGATCCTCCTGACCGGATTGGGGTTGCTCATGCTGGCTGGCAAAGATGCGGCAACGGTGGCGCAAAACCGTGATTCGGACGCCGCTGCTTCAGCGGTTGCGTCTCCTGTCGTGCCGTATGAAGACTCTTCGAGTGTCGCCTTGAAGTTTGAAGAGATTTTTGTGATGCCCGCAGGACCGAAAGGGCTGGAATACACCGCCAAAGCCTGGGCGCTTGCTGGCAAACGAGTGGCTCTCACGGGGTTCATGCTGCGCAACGACAACATCGACCCTGCCATTTTTTTCTTCTGTGAAACACAGCACGCTTATGATGAACGCGAAGAAGGACTCGCGGACAGTCTGCCGCCCAGCCTGGTCCAGGTCATCCTGCCGGTGAAAAAGAACAGCGCACCTGCATGGCGGCAGGAGAAATTGACTCTTTACGGCACGCTGGAACTCGGACCAAGGCAGGAGCAGAGCGGACGCGTCTCCCACATACGCCTTCAATGCGATGCGGTCACGGATGCCGCCACGGGGGTTCCGCTAGAGCTTCGAAAACCAGTCGCGCTGCAGCTCGGCAGGGCCATTCCGATCCCGAGCGATCTCGGCGCACTGCCACCCTCGACCACCCCACCCCCTTTCTTCAACCCACGAAGAAACAGAAACAGCACCACCCACCATCCCGACAAACTATGAAGTTACAAAACTCAGGCAAATTAATTGCCGCCATCACCGGGCTTTTCGCCCTTGGCAACGCCTTCGCTGCCCCCACCGTGACACGCCTCAATCCCCCCAGCGCGCTGTTCACCTACGCCGATGCCACCCCTCCCTACATCTCGCGCTTTCTTCCCGCGCAGCGTTTTGACCTCCAGGCCACCATCCAGGCGGATGCAGGCAAGACGATCACCAGTGTCGTTTTCAAGGTCAACGGCACCCCTGTCACAGCAGCCGGCGGTGCCTCCGCCATCACCTCCATCGGTGGTGACAAGTTCAGCGCCACGATTCGTGGATACTCCAACTCAACAGCTGGTGTGAAAACACTCGTCGTCGAGGCCACACAGGACGATAGCTTGGTCGCAACCGGCACGGGCAACTTCGAAATCGCCAGCATCACGCTCAACGCTGGTCGCAAGGCGAAGAACATCATCTGGCTCATCGGTGACGGCACGGGCATCGCCCACCGCACCGCTGCCCGCATCGTCTCCAAGGGCGCATCCCTTGGCAAGTCGAACGAGCCTCTCGCCATCGACACGCTGCCGGTCACCGGCATCGTGACCACCCACTCCCTGAACTCAATCGTGACGGACTCTGCTCCTGGCGCTCATTGCTATTCCACGGGCAACAAGGCCAACAATGGCCAGGAAGGCGTTTTCCCGGATGACACCACTGACAAGTGGGACAATCCTCGCATCGAGCACATGGGCAGCTACCTCGCCCGCACTCAGGGCAAATGGCTCGGCATCGTGTCCACGGCTGACGTGGAAGACGCCACTCCGGCCGCCTTCGCTGTGTCCACCCAGGACCGCGGCGCCGGCACCGGCATCTGTGACATGTATCTCGACGAAGCCGTCGCCAATCACAACCTCCACGTCCTGATGGGCGGTGGCCGCAAGTGGTTCCTGCCTCTCGATGGCAGCGCAGGTGCCGGCAGCGGCCGTGTGAACAGCTCCACTTCAAGCGGTGGTGACTACGTCGTTCCTGCGGACGTGCAGGCAGGCTGGAGCGTCCCCGCCGGTGCGGTGGATCCTAATCGCAACCTGATCGCCGACTTCCAAACCGCAGGCTTCTACTACGCCCCTGACCTTGCCGGACTCAATGCGATGACTGGCAGCGAAACCAAGCTCCTCGGCCTCTTCAACTCCGGCCACATGGACGTCAGCTACGACAAAATCGCGCATCGCCGCAATGCTGCCACCATCGCTCCCGGTAGCCTCATCGCCACCTATCCTGACCAGCCCCTGTTGGAAGAAATGACCGACAAGGCCCTCACGGTGCTCAGCAAAAACGCCAACGGTTTCGTCATGATGATCGAAGGTGCCTCCATCGACAAGCAGGCCCACAACATGGACACTGAGCGCTGGGTGCATGACGCCATTGAGTTCGACAAGGCCGTCGCTAAGTGCATCGCCTTCCAGGCGGCCAATCCGGACACGCTTATCATCGTCACCGCTGACCATGAGTGCGCTGGTATTGCCATCAGTGGCGGCAGCACTGTCACCGACGCCGCTCTTCAGAGCACGGCCGTGGGCAGCCTCAAAGGCATCGTCGGCACTTACGATAACGCCAAGTTCCCCGCCTACACGATCGCAGGCGACGGCTACCCGACCACGATGGACGTGGACTACCGCATGATCATTGGCTACGCTGGCAACTCCGACCGTTACGAAACCTGGCGCTCCAGCCCCAGCTACAACGTGTCTCCCCAGGCACGTAACACCACCACCGGCTACTTGGTTACCGGCCAGCAGCCCGGCACCGGCGTGCAAAGCGCCGTCCACACCGCTTCCGACATCCCGCTCTCCGCAGGTGGTCGTGGCGCTGCAGCCTTCACCGGTGTGTTCGACAACACGGACGCGTTCTTCAAGGCCATGCAGGCCGCGATCGGCGGTTCGAAGTAATCCACAGCCCATCTCCGTTTCCCATGAAACAATTAATTCCATTCCTGATGGTTGCCGCCATGTGCGCCAGCTCGCAGGCTGCGACCGTGTTGAGCTATTCCTTCACCAGCGACGCCACCCCTTCCTTCTCGGGTGATTCCTTGGCCGGGACAGTCTCGGCGGCCTACGCCTACATTGAGACGGTCGATGCGAACGGCGACCCGTTGCCGCTTCCCAGTTTCCGTCCTGACTTGACCGCTCCCGCGATCACAGTCGGAGATCCCTCCGCTCGAGGCTATGGCGCTGCCATCTCCGGTAATGCCTTGGACGCCGTGGATCAGGCTGTGTTGTTCAGCTTCTCGGCTCCGCAGGACATCTCGGCTTTCGCCCTGACTCTGGACAACAGCACTCTTGGCACGCCCTTTGGCACCAATTTAGAGTTCTACGACTCCCAGGACGCTCTCTTGTACAGCATCCTGGTGGATCAGACCGTGTCCGGCTTCTCGGTGAACCAGGCGCTTTCACTCACGGGTGTCAGCAAGGTGGTGCTGCCATCGGGCGCGTTCTATGACAACGCCAGCCTGACCGTCGCGGCGTCCGCCGTGCCGGAGCCTTCACGAGTTCTGCTCATGGGGCTGTTCGCTGGCGTGGCGGTGTTCCGCCGCCGCCGGGCTTGATTGATCTGTCACTACGGAATGACCCGGCGGAACTCGCTCTGCCGGGTCATTTCATGTCCAGGCGGTACTGATGTGACAATGATTTCGCACCTTTCCGCAGGCCGCCCGCCGATCTCATTGCGGCCAGGGTCATGGAGAGCCGCGTGGAGCCTGGCTCGGAAGGCGAAGAGCGCCTCCTGCTGCTTCGGGCCATGTTCTCCAACCGGCTGCGTCAGTCGCAGCCGTCGCACACGGTGTTGCGGGGCAGGACACTGTCGATGGAGATTTTCATGTCGGCTGGCACATGCCTGGGGCGGGGATCATGCTGCATCCCTCTTCCGGCGGCGAAACGGATGCCAGAGCTGCCCAAAGTAATGTTTCGAAATCGGCTCGTGAATGCCAAAGGCCTCCGGTTCGTGGTCAGGGCAGCGGTAAGTGCCAAAGAGGATGTCCATCAGTGGCGAAATGTTCGCGTAGTTGCCTGCGTCCCGCGCTTTGTCGTGATGCCAGTGGTGCAAGGCTGGCGCGCCGAGAATCATGCCCAAAGGGCCGATGGGCAGACGCACATTCGAGTGAATGAAGATCGCCCACAGCCCCCGAAACGCGAGAAACCCCGCCAGCGTCTCCAGCGGAAAACCGAGGACAAACGCAGGCAGATTGATGATGCCCACCGTGTAGATCGTATCCAGCGGATGCTCCCGATGCGCCGCCAACCAGTCCAGATGCTCCGCACTGTGATGGATCGAGTGAAAGCGCCAGAGGAAGGGAACCGTGTGCTGCAGCCGATGAGCCCAGTAGATGAGGAAGTCACTCAGCACGATCATCTCAAGGGCCTGCAGCCACCAAGACTGCGCCGCGACATCGGCCCGAAAATGAGCCGGCACGATGCCGTCCAGCCAACCACGGAAGTAGTTCAGTGCCCAGAACACCAGCCCGCTCCAGAGCAGGTACTGGCCGAGCAGGAAACACAGGTCCGTCCAAAAGGCGGGGCGGAAAAACTTCTGCCCTTCCCGCGCAGGGAACAGCTTCTCCAGCGGACGAAACAGCACCACGAGGAAGAGCAGACTCAGGCCGGTGGAAAGGATGACGGCTGGCAGGTTCATGGCTTTTGCGCTTGAGGTGCAAAAGGATCAGCCACCAAGGTGTTTGATTCCACCTTTCGAGTTGAAAAGATCGGCTGGGTCAGAGACTTGGAGCTTGGAAGCATGAATTTCTCCTCCGTTTGAGGTGCCACCATTCGCCCCCGGGATTGCGAATAGATCACATAGACGGCCAGCAGCGTCAGTGACGACGCCAGCACCAAGGCACCGACGAGTTTGGAGCGTGTTTTCATGACTGATTAAAATACGTTTTAGTAAGAACTGTAGAATCTCCTTGTGGCATTCCAGGGCAGTTGGCCGTCTTCCTGCAATAGCTCTCGCGTGAATGCTGTGGAGCGTATGACGCTCGGCACTGGCAGAGGCTTCTTCCAGAAGGATTCCCACGGCTTATCCTCGTGATAGCTGTAATGAAGCCAGTAGTTTCCCTGCACTGGTTCATAGGGTCGATCAATAATCAACAGGCCTTCCGTTGTGAGCAGTTCAGCGAAGGCTTGATTCCACATTCCCGGCATGTGAGTGAGGTCTGTGAGTTTAGTATCAAGACTCAGTTGTTCCTGGAAGGGGCGAAGTTCCTCACCTGTCAGCCAGACGGGATGTGAAAAGAGCAACTGCGGCACCGGTGCAGCGAGTCGGCGGACTTCATTCGTTCCTGACTCAACCCAGCGCTCGACATCGCTGTTGTTCACGGTGTTTGCAGTCATCACTTCCAACGGCCACGCATGACCCGCCAGCAGCGTAAATGCAGATGTCAGCAGGACGGAATGAAGGCATTGAGACGTCCTGATCATGGCTTCACAGGCGGCAGCAGTGGCTTGTCAGCCTGCAAAGCACCTGAGGTGATCGTGGTGCCGCCGGTGAACGATTTGCTGCCTGACATGATCAGTGTGCCGCTTTTGGAACCGGGCATCATGGCCGGATTGGCCTGTTTGTGGGCGAACCATGCGCAGCCGATGAGCAGCCCCAGCGAGGAGCAGACGGCGGCACAACGCAGGCAGAAACGAGCACGCGGCGATTTCATGCCCTGAATGCTACTCGGATGAGTAGATCAGTGTCGAGAGCGAATTTTGGGAGGAAGAGCCTCAATCCTCAAACATGAACTCGTTGCTCATCAGCAGCACTTGCGCGAGCTGGCTGAGGGAGCTCTGGGGACGGGCGCGGCCGATGGGCCAGCGGCTGGCGTCACAGAAGTCGGTTTTGGAATGGGTGAGCACTTCGCCGGTGTCGGCGCGGGTGATGGTGGGCTGCCAGTCGAAGCTGTCGCTGTCGGTGCCGCCTTCGTTGTGAACGATGAAGCAGAGGGTGTCGCCGCGCTTCACATCGGTGGTGAGTTGCACGGGGACTTTCTTGTTCTGCGGCGTGCAAAGCTGCTCGGCCAGGATGCCGCTGCGTTCATTGTATATCCAGGCGCGGACGCCATCGCCACGATCACTGTTGCGGCTCAAGACGCTGTCGATGGAGATCTTCATGTCGGTCGGCACATGCCAGCGGGCGGTGACGATGTATTCGCTGGGTGCGGCGTGGCCGCCGTAGTTGGCCCAGAAGACATGACCCCATTTAGGATCGGGGATCTTGGGGCCGGGGCTCCAGAGTTTCTGCCCACCACCGCCACGATCCGTCAGCTGAGTGAAGGCCTGGAACTCGGTGAAGGACGGCTTGCCTTCGGGAGTGCGAGTGAACTTCATCGTGCCGTAGCTCCAGCGGAAAGGCTTTTCAGCATTGAGCGCGGTGGCATCGGCGGCGAAGCGCTGAGCCAGTTCGACTTCATCGGGCTTCGGATCGCGGGCGAGCACGCGGCGGTACATCGCACGGATGGCTTCGGAGTCGAGCGTGGTGCCGGCCAGCGGCGTGGCTTTGGCGATGGCATCGGCACGGGCGCGCATGAAGGGGCTGTTCATGAGGAACAAAGCCTGCTGCGGCACAGTGGTGTTGAAGCGCTGCGGGCTGTGGCCGTCCGGATTGGCGAAGTCAAACATCGCCGGCACGCTGGCCTGATCATAGCGGTCCACTTTGAGGTAAACGGTGCGCAGTGTGTCGGCATCCTTCGCGTTCAGTTCCACGGCGCGACCACCGTGCTTGCTGGTGTCGAGTTCACCGGTGGCGGACAGGATCGCGTCACGCATGGTTTCATAGTCCAGACGCTGGCGGTTGAAGCGGCTGAGCAGATCGTTCTCGGCATCCTTGGTGGCTTTTTCCGGCGTGGCATGGCTGCTCTGCTGGAAGGTGCGGGAGGTGAGAATGAGCGTATGCAGCTTCTTCAAGCTCCACCCATTTTCCATGAAGGTGGCGGCGAGGTAATCGAGCAGATCTGCCTGCACTGGCTTCGCGGTCTGCACGCCGAAGTCGCTGGTCTGGGAGACGAGGGGCTTGCCGAAATGCTGCAGCCACACGCGGTTCACAATGACGCGCGCGGTGAGAGGATTGTCCTTGCTGGTAATATGTTTCGCCAGATCCAGACGTCCGCTGCCGTCGGTGAATTTTTCGCCGCCGAACATCGTGAGCCAGGCGCGCGGTGCGGGATCGCCCTGCCTTGCCGGATTGCCGCGGATATAAACGCGCACATCCTGGGGCTTCGGTTTGTCCACCATCACCATGGCGCGCGGTGGTGCGCCGGGATGGGTGCTGTCGAGTTTGGTGCGCTCGTTGTTGAGGCGCACCACGGTCTCGCTGTCCTTGCGGGTGAAGAAGGTATTGGCGCCTTCCACCGGCACTGACATGGGCGAAAGCTTGTCCTGCATGAGCTGGCGCATAGGCTCCACCTTGCTGTCGAGAATGATGCGGGCGTAGGCCAGGGCGACATCCTTCATGGACTTCGGCGGCGTCTGCGTGAAGGCGGCGGCGATTTCCGGCGTGCAGCCGCTTTCCGGCTTGGCCAGCTCTTGAGCAATGGCGGCCGATTTCGCGGCAAACTCCACCTCAGGAAGTTTGGCAAAGCGATTCCAGGCAACCATCGTCGCGTGCGGCTTCGCGCTCAGTGCGTAGCGATTCAGGAAATCGCGCCATTGGCTGGCCACGCGGTCACGCAGCTTTACCTGGCCAGCCTTGCCTTTGAAGACGGTGGTATCTTTGATGTCCACCGAGTCCTGGGCGAATGCGAGGTATTCAGCCAGGCGCTCCGGCTTGCGGAATTCGTCATAGACGGTGCGCTTATAATCGAGCTCCTTCTTCGCGATCTCGGCCGCCTTGGCATCGTAGTCCTGGCCATCCTTTTCGTTCGCCGCCTTGCCAATGATGGGCATCACGGTGTCGTCCGGCTCGTCGCTGCTGTTCAGGATGCTGTACATCGCATAGTAGTCGCGGCTCGGGATCGGATCGAATTTGTGATCGTGGCAGCGTGCGCAGGCAACCGTGAGACCAAGGAGGCCGCGGCCGATGACATCAATGCGGTCATCGGTGATGAGCAGGCGGTCATTGATGAAGCGCTCGCCGACGTTGTAAAAGCCCAGCGCCGCGAGATTCGGCGAGTTCGGCGTGGCGGCGGTCATGCGATCCGCCGCGAGCTGATAGCTCACGAACTGGTCGTAGGGCATGTCATCGTTCAGGGCCTTCACGATCCAGTCGCGATATGTGTAGGCGAAGGGGTAGTAGTTGCTGCGGCCAGCCACTTGGTAGCCGTTCGTATCAGCATAGCGCACCACATCCAGCCAGAAGCGCGCCCAGCGCTCGCCATAGGCAGGTTGGGCGAGGAGCTGCGGGATCAGTGCCTGCGGAGTTGGATTCTTCTGCAGCTCGTCAAAAGTAGGCGGCAATCCGGTGAGCGTGAGGTGGATGCGGCGCGTCAGCGTGGCAGCGTCGGCAGGCGCGGCGAAATCGAGTCCGGCAGCCTTGAGTTTGGCTCCGACGAAGGCATCGATGGGATTGCCGGTGAAACCAGCAGGCAACGCAGGCTTTTGCACAGGCTTGTAGGCCCAGTGCTGCATCGGGTCGGCTTTGGCATGCTCCGCCACAGCGGCCTCTGCAGGCCATGGCAGGCCCATGCTGATCCATTTTTCAATCGCCGCGATCTGCGGCGCAGGCAGCTTGTCGCCCTTCTTGGGCATCGCCTCGACACCTGCCACATGGTTGATGGCCTTGATCAGCTTGCTGGCGCTCGGGTTGCCGGGTTCGACGACTTTGCCATATTCGCTGCCTTGAATCACTGCCGCCCGTGAGTCGAGACGCAGGCCGTTTTGATGCTTGTGCGCGCCGTGGCATTCGTAGCAGCGCTCCGCGAGCACGGGGCGGATGTTTTTCTCGAAGAACTCGATCTGGTCAGGCGGAAAGGTCTCGGTGGCAGACGCAAGGGAACTTGCGACGGCAAAGCCGCCCAAAACGAGAGAGGGAAACTGGAAACGCAGGGTCATGTGGGGGTTCAACTGGGGGATTCTACATCACTTCCCGTCAAAAACCAAACGCGCAGCGAACGTGCCACCTTACAGGCGACAAAATGCGGTTTTTGTCACTTGTCAGACCTGATTTGCCTTGAGCACCCGCAGCATGTTGCCGCCGATGACCTGCCGGATCGTCTCATCGCTATGGCCGCGCATGATCATGCCGAGGGTGAAAAGGGGCCAGTTGGACCAGGCGACGCTCTGTTCTGCCTCGATGCTCGTCACATAATCGTCCTTAGGCCAGAGATGCTCCCATTTGTCGGCGCTGCCGCCGGGGGCTTTGAGCAGCTTGGCCCGCTCCTCTTTGTCAAAACGGGAGGTGTAGGCCACATCGCAGCCGATGGCGGCGTGCTTGGCACCGAATTTCTTGATGAGATGGTCAAGGTGATCCATCAGGGCGGTGATGTCTCCCTTGCCACCGAGAAAGCGAGGGATGCAGCAGATGCCGACGAGGCCATCGGTGTCGCAGATGGCCTTAATGGTATTGTCCGGCTTGCCACGGAAGTGTTCATAAACACCGCAGCAGGTCGTGTGGCTGGCCACCATGGGGCGCGTGCTGCACTTTGCTGCATCGTAGGCCGTCTTCCAGCCGCTGTGCGCCACATCGGCAATGACACCGATTTTGTTCATCTCTGCGATGGCTGCGTGGCCGAAATCACTCAGGCCGCCATCGTGGGGTTCTCCGGCGCCATCGCCGATGGGATTGCGGCGGTTGTAGGTCACATGCATCATGCGGGTGCCCAGTTCGTGGAAAATGCGCACAAAGCGCAGCTCATTGCGCACGCTTTCCCAGTCTTGCATCAGCGGCACCCCGTTGGTGGTGAAGCAGAGGCCGACATTTCCAGCTTTCTTCAGTGCCACGATTTCATCGGACGTGACCACCTTGGAGAGTGTCGGATTCAGCAAGTCCGTAGCCTTGGTGAAATGTGCGAGGCGCTTGATCAGGCGCAGCGGGTCGCTGCCTTCTTCGCCGGTATTTTGGAAAATGCAGGTTACGCCGGCGGCGTGGAAGGCATCGAGGAATTCCTTGCGCTCGCGTTCATTCGTCGCGTTGCGGTTCATGGACATGGATTCGCGCAGGTCGTTGATCTCGGCGGCGCCCATGCCGGATTTGATCGCCTCGTTCATCGCCTCTGCATCGATGGCACAGCGGGGTGCGAAGCCGTAGCTTTCAAAGACGACCGAGCCGAAGTGCAGCTCCCACGCGTGGTCAATCTGCGCCTGCGTGGGCTTCAGCAGGCCCAGGGCGATTTCGCGCGGCTTGTCGATGGCTGGATTGCCGGTGATCCATGACTTTTTCGCCTCCTGCGAACGGGCGAGGATGTTGAAACTGCCCGCGCAGGCAGCAAGGGGCAGCGATTGAAGCAGGCGACGGCGTGTGAAAGGAGCGTTCATGCGGGTGAACAAACGCGCCTGAGCCGGAGTTTTAGCGGCGAAGCTTTTTCTTCAGGCGCATCCAGGTCGGGACGTCGAGGTCCTCGCCTTGCACGATCGAAGGTTCGGTGTCCTTGAAGCGACCACGGTCTTCTTCGCCGAGGCTGAAGGTCTGCTGGCTTTCAGCCGTGGCCGTGGTCTTGCGGGTGAGGACGGCGGTGGCGCTGATCATTGAAGACTCGGGCTCGGGTTCGTCGAATGAAATGAGGTCATCCTGCGCAGAGGCGGCTTCAGTCTGCAAGGTGACGCTGCGGGCCACGACGGCGGCGAGGGTCGATTCCTTGCTGCTGCGGGCAGCATCGGCCAGTTCCTTCGCGGCAGGCGTGCGCACTGGAATGCGTGCCGTTTCCGGAGCGGGGAAGATCACTGGGGCGACGGGTTCCACAAATGCTTCAAAAGCATCATAGGCTGGCTGCTCTTCCTCATGGGCCACCGGCAGCTCCACAGGCTGCACTTTCGCGGCATCAGCTTGAAGGCTGTTCAAAGGAAATGCCTCACCGACGGCAGGGACTGAGGCAAACTCCTCGGACTTGAAGAGCAGATCAGGGGGAGAAGCCAAGGGAACTGGGGGTGCATACGGGGATGGAGCCTTCTTGGCAGCGATCTCGCGTTTCGGAGCCGGAGCAAGGGCTGCGACAGGTGCAGGCAGCTCAGCGCGTGGCTGGAGCATTTCCGAAGGTGGTGCTGCGGTGGCGTGAGCGTTGAGCTGGTTGAGTCCCAGCGAACTGATCAGCGTGACGGCGACGGCGTCTCCCAGCTTCACATCGACACCGAGGCCGAAGAGAATGTGGGTTTGATCCGGCACGTGACGTCCCAGCTGCTTCATGACACCCTCGACTTCGACCAAGGTGAGTGATTCGCCGCCGGCGACGTGGACCAGCAGGTTCTTCGTCTGGTGCAGGAGGCGGCCGGAGTCGATGAGCGGGCTCTTGAGCGCTTTCTTGAGCGCCTCGGCACCGCGGTTCTGGCCGCGGGCTTCGCCGAAGCCAAAGAGGCAGCGGCCGTTGGCATTCGCCAGTGCGGAGGTGAGGTCGTCGAGACCGAGCTTCACCAGGCCTGGCGTGGTGGTGATGGTGGAAATGGCGCGCAGGCTCTGGGCAATGAGCTGGTCCGCCTGATTGAAGGCTTTCTGAATGCCATCCTTTGGCAGGATGAGCTCGCCCATGCGGTTGTTTTCAAACAGCACGAGGGCATCCGCACGCTTTTGCAGCAGCTCCAGCGCCTCCTCGGCCTGGGCCAGACGACGGCGGCCTTCGAAGCTGAAGGGCATGGTGGCGACGACGAGCACCAGAGCGCCGGTGTTCTTCGCGATTTCAGCAATGACAGGGGCCGCACCGCTGCCGGTGCCGCCGCCGAGTCCGGCGCTGATGAAGATGATGTCATGATTCTCAATGGCCTGACGAATCTGCTCGCGAGAGAAGAGAGCAGCCTCACGTCCGAGATCGGGATCGCCACCTGCGCCGATGCCCTTCATGAGCTCGGCCCCCAACTGGATTTTCACCGGCGCCATGGAATGACCGAGCACCCGCACGTCCGTGTGTGCGCAGACCAGGGTGGCATCCACGATGCGGTCCAGGGTGATGCGGTCAACGACATTGGAACCCGCACCGCCGACGCCGACGATACAGATGCGCGGCGCCGCCAAGCTGGCACCTTCAGGTGATTGGGAGCGGTCGTATTCTACCATAATCGTGGGTGGTTAAGGTTGGGCTGCTGTCTTTTAAATTAAAGTGTGACGGATGAGAGGAGTTCCTGCATGCGTCGGCCAAGGCGCTTCAGGGGAGAGAGAAAGGGCTTCTCGCTGTCAAGAATCTGCGCATAACGAATGAGGCCGATCGGAGCGGAGTATTGGGGATTCTCGAAAGTGGCGGTGATGCCGCTGACGGGAGCCGAACCTGCGCGCGTGACTTTGATCCCAAACACTTCGCGGGCCACTACGTCAATGCCTTTCATCATGCTGACGCCGCCGGTGAGGTAAATGCCTGCGCCGAGACGACCGAGATGATCCTCCACACGCACCTTCACCTGGATAAGTATTTCTTTAGTGCGGAGGTTCATGACCTCATTCAAAAACGCGCGTTCGATCTCGCCGAGAATCAGGCCGGTGTCGTCCTCGATGCTGAGCATTTCCCCTTCCGGCACCTCGTCATAGAGCACGCTTCCTTCCTCCACCTTGAGGCGTTCGGCGCGTCCGTTCGGGATCTGCAGCGCCATCGAGACATCATTGGTGATGTGGTCGCCACCGAGGGGGACGCAGCCGGAGGCGGTGATCATGCCGTCTTCATACAAGACGTAGTCACAAGTGCCGGCACCGAAGTCGATCATGAGCGCACCCTGCATTTTTGCCTCACGTGTCAGCACGACCTGTGCCGCGGCGACGGGATTGAAGACAACGTCCTCCACTTCGAGCGGAATTTCGCGCACGCAGCGGATGGCATTCTGCACGCGGCCACGCACGCCGTGGATGATGTGGTAGTCAGCCTCCAGCACACGGCCCTCACGCCCGATGGGCTGGCGCACGGCCTCCTGTCCGTCCACAATGTACTGCCGCGTGACGCTGTGCAGAAAGACATTCGACTGGGGAATGGACACGCTGCGGGCGATTTCCTTCGCCTCTTCCACATCGTCCTCGCTGATTTCCGTCTGATCGTCCGGCAGGCGGTGACGGCCGCGATTGTTCAAGCTCTCGATGTGAGCGCCGGTGACGCCGAGGAAGACATTGCGGATCATCACGTCGCTGCGGTCTTCCGCACGCACGAGCGCATCGTTCACACAGGTCTGGACCTTTTCGAAATCGACGATCTCACCTTTGCGCACGCCACGAGAAGGAGCCTGGCCGACGCCGAGAATCTTGATGGCTCCATCACGCTTGGCTTCACCCACGACGACGCAGATCTTGTGCGTTCCGATTTCAAGACCTGCGTAAATGGTGCTTTTGGCCATGAGTTTCAGCGTGCGGATGGAGTGGAGGCGGTGTCCGCCAGATTCAGCCCGGTGACATCCGGCGTTTCATGAAAAGTGACGGGGGTGTTGATGCTGGCGATCAGGTTCAGCGTGGCGACACGCCATTTGCGCGCGCGCGCCTCATGCATGACGCGGTCAAAGCGCGCCAGTTGCGGGTCCATGTCATCAACGCCGAAGGTGATTTTCGTGTCGCCGTTGAAATGAGCGACGAGCGACCATGGATTCGGGATTTCGATCATTTCCAGCGCTGGATGGTCATCCTGCTGGCGCTTTTGGAGCTTCTCCATCAAGCGCAGCGCCGCGTGAACCTGCATGTCTGGCGACGGCCTGCCGGGGGTGGCTTCGCTGAGAGCTGGGTACTGGATGCGGGGCATCGCAAGATACTCCCGGGTGACGACATGGCATGGTACCAGCGCACCTTCCGCATCAATCAGGCATCCTTTGCCTGTCAGCGGTCCCAGAAGCTTCTGCTTGGGGCATTCCATCCAGGCGACTGGCAGGCGCTGCACGACATCGAGTGTGAGCTTGCCGTGGTAGTCACGATGGAGCACCGCCGACTTCACCTGAGGGAGGCGTTCGATCTTCGCGCGCACTTCACGCAAGTTCATGGTGAGCAGGTTGGTCGCTTCGGTGAGGCCGGTGGCGGCCACGAGCTGCTGCCGCGTGAGGGTGCCCTCAGTGTTCACTTCCACGGTCTTCAGCATGAACTGCGAGTTCTTTTCCAGCGCCTCGTGCCAAGTCACCCAGCCGATGCCGACCACGATCATTGCCGTGATCAGCCACATGGCAGTGCGAAAGCCGCGGCGGCGGCGCTCCACGGCCTCATGCTCGCGAATGACCGGAGATTCCGGCTGATAGTCGATGACGTGGGTGCCCGTTCCCTTGCGCTTGCGGGAAGGGCGCTTGGCTGATTTTTTCGAGCCATTCTTGGCAACAGACATGAGCGGGCGTACAAAAGGCCAGTTCCGGACAGAGGTGGAACAGGTAGTTAATGGGCCTTAAATAATAGATTCCCAGTCCGATTGCCATAATTATTCGCGAAAAAATGCGAACCCTGTATTCACAGGGGTCTGGGTTATTCACATTTTTGCGGCGCAATTCGTCCTTTAACCTGCGGGAGATGCGATGTCAGCGTTACTTTTTACCACCCAGATATTGCGGTAACGGACCGGATTGCCGTGGTTCTGGAGGTGGACCGGCTCCGGGGTGGGGGACTCTTGATTGGGGGCTGAGGTCGTCGCACCGGGCAGTTCCTGGTTCTCGTGGATCAGCACGCCGTTGTGTTTGACCGTGATCTTGGCGTTTGCGGTTTTCTGGGTGTACATTGTCCCACATCTTTTCTTTGAGAAAATTCTTGTTATGCACGGGGGTTTCCGTTGAAAAGTCCGGGCATTTCATTTAACACTAACTATCTAAATGACCGCACCTTTTAAGTCACAAGCAAGCATGAACTTAAGATACATCATCCTTGCGGGTCTTTTAGCTGGGCAGGGCTACACGCAGGAAGCCCCTGCTGAACCGCAATCCAAACCTGCCCCGCTGGCATTTCGGGTGTTGCAGGAGTCCGTCATTCGGCAACGCAATGGGGACACGCTGACGTTTAAGCGGGTGGAGCCGCCGGTGTTGCCGGTGGAGGCTGCTGTGCCGGTGCAACAACCGGTCTTGACGGCGGCTGAGGCGGCGCGGGTGCAGCGGTGGGAGCAAAAGGAGCCGTTGTTTCTGAGCGTGTCGGCCTCAGTGCAGCAGGATGGGCGGACGCTGCTACGCTGGTGGCTGGCGAATGGGGGTGAAGGGCTGCAAGCGGTGAGCAATGTGGATTTCAGGTTCCTTGCTGGCATTGGCAGCTTTGAGTCCGAGAAGTGCGTTTACAGTCTGTTCATGGGCATCGGGCCGGATGAGAAGCCGCTGGCACCGGAGCTTGCAGCCTTGGCGCAGCGGCTGCCTGCGGATGGCTGGCCTGCGTTTGTGATGCCGCAGGCTGGCAAGGGGTGGACGCCAGCGGAACTGCAAGCAGTGGCGGCGATGGAGGCGCTGCATGATTACTTTGAGGCGAATCGTGAGATGTTGATGCAGCAGCATGCGCAGCGTGAGGTGGAGCGGGCGGCGCGTGAGCTGGCAGAGCGGAATGCGCCGCCACCAGGGCCGCGACATGCGGTGATCCACTTCTGGCCGTTGCAACCTGAGCAGCGTGCGGCCATCGAGCAGGCGGAGCGTGAGAAGCGTGCGGCGGCGGATGCCGAGGTGATGAATGCGACACGCCAAGGAGGGGTGAAGCCATGAAGCAAGCGCTGGCACTGCTGGCGGTGGGTTTGATGAGTGCGATGTCTGCACAGGCGCAGACGGCGACGGATTTGAACGAGGGCCAGCGCGTGACGACGAGCGCCACGACGGGGGTATTCACGCTCTCGTGGTGGGGGCAGGCGGGGCGGACGTATTTCATCCAGCAGTCGTTTGATCTGATGACGTGGCAGTATGTGCCGGTGGTGATGAGCGGTGCGGCAGCGGTCACGGGCATGAACTTTTCGTGCTCGGACTCACGCCAGTTCTGGCGGCTGCGCTACACGGACCAAGTTTACAGCGGGACGGCAGAGGCGGCCGATTTTGATTATGACGGTGTTTCAAACCAAGCAGAGTTGAACGCGGGGCTAGATGTTTTTAGTGCCGATACGGATGGGGATGCCCTGCCGGATGGCTGGGAGCTGGCGAATAATCTCGATGCGAAAAGCACGCTCGGCATGAACGGCGCAGAAGGAGACCCGGATGGTGACGAGCTGACGAATCTGGAGGAGTACAACTACGGCACCAACCCACGCGCTGGGGACACGGACGCTGACACCCTCTCGGACTATGCGGAGGCGTACGTTTACTTTACCAATCCCAGTCTGGCCGATAGTGATAGCGACGGGCTCAGTGATGCGGCTGAGGTGCTCATTTATTTCACCGACCCCATGAACTGGGACACGGACGGTGATTCGCTCAGTGATAGCGCGGAGGTGAACACGCACCTGACCAACCCATTGAGCAAGGATAGTGACAACGACGGGCTCAACGACGACGCTGAGATCAACACCTACCAGACGAATCCGAACGCGGCGGACAGTGACAACGATGGCATAAGCGACAAGAGCGAGATCAAGCAGGGAACGGATGCGAAGAGTGCGAGCAGCCGCCCGGCGTTTGAGTCGGTGGAAGTGGTGGGAGATGGTGCCGCAGGCGTGCGCAAGACGAAGCAACTCACGATCACGCTGCCGCAGGGGGAGCGGAGCTACATGGTGGTGATCGCTGCGACGAGTGATGAGTATCCGCACTACACGGGCACGGCATCGCAATTTGATGATGTGGTGGACTGGAAGATCACGCCAGCGGGCGGTACGGTGATCGAGGGAGAGAAGCATGTGAATGAACTGCATGGGGAATGGCAGCAGTCGGCGACGAATGGCACGACGTATCTGGGGCTGAGCCCGGTGGCGGTCGTGAAGATCGAAACGATCCAAGGCAAGGCGAGCGGGACGACGAGCGTGCAGATTGAGCTGGGGGCGAAGAATGTGAGCGATGCCTTGCTGCCTAGCACGCTGGCGGCGGCCCTCCTCCCCATTGACATAGAGCCAGACGCAAACATGGCCGGAGTGGTTGGTGACGTGGTGAAGTCAGCCAAAGCAGGCAGCACTGTCAAGCACTTCGTCACGCCGAAGAAGTCCACTGAGCTGAATCAAGATTACGTCGAGTTGAAGGCCGTTGGCGCCGATACCGCAACCTTCACTCAGCTGCTTGAATGGGAAGGCGGAGAAGCCGGAAGCACCGCCGACAAACGAAAAGTGATGCGTGACACTGCGGGCAAAACTGAAGTGAAGATCAAGACGAAGCAGGGTGGCACTGTTGCGGCTCAGATGAATGTGTGGGTAGTGTGGTCAACGACCACAACCACAGATGTTCCAATAGCAGTGCAAAACCCGGTCAATATAGGCGGAGGTCAGGCGGGATTGTTTATCAACGGTGGCTACAGCTTCGAGAATCCCATCCAACCGTCTTCGATTATCACAGAGCAAGAACGACCTGATTTATCAGGTGCTAATGCAACCCTTGTTCCAGGCGGTAATCATTGGACAGGCGCTCCCTTGTCAGGAGGTGCAGACAAAAAATGGGACACTTCACGTCAGATGAGGACCAACCTCATTAATCCTGCTGGTATTGCTGGTGCACAATTCACGCAACCGGCTCCAGTGGGTGGAGTCACCTACCCGCAGGATCGCGTAGAAGGGAATGATGACAGATCAACAGGCGACGAGAACAACGATCCTTATTCCAACGGCTCCAAGCTGAATGGCTTCGACCAGCCTGGCTTGGGAATCTCTCATGCCGCAGGAAGCAATGGAGATACTGTCGAATGGCGACTGCATTTCCGAGAGTTCAATCGTTTGGAGATTAACAAGAAATGGTTTCGCATCTCTGATGACTTTTTATGGCGCATGCACTTCAAGATGAAGAAGGCAAATGGGCAATGGGACAATGATCAGAGCGTCAAAGAACTCAACAATGCAGGCTGGTAAACCGTATGAACTTTCTACGAAACCTCTGTCTGCTAGCCGTGTTTGGCCTTTGGCTGCAAGCATCAACAAAAGGTCAACAAACAGACATGAATCAAGACTGGTCAAAACTCGACTTTGCGACTGTTCAACGCCTCATTGAAGGTGCGAATGCCGAAGCACAGTTATCATCCATCGTTCAGGCTTTGAGGCATCAGTCCCCTGAAATCCAGTTGCTTGCCGCTAAGAAGCTGAAAGGGAAAACAAGTGGGGAAGCACTAAACACCTTTGTAACTGTCTTCGATGAGCAGCCCACAGTCACAACTGGGGGAACAGAGTCTTATCTGATTCATCGTCAGTTCTTGAGGCAGCTAATCGTCAACATGGCAGTGGCAATCAAGCGAGCTGACCAAGACGGAGACGAACAATGGGAAAAATCTGTGCTCCAAGAAGCACGGGCCTCAACTATAGGCGCTGTCACACCTCAAAAGGATCAGGGAGCATCAGTCGCGCCAACTCAACCAGACATCACCTCGCCTTTGCCAAGCGCCTCTCTGCCACCTACAACAAAGGCAGTGCCAACACCAAAGCCTACTCGAGCGCCAGACGAAGAACCGCCCTCATCAACGCCGTGGAGTGTGATCGTCACCTTGATCGTGGCGGCTGGTGGCCTGCTGTGGTTGTTGCTCAAGCGGCGTTCGTGAGTGTGGGGCGGCTGAGAGCAACTATTGTGTGGCGGAGCTGCATGCAGACGCTGCTGGTGAGCTTGGTGTGTCGTGAGTGCGCTGGGTTTGCTTTCCGGTGATAACTTCTTGTACCAGGGTAGCCTCGCTGAGGCTCGGCAACCCTTCGCTATGATGCGCAGTCCCGTTGGGACTGGTGTCAAGCGGAGTGGGATGACGAAAGGCAGTGACAGCCTGCCAAGGCATAAAATGTGATGCCGCAGGACTTCCCGATGGATTTGATGCCCTCTGGTGACTTAACAAAGTCGAGGTAGGCTGGCTCGCACTACTTTCGAACCACCCAGATATTGCGGTAACGGACGGGATTTCCGTGGTTCTGGAGGTAAATTGGCCCCGGGGTGTTTGCTTCTTTGTTGGGGGCTGAGGTCGTCGCGCCGGGCAGTTCCTGGGTCTCGTGAATCGCCACGCCGTTGTGTTTGACTGTGATCCTGGCATTCGCGGTCTTCTGGCCTCCGGCATCGTAGCGGGCGGCGGTAAAGTCGATGTCGTAAGTCTGCCAGGTGAGGGGTGGCAGGCACATGTTCACTTTCGGAGAAGCGATCTTGTACAGGCCGCCGCACTCGTTGTCCTTCCCTTCGAGGGCGAAGCTGTCGAGCATCTGCACCTCATAGCGGCCTTGCAGATAGAGACCGCTGTTTCCCCGGCCCTGGCCACGGGCGTCAGGCATGTAGGGCAGGAGGAACTCCGCATGCAGGCTGCAATCGCCAAACGTGTCCTCGCTGGTGATGCCCTCCATCAGAGCGCCGATTTTTTCATCCACACGCGATTTGGGGAAACGGTTCACGCCCTTGCCGTCAAAGAGCACGACAGCGTTCTCCGGCGGTTGGGCGCCCAGGGTGGGTGATTCGCGGTTCGTGCGGTTGAGTTCCATGATTTTCAACCCGTCAGCATTGTTCACCAGGATGCTCGCGCCGTTCACCTCGGCTTTGATGGAACCATCTGGCGATTCAAATGCCGCACTCTTTTCGCCTTCGGCCCGTGTGCCGATGACACGGGTGATTGTGGCCCGGTCTCCATCCCAGCCCGCGCCGGGCAGGCCGCCGAGATGGCTCACGGCCTCGAATTTCCCGCCGCCCTGCGCCCAGACCTGCACGCCGTAGGTTTTGCCGTCGATTTCGCCGACATACTCGCCCTGAATGGCGAAATCAGCGTTGGTCTGTGCCGGGTCTGTGAAGGCCTGCGGTTTCGGCTTTGGCGCAGCAGGCTGCTGGGCATGAATGACTGTGGCAAGGAAGAGGGCGGTGAGGAGGAGGCGCATGGTGGGAATGTGGTGTGCGAACTGATTTGTGCCAGTGCTAGGAGGGTGTTTCGGACGCGATCTCGACAGTGAGATCTGGGATGAAGCCCTTATTGGGAGCATCCGGATAAGCCCGAGGGTTCGCCAGAATGCGTGTTTCTCCAATGCGGTAGTCGTTGTTGTGATGAATGTGGCCATGAATCCAGAGCTGTGGCTGAAACTCGTGAATCAAAGCGTCGAGATGGGAGGCGTAGGCACAGCTGATCGGCTCAGTGCGCCTGCGTTCAGGCAGTGACAAAAGGGAAGGGGCATGATGAGTGACGACAACGGAAGTACGTGGATCGCCGCTGTTGAGGAAGTCTCTCAGAGCTTGAACCGACGCCAGATGTGCCAGACGAGTGTCACGAGGTGAGAGGCGTTTGTATCCGCGACTGGAGTTGCGCGCTCTTTTGTAGTCATTCATCTCGGCTGCGGCCGCTGCCGCCCCGTCCATCCAATCACCCATGAGCGCCATGTCCGTCCAGAGAGTGCTGCCGAAGAATCGCACGCCCCCGATTGTCACGGACTCGTTTTCCAAGAAGTGAACATGGGTGCCGCGGGACTGCTCGCGCAGCTTGTCAAAAAGGCTGGGATAATTCTCGCCGTAGAACTCGTGATTCCCGCAGATGTAGATGACCGGAACATCCGTGATTTCCCGCAGAATCCATTTCAGCCCATTGGTCTTGGTGGAGACGTCTCCTGCCAGCACCACGCAGTCACAATCCACCCTTGGCAACGGCACCTCGCCGAATTCCTGATGCAGATCACTGACCACATGAATGCGCATCAATGCAGATAACATGCGGTGATCCGCTTTCCAAGCGTCCTCATCTCAGTTCTCGCGTCATTACGAAGCCTACCCCGCCTTTACCAGCGACACCAGCTCCTGCAGCGAGGCTTTGGCATCGCCGAAGAGCATGCGGCAGTTGTCGCGCAGGAAGAGGGCGTTTTCGATGCCGGCGAAGCCTTTGCCCATGCTGCGCTTCATGACGATCACGGTGCCGGCCTTTTCGGCTTCGATGATGGGCATGCCGTAGATGGGGCTGGATTTGTCTTCGTGCGCGGCGGGATTCACCACGTCGTTGGCGCCGATGACGAGGCAGACGTCCACGCGCTCCATCTCGGGGTTGATCGTTTCCATTTCAATCAGCTGATCATAGGGCACATCGGCCTCGGCGAGCAGCACGTTCATGTGGCCGGGCATGCGTCCGGCGACGGGATGGATGGCAAAGCTGACTTCGACGCCTTTTTTGGCGAGTTCATCCGCCAGCTGCCGCACCTGATGCTGCGCCTGCGCCACGGCGAGACCGTAGCCGGGCACGATGACCACCCGTCCTGCCATGCCGAGCAGCAGGGCGGCCTCATCCGCCTGTACGGATTTCACGCTGCCCGTGGCAGCGGCTGCTGCGCTGGCGGTGGCATCCACTTTGCCAAAGGCGCTGAAGAGCACATTCGTCACGGGGCGGTTCATGGCCTGGCACATGGCCAGGGTCAGGAGGGTGCCGGAGGAGCCGACGAGCGTGCCGGCGATGATCATGGCGACGTTGTCGATGGCAAAACCATCCGCCGCAACGGCGAGGCCGGTGAAAGAGTTCAAGAGTGAAATGACCACCGGCATGTCCGCGCCGCCGATGGGCATGACCATCAGGACGCCGAGGGCGAGCGCGATCACCAGGAACAAGCACATGAGCACCATGCTGTGCGAGCCCGCTGCCATCATGATCGCGAGCAAGAGGCTGGCCAAGAAGAGCAGGCCGTTCAGCAACTGCTGCGCGGGATACGTCACCGGTTTGTCGAAATGGCCTTCCAGCTTGAAGAAGGCGATGATACTGCCGGACAGAGACACCGCACCGATCATGGCGGCGCAAAGCATCGAAACCACAAACTTAAGGCTCGAATCCGAAGTGACATGCGCGAATTCAATTGCCGCCACCAGTGCCGCTGCGCCACCACCGGCTCCATTGAAGAGAGCCACCATCTGCGGCATGGCGGTCATCTTTACCTTGTAGGCGCCTGCTGCACCCACGACCAGGCCAAGCAGGATGCCGACGAAAATGAGGAGCCACTTCCACAGTGACACGCCTTCACCGTGCGAGCCATGCAACTGCGGCAGCACCGCCAGCAGGGCGAGCACCATGCCCAGACCAGCGATGAGATTTCCCCGCCGAGCAGTCTTGGGGGAGGCCAGCAGTTTGATGCCGAGAATGAAGAGAACAGAAGCGAGCAGAAAGGCAAAGGAGGTGATCATGGGGGCGGTTGACTTCGTCTATCTCCACTTTGTTCCGGTTGTCTCACTTCTTGCGTTTGAACATTTGCAGCATGCGGTCGGTGACCATGAAGCCGCCGAAGACATTGGCGGAACCCAGCACGACGGCGGCGAATCCGGCGGCGGATTGCAGGAAGCCATCGGCCTCGGCCAGCGCCAGCATGCCGCCGAGAAGGATGATGCCGTGGATCGCATTCGTGCCGGACATCAGCGGTGTGTGCAGCATGGACGGCACCTTGGAGATGAGTTCAAAGCCGAGGAAAACCGACAGCACGAAGATGACAAAGATGAGCATTTCCACGGTCATGGCATGTCAGGTGGCGGTGGCGAGTTTGTCGTTCACGATGCGGCCTCCATGGGTGACGACGCAGCTTTTGAGAATGTCATCGTCCAGGTTCAGCTTCAGCGCCTGCGTCTCCTTGTCCCAGAACTCCGTCAGCAATGCGGTGACGTTGGACGAGTACATCTGGCTGGCATGCACCGGTACACGGCCCGGCAGGCTGGCGATACCGACGATCTTCACGCCCTTGCGCTCGATGATTTGATCCACCACCACGCCTTCGACGTTGCCGCCGCTTTCGACGGCGAGATCCACCACGACGCTGCCCGGTTTCATGGCATCCAGCATCTCGCTGGTGAGCAGCACTGGCGCACGGCGGCCAAACACCTGCGCCGTGGTGATGACGATGTCCGACTCCGCGCACACGCGTGCCATGCCTTCGCGCTGGAGCTTGAGCTGATCGTCCGTCAGCGCCTTGGCGTAACCGCCTTCCGTCTGCCCGGTCTCACCCACGTCGATTTTCACAAACTTCGCGCCGAGTGATTTCACCTGCTCCTCCACGACGGGCCGCGTATCAAAGGCCTCCACCTTCGCGCCGAGGCGTTTGGCTGTGGCGATGGCCTGCAATCCTGCCACGCCTGCACCGATGATGAAAACCTTCACCGGCTTGATCGTGCCTGCCGGCGTCATCATCATGGGGAAAATCTTGCCGGACTGCCCTGCGGCGACAACCACGGCGGCATAGCCCGCGAGACTCGCCTGTGAGGACAGCACATCCATCTTCTGCGCCCGCGTACTGCGCGGCACCATCTCCATGCTGATGGCGCTCACATTGCGGGCCGCCAGCGCGCGGATTAATTCAGGCGATTGAAACGGATCGAGCAAGGCGATGAACACCGTGCCTTCACGCAGGGCGCTCACTTCATCGAGCATGGGCTTGCGCACCTGGAGGATGACATCCGCCGCAGCCAGCATCGCCGCGCGGTCTGTCCGCACTGCTGCGCCTGCTCTCGTGTAATCCATATCACTGTGGCCGCAGGAAAGCCCGAGGCCTGCTTCCACTTCGATCTTTGCGCCCAGGGCCACAAGCTTGGCCACATGTTCAGGCACCAGGGCGGTGCGCGTTTCTCCCGCATGGGTTTCTTTGGGAACAGCGACAGTCATCTGCATGTGTGGACACGAACGATGACGAAGCCTGACACCTGGCCATCATCATGTAAAGAATGAAAGGAGAGTGCGTGGATAGGCTGCGGCCCTAGAGGGCAGAGCTGAACGCTCAGCTTCAGATAAGCTCTCGCAACGGTGCACCCTGATCCACGATGAAGTTTGGCCTGCCCTGATGATCGGTGTAGATCGTATCCAGCGGGACGCCCATGTGGTGGTAGATGGTGGCGGCGAGATCGCCTGGCGTGACGGGGCGTTCATCAATCTGGCCGCCGTCTTTGTCAGAGGCACCGATGACCTGGCCATGACGGAAGCCCCCACCGGCGAGTGACATGGACATGACGTAGGGCCAGTGGTTGCGGCCATCGGTGCTGCCCTGCGTGCCGAGTGTGGGCGTGCGGCCAAACTCGCCCATGGTGATGATGAGCGTGTCATTGAGCATGCCGCGTTCGGCAAGATCACTGACGAGCGTGGTGATGACGTGATCAAACACTGGCAGCAGCGGGCGCAGGCCATTCCAGATGCCACCGTAGGGCGGAATGTTGTCGCCGTGATTATCCCAAGTGCCGGAGGCGCCGTGATTGCTGAGATCGATGGTGACGAAGGATGAACCGCGCTCCACGAGACGGCGTGCGAGCAGCGCCTGCTTGGCCCAGTCATGGTCGCCGTAGCGGTCGCGCACTTTTTGCGGCTCCTTGCTCAGATCAAAAGCCTCCTGCGCCCGGCCACCGGCGACGATGTCGAAGGCGGTCTGCGAAAAGCTGTCCATCGCGCTCATCATGCCGCTGGCATCGATCTCGGCGCGCAGGCCGTCCATTTGTTTGCTCAGCGTCTGGCGCGCTTGCAGGCGATCCATGCTGAGGCCGGAGGGAAGCTGGAAGAGCTTGGTGGCGCTGCTGCCATCGAAGGGATCATACTGCGTGCCGAGGTAGCCGCCCCATGCGACGTGCGAGCGTGACTTCATGTTTAGCACGACATATGGCGGCATGGCCGGATGATTGGCCCCGCGATGCTTTGCCACGATGCTGCCGAAGGAGGGATAATACTTCGCTTTCGGATTTGTGCGCGGCTCGTTGGCGAGGTTCGCGGTCTGCATGACCATGTTGGGCTCGTGATTGCTGAAGCGGCAGTCCACCGAGCGGATGAGCGTGAACTTGTCCAGCATGGCGGCCTGCTTGGGCAGATACTCGCAGATATGCGTGCCGGGCAGCTTGGTGGGGATCGTTTTGAACGGGCCGCGAATCTCACGCGGGCGGTTTGGCTTCGGATCCCAGGTGTCGATCTGCGAGGGGCCGCCCGTCATCCAGAGCAGGATCACCGCTTTGCCGCTCTTGGTGGTCTTTCCCTCCGCACGCAGCTTCGTCAGCGCAGGCAGGGTGAGGCCCCCCAGGCCTGCGAGGCTCGTCTTCAATACCGAGCGCCGGCTGTGGACGACCACGCCATCCCGCAGACGCGGATTCATGAACGTGAATGCATGCGGGGCGCTGTGGCCGGAGCAGGGATGATCGGGAGATGACATCGGAGTTCAATACGCGGAGCCAGGAGCAACTCTAACCGCGCACTTCAAATCCTGCGCGCATTCACTTCGGCACCTTCAAATACGCGATCAAATCCGCTAGTGACTGCGGCGTGAGCGCGGCCTCAAGGCCTTCTGGCATCAGCGAGGTGCCCGTGCTCTGCAAACTCGCGATCTCGCTGCGCAGCACGGACTTCGTCAGATTCCCCGCCATCTTCAGCGTGAGGCTCGCGCTCGTTTCCGTGGCGATCACGCCATAGAGCTGCTCGCCGTTTTTGAGCGTGCAATGATACGCCATGAATCCGGGTTCGATGATCGCGCTTGGATCGAGGATGGAGTTCATGAGCTTCTCCGCATCATGCTGCACCACGCTGCGCAGATCCGGCCCCAGTTCGAGGCCCACGCCGTCCAGCTTGTGACAGCTGATGCATACCTGAGCAAACATCGCTTTTCCCTTCGCCGCATCGCCTGTCAGTTTCAGTGCGGGTTTGAACTTCTCCACCACTGCTGCACGCGTGGCGCTCGTGGCATCCGCAAACACCGCCGCAGCCTGCTTGGCGATTTCCTTTTTCGGGTGTTTCGTCAGCCGCGCGCGAAGTGCCGCGTCACATGATTTCGCCTCCGGCCGCTGCAGCAGCGCCAGAGTCCAGGCATCGCTGGAGAGCAGGGTCTCGATGATCTGCATGCGCACCGCCGGCGTGCGTTCATTCCAGCCTGCCAGCAGGAATTCGGGTCCGTCTTTTGGCTGCAGCTTTGCCACCAAACGCAGCACCTCGGTGTTTGCAGACTTCTTCCAGAGTTCCGGCAGCAGGGTCTTCACCATCTCGCGATGTTCACGGTCTGAGGCCAGCAGCACCACTGCCGCCATGGGTGGAGCCTCCTTGGCCGCTTTGACTTCTTCTGCCGCCGTGTGGAGCAGGTCCGCCATTTTTTTCAATCCCTGCTGCGCCTCTGCCGATGTCACCTGCTGTGTGAATGCGGACAGCGAGAGTCCTTTTTCATCAAGGACGGCAAGCAGTTCGGTGGCATGTTTTTGAGCTCCCTTGTGAGACAGCAGCGTGGCGATCGCCTGCTCATTTTTCACTGCCAAAGCGCAGCGGAACAGCATGCCGATGACCTGGTTGTTTTCCGGCGCCGCACTTTCAGGAAAGCGTGTGCAAACACCCTCCAAATGAGGCATCACCGAACTCAGTGCCGCGCCTTGAAGAGAGGAGTCTGCGGGAGCTTCACGCAGCTGTTGCGCCAGCAGATCAGCCGCCCAGTCGCCTTTCAGTTCACCGAGGGTGCAGGCCAGTTGCAGCCGCACTTTCGCGTCCTTGTCGTTCACGAGTTTCGTCAGCGCTTTTTGGAGTGGCGATGCTCCCGCACCTTCCCACTCCAGCTTCTCTGCCATCTGCAATGCCTGCTCACGCACATGTGGTGATGCATCGGCCAGCAGAGACAAACATGCGGCGGTGCTGAGCTTCTTCATGGCCTGCAATGTCCACGCGGCCTGTGCCCGCGTTTGGGGCTGCTTGGATTGGAGCAGATCTTTGAGGGCAGCCTTCTCACCGCTCCACGCCAGCTGCATCTGCGTCTTGTCACGCTGCCAGCCATTCGAGGAACTCAAATCTCGTATTGTAGTCCCGCCTTTAGGCGGTTCTGGAGCGCGCGTGATCCGCCAAATCCTCCCTTTGTCATCCCCCTCGCGGTAATGCGGCAGCAGCTCGTCCTTGCCGTTTTGCGGCAGCCATTGCGGATGCTCAATCATGTAGCGGTACATGTCCGCCACCCAGAGCGCGCCATCGGGTCCGGTGCGCACCATCACGGGGCGGCACCAGCGGTCTTCGCTGGCGAGGAAGTCCATCTTTGACTCGGCCGGATCGCGAACGGCTTTGAAGGTGACGCCGTCGTCTTCGAGGATGTGATGTTGCACGACGTTGTGAAAAGGTTCGCAGGTGAAGGCGTGGGTTTTGCCATCGTTGAACAGCAGGCGATCCCGATACACCTCAATGCCGCAGGCGCTGGTGAAGCGGCCCGACTGGTCGAAGCTATGAAAACGTTTCTCCATGCTGCTGGCGGGATAGACCGACGGATTGCGCGGAAAGAGCTGGTGAATGGGGTCCGGCGGAATGACATGCGGATTCCGGCGCAGGTAGTGGTCCTGCAGCACGTAGTGCCAGAGCGGAAAGCTGTTCTGCACGCCGAACCAGTGGCCCCAGTCATCCTTGGCACGACCGAATTGAGATGGTCCGCTCTGCGGATCAAATGCGCCCGTGTCCGGCTTGAAGCGGAAATCGCGGCTGCCGAGATCGATCTTCTCGCCGGTGAGCTTGGATTCGATCTGCGTGCCTTTGTTGTAGCCGCCATGGTGTGCGCCCGCCGCGCAGTACACCCAGCCGTCCATGCCCCAGCGCAGGCCGTTGACGCGGAGCTGCTGATTGCCTGTGCTGAAGCCGGTGAAGAGCACCTGTTTCTCGCCATTTGGCTTGATGAAGAAGATGTCCGGAGCGGCGGTCACGATGACGCCATCGCGCCAGGTCAGGATGCCGGTGGGATAGCTCAGATCGTTCACGATCACCGTGCGCTTGTCATAGCGACCGTCCGCGTTGCTGTCTTCCAGCATCACCACACGCCCGCCCGCCTTGCCGTTGCCATCCATGCCCAGCGGGTAGTCCGCCATCTCGATGACCCACAGCCGGCCTTTGTCATCCCAGTCAAACGCCACGGGATCCAGCACCACAGGCTCCGCTGCGACGAGTTCGAGGCGGTAGCCTTCACGCACATGCCACTTCTTGGCTGATTCCTCTGGGGAGAGAGGCTGCGAGGCGAGCTCCACCTTAGGTGCAGGCTTGGCAGCGGCCGGCTTTTCCAAACCAGCCACCACCACATCCGAGAACGCACCTTCCAGTGGAGCGAGGTCATCACAGCGCTTGCCAAAGAACAACTCAGTCGCGCCCGGCGCGGTGACGGGAAGCTCGGCATCGATCTCCACTTTGCCATTCAACATGACCTTCACGCGTGAGCCGCTGCGTTCCAGCGAAACGTCGTTCCATGATCCAGGCTGGATGATTGTCTGTCCGCGCACGATTTGACTCGCTGCATTGCCATTATAGACAAACAACCTGCCGGGCTGCGAGTCCTTGTAGCTGCCGCCGATGCCGAGATGGTCTCCCGGCGCCTGAGTGTCGCCTTTAGGTCCGCGGGAAATGAGGTAGGCCGTCACAGCACTCACGTCGTTCGCCTTGGTATTGCGAAACCGGATGGATGCAGACCAGTTCGCATGCCCTTGCAACAACGCCGAGGTTTGCGTCTGCGCTTGCTTGGCCCGCTCCTTCCGCGTGACTGCATGCCGCGCGTTGTCTTCAGCCACCTTCGAAATGTCCCACAGTTTTGCGACCAACGAGGGTTCGATCAACCTGTTCCAAATTGAGATTTCATCCAGTCTTCCTTCAAGTCCTCTGCCAAAGAGCAGGGTCTCGTTCACTGTGCCGGGTTTGCCTTCCAGCGAAGGCTTTGTCGCGCCGTCGATGTGAACGCGCACCGAATCACCGTCGCGCACAAGCACTGCCAAATGCCAGTCGTCGGCAAACAGCTCCTCCTTTGATTCCTCGCCGCCCAGCGTGAGCCGCACGCGATGATTTGCATCCTGATGCGCCTTCAAGCTGACACCGAGCGCGCTGATCAACTCGCCGGTGCGATCACTTGCGCCGCTTTCGTGGCCGAGCCAGAACCAGACAGCGGCGCTTGCCTGTGTTCCAAGTTTGAGGTTGGACGTTTCAAGATGTCCGCCCGCGAGGTGTATGGAGCGGTTGATCTTGTCGCGTGGCACTTGGACTTGTTGAGGCTTGAGGGCCGATTCATCTCCATATCCCCGCCCTGCGTTAAAGCCGGGAAGCCAGAGCGCATGTCCGCCTTTCACGACCGTTTTGGCACCTGTATGCACTGCACAAAGATCTCGCATGCCCGATTGAAAATCGATGAACAAATCGACATGGGAGTCGATAATTGCCGAGGTGTAAGGAGGGCAGTCTTCGCTCATGCCCCTGCCGGGAGCCAGATCAAGCTCAGTCAGCATGTCGCGCAAGGCGGTGCGAATCTTTTCCTTCGCCTCCACCTCAAGTCCCGCAGTGCGGGCCGGCCATGTGGTATAGCCACCCAGCGCATGCTGCTCACGCGGCGGGATGTAGCCTTCCGCGCCATTTGCCAGTTCGATGTTGAAGTGGTTCTGAAAAGGGGATGTCCATTTGAGCAGCAGGCCAGTGAGCGCATAGACTTCATTGGGCAGCGTGGTGATGCCCAGTTCACCCATGCCAGGATTCCCGATGCTGATGGCCTGCAGCTTTACGCTCGTCTTCTGCCGCTCATGCAGGATCAGCGCTTCACGGGCATAGACTTCCTCCTTGTTCTTCGGCACGTCATTCTCGATCTTCGCGGCAATGGGGCGTGCCCATGCGAGGCGCTTTGCGTCAGGGACTCGGTAGCCGAGTTCCAGCGTTTTCTCCACCATGCCCAGCGGAGTATATTCGAGATGCTCCACCTTTTGTAGCGCCTTCATGGCGCTGTCTGCGACAGCGCTGGCGTAGGCGTCCAATGTGATGTTCTTTTTCTCCGCGCCGTAGTCCATCCACATCTGGTCACCGCTGGTGCCCTGGCTCATCGCACAGACGAAGGCGCCATTGCCTTCGCCTGGTTGGCCCAGCTTGTCGGCCAGGTGTTTGCAGAACAGGCCGTAATAATCCGATGAGATCGGACCGCTGCCGAAGTAGTGCTGCGAATAGTTCGCCAGTACGCCAAGTGGTTTGCCATCCGCAGTTTGCAGCGAAATCACGGAGAGCTGCGGATCGACCGGACCGCTGGGGCCGACGACGTCTTTGCTGAGGTAGCCGGGGTGCATGTTCGCGCGGCCGGTGGGCTGGCCGAAGGGATCGACGACTTCCTTGCCGGGCAGTCGAATCCAGCGGCGATTGTGCGTGTGCTCCCAGTCATCAAAGCTGCCCCAGCCGATGCGCGCGGGCTGCAGAGCCTTGTCTGCCGCCACGATGGCTTCGGCAATTTTTGGCGTGAGGAATTTGCCATACTCCGTGTCCTTGCGCGTGCCGAGGCAGCCCATGGCCGCCGGTGCGGAGTGCGTGTGCGTGGCGCTGACCATCATGCGGTCCACCGGAATGCCGCACTGTTTGGATGCGAGCGCCTTGGCCTCGTCAATGAGCGACTGCTCCATCATGCAGGTGTCCACGATGGCGAAGGCGATCTTCATCTTCCCGTCATCCAGCACAAAGCTGCGCACATGCAGCCGGTCGGCGATCTTGTCGCCACGTCCTTCGAGAAAGCCGCCCGCGATGATCCGTGGGAACGTCGTGGGCGTGATGTCGATGGCGGAGACGCCTGCGCGGAAGGCCGGTTGTGCCTGTGCGGAGATTGCAGCGAGGCCGAGAAGAAACAGGAGGGACTTCATGAGATTGGCTCAAACCAACGCTCATGAAGACCACTTGCTTGCCCGCCTATTAAGCGATCAACGGGCCAATCGCGGGTTCGGCGAGCAGCTTCTGCACTTCTTCGACCAGACCAGCCACCGGCACGGAGCTCTGCGAGCGGGCGATCAAGTTCTTGATGACGACCTCGGGGTACTCGGCATCGAAGACGATTGCGAAGCGGGCTTTGCGATCTTCAGCTGCCTGAAACTGCTTGCCGACTTTTTGAGCGCCAAAGCTGTAGTCGATGCGGATGCCTGCGGCACGCAGGGCCTGGACGGCGGCGAGTGCGTGCGGGCGCTGGGCTTCGTCCACCACCACGACGTAGGCATCGATGCTGCTCGCAGCAAGCAAGGCGCTGGTGAGCTTCATTTGCGCACCGGCTGTTTTCTCGAGAAGCAGTTTGAGCACCACGTCGCCCATCGCAAAACCTGCGGCAGGCATGTCCACCTTGCCATCGCTCATCAGGGAGCAGAGCTTGTCATAGCGGCCACCGCCGGCCACGGCACGGAGGCCGTGCTTGCGGTCGAACACTTCAAACACGGTGCCCGTGTAATAAGCCAGGCCGCGCACGATGGTCGCATCAATGCGGACGTGCTGCCAGATGCCGCGTGCGCTGAGGTTTTCGCGCAATGCCGCGAAGGCCGGGTGATTTTCATCTGCGGAGGCCATGAAAGCGCGCACATCCGCAAGCGTGAGGCCGATGCCATTGAGCTTCTTCTCCGTCTCCTCGGACCGGGCCCGCTCGATCTTGTCTATGATCTGCAGGAAAGTGGCAGTGTGTTCGGCGGTGATGTTGAACTGGGTCAGAAAGCCGTTCCAGATTTCGCGATTGCTCAGGCGGATCTCGAAGTCCTCAGAGCTCACGCCAAACTCCCGCATCACGTCAATGGCCATCGCGATCAGCTCTGCATCCGTTGCAGGCGAGGCATCCCCAAGGATGTCTGCATTGAACTGTACAAACTCGCGCGTGCGTCCTGCCTGTGGCGCCTCATAGCGGAAGCAGGAGCCGATTTGAAACCACTTGATGGGCTTCTTGAAGTCACGCTGACGTGCGGTGGCCATGCGTGCCAGGGAAGGGGTCACCTCCGGGCGCAGGGAGACATCATCCTTGCCTTGAGTGGTGAAACAAAAAAGCTGGCTGGTGATCTCGTCACCGCTCTTCTTGCGAAACAGATCCGTGTTCTCAAGCACCGGGCCTTCATACTCCATGAAACCATAGCGGCGTGCGACGGAGCGCCAGGTGTCGAAAATGTAATTACGCACGGCGCATTCTTCAGGGAAGAAGTCACGAAAGCCTTTGACTGTTTGGATGGGTTCCATAGAGGGGCGGGATTCATCTTCATGCCACCGAGGTACGCAACCGGAAATGCGGCGTGTGGCGTAACCACCTGACTGCATGCTATCCGACCTGTTCCTGCGCGATTTTCGCTGCTTCGCCGAGGCGAAGCTGGAACTGCATCCCGATGTGACGCTGTTGGTGGGCAGGAATGCCCAGGGGAAAACATCCCTCATCGAAGCCGCGTGCGTCCTGCTGCGCCTGCAATCGCCTCGAACATCGAATCGTGCCGAGATGGTGCGCTTTGGTGCTGCCACGTGTCTGATGGAGGCGAACTGGCGCGGCAAACGGCTGCGTTATGCGCAGTCAGCCACGACGCGGCGGCTGGCTGTTGATGGTGCTACTTGCGGCAGATCGGCGGACTATCTGGCTGCCTCGGGTGTGGTGGTGTGGATGGATCATCGCGACATGAATTTGCTGCGTGGTGGTGCGGAGCATCGGCGCAGGTTTCTCGACTTCGCTGCGAGCCAGATGTTTCCTGATTATCTGCATGCACTGCGTGGTTATGAGCGTGCGTTGCGTGGCCGCAATCATGTGTTGAAGCGGGATGCGAGCATCGCGTGGCGGCAGGCGGATGCCTTTGCGCGGGTGATGGACGGCTTTGCTCAAACACTCTGGCAGCGGCGTGCGGAACTGTGCGCAGCCCTGGGGCCGGAGGTGTCGCTGGCACATGCAAAGCTGAGTGATGGTGTGGAGAATGTGTGCATCACCTATCAGCGCACGAGTGATGCTGCGCTGGGCTTGTTTGAGGCGCTGCTAACGATGCGGGATGAAGAAGCGCGCAGCCGTTCGACCGCATTCGGACCGCACCGTGATGACATTGGGATGCGCTTGAATGATCTGGACGCGACCACCTTTGCCTCGGAAGGCCAGCAGCGGTCGTTTGCGCTGGCGATGAAACTCGCCCAGGCGCAGGTGCTGGAGCATGCCTGTGGTTCGCCCCCCCTGATGCTGATGGATGACGTTTTCGGCGAACTGGATGCCCACCGCCGGCGGGCCCTGCTGTCCTGTTTGCCGCCGGGAACGCAGAAGATCATCACGACGACGAATTTGGATTGGGCGGACGCCGACCACCTGGCGGGACGAGTTTTTGGAGTCGAAGAGGCCAAATTCAGCCGAATCCGGGGCTGAAAAGCGTGGCTTTTGGCCAAAAATGGCCTGATTTTGGTAATCCCAAGCTTCTTAGAAACATCCCTTGACGCATTTTCAGGCGGTTTTAAGCTTTAAAGTGGGTTAGAATGCCTTGCGCGCGTGGCTTTTCGTGATTCTCAAAACAGTTGGAATTCTCCGTCGCGCATCTGGATTCTGACGCCTGCACGCATCAACACTTTTCCCATTTATTCTCAATGTTCGGCAAACTTTTCGGCTTCGTGGCCCAAGACATCGGCATCGATCTCGGCACGGCAAACACCCTCGTCTATGTAAAAGATCACGGCATCGTCCTCAGAGAACCTTCAGTGGTGGCGGTTAAAACCGGCACCAACGAAGTCGTCGCTGTGGGTGACGATGCCAAACGCATGCTCGGACGAACTCCGGGCGGCATCACGGCCATCCGCCCGTTGAAGGACGGCGTGATTGCGGACTTTCGTGTGACGGAGGCCATGCTGCGCCATTTCATCAAGAAGGTGCAAGGCGGCGGGCGCAAGATGCGCGGGCCACGCGTGGTCATCGCGGTGCCATCCGGCATCACGGAAGTGGAAAAGCGTGCGGTCAAAGAAAGCGCGGAGCAGGCTGGTGCACGTGAAGTTTATCTGATCGAAGAACCAATGGCTGCGGCCATTGGTGTGGGACTGCCAGTGCAAGAAGCTGCGGGCAACATGATCGTCGATATCGGTGGTGGCACCACGGAGGTGGCGATCATCTCGCTCTCTGGCATCGTTTACAGCCGCAGCGTGCGCGTGGCTGGCGATGAACTCGACGAAGCGATCATCAATTACATGAAGCGTGCCTACAATCTCATGATTGGCGAGCGCACTGCGGAAGAAATCAAGCTGCGCATCGGCTCCGCCTTCCCGCTGGGCAAGGAAACGACCATGGAAGTCAAAGGACGCGACATGGTGGCCGGTCTGCCAAAGACCATCACCATCACGAGCCAGGAAGTCCGCGAAGCCATGCTGGAGCCGCTCAATGCGATCATCGACGCTGTGCGCACCACTTTGGAACGCTGCCCGCCGGAACTCTCCGCCGACTTGGTGGACCGTGGCATCATGCTTGCCGGTGGCGGCGCACTGCTGCGCGGCCTCGACAAATTGCTTCAGGAAGAAACTGCGCTCCCAGTGCATGTGGCGGAAGATCCGCTCAGCGCCGTCGGCGAAGGCACCGGACGGGTGCTCAGTGAGTTGGAATTCCTGCGCAAAGTGAGCACGACCGAAGTCTGATGACCCATTCGCGCTGCACTGTGTCCGCTTGAAAGCATCCGCCGAAAAGCACCGCACGCAGCCCGGAGGAAAGGCCAATCATGAAAAAGCTCAACATCCTCGCGCTTCTGATCTTCGTGGCAGGGCTGGTTGCCGTGTTCACCTTTGACACTGCGACCACCCGGCAGATCCAGTCTCGTGTCATGAGCCTGCTGTCTCCTTTCATCCACAACAGTGCGGCGATGGAGCAGGCGGCGGAGTCTGCCGTGGCTCCGCAGATCAATCCGGTCGAAATGAAACGGGAAAACGATGAGCAGCGCGTCCAGTTGGAGCGGCTTCGCATCATTCAGCAGAAGTACAATCAGATCATCGAGGAGAACGCCAAGCTGCGTCAGCTCATCGAATTCAAGCAGTCGGCCCCCTTTAAAATGACGGCGGCCAAGGTGATCCGCCGCAGCTCCAGCACCTGGTGGAACAGTTTGATCATCGACAAGGGTTCACTCGATGGCATCGGCACGGACAGTCCGGTGATCACATCCGTCGGCCTGGTGGGTAAGACCTCCACGCTGGCCCCGCACATGGCCAAGGTGATTTTGCTCACGGATGAAATGTGCCGTGTGTCGGCCAAAATCGAAGGAACTCTGGAGCAGGGTATCCTGGGTGGCGAACGTGCCGCCCTGGAGGTGCGTCCTGAGCTGCATCTGCGTTTCCTCCATCGCAACTCGAACATCAATGCCGGCGCAGGGGTTTACTCCTCCGGTGAAGGCGGGGTGTTTCCTGCGGATCTGCTGCTGGGCCGTGTGAAGCGTTTTGAAAACCGTGAGATTTCCGGAGAGGCCGTCATCGAACCCGCCGTTGACTTCTCCACCTTGGATTATGTCTTTGTGATTGAAATGCAGGTTGCCGAGCCCACACCGGAACCTGCGGCGACACCGGCACGCGCCAAGCCCTGAGCCGCCATGTTGTTTCACCCGATCTCCATCATTCTGCTGCTGCTCACCTTCATGGTGCAGGAGTTCATTCCCGGGCTGGAGATCGCCCAGTTTGCCACGCTGTTTCTGCCGGCAGTGTTTTTCTTCAGCGCTTCCGTGGCCGCACCGTTTTCGATGATGCTGCTGCTCGCGTTCATCACCGGGTTTGTCTGGGATGCCCGCCATCTGCCGGGAGTCTTGGAGAGCCTGTCAGGTGCGGAGGATGTGTTTGGCACCGGTGCAGACGTTGAACTGGGCGCGGGCAGTCACCCTCTGCCATTTGGCCTTTCCATCGTCCTGTTTGGCATGCTCGGCACTTTGCTGCAGGGCATCCGCCCGTTGTTCAAACGGGGCCGTCTTGAGCTCCCGGTGCTGATGGTCGGCCTGGCGGTCTTTGTGTGGCTGCTTGCGCAGTTTCTCATCATCACGTTCCTGCGTGGTTCCCTGCAGTTTCCGGCGGGCGTATGGTCTAAGATGATCACCGACTCCCTGCTTGCCATGCTTGCCGCGCCGCTCATCTTTTTGCTGCTCTATTCGCTCGCCCGCCTGTCGAGTTATGAAATCAAATACGAAGGCCTGAGGTACCGTTTCGATGGTCGTTAAATATCGCTTCCGCCTCTATCTGTTCTCGCTCGCCATGATGTGCGGGTTTGGACTGCTTGTGTTCAGGCTGTGGTCCCTGCAGATTGACCGCCGGGAGGAGTTTTCCAAGATGATTCCCGGGGCGAAAAAGGAACGCGCGCGCATTCCCGGTCCGCGCGGGGAGATCAAGGACCGCAATGGCGTCGTGCTGGCCACCAACAAGGCCAGCTTTGAGGTTCGCATCAATCTTGCGGAAGTCGTCATCGAGTACAAACGCTCCGTGGCTGAGCACAACCGTGTTAACAAGGACAAGCCTAAGAAGACGATCCCGGAAATTACCTTTGAAATTTCTGAAAGGGGCATCAAGCGGATGAAGCCCGAACTCGATATTTACAAAATTTTCGAAGAGACGATCACCGCCCGCATGATCGAGATGGGGGTTCACAAGGATTACTCCGTGGAATCCCTGCGCGTGCATTATCGCAGCTTTGGTGGTGCTGTGCCGTGGGTTTACCGAGACGATCTGACCTTCCCTGAGTTTAGCCGCATCGCCGAACACAATCTGGGGCTGCCGGGTGTCACCGTCGCCGAGCGTGCCTCACGCGTGTATCCGCTGAAATCAGTCGCCTGCCACATTCTCGGCTACGTGCGTCTGCCAGACGACCAGCGCGCCTCTGCTGAAGACCGCAAGGGCTGGGACTATTACGTGCCGGATGACTTCGGCGGGGCTGGAGTGGAGAAAAGCTTCGACAACTACCTGCGGGGCAAGCCCGGTGTGCGCGTCATGCAGCGTGACCAGCGCGGCAGACCCGTGGGTGAAGTGGATGAAGAATACGAAGAGCCTCGCAAGGGCAACGACGTTTATCTGACGCTTGATGCACGCATGCAGATCATTGCCGACAAGGCTCTGCGCGACGCCAAGATCGGCCGTGGGGCGGTGGCCGTGATCGATCCAAACTCCGGCGAGGTGCTGGCGATGGTTTCCGTTCCCTCATTCGATCCCAATCAGTTTATCCCAAGCATCCAGCAGTCCGACTGGGATGCGCTGCTGGATAATAAAACCGTACCGCTGCTCAACCGTGCGGTGAAAGGCCATGTGCCGGGCTCGACCTTCAAAATTCCGATCTCGTTTGCCGGCTGCCTTGCGGGCATCAATTTGAACCACTTCAACTGCAGCGGCAGCGTCACCTATGGCACCAAGGCCATGCAGTGCTGGATTCAGCGCCAGAACGGCGGCTCTCATGGCACACTGAGTCTCAGCGACGCCATCAAGTATTCCTGCAACTGCTTCTTCTACCGCTATGGCAATGCGGCGGGGATCGGTAACATCACCAAGGTGGGCAAAATTCTCGGCCTCGGCACCCGGACCGGCATTGAACTCGAAGACGAAAGCCCCGGCATTCTGCCCAACCCGGACTGGCTTCGCGCGAATCACCCTGCTGAGCGCTGGAGTGACGGCTTCACCGCCAATACCTCCATCGGGCAGGGCTTTGTGCTCGCCTCCCCCCTCCAAATGGCCTCGGTCAGCGCCACGGTCGCCAATGGTGGCAAGGCATGGAGTCCGCATCTGTTGAAACGGGTGATGGATCATGACCAGGCGGTGCTGGAAAATCCACCCAGTCTCCGCGGCGATCTTTCGGCCAGCGTGAAACCCGAGGAGATCGAAGTTATTCGCAGAGGCATGTGGAAGGTGGTCAATGATCCTTCAGGTACGGGCAAAGGCGCCCGCATCACCGGAGTGGAGGTCGCTGGCAAGACTGGCACGGCCCAGAACTGGCGCCTCGACGAGAAGCGCGTCAAGCATGACGACAATCACACCTGGTTCATCTGTTTCGCTCCTTATAAGGATCCTAAATTCGCTGTGGCGGTGCTCGTGCAAAACGGCAAATCCGGAGGTGGCTGTGCAGCGCCTGTGGCGCGCCGTGTGCTGGAACAATGTCTGGCTTTGGACAATCCGAAGTACATCGTGGATGTCACTCCGATGGAGCCTGCGGAAGGTCATTTCAATCATATAGCGTCCGTCCAATACGCTGACGCTGCGGTGCCCGAGGGCCTCGGCGCGGATGAGGATGGTGACGTGGGCACGGGTGTGTCCGCGCCAGAACCGGCTGATGCTGACGCGCCGCGTGTGAATACGACGCCCAATATCAGAAAGAAGGCCGATTCAGCGGGATCGGCGGGAAGCAACTCCGGACAGAATGTGCCCAAGGCCGTGCCAGTGCGCAGGGTCGGTATTTTCAACCGGGGAGGTTCCCAGGAAACCAAACCATCCGATTCCGCTCCCAGCGGCGGCGGATTTTTCCGCAAGCTCTTTCGCTGAAGAGCTGCATCACATTTTCAGGGAGACTTTATATTATGGCATTGACCTTCGTTCAAAGAATCAAAGAACTGCTTACAGGTAAACGCGACATCAAAAGCGGCGTGCGTCTCGTCATCAACTGCGAGAAACTGGAGAACCGCGTTGCCTTGCTCGACAAAGGTGTCGTCGAAGAATACAACATCGAGCGCGTCGGCACCCAGAGCCTCATTGGCAGCGTCTTCAAAGGGCGCATCCGCAACATTGAGCAGGGCCTCAAGGCCATGTTCATCGACATCGGTTTCGACAAAAACGCCTTCCTGCATTTCTGGGACGCCATTCCTGCCGCGCTGGATGCCGGTCTGGAGGAGATCAATCGCGGCGGCAGCAAAAAGAAAAAGCGCATTGAGGCCAAGGACATTCCCACGCTGTACCCGATCGGTTCCGAGATCATGGTGCAGGTCACCAAGGGCCCCGTGGGCAACAAAGGTCCGCGCGTCACCACCAACATATCCCTCGCCGGACGTCTGCTCGTCCTGATGCCGCTGAATGATACCTGTGGTATCTCGCGCAAGATCGAAGACCCGAAGGAGCGCTCCCGTCTCCGCAAGATCATCGAAAAAATCAGCCTGCCTGAAGGCATGGGCATCATCCTGCGCACCGAAGCCTCCGGCAAGCGTGCGCGTCACATCGTGCGCGATCTGAACATCCTCCTCGACGAGTGGGACCAGATCGTTGCCAAGCGTGACGGGCAGAACGCGCCCGTCTGCTGCTTTCAGGAGCCTGATCTTGTCGAGCGCACCGTGCGTGATTTTCTCACCGAGGACATCGATGAAGTCGCCTGCGATGACGCGGCCACCGTCGAGCGCATGCAGCGCATGGCTGCACACATCTCCGGCCGTGCCAAACGCCGTATCAATCTTTACCAGGGCCAGAGCGCCATCTTTGAGCACTACGGCATTCAAAAGCAGATCGACAACGCCTTCTACCGCCAGGTTTGGATGCCCTGCGGTGGCTACATTGTCATCGATCAGACCGAGGCTCTCGTCTCCATCGACGTCAACACCGGCCGCAACAAAGGGCACAAGGACGTCGATAAACTCCTGCTTGAAACCAACCTCGAAGCCGCCGCCGAAGTCGCGCGCCAGCTCCGTCTGCGCAACATGGGCGGCCTCATCGTGGTGGACTTCATTGACATGAAACACCGCCGCGACCAGCAGGCTGTGTACAAGCTGATGCTGGACCACCTCAAGCGTGACAAGGCCAAGACCCAGGTCCTTCCCATCTCGCAGTTTGGTCTCATGGAGATGACCCGCCAGCGTCTCAATGAGAGCCTCGGCACCACGCTCTATGAACCCTGCCCGTACTGCAAAGGCCACGGCCAGGTCAAAACGCCGCTCACCATGAGCGTGGAGCTGCAGCGCCGTCTTGTCTCGGTGCTGGGCCGTGCCAAGGAAGATCAGAAGAGCCTCATCGTCATCGTGCATCCTGAGGTGATGACCCGCCTCAAGACCGAAGATGGTGAGCTGCTGGTCGATCTCGAACGCAAGTATCAGGCGCGCCTCACCTTCCGCAGCGATCCTGCATTGCACCGGGAGCAGATCACGCTGACGAATGCGACCACCGGCGAAGAAGTTCGCCCCTGATCTCAGCGGGTTGATCCGCTGACGCTCAATTCATCCAAGTCGAAACTCTCCTGCGCACCTGCTGCGCCGGGGACGATCACGACCTTGCCGATGTGTTGAATCGTGTCCGTCCATGAGAAGCTGTTGGCCGCGCGTTTCCAGCCTGCGGCCAGCGCTTCGGCATCGTCCCAGTCATAGCGCAAGGTGGCTGCCGCGTTGGTCCACTCAGGTGAAAAGGTGGTCTGCGTCTCGAACTGCCACTGCGCGATGTCATTTGCAAACAGCTCGATCATCACACGCCCTCCCGCCTTTGCTGAACGCACCTGGCAGGTGATCTCGGCTCCTTTGCCGCCGATGATCTGGGTCCAGTCACCTGCTAGAGGTGACTCTTTGGCCGTCACCGGAGAGAGGGCGATGGGCAGCGCCCTGCCACTGCGTGAAACATGAATGTAACCACCTGTCACGCCCCCAGCGGCATGGTGTTCGAGTTGATCGACGCCCTTCCACCCTTGGGCACTGGCATCGAAGGAAATCGTCTGTGTCGCAGTGGGATGGATCACACGCGTCGCAGCCTTCAACGGATTTTCCGATCGCGGCAGTTCCTCATGCACCAAATCGCCACCGCTGATGGCATACAGCACCGCGTGGTCGAGTTCGACTTTGAAGCGCGCAGTCGGGGCCAGCAATGCACCCTTGTTCCATTTCAGCGCCGCATCGGTCACGGACATTGAAACAGGTTCTGCGGCATCCAAGACTTTACCCTGCTCATCTACGGCCAGGAAACGCAGGCTGCCGCCAGGGGCCACATCGGCAGTGATGCACACTGGCTCCGAGGTCAGTCGCAGCTCCCGAGTTAGAACATGGGAGGACTTTCCGATCTCGATGGGCGTGTAGCCTGCAAATCCATCCGGCCGCAGCGTCGCCAGGCAGGGCAGGCAATGACGCTTCCAGCCGGTGTGGGGAAAATCGTCTCCGCCATAGAAAATCATGAGCTTGCCGTCCCTTAAAATGGGCGGTCCTGCCATCGCGTAGATGCATTCGCTGTCATAGCTGCCTTTCGCTCCGCGTGGGATGAACGGTGTTCCGGGGGCCACGCGCTGCCATTGCAGGCCATCATGACTCCAAGCCAGTTCACAATCGACCGACCGACCGCTGCCGACGTGGTATATCATCACATAGCTCAGATAGATGCCGCCGTAACGGAACACCGGCATGCAGTAGGTCTGGCTGGCACGGCCTTCCTCAATGCTGGAGCGCAGGACGAGGCCATTATTTTTCCAGGTGAGGAAGTCATCGCTTTCGAAGCGGGAGACGAGCCGTTCTCCGAGATATAGTTTGGTGAACCACAGGTATTTGCCGCTGCGATCGTCCCAGAACGCATTGTTATGGGTGTCGCCGTTCTGTGCGCCGAAGCCGTGGGCGGCCAGGGCCTCGCCCCAGTGAATGCCATCGGCTGAGAAGCGCACCTGCGGTTTGCCGAGGCCGACATCACTCACCAATTTGTAGCGTCGTGCCGGATCGGCATCATGCAGGTCTTTGAACACGCCGACATTGGGGCAATCACGGGCCACGATGTTGTTGGCGCTGCTGCCGGCGAACTTGTGGATGCCGAGTTCAGGCTTCTCCCAGTGAACGCCATCTTTGGAAGTGGCGTATAGCAGATACCAGCCGACATCGTGCACCGTGCTGGGCTGATCCATCTGCGCGATGACTTCCTTGTCGGCCAGAACGCACTTGTACCAGAGTTTGAAGATCTGCTCATCCTCGTCCCAGATTACATTGGGATAGAGGTTGTTCATCGAATTCTCCCACGGCTTGTCCGCCTGAAACAGCGGATTGGCCGGATGCTTCTGCGGAGTGCCGAGGACAAGCCTGGCATTCTCCGCCGTCTCGACCACACGTGAGTCCAGCAGCAGATGCTTCTGCGCCTGGGGCGTACTCATCGGAACGTCCAGCGCCTCATAGCGTTCCCAGTCAGCGTCGTCAAAATGCCACCACTCGCTTTCGAACACAGTGAAGCCGTGCTTCGTCATCACTTGCTGCAGCTTTTCGCGGTTCTTGAAAACTTCGGGCGGCACCAGTTTGAAATGAGCACCGGCTTTCTCGGAAAAGTCATCGTGTGCTGTCGGCATTGGCAGTTCCATGCCACGGGCATCGACAAGTGTTGCATCCACGGCGGCACCCCGATTGTGACGACCGCCCTTTGCGGGATCGGCCACGAAGCGCGCATCGGGCAGCGTTTTCCACATCGCGCGCTGGACGGCGAGAGGACGGTAGGCATCCCAGATCTTCAAGCTCAGTCCCTGGGATTTCAATTCTACTTGTGCCTGGGCCAGTTTGGCCGCCGTTGCCGGGCGCAGCAAGGCGCGCGCATGTTTGGGATAGAAGGCCGTTTTGAAATAATTGTCCGCCGTGGTGTAGCGCAGATCGATTACCAAACCATCAGCCCTAGTGCCGATGTCGACCAAGGTTTGCGCTGCAAGGCCGGAGGCCGCGAGAAAGAAAGCGAACAGGGTTTTCATGGCAGAAGAGCGACGGAAACCTAGCGTCCGTCTTCTTCTTAACGCTGCGACACCTTGCCGCCTTCGAGCAGTTTTTCGAGATTGGGGTCGGGCCGGACGCCCTTTTTGATCGCTTCACCGTACTCAGCACGCGCCTTGTCCCACTGTGGGGGATCCCAGGTGATGTAGAGCACAGCGAGATTGAAATGAGCCTCGCCGTAGGCGGGATCAATGGCCAGCGCCGTCTTGAATTCGCGTTCGGCACGTTCGATCAGATTGAGCTTGGTGGCGATGATGCCGAGATAATGCCTGCCACTGGCGTTGTCGGGACGTTTGGCGAGGCTCTTCTCGAAGTAGGTCATCGCATCCTTCCAGCGCTCCTGTTTGAAATAGGTGACGCCGAGCGCGAATGAGGCGGGTTCGTTGGTCGGATCGTAGGCCAGCGCCTTCTGCAGGGACACTTCGGCGTCGGCATGTTTGTTTTCACGCTGACGTGTGATGCCCAGGCCGATGAGGGCGGTGACGTTTTTGGGTTCGGCCCGCAGCGCATCCTGGTATTGCTTGGCAGCGCTTTCGAAATCCTTGTCCATGTAGCTTTCGTTGGCCTGGCTGATGAGTTTTTCGACGGAGGTCGGCGCAGGAGGAGCCGCCTTTTTATCACTGTCAGGTGATGCGTTGGCGATGAGGGTGGCCTGCACTCCCTTCGGGCCCAGCAGTTCCCGCACGACAGGATCAGAGAAAAGTTTTTCCTCCTCCGGTGTCAGAATCATGCGCGCATTCTTCATTTCCTCGACCTGCTTGACGAGATCGTTGGAGGCGCTCTCCATTTTCTGCAGTTCGGCGATCATGAGATCCTTGGCGGCCTGCTGGCGATGCTGGGTGCGCAGCTGGCGCATGATGATGCCGCGCAGCATTTCATTTTCCTGGGTGAGCTCAGGCGTGGTGGCTATCTTGTCCTCCATGCCGCTCTGCACTTCTTTGAGTTGCTTCGTCAGCTCGGCCACCTGGGTCTGATAGGTGGCGCTTTCTTTGCGCAGTTCGGCCATCTGGCCCTGCAAGCCGGTGAGCTGGCCGCGCAGGGCCACGATTTCCTGGTCCTTGCGTCCGACATCCGCCTTCAGGGTTTCCACCTGCTTCTGCGCCTCGGCGACCTCCTTTTTCAAGCGTTCATTCTCTGCAATCAGGCGCTTCATTTCGGCGCTGCCGGTTTTCTTTTTCAAAGTATCCACCTCAGCCTGCAATCCCAGGCTGCGGGCGCTGGCGGCATCACGTTCCTTGATGGCTGAATCACGCTGTTTCACCGCGTCATCGCGCTGAGCAATCGCCCCATCACGGTCCTTCACAATCTGGTCACGTTCCTTGAGCAGCTTGTCACGCTCCTGCTGCGCGGCGGCCATTTGAGTGGATGCATCGGCCAGTTTTTGGGAGGCCTCCTTGGCCGCAGTTTCAGCGGCTGTCACTCGCTGGGCATTTTTGCGCATCTCCAGATCCACCGCCATTTTTTCTTCCATCAGCTTGGCCATCTGACCTTGCGCGGCCTGGCCTGCTGCCACCTCCCTGCCCATGGCGAGGATGTTCTGCTCCAAAGCGCCGGCCTTTTTGCTGAGGGCGTCATTTTGCTGGCGTGCGGTGGTGATCTCTCCGGAGGCCCACTGATACCAGTTCTGCCATTTGCCGAGGTCGATCTGCTGCTGGTTGGTCTTCGCCTCCAGTTCCAGAACCCGCTGCTTGTGCATCTGCTCCCACTGGCTCAGCAAATCGTTCAGACTTGGCAGGGAACCGGGGGTGGTGGGAATGGCGGCGGCAGGTTGTGCCAGAACACCGGGAGAGGGAATGGCGGCCACTGGCATGACGGGGGCTGGAGCCACGGCTGCCGCCTGAGCTGGAGCCGCGGTGGGTGCAGCAGCGACCGCCTGTGCCTGGGCTTGTGCCTGCAATGAACGTGACTGCAGCCGTGTGAGAGCATCTTGAATTTTGTTCTGACGTGCAGCCCGCATTTCCGGCTGCCACGTCGGGTAATTCCGGGCGATGCTGTCCATGATCTCGCCAGCCTGTTTGAATTTGGTCTGCGCGAGCGTCAAGTCACCGGAGTTTTCAAGAGCGGCGGCCTCATTGTTGAGGACGAAGCCGCGAAAGTACTGGTCGGCCACTTCGCTGCTGGCATCAACGGACTGCGCATGCGACACCGGTGCGGCAAGTACAAGCGCCGCAAAAAGGGTGAGGACGTAAAAAAGGCGATTCATGGAATATTGGGGGAAGGGAAGGAGTTTACCGCTTTGCGGGGTCCTTGTAAATGGTCTTGGCAGCCTGTCTCAGGCCTGCCGCTGCCGCAAAACGGCCACCCAGCGGTCCACGGACTTGCCCGGAGCGTCCTGCAGGGCCCGGCTGTTTTTGTTGCGCTTGTTGCTGACGACTTCCATTCCCAGAGACTCCAGCGCGCGCAGCGCGAGCCGGTGCTCGACATCGAAATAACTGGTGATCACCAGCATGCCGTCGGGGCGCAGCTTGGCGATTCCCTGATCGAAAATTTTCTTCCACAGCTCCGGGCCGTGCCAGAAGTTCTGGTGGCGCAGGAAGACCATGTTGAAGTCATCACTCAACTCTTTGTGCTGGTCGATCCTGGTGGCGTCCTCGATCAAAAACTGCGCGGGCAGATGGCTGTGCGTTTCGCGAGCCTGGCGGATTTCGCGGATGCGAATATCCGCGCCGATCATCTCGACCCCGCCACCCTGAGTGAGTTCAGAACCAACTTGGATCAAGGTTTCCGCCTCATCGCAGCGCCCGCAGGCCAGATTGAGAATGCGCATGTCCTTCTGCGCCGCAGGCAGATGCGGCGAGAGCGAGTCATGCAGCAGCGATTTCAGCTGCGACATGTCTTCAGCTATCGGAGCAGGCAGCATATCTCAGAACTTTAATTCCTCGCCGAAGATCATGCGTGCCGCTTGCGCGACATCCTTGTCGCCACGACCGGAGAGGTTCACGAGGATGATCTGATCTTTCCCCATGGTGGGGGCAACTTTGTGGACTTCGGCGATGGCATGGCTGCTTTCGAGGGCGGGGATGATGCCTTCGACCTGGCTGAGTTCCTGGAACGCAGCGAGTGCCTCGTCATCCGTGGCGTAATTGTAGGTCACACGCCCCTGCTCGTGCAGCCAGGCGTGTTCGGGGCCGATGGCGGCGTAGTCGAGGCCAGCACTGACGCTGTGGGTAAGCTCGATCTGGCCGTCGGCGTTGGCCAGGAGCCAGGTCTTGGTGCCTTGCAGAACGCCGAGACGACCGCCTTGGAAACGTGCGGCGTGGCGCTCAGGGATGATGCCGTCACCGCCGGCTTCGACGCCCGTCATGCGCACATCCTTGTCATTCAGGAAAGGGTGGAAAAGGCCGATGCTGTTGCTGCCGCCGCCGACACACGCGACGAGGAGATCCGGCAGGCGCTCCTCCCGCTCCAAGATCTGGCGACGTGCCTCGACGCCGATGATGCGGTGGAAATCACGCACCATCATGGGGAAGGGGTGGGAGCCGAGAGCGGAACCAAGGATGTAATGCGTTGTACGCACATTGGTCACCCAGTCGCGCATGGCCTCATTCACTGCCTCCTTGAGCGTGGCCTGCCCCGCCGTCACAGCGACGACTTTGGCCCCGAGGAAGCGCATGCGCGCGACATTCAGCGCCTGGCGCTCCATGTCCACCTTGCCCATGTAGATGACGCATTCGCAGCCAAAACGTGCGCACACCGTGGCGGTGGCG